>JBFWNN010000023.1:0-78056 GCA_050251035.1 Parvibaculaceae bacterium
AGCTCGCAAAATCCAATGCCGAGCTCGTCGCCAAGATCCGCCACATCCTCGAGGAGCTGTCGATCGACATCGCCTCGCCCGACGAAGCCCGCCAGATGCTCGACCTCAAGGGCGCGGGGAACGTGAAGTTTTAACTTTCGATGATCGGCACGTGCGGCGCCGCGTGGCGTGGCATATACCCGGTCAGGCGCGGGTCGGGATGGATCTCGACGGCGACCTGATAGGGCGTGAAGCCCGAGCGCCGGTAGAAGGGGAGCGCCGCCGGATGATCGAAGGTGCAGGTATGCACCCAGAAGCGCCTGATCGGCTTCGCCCAGACGAGGCCAATGGCCTCATTCATCAGGAAGCGTCCCGCACCCCGGCCGATCGCGTCCGGCACGAGGCCGAAAAAGGACAATTCGCATTCGTCGGTCTCGGAGAAATCGAGCTCGAGCAGACCAGCCACCTCGCCCTTGTCGAGGAGGCGATAGATCTCGATCCGGGGATCGCGGAATATCCGCAGAAGCTCGTGATCCGGCATCACGAGGCGCGAATACCACAGCCAGTTCTCGCCGATGACCCTGAAGAGGGCGCGATAGGCCGCTGGATCAGCGTCGCGCCAGCGCTCCAGTGTCAAGCTTTCGGCTGAGGCTTGCGATGAGGCGACGGGCCTCGCGCGCATCTCCAGGAAGGTCGCGACATTGGCGACATGGCGCGGCGGAACGATGGAATAGCCATTGGACAAGGTTGGATTGGCATGGGTCATGGCGCGTAACCAGCCGTTCGCGCGTTCTTTGTCAAGGATCGAGACGAGCTGCGAAGATTGCTCGTCTCAGAGGAAGCTGATCGCGCGCCTCTCCGCCAAGTTGTGGAGAGATGGCCTGAAGCGCCGTGTCTTCCCGTTCTTGCCAGATTCCCGTCGCTATGCTGACATTGCGCCATGACAGCGTTGCGGAAACGGACGGAGCCCACGAATGCGGCAGAGGCGGCGATGCAATATTGGCACGACCAGCAGACTGGTCTGGCTGATCGCGGTTCTGCTGTTGCAGCCACATTCATCCCTCCAGGCGCAGACCGCCGAGCCGCTCAAGGGCGTCGCCTTGGTGATTGGCCAGTCGAAATACGAGAAGCTTCCGTCACTGCCCAACACCTCGCGGGATGCAAAGGCGATCAAGGAACTTCTCGAGAAGCTCGGTTTCAAAGTGGACATTGCGCCGGACAAAACCGCCCGCCAGCTCAGTCGCTGGTTTGATGGCTTCATAGAGGATGCGGAGAGCGCCGATGTGGCACTGGTCTATTATGCGGGCCATGCGATTGAAGCCGGCGGCATGAATTATTTGATTCCCGTCGATGCCGACGTCACATCGCTCGACAGCGCGGGCGAGAATTTCATATCCCTTCAGGATATGCTGGACCGGTTGCGCATGACGACACGGATTACCATTATCCTGCTTGATGCCTGCCGTTCCAATCCGTTTCCCGAGGGGGCGTTTCTCAAGTACAAGGCCGATGCGACAGGTATTCCAATCCGCCCGACAGGCCTCGGCCCGCCGCGCGGCATGAACGTGATTGAAAGCTCTCCCGCCACCTCCGTTGAGAACCTGGGCGAAGTCATCAGCTTCGCCGCCGGTCCAGGACAAGCGGCGCTCGATGGACCTGCCGGCAGCCATAGTCCTTACGCGGCGGCCTTGCTCAAGCACTTGAACGCCAATCAGGGCTACGAGTTCAGTCACGTGATGACCATGGTGACCGAGGAGGTTTATCTTGCCACTCGAACACGCCAGCGGCCATGGACCAATGCCAGCCTGAGACGCTTCTTGAGCTTCGGCGGCACGGTCGTACAAACCCTTTCCGATGACGCCTTGATTGCCGGCGAGCGGCGAAAATTGCTGCTCACCATCGCCAATACGCCTCAGGAAACGCGAGCTTTCGTCGAAGCGATGGCGCAGCAGCAATCTCTGCCGCTTGATCTGCTCTACGGCATGCTGAAGGAACTGAAAGTCGATACCAGCGCAGGGCCGGATAAGCTGGAAAGGCAGATCAGAGAGGGCGTAGCCAATCTAAGGCGATTCATGGCGGAAAGGGCCGTAAGCCTGCGCAACGACGAGGAACTGGTCAGGCTATCGAAGCTCGCGGACCAGGCGCAGGCTGAGGGCGCCGTTGGGTTGGCGAAAATCTATCGCGCCGATGCTGCCCGTCGTGCCGATACGCTGAAGGAAGCCGTAGATCAGCGCGATGCAGAGAATACGGCGGATCGTCTCGAACTTGCGTCAGCCTATGGTGATTACGCCGAAACCGCGCTTCTGGCCTATGATTTCAAGACAGCGGCACAGCAATATGGCAAGGCCTATGCGGTGCTCCAGGATCGTGATCCAAGGCTTGCCGCAAGATACAGGCGCGGAGAGGCAAACGCGTTCGCGTTCCAAGGTGGTTCCAATCCGCTCAAGCGCGCCATCGAACTCTATCACCAAGCCTTGGATCTGGCGTCCAGCGATACGGATCCGCAAGGATGGGCCAGAACTCAGCATAATCTCGGCCTCGCCCTCAAGCGACTTGGCGTCCTTGAAGGTGACAGGAGCAAGCTCTATCAGGCCGTTGCAGCCTATGAGGCGGCGCTCACGAGGCGAAAGCGAGAGAGCACCCCGCAGAGATGGGCATCGACGAAGCATAACCTTGGCAATGCCCTCTTCACCCTTGGAGAGATGACGAATGACCCGGCGTTCTTCAATGGCGCGGCGACTGCTTATCGAGCTGCCCTCGAGGTGCGTACACGAAAAGATGCTCCCAAGGACTGGGAAGCGACATGGGACAGCCTGGGCTATACTCTGGTGGAGCTTACGGAGCGGGGGGATTACACCGTCTTCTGGCAGATCGCCGCGACGGAGAATCCCTTCGAACTGGTCCGCTTGGCCGCAAGCGAATTCCGAGAGCTGATCGACGAGGCGGATTGAGCTGAAGACGGCTGGTGCCGTTACAAGCTGACCGACAGACCGCCGTCGACGGCGAGCACATGGCCGTTGACGTAGGACCCGGCCTCCGAGGCGAGGAACACGACGGCGCCGCCGAGCTCCTGGGGCTTGGCCCAGCGCCCGGCCGGCGTGCGGCTTTCGACCCAGGAGGTGAAGGCCTTGTCCTCGAGGAGCGCAGTGTTGAGCTCGGTCGCGAAATAGCCGGGCGCTATGGCATTGACGGTGACGCCCTTGCGTCCGATCTCGGCGGCCATGGAGCGGGTGAGCCCATGCAGGCCCGCTTTCGCCGCGGCATAGGCGTGAATGGTCGGACGCCCCAGGATGGCCGCCACCGATCCGGTATTGATGATGCGGCCATAATTGTTGGGCAGCATCAGCTTCGCCGCGTCGCGCGCCAGGCGGAAGCAGGCCGTGAGATTGACAGCGACGACGCGGTCGAAATCGGCGTCCTCCCATTCGGTGAGCGGCCGGCGATGCTGGATGCCGGCATTGTTGACCAGGATGTCGAGCTTGCCATGCTCCGCCACGATCGTCTGGAGCGCCGCGCCGCACTGCTGCGGATCGGCCACGTCGAAGGCGAGATGCCGCGACTTCAGCCTGCCCGCGGCTTCGGCCAGAGATGTTTCATCGCGGGCATTGAGGATCACGGTGGCGCCATGCTCGGCGAGCGCCGCCGCCATGGCGAAGCCAAGTCCGCGCGAAGCGCCGGTCACCAGCGCGACGCGCCCGTCGAGGGAGAAACGATCGGTCATTGGGGAATGCTTTCGGGAAAAGAAGAGCAGGCGGAAGCAACTCCGCCTGCTCGAAGAGGGAAGGCGGCCTATTTGCCGATACAGCTGTCGGCGGTCTCCGGGGTGCAGACATCGAGGCCGGTATAGGTCGGGTCGGTGACCGACTTGCCGTCCTTGAGATCCTTCAGGAAGAACATCGCCTTGTAGCCCATCTCGAACGGTCGCTGGCCGACCTGGCCCTTGGAGAGCCCGTCCTTCATCAGCTCCATCTGCACGGGCAGCGTGTCGGCGACGACCAGAGCAAGGGCGCCCGAGGCGATCTTGTCCTTGTAGGGCTCGGCCGCCTTGCGATAGGCCTCGGGCACGAATTGCGGGAAGCCGCCGGTCGGCACGAAGGCGTCGAGATCGGGATATTTTGCCAGCGTGTCTTCCATCTGGGCGACGGCGCGCGGGAAGTCGTCATCGGTGTAGAGCGGGCAGCCATCCGCCTCCTTCCAACCGTTCTCGCCATTGAGCCGGTCGCCCGGGGAGGCGGCGCTCTGCTTGCCGGAGAGCGTATCGCGGATGCCCTGCATGCGCTCATTGTGGTTGGCGGCGGCAGCACCGCCCGACTGGATGCAGATCGTGCCGCCCTTCGGCTTGATCTGCATCACGATCTTGGCGAGATTGACGCCGATGTCGTAGTTCTTGGTGCCGACATAGGCGACGCGCAGGTCCTTGTTCTCGGGCAGGAGATCGGAGTCCCAGGTGAGCACCGGGATGCCCGCCGCCTTGGCCTGCTGCAACGGGCCCGCCATGGCCGCCGCGTTGGACGGCGACACGGCGATGCCGGCGACGCCCTTGGCGACGAGGTCCTGCACGATCTGCACCTGCTCCTCGCCGCCGCCATGCTCGCCGGGGCCGATATACATGCATTCGAAGGCGCCGTTCGATTCCGCTTCCGCCTTCTTGCAGCCATCGCGCGCCTGGTCGAAGAACGGGTTGTTCATGTTCTTCGGCACCAGCGCCAATGTGAGCTTGTCCTGAGCGGCGACACCGGCGGCGCCCATGGCCATCAGCCCAACGACGATGGCCGTTCCCATCAGATATCTGGTCATGCACGTTCCTCCTTGCTGTCTTGATTCCTTGCTTTCGCAGTCACGCACGTGAGTGCCCGCGCAGCCGTTCGAGATAGACCGCGAGGACGATGAAAAGGCCGACAAAGGCACCTTGCCAGTTGGCGTCGACGCCCGCCATCAGCAGACCGTTGCGGATGACTTCGATGAGTGCCGCGCCGATGAAGGCGCCATAGGCAGTGCCGGCACCTCCCATGAGATCGGCGCCACCGATGACGGTCGAGGCGATGACGCGCAATTCATAGCCGATGCCGAGCGCATTGATGGCCGAGCCCTGCCAGCCGAGGATGAGGATGGAGGAGAGGGCGGCCATGCAGGCCGAGAGCACATAGACCTGGAACTTCATGCGCCTGACCGGCACGCCGGTGAGCTGGGCCGCCTGCTCGTTGCCGCCGATGGCGAAGAGCCGCCTGCCCCAGGAGGTGTAATTGAAGACGAAGCCGAAGATGAAGGTGAGGATGACCAGCACCCAGACCGGATTGGCGATGCCCAGAATCTGGCCGCCGCCGATCTCGAGGACGACCTGCTTGTCGGGGCCGAAATCGGTGATCATGCGGTTGCCGGACAGGATCTGGGCGAAAGAGCGGGCCGCGGCGAGCATGCCGAGCGTCACCACGAAAGGCGGCAGGCCGACATAGGCGATGAGCCAGCCATTGATGGCGCCCAGGGCAGCGCCGGCCAGAAGCCCGGCAGGCAGGGCGACCCACCAGGGGTAATGCGCTTCCAGGACGACGCCGGCGACGATGGTGACAAAGCCCATGATGGAGCCGACCGACAGATCTATGCCGCCGGTGATGATGACGGCGAGCATGCCCATCGCCATGATGCCGATGAAGGCGAAGTTGCGAGTTATGTTGTAGAAATTGCGCTCGGTCGCATAAGCCGGCTCGTAGAAGCTCATGAAGACGACGATGACGAGAAGCGCCACCGTGATCCAAAAGGGCTGGCTCGCGGTGAGCCGCTGCAGGAAGGTCGTCTCGCGGATGCCGACGACGTCCTGGATCGAGACATTGGCGGTTTCGGTTCGCTCAGGCGGCACGGATCGCTCCCGTGATGAGGCCGGTCACTTCCTCGGGCGAG
This sequence comes from Parvibaculaceae bacterium, assembly GCA_050251035.1. GTDB lineage: Bacteria > Pseudomonadota > Alphaproteobacteria > Rhizobiales > Aestuariivirgaceae > Taklimakanibacter. The sequence continues at coordinate 5,875 of JBFWNN010000023.1, forward strand.
GTGTCCTTGATGGCCTTGTCGGCCACCTTGGCGCCGCGGCGCATGACGATGACCCGGTCGGACACGGCGAAGACGTCGGGCATGCGGTGGCTGATGAGCACGACCGATATGCCCTGCTGCTTGAGCCTTCGGATGAGCGCCAGGACCTGCTCGACCTGGCGCACGCTGATCGCCGCCGTCGGCTCGTCCATCAGCACGAGCTTGGCCTGGGAAAGCCTGGTGCGGGCGATGGCGACGGCCTGGCGCTGGCCGCCCGACATGCGGCGCACCAGGTCGCGCGGCCGCGTCTCCGACTGCAGCTCCTCGAACAGCTCGCCCGCCTTCTTGAACATCGCGTCATAGTTCATGACCCGGAACGGCCAGATGCCCTTGCGGATCTCGCGGCCGAGAAACAGGTTCTCCGCCGCGGTGAGATTGTCGCACAGGGCGAGGTCCTGATAGACGATCTCGATGCCCTTGGCGCGGGCGTCGAGCGGCTGGGTGAAATGGACCGCCTCGTCGGCGAGCACGATCTCGCCCGAGGTCGGCGGGAAATTGCCGGCGATGATCTTGACCAGCGTCGACTTGCCAGCGCCGTTGTCGCCCATGAGGCCGACGATCTCGCCCGGATGGATCTCGGCATCCACGCCGTTCAAGGCATGGATGGCGCCGAAGGATTTCGTAATGCTCTTGAGCCTGAGCAAGGCCATCGGGCTCCTCCCTTCGCGCAGGCTCTGGCGGCATGCTTTCCGAACTACCCGGTTGGAATTTTGCATGGCTTCGCCGGGCTTGTCGAGCGGCTTTGCGGCGGCCGGGCATATTTGTCATACTAAAGACGAGCTTGAGATTTTCCCATCATTCCATCAATCGGCACGAGCGAGGTTCGGAAATGCTGAGATTTGCGCTATTCGGGGCGGGGCGTATCGGGGCGATGCATGCCGCCAATATCGCGGGCAATCCGGGCGCCGAGCTCGCCTGGGTGTTCGATGTGAACAGAAACGCGGCCGAGGCGGTAGCGGGCAGGCACCGCGCCAGGCCGGCTGCGAGCGCCGATGAGGTTCTCGCCGACAAATCGGTCGATGCGGTGCTCATCGCCTCGTCGACCGACACGCATGTCCCGCTGATCACGGCCTCGGCGCTCGCCGGCAAGGCCATATTGTGCGAGAAGCCGATCGATCTCGACATCGGCAAGGTCGAGCAATGCCGCAGGGACATCGCCAAGACCAATGTCCCGGTGCAGATCGGCTTCAACCGGCGCTACGACGCGACCCATCGGGCGCTGCGCCAGGCGGTGGCGCAAGGCGAGATCGGCGCGCTCGAAGTCCTCATCATAACGAGCCGCGATCCGGAGCTCGCGCCGTTGCCGTATCTGAAAAGCTCAGGCGGCATCTTCCGCGACATGACGATCCATGATTTCGATCTGGCGCGCTTCATCCTCGGCGAGGAACTGGCCGAGATCTCGGCTGCCGCGAGCGTCAAGATCGATCCCGGGCTCGCAAGCCTCGACGACTATGACACGGTGATGGTCACGATGAAGGCCGCGTCGGGAGCGCTGGTCAGCATCAACAACTCGCGGCGCTGCGTCTATGGCTATGACCAGAGGGTGGAAGCCTTCGGATCGAAAGGCATGGTCCAGTCCGACAATCCGCTGCCCAGCATGCTGAGGCGCTCGGACGCGGGAGCAACGCAGGGCTCGGGCGTGCTCCATCATTTCTTCATCGAGCGCTACCGCCAGGCCTATCTCGACGAACTCAACGACTTCATCGACCGCATCGGCAAGGGCCTGGCGCCGACGGTCGGTTTCGAGGACGGACGACGGGCGCTCATCATCGCCGATGCGGCCTTCGAGGCGATCCGCACGGGAAAGACGGTGAAGCTGAGCTACGGAGATTGATCCGAAGCGGGCCATTCATCCGTCACCCCGATAAAAGTTGCCATCCGCTTCACACATCTTGCTCCTTCCCGCGCTTCGCGGAGGAAGGAGAAAAATCCGTGATCCCGGCTTTCGCCGGGATGACGGAAAAGCGCGTCAACCGTCCGTGTGCGACAGCTTTTCCAGATTCTGGTCGGCGCGGCGAGTCGCGGCCTCGAAGCGATCCTCGAAGCTCTGCATGTTCTTCTTCGGCTCCTGGTAGTAGGCCGTGAGCTTGAGCAGCGAGATGAAGGTCTTGTTGATGGCGCGGCCCCAGAACTTCATCGGCCGGTCGAAATCGAACAGCAGGATGACGCGCTCTTCGTCGGTGTCGTTCCACACCTCATGCTCATAGGTGTCGTCGAAGACGAAGATCTCGCCCGGGCGCCAGACCTGGATCTTGTCGGCGACGCGGATGCGGCACTTCTCGGCGTCGGTGGGAATGATGAGGCCGAGATGCGAGCGCAGGATGCCCTTGGACACGCCGCGATGGGCGGGAATGTGGTAGCCGGGTCCCAGGATCGAGAACCAGGCGGTCTGCAGATTGGGCACGCTTTCCAGAAGCTGCGTGGTGAGCGGCGCCTGGCGGCAGTTCTTCTCGAGCTTGGTGCCGAAGCCGTAAAGGATGAAGGTGCGCCAATTGTTGCCCTTGGCGATGCGCATCTGGTCGGGCGACACGTCCTGGAACAGCGGCACCGCCTCGCGGTGCTTGAGGATCTCCTTGACCTCGGCGCGAATGCCTTCCCAATTGGCGACGATCGGCTCGAGCGCCGGGAAATCCTTGGTGTCGTGGATCGGCATGTCGCCGACCTTCGACTGGCGGCCAATGAAATCACCGAGGCCGCGAATGACCCGCTGGCCGAACTTCTTGACTTTCTTCTGACGCTTCTTCTTGCGCTTCTGGCCCAGCGTCACTTCGGTATTGGCCATTTCAACCTCTTTACCAGCATGGGTATCCCTTTTGGACGCCATTCTACAGCATTCCCGCCCGGAAATTCACCTTATCTTGTGTAACGGATGTTGGCGCGGGCTGGCTTAGGGCTGGCTCTGGCGCTATGGGATATCCGTTTGACGAGGGTATTTAGGCAAATGTGGGTCAGGACGCAACTCAAGATCGGATGGCGCGATCTCCTTGCCGGAGCTTGGAATTGTTATAAATCCAATGACCGCGAAGCGCTCAAGCGTTCGGTCGAAGGCTTCTTCTCCGACACTGACGACACGATCGTCACCTATTCGGTGCGCTCGGGCTTCGATCTCATGATCCAGGCCCTCGACCTCAAGCCCGGGGACGAGGTGATCTTCTCCGCCCTCAATGTGAAGGGCATGGTGCGGGTGGTGCGCGATGCGGGCCTGGTTCCGGTGCCGGTCGATCTCGACCTCGCCTCCATGGGCCCGAACCTCGAAAGGCTCGCGCAGGCGATCACGCCCCGGTCGCGCGTCTTCGTCGCCGCCCATCTCTTCGGGACGCGGCTCAATCTCGATCCGCTCTTCGCGCTGGCGCGCAGCAAGGGCATCGTCACGGTCGAGGACTGCGCCCAGGCCTTCAACGGACGCGCCTATCCCGGCAGTCCCGCAGCCGATCTCAACATGTTCTCCTTCGGTCCGATCAAGACCTCGACCGCCTTGGGCGGGGCGCTGATCCGGGTCCGCGACGACACGCTGCGCGGCCGCATGCGCGCCATCCAGGCCGCCTATCCCATCCAATCCGACCGCAAGCAGCTGAAGCGGATATTCCAGTTCATGGGCTTGAAGCTCATCACCTTGCGGCCCGTCCTCGGCGCCATCTACAGATATTACCACGCGCGCGGGCAGGATTATGAGGACTCGCTCGCCGAGCGGGTGCGCGACGTGGCGCCGCTCAAGACGGCGAAGAACCTGCGCTTCCAGCCGTCGACCGCCATGCTGGCGCTGCTCAACCGCCGGCTCGAGGCGTTCGACATCCAGGCGATCCGGGTCCGGACGACCAAGGGCGAGACATTGCGCGACATGATCGGCTCGTCCGTCGCCCTGCCGGCCCAGGCCAATGCGCATCACGACTACTGGGTGTTCCCGCTCATCGTCGATGAGCCGCGCAAGTTCATCGACGGCCTCAGGGCCGAGGGCTTCGACGCCGCCGACCTGCCGCGCTCGCAGCATATCGCCGCCCCCAAGGATCGGCCCGAGCTCGAGCCCGAGACCGCGGCCCATGTCATGCGCGATCTCGTCGTCATCCCGTGCTACGACAGCATGCCGGACGAGGAACTGGCGCGCCAGGCGCAAGTGATCAAGCGCCTGGCCGGTACGGCCGCTCCCGAAAAACTTGAATCAAATCAATAAATTGAGACGGTATCCTTAAAAATCGATTCAAGCCGGGCCTGTCAAATCGCGCGGCTCTTGTGTCAAGCCGTCCGGCGGCCCCGTCTTTAAGATCATCATGGATAGAATCCCCTTGGAGCGCCGCCCATGAGCCAGGCCAAAGACGAATTCCTCGCCCGCTCGAAACAGTTCTGGAACCCCGGCAAGACATCCGACTGGCAGCGCATGGGCGTCGATCTCGTGATCGACCGGCGCGAGGGCTATTACCTCTGGGACATGGACGGGCGCCGGCTCATCGACGTCCATCTGAACGGCGGCACCTATTCGCTCGGCCACCGCAACCCGGAAGTGGTGGAAGCGGTGCGCGAGGGCATGGCCTATTTCGACATCGGCAATCACCATTTCCCCTCGATCATGCGCACCCATGTGGCGGAGATGCTGGAGAAGCTGACGCCCCCCGGCCTCAAGCGCACGATCTTCGCCTCGGGCGGCGCCGAGGCGATCGACATCGCGCTCAAGAGCGCGCGCAACGCCACCAAGCGGCGCAAGATCATCTGCATCGAGCGCTGCTATCACGGCCATACCGGCCTTGCGGTCCAGGTCGGCGACGACCGCTTCTCCAAGCTGTTCCTGTCGGACGCGCCATCGAGCGAAGTCTTCAAGGTGCCGTTCAACGACCTCGACCGCATGCTCAGCGCCATCGCCGTCGGCGATGCGGCCTGCGTGATCATGGAGACGATTCCCGCGACCTATGGCTTCCCGATGCCGCAGCCGGGCTACCTCCAGGCCATCAAGCAGGCCTGCGAGAAGACGGGCACGCTCTACATCGCGGACGAGGTGCAGACCGGCCTCATGCGCACCGGCGAGATGTGGGGCATCGAGACCTATGGGGTCGTCCCCGACATGCTGGTGACCGGCAAGGGCCTCTCGGGCGGAATCTATCCGATTGCCGCCGTCGTGGTGAACGAGAAGGCCGGGAAGTGGCTGAGCGAGGACGGCTTCGGCCATATGTCGAGCTTCGGCGGGGCCGAGCTCGGCTGCCTCGCCGCCGCCAAGGTGCTGGAGATCTGCGCCAGGCCCGAAACGCGCTCGCAAGTCCATTATATTTCCGCTTATTTGGCCAACGGCCTGCGCCAGGTACAGCGGAACTATCCCGACTTCTTCACCGGGATCAGGCAGCGCGGCATCGTCATGGGCCTCGAATTCAATCATGACCAGGGCGCCGTCCATGTGATGAAGCATCTCTATCAGAACGGCGTCTGGGCGATCTTCTCCACCCTCGACAAGCGCGTACTGCAATACAAGCCGGGCCTCCTCATCGACCGTGAAATGTGCGACGAGATGCTGACCCGCCTCGATACGGCCGTGGGCCAGGCGCAAGCGGAGGTCTTCGGCGGCCGGGCGCGGAGCACCATGACCAGCGCCAGGCCCTCTTACGCGCGGCAGTCGGCAGCCTGACGCATGTCCTCGTCCGACGCCGCCCTCGCGCAGAAGCTGAAGGAGCTGCAGCGCATCGCGGAAGCCGCGCTGCCGCTCTACGACCTGCCGCCCAAGGCATCGGCGACGATGATCAACCTGTCGGAGAACGCCACCTACCGCATCGATGCCGGCGGCCGGAAATGGGCGCTCAGGGTCCACCGCGAAGGCTATCACTCGAAGCGGGCGATCGGCTCCGAACTCGCCTGGCTCCAGGCCCTGCGCCAGGACGGCGCCGTCACGACGCCGGTTCCCCGCTTGGGTAAAAATGGCGAGCTGATCCAGAGCGTGGCGCTTCCCGGCCTTCCGGCGCGGCATGTGGTGCTGTTCGACTGGGAAACGGGGGCCGAGCCCTCGGAGGCCGAGCTGCTGGGGCCGTTCGAGGTGTTGGGGGCGGCGACGGCGCGCATGCACCTGCATTCGCGCGGCTGGACACGGCCCGAGACCTTCGAGCGCCTGACCTGGGATTTCGACGGTGCGTTCGGTGCGGTTCAGCATTGGGGCTCCTGGCGCGACGGCATGGGTCTCGATGCGGAGAAGGTGAAGCTGTTCCGGCGCGCCGTCGACCGCATCGAAAAGCGGCTCGCGGCCTTCGGCAAAGGCCCTGAGCGCTTCGGGCTCATCCATTGCGACATGCGGCTCGCCAATCTCCTGATCGACGGCGAGGAGACCAAGGTCATCGATTTCGACGATTGTGGCTTCAGCTGGTATCTCTATGACTGCGCGACGGCCCTGTCCTTCATCGAGCACCGCCCCGATGTCCCGGAGCTCATCGAGGCCTGGGTCAAGGGCTATCGCACCGTGGCCCCGCTCTCAGCCGAAGACGAGTGCGAGATCCCGACCTTCGTCCTGTTCCGGCGGCTGCTGCTCGTCGCCTGGATCGGCTCGCATGCCGAGACCGACCTCGCGAAGTCCATGGGCGTGAACTACACCAAGGACACCGTCGCTTTGTGCGAGGCCTATCTCAGGCAGTTCTGACCCCTGGTTTCAGGGAATATCAGGGATTATCAGGGAATTTTCGCAAAAGAATCCCGCGCCAGCAATATCAAGGGGTTGGCGGTCCGAGCAGGGAATTCTGGATTCAAGGAATTCAGCCGTGAAACACAAGCGCCCACGAGCTTTGCTCGCGGGCGCATATGATCCGATCCTGGTATTTCCCACTCTCACGCCTTGGGCCACGATGTCAAGCGGTCGAGACCGTTGAGCGCTCAAATTGCGGACGCCTCCAGGCAGGTCTCGGGCCCTGGATTTGGCCAATCCGAAGTCATGATTTAATATCACCCATTCGATTTAAAAGCATGTAGCCGAAAGGGAATGCGTATGCCGAAGGTTGGGATGGAACCGATCCGCCGAGAACAGATAAGAAAGGCGGCGGCGAAAGTGATCGCGCGTCTGGGTTTCGACCGGACGACATTGCTGGACATCGCCAAGGCTGCCCGCGTAAGCACCGGCACGATCAATCACTATTTTCGCAACAAGTCGGACGTGGTCATCGACGCCTTTGTCCATGTTTCCGAGTGGTTCCAGGGAGCCAATCGTGCCGCCTTGGCCGAAGCCACGACGGCGGAGGAAAAGCTTCATCAGCTGATCATGATCGGCATCTTCGACGATCGGCCCGAAGCCCAGATCGGACAGCGCGTATGGGTGTGGGCATTGTCCGAATCCTTGCGCTCGCGCGAGATGGCGCGCGTCATCACGGCGCGACGGAAGCTCTTTCAGGATATGCTGGCCGATGTCCTGCGGGAGCTGGACAGCCACCGCCGCTTGACCGAAAGCGAGCTTCTGGAGCTCGCGGCGGAGTGCGATGCCTATCTCAACGGACTGGCAATTCACCGGTGCACCGGTGAGATGAAGCTCGACCCCAAGGCGGTCCAGCAGTCTCTCTTGTCGATGACTGCCGCGCGGATAGACTGAATCGGACGGTTATCCTACGCCCGCCACCATCGTTCGGTCAGACGGAAGCCGTCGAGCGGATAATTCGTTGCAATTCCGTCCGAAGCGATGGTGCCGTTGTGTGCTTGCAGGTAGGCGGCGAAGGCTGGAATGACGGCGCCGCCCTGGTCGTGCAACAGCCTCTGCATGTCGCCGTACATTGTCCGGCGCTTGTTGTCGTCGAGTTCGGCACGGGCATCCTTGAGCAATTGCTCGAAGCGCGGATTGTTCCAACGACTGTCATTCCACTCGGCCTGGGCGGCATAGGCCATGGTGAACATCCAATCCTCGGTCGGGCGGCCATACCAGATGGTAATCATCCACGGCTTCTTCAGCCAGACGTTGCTCCAGTACCCGTCCGCCGGCTCCGAGACGACTTCGAGGTCGATTCCTGCTTTCGCCGCATGTTCGCGATACAGCTGGGCCGAGTCGACAGCACCCGCATACGCCGCATCCGACGCGTGGAGTTGAACCTTAAGGCCTTCGGCGCCAGCCTTCTTGAGATGAAATATCGCTTTGTCGGGGTCGTAAACATATTGCGGGATCGACTTGTCGAAATATCGGTTCACTGATGAGATCGGTTGATCGTTGCCGATCTTGCCATACCCGCTCAGGATTTTTCGGACCATGTCTTCACGGTCGATCGCCAGCTTGAGCGCGATCCTGACATCGACGTTGTCGAAGGGCGGCGTGTCGCAATGCATGGGAAAGCTATAATGCTGCATCCCGTTGATCACGTTGACCGTAATCCCAGGCTGCTTCTCCAGAAGCTTGGTGATATTGGGAGCCAGGTTGTCGATAAGATCCACTTCGCGGGTAATCAGGGCATTCTGGCGGGCCGCGACATCCTTGAGGCTGAGGATCTCGACCTCGTCGAAATGCCCTTTGCCGGCTTTCCAGTAATTCGGATTCTTCTTCAATCGGGCCCGCACGCCCGGATCGAAGCTTTCGAGCAGGAAGGGGCCAGTTCCCATACCATTCCGGAAATCCTTGGTTCCTTCCGGAATCATGTGGAGATGGTAGTCAGCCAGGACGAAGGGGAAGTCGGCACTGCCTTCGGTGAGATCTATGATCAGGTCGCGACCGTCGGCTCTCACCGATTCTATGCTGGCCAGCAAAGGCTTGGCGGCCGATTTCGAGTTCTGGCCTCTATGATAGTCAATTGAATAAACGGCGTCGGCCGCCGTGAAGGGCTTGCCATCGTGGAACTGCACGCCGTCGCGCACCTTGAGGACCCAACGCTTGGCGCCTTTGTCGACGCTCCACGATTCGGCGAGCTCGGGGACGGCATTGTTGTCCCGGTCGATCTCCACCAGGCAATTTCGCAGGCTGAAGCTCATGACCTGCGTCATCGGGTTGTTCACGGTCGCTGGATCGAGGTCATCCTGGGTTTCGCCGGAGCCGAGGCCCATGCGCAACAATCCGCCCGATTTCGGTTGCGCTCGGGCCGGCGTCAGGCCAGCGGCAACACCCAAGGCAAACGCAGCGCCCAGGAAGGAACGGCGGTCAAGTGCAACGGGCGGCACGATTTTCGTCAGTCTTTCGCGATCCATGGCGTCCTCACCCCAGTGTTATTTTATATTGATCAATCGGTATTAAAACATCCAGATGGGACGCTGTCAATGACGCCGGAGGCTGCAGGATGCGCATGACCTCGTCCACAGCCTGGTCGGCATGGCGCAGGATCACGACGATCGTCGAGCGCCGGCTGTCGGTCGGCCAAGCCTCCAGAAATTCAGGTGGGTGGATGAATTGCTGGACCGCGTGCACCACCAGAGGCCTGCCTGCGATATTCAGGATTGCTTTCAGGCGCAGCAGATTGGTGCCACCCAGATCACGGATCCGATCCATCCATCGCCGTAGGAAAGGCGGCGAGATCGGGCCGTCAAACGTCCAGCTGCCCGACCAAGCATGACTGTGCTTATGAGGTGGCGGAACAGCGGCGAGCCGTGCCGCCCAACCGGTGCGCGCCGCAGCGAGGCCAAGTATACGGTCTGCCGGAAGCCGGCCAAAATCGACGAGCACATGCCGGCAATCGGGATTAAGCGCGGCAATCCGCTCCGTGAGAGGAGAAAACGCGGAAGGATCGATCAAGTCGCTCTTGGTGAGGCAAATCAGATCGGCTGCGGCGATCTGATTGCCGGCTGCGGGGTGATAGTCTAACGTTGCCGCGGCATTCATCAGGTCGACAACGGTGACGACACCATTGATCCTGTAACGCCGGGCTACCGGCTCTTCCGCGGCGAGCAGCTCGAGTATCGGTGCAGGTTCGGCCAGGCCCGTCGTCTCGATCATGATCCGATCGAAGGGTGGAATATTGCCGTTCCTGACCCCCGCGTAGAGACCAAACAGGGTGTGCACCAGATCATGCCTGACTTCGCAGCACAGGCAGCCATTGGCGATTTCGACGACATTGTCGCTGGACTGCGCGAGCAGCATATGGTCGATGCCGACTTCGCCGAACTCGTTCACCACGAGAGCCGTTCGAGCCATGGCCGGTTGCGCCAGCAGGCCGCGAAGAAGAGTCGTCTTTCCGCTTCCGAGGAAACCGGTCAGAAGTGTGATCGGGATTCGCTCACTCATCTGACCCGCCGGCCTATCCATCCCTCACCGTCTCGTTTCCGCTCACCGCAATCGCATCGATCTCGACAAGCAGCTCAGGCAAAACGAGGTCGGCGCGTACGGTCGAGCGCGCGGGACGGCAATCGGCGAAGAATTCGTCGAAAGCCTGGTTAAAGCCCTTGTAGTTGTCGAAGCTCGTCAAATAGACCGTCACTTTCATGACGCTCTCGATCCGGGCGCCGGCGGCTTCCAGGGCATATCGCAGATTCTCCAGGGTTGCGCGGGTCTGAGCCACGATGTCGTTGCCGCCGACGATCTTTCCGTGGCGGTCTATGGCGGCGACACCGGCGGTCATCACCAGATCGCCGTGCCGGGTTGCCTGACAATAGCTGCCGAACGGCTTCATCATCGAGGGCGAATCGTACCTTTGAACCATGTGATGTCCCTTCAATGCCGGCATGCGAAGGCGATCGCCCGCTGAGGATTTATCTTCAATATTCGATCAATGTCCGATGCCGAGAAACCCTTGCGCGACATGATCGGAACGACATTGCAGACGATGTGCTGGTATCCTTCTCCGCCATATCGGGTGAGACGGGAGCGCGTGTCGATATCGAGCGACACGAGCAACCGGTCGAGGTAGCCCCTTTCCGCCAGGGTCACCAGGCGGTTCACCCGAATGGCGTCGTTGGGCATGTCGATTTCCGACATGGGATAGTAGCTCGTCTCCCAGCCGAAAAGATCCTGCTCCAGATAGCAGCCGGTCCGTGCCAGTTCGATGAAGTCCTTGTCATCGAAAAGCGTCCGATCCAGATGATCGATGATCGTACGGGACGGATCGCCTCCGGCCTGCTCGACGGTCCGGATGGCGTCGAGCGGCGCGGCAGAGTCGCGCCCCGGATGGATCGTCAGGCAATACCCCGTCTTTGCCTGAGCCTTGGCGGCGGCGCGCAGCGACTTTCGCTCATTCGGGTGAACCGGCCAAGTCAGGCCGATTTCGCCGATGATTCCCGGCTTGACGCCGTCAACGCCATTTTCGATCTCCGCCACGATGGTGTCGCAAATCGCCTGTTCGCTCATTCCTCCGACATCCGGCGGCAAGAAGTCGTTCACATAGAAGCCGGTTCCCATGACCACATACAGGCCGGTGCGCAAGGATATCTCCTTGAGGCCCATCGGATTCCGTCCGACGCCGATCGGGGTCACGTCGACGATGCAACCGCCGCCGGACTGCTTGTATTCGCCGGCGGCCTCGACGGCGTCGTCCATGTCGGCAAGCTGGAGCGTGTCCTTGAAAAGGAATGGATTGCGCCGGGCTTCATAGTAGTTTTTCAGCGACAAGGGCTCATCCCAGCCGGCGGGCTGGAGCTTGCGCTTGTCGAGCGCGCTTCGGTGACTGTCCTGCTTGTCGGCGCTGACTGCGAGAAAATCGATGAACAGGTGTTCGTGCGGCGCGGTTATGCCGAGCTGCGATGCCTCGACCAGGCCGGTGACGGTCATAACTTGGGGGGATGTGTGGTGCGGCATTGCTAGCTCCGGTTTGCGAGCGCTTCGGCCAAATGGGATCGCGCGACGTCGTCGAGGGCCTTACCCAGCCCGGCCATGCATTCCGCAATCGTGCCGTCGTCAGTCGCCGTCGAAAGCGCCATGAGGCCGCCCGGTTGGATGAAAACGCCGTTGTTCAAGCAGGCGATCTGAAAGAGGGCCGATAGCCCGATGGTGGATGGAGATGTCTCATGGCGTGAAGGATCGTTATCGAAGGCTATGCCGGCCACCGATCCCAGCCCGGTGATCGATGCCGTCAGGCCACGAGCGGCTACGGCTCGGCGAAGGTATGAACGCAATTGCTCGCCATAGGCTTCCATCCGGGCAATGGATTCGGCGGTCAGATGCTCGACGGCAATCAGACCGGCAGTGGCGCTGGCGATGTTTCCGTTGAACGAACCACCATGGAAAACGCAGTCCGGCTCGGACGGGTCCAGCATGCTCAAGATGCCGCGCCTGCCCGCCACCGCTCCCATCGGCGTGCCGCCGCCGAGGAATTTTCCGAGCACAGTGAGGTCCGGCTCCAGGGCGAATCGTTCGGCCGAGCCGCCCGGCGACAATCGGAACATGAGGCAGTCGTCGATGATGAAAAGCGCCCCATGCCTTCGCGCCAGCTCTTGAACAGCAGCCAGGAATCCGTCCTGGGGTGCCACCACTCTTCCGGTGAACATGACCGGTTCGATGATAATCGCGGCTATCTGCGGAGCATGCGCCCGCATCGCGCGCTCGAAAGAAGCGATATCGTTGAACTCGGCGAGCACGGCGCGGTGCGGCAGGTCGCCGATGCCATAAAGCCCGGCTTCGAGATCGTGAAAGCTTCCGTGATAAGCATGTTTGGCCTTCAGAATGAGCGGCCTTCCGGTCGCCCGGCGCGCGAGGCGCACGGCAAGCATGCAGGCTTCGGTGCCCGAGTTCGTGAAGCGGAGCAACTCGGCAGTGGGAAGGCGCCGTTGCAGCAACTCGGCCAGGGCCGTCAACATCTCGCCGATCCCGCCCAGAGCCAGCCCATCGGCAAGCACCCGCTGGAGCGCGCGCCATATGGGAGGATAAGCGTGGCCGTGTATGATGCTGAGGCCATTATAGAACAAATCGAAATGGCGATTGCCGTCGACATCCCACAGCCAAGCTCCACTGCCGCGCGCGAAGCTCAGGGCGAAGGGCGGATGAAAGGTCGTCGTTCGGGTGTTGGCGCCGGGCAGGACCTTTGCGGCACGCCTCGCGAGGGCGGCTGATTTGGGCATGGTCTCGAGATAGCGGGCAACTATCGGCTCGGCCGCAACGCCCGGCAAGGAACTCATCATCGAACTGGTCATCGGTGTGCCGTGATCTCCATTTCCACCAACACGTCAGGATCGAAGAAGCGCGCGACGAGGTCGGCATGCGCGAAGCGCGCATACCCGGCCCAATCGCGTTCCAGCTGCCGGACCACGGAGAGATGCGCCGGGTCCCTGCAAAAGACCCGGCTGGTGACGACTTGATCCCAACCCACTCCCGCCGCTGCCATCATCTCCGTGAGCGTGCCGAGCACATGCAGAGTCTGGCCGGTGACATCCCCGGGATAGAGAATCATGCCATTTGCCTCGGCGATCTGGGCCTGAAGGTGCACGAGGCTGCCAACACGGATGGCATGCGCCGTCCCGGGGGTAGGGGGAACGGCAGAGGTGCTGATCGTGACCTTGGGTGCGACGACTGCCTCCAGGTCGATCGTGATCGCCGGACCGTCTCGATCATCCGCCGGCGCCAGGCTGGCGACCGAGGTCGATAGAAAATTGCCAGCGGGCAGAAAGGTTTCGCGGCCAGCGCGCACGTCATTGAAGTCGATATTAGTATCGGTCACATATTGGCGGACGCGCAAAGCATCGTCCCACCGGCCATCAGCATCGGTCAGAAGGGCATCGAAACGCGAATAGATTTCGTGCGTTTCTTCCGCCAGGCCAGCAGCTGTGGAAGCGATCTGACTGCTCAGATAGATGTGCTGCCCGATACGAACTCCCGCCGTATGTTCCTGGCCGGTGATTGCGAATGGCCGCTTCTCGCCGCCGATATGCGCGGTCAGCTCGGCTTTGATCGTGGCGCCCTGCGCGCCGGTGCCCAAATGGGCTGTCGTTGTCGCGCACTTGCCCCAGAGCGGGGCTTCAGCCAGGCATTCCTCAATGAGCTCTCTCATTCCCGGAGAAAGCCCAGGCGGGGCGTAGTAACAGACCCGGGCGACGTCTCGCCAACTCGCGCCGGCACGATCGAGAACCTTTGTCAGGCTTTGATGCAGATGCCGAATCTGCGCGCGGACGTCGGTGGATATCGATCGCCCCTGGCGGTCCACGGCCGCGAAGCAGGATGTGTAAAGGATGTCATCTATGCGGACTGCATGCGCTTGCCCCGGTACCTGATGCAGGTCAGGGACGATAATGACGGACTTGCGCACGGCGTGTTCCGGTCAGTTGTTTGTATATCGATCGGATGATATAAAACACGTGATGATGCGGATTGCAAGATCGCAGTTGCGCTGAGACGGGAACTTCGACAGGGTTCGGAAAAAGGGACGGATGGCATGACCGGGGCGGAAAGCCTGCTGGCGGAGGATTTCTGCGACAAGCCGCTATGGTGGCGCGATGCGGGCGGTACAGCAGCAAACGAAAGCGCCGTGCCGCGTTCCGTCGATGTCGTGATCGTCGGCTCCGGAATTACCGGGCTTTCGGCGGCGATCGCGCTGGCGCGCCACGGCGCCGGCGCGGTGATCTGCGACGCCGCCGAATTGGGGTTTGGCGGCTCCACGCGGTCGGCCGGGGTGATCGGTCGGTCGCTGAAAAAGGGCTTTTCGCGCATCGTCGCGGAGGACGGCCTGCAGCAGGCTTGTGCATTCTATGGCGAGGCCCGCACGGCCTTCGATTTCATCCTCCACTTCATCGAGGTCAACGGGATCGATTGCGGCCTGCGTTCGTCCGGACGCTTCATCGCGGCGAATACGCCTGAACACTACGAAGCGATCGCCCGCGATCTCGAAGAAAAGAAGCGTCATCTCGGGGACGATTTCGAGATGATTCCGCAGGCCCGACAACGCGAGGAAATCGGAACAGACGTCTATTGCGGCGGGGCGGTGGTGCCCGATCACAAGACACTCGACCCTTACCGCCTGCATCGCGGTCTCCTGGCGCTGGCGGAGCGCGCCGGCGTCGTCATTCTTCCGCACACGCGTGTAACCCGGATCGACCGACGGAGCGACCGCTTCGGCGTCGTGACCAATCGAGGCGAGTGCACGGCGCGCCATGTGATCGTCGCGACCAACGGTTACACCGGTCCGGAGCTCTTGTGGTTCCGGCGCCGCCTCATACCCCTCAACGCCTATATGATCGCCACGCAGGAACTCGCCATGACGGCGATGCGGGACGTTCTTCCAACCTTGCGGACGTTTAACGACTACCGAATTGACACCGAATATGCCCGGCCTTGTCCAGAGGGCAAGCGGATAATTTTTGGAGGGCTGACCGGCCGCAACTACGCCGATGGTCAAGATATCGCCCGGCGGCTTCGCCAGAAGATGATACGGTTGTTCCCACAACTCGCGGAGACGAGGATCTCGCGCGCATGGAGCGGGCGTTGCGCGGCTACATTCGATCTATATCCGCATATCGGACAGCATGAAGGCCTCCACTATGCCATGGGATACTGCTTCGGGTCCGGCCTCCCGCTCGGCCTGCTGTTCGGCCACAAAACAGCGCTGCGCATCCTGGGCATCAAGGGTGGAGAGACCGCCTTCGACGACGAGGCATTCACGACTCGCGCCTTCTATCGCGGCAATGCCTGGTTCATGCCGCTACTGATGGAATATTATCGGTGGCGAGAACGGTCAGGATTTTAGGGCAAGCGTTCCGTCTTCTGCGGCCGAGCTATCAGCTACGTTGATGCAGGAAGCTGCGATCAAGCCCCATTTGGTCGGCGAAAGGCTTTTCCTCGATCAATGCAGCGCCGAGCACGGGCGATTCAAGATGACGCCGGAAATATGCCTCGAGCTTGGGGAATTTCGCCCCGATGCGATAGCCCAGATAATGAAACAGGATCAGATTCGAGACGATGGCGATGTCGGCGATCGACAGTTTGCCGCCGATGAGAAACCTTTCGGGCTGTAAGCCTTCTATATAGGTGAGCGCCTCGGGCGCGGCCTTGTCCTTTGCCTTGTCGATCGCGGCCTGGTTTCCCGGCAGGTTGCGGATTTTCGGTCCGACGATCTGATTGTGGAAAAGGGGATGTATCACGTCGCGAAACAACGCCGATCCTGCCCAGGCGTCGAGGAACAGGGCCGCGCCATATTCCCTGTCATCGACCGGCAGAAGCGCGGGCTCAGGGTGCGTGCGCTCGAAATAGGAGACGATCGCCGTCGAATCCGCGAGCCGGAAACCATCGTCCTCGATCGCCGGAATGAGACCGGTCGGGCTGATCGCGCGCCAGTCGGGCGGCGGATTGCCGGGGACGACGGGAATGACGATCTCGAGATCGAACGGGATCTGCTTGAGCCGCGCGGCGACAATCACTTTGCGCGTATGGACGGACAAGGGCACGCCATAGATCTTCATCTTCCACTCCTCATGGATTGCATTGGGACGACGATTCCGTTCTTAAAGCGGCAGTTGCTCAAGCCGCGCGCTGGATCGGGAACTGGATTTCCACCAGCGCTTTCTCAAACCCGGCTTCTCCGGTGACGGGTTCGAGAAAGACTTCGCGGCAAGGACCCGCGATCTCGTATCGATTGGCCTCGATCCAGGTACCGATGGCGGCAAAGGATGAATGACTTGCCGCAGTCGTTCCGGATCTGACGATGGTCGCCATGGCCGGCACGGCCGGAAGCTCGCTCGCCAACAACAGGCTGCCGTCGAGAAGCCGCAGGCTTGCGTTCGAGGGGCGCGCCAGGGTGAAACCGATTTCCAGATCGAGCTTCTCGTCCTCGACATCGTTGCGCGCGACGACGACGAGCTTGTCGCGCAAAGC
The DNA here is from genome assembly GCA_050251035.1 of Parvibaculaceae bacterium. GTDB lineage: Bacteria > Pseudomonadota > Alphaproteobacteria > Rhizobiales > Aestuariivirgaceae > Taklimakanibacter. The sequence goes on from JBFWNN010000023.1 coordinate 22,556, forward strand.
AGGGCGGATGTGCCTCGCACCTTCTTCGGCGATGGCGCAGATCAGGGGCACGACCTGCGCCATGTTCTCGAAGGTTTGTCGCAGGGAAAGAACCGGCGAGGCCGCCACCGACTTGACGATCACGTCATAATCCTCGATCCGGCCTCGCCGGTCGATCTCGGCGATACGCGATTCGATATGGCGTAAGCGCGCTTCCTCCGCCTGCAGTGACTGCTCCACTTGCGCCCGCTTCATGGCGAGCATGCCGCGCAGCTCTGCTGAGGAAATCTGGCCTTCGAGAAGCGGCCTTATCTGCTCCAAGGAGAGACCGAGCTCCTTGAGCGCCAAAATGCGGTTCAGGCGAGGCAACTGGCGAATGCCGTAATAGCGATATCCGCTCTGCTGATCCGCATGGTCCGGGCGCAGCAGTCCCAGCTGATCATAGTGCCGCAGCTGCCTGGCCGACACCTGGGCTATCTGTGCAAATTCACCAATCCTGAACATCGGCATTCCCTCCGCGACCCGCTCCACCGGAGCGGTGATCGGTCACGCGTGCATCTGTCGAGGAGAGTTGTGCGGGCTTGACATAGTGTCAAAGTCAAGCAGAAAAATCACATCGTCGTTTTCGCCCGGTAGCTGCGCGGCGAGGTGCCGGTCCAGCGATGGAAGGCGCGTGAGAAGGCCGAGAGCTCGGAATAGCCGAGCAGGAAGGCGATCTCCGAGAAGGGCAGCTCGCGCTGGCGCACATAGACGAGCGCCAGATCGCGGCGCGTCTCCTCGACCAGGTCCTTGTAATTGAGATTGTCGCGCGCAAGCTCGCGCTGGATGGTGGCGGGCGTCGCCTTGATCGCCTCCGCCACCGCTTCGAGCGCCGGATAGCCGTCGGCGAGGCGGGCGCGGATCGCCGAGCGGATCTGGTCCTTGCGCGTCTGGCGGGGAAGGGGCTTGGTGCCGACGCTCATCAGACACATGCGGGTGATCGACAGGAGCTTCAGGTCGGGCGCTGGCATCGGCCGCGCGAAGAGGTCGCGCCGGAAGACCAGCGCATTGGTCGCTTGCGAGAAATAGACCGGCGCGTCGAAGGCGCTCTCATGCTCGCGCCAGGCCTCGGGCTTGGGATGCTCGAAATGCACCTCTTCCGGCGACCAGGACGCGCCCAGGCCTTCGCGCATGATGTTGAGGAACATGCCGAGCGAGAGCTCGGCGTCCTGGCGGCGCGCCAGGATGTCGGGCATGCGGATCTGATATTCGAGGCGGACGCGGCCATGGCCGGCATCGGCGACCGCCATATGGGTCGATTGCTGATGCAGGGCGAAGAGGCCGACGAAATTCTCGAGCGCCGAGCCCAGATTGGGGGAGGAGACGGCGGTATAGCCGATGAGGCCAAGATCGCGCGGCTTGAAGCCGTTCCCGAACCACAGACCGAAATTGGGATTGCGGGTGTCGCGGGCCGCCTCTTCGAAGAGCGAGCAGAAGGCGGAAAGCTCGAGGCTCAAGGTGGGCTGGCCGACGGAGGCCGGATCGACACCGGCTGCGCCGCAGACCCGATCGATGTCGCCGCCCAGCCGCGCGACATGGTCGGCGATGCCGGTCGCGGCCGAAGCGAGGATGCCGGGATGGGCGGCGCTGTCTTCCCCAGGCTGCATGCGGAAGCCTCTTGTTGTGCCGGTGAGCCTTGCATGGATTGGCCAGCGAAGCAACTTTGCAATGGAGTGATGCAGTTAAAAAGGGGACATGATAAAGTAAATGCTGTCTGTAGATTACACAAGTATGCTGTCCCTTAATTACTTGATGTCAAGCTGGCCGAATGTGCTGTCAAGCCGACTCCGGCCGCGGCGGTCTAGTGTCGGCCCATGGCCATCCACCCCCTTCTCGAAGATCGCGGCTTCACCAGCTTCCACGCCAAGCAAATGGTGGAAAAGGCGCGCTGGGCGGCGGAGGCCTTCTCGGGCTATGGCCGGCCCGAGGTGCTGCGGATCGCCAAGGCGGTCGGCGAGGCGGGCCATGCGCACGCCCAGCGCTATGCCCAATGGGCGGTCGACGAGACGGGCTTCGGCGTCGTCGAGCACAAGGCGATCAAGAACCGGGCTTGCTCCAAGGGTCTCTACGAGCTCTACCAGGACCAGGATTTCACCGGCACCAGGATCGACGCCGAGCGCAAGATCCTGGAGATCGCGCGGCCGGCCGGCGTTGTCTTCGCGCTGACGCCCTCGACCAATCCGGTGGCTACCGTCTTCTACAAGATCATGCTGTGCCTCTTGACGCGCAACGCGATCATCATCTCGCCCCATCCCATGGCCAAGGCCTGCTGCGCCGACGCGGCCAAGCTCCTCGCCAAGGCGGCGGAAGAAGCGGGCGCGCCGGACGGCGTCATCCAGGTCATCGACGAGCCGTCGCTGCCGATCGTCGAGACGGTGATGAAGTCCGACCGCATCGACGTCATCCTGGCGACCGGCGGCACGCCGGTGGTGCGCGCCGCCTATGGTTCCGGCAATCCCGCGATCGGCGTCGGGCCCGGCAATGTGCCCGTCTATGTCGACGAGACCGCCGACGTGGCGCATGCGGCCAAGGCCATCGCCGAGTCGAAATCCTTCGACAACGGCATATTGTGCACCAATGAGAGCGCCGTCATCGCGCATGGCGCCATCGCCCAGGCGCTCGAGCAGGAGCTCAAGCGCAATAGCTGCCACATCCTGAGCGAGGCGGAGCGCGACCAGCTCGAACAGGCGCTGTTTCCGGACGGCAAGTTCAATATCGCGCTGATCGGCAAGCCGGCCGAGCTCATCGCCCAGAAGGCGGGTTTCCGGGTTCCGGCGCGCACCAAAGTGCTGGTGGCACCGCTGGCGCGCATCGGCGATGACTATGCGCTCTCACGCGAGAAGCTCTGCCCGGTGCTCGGCCTCTATGTGGCAGCGACGCGCGAGGCGGCGATGATCGCCAGCCGCGCCATGACGCGGCGCGCGGGCGGCGGCCATTCCGCCGCCATTCATGCGCGTGATCCCAACATCATCCTGCGCTTCGGCGAAGAGATGAACGTGCTGCGCATCAGCGTGAATGTCGGCAACAGCCTCGGCGCCTCGGGCTTCGAGACGCATCTCGCCCCCACGATGACCATCGGCACCGGCTATTTCGGGCGCAGCTCGGTCGCAGAGAATGTCGGGCCGCACCACCTGGTGCAATGGGTGAAGATGGCCTGGAACAGCGACACGGCGATTGCGATGCCGTCCTTCGATGCGGCCGACCGCCTGGCAAAGCCGCGCATCGGCACGCCGCCCAAAGGCGAGATCGACTATGATTTCGGCAACCACCCGCCCGGCGCGGCGTCATCGGCGCCCGCGCGAACGACGGAATCAGCGGACGACATCCGCGCCGAGATCCGGCGCATCATCCTCGAAGAGCTGAAGGAGCTCGCGCGCTGATGGCGAAGCTGCGCTCCTATATCTTCATCGACCAGCTGCAGCCGGGCACCATGTGCTATCTGGGCTCGTTCTGCCGGGGCTTCCTGCCGCGCGCCAACATGGCGGCGATCGTCATCGAAGTGGCGCCGGGCCTCGACATCGAGCCCTTGACCGATATCGCGGTCAAGACCGTCGACGTGAAGCCCGGCATATTGGTGGTCGAGCGGCAGTTCGGCTATCTCGAATTTCATTCGCATTCGACCGCTTCGGTCAGGGCGGCGGGCGAGGCCATCCTGGCCGAACTCGGCGCCAGCGAGCGGGATGCGCTCAAGCCCGAGATCCTCGCCTCCGAGATCGTGAAACGCGTCGACAACTATCATGCGCTGCTGATCAACCGGAACAAGTCGGGCTCGATGATCCTGCCCAGCGAATCGCTGTTCGTGCTCGAGATGCAGCCCGCGGCCTATGCGATCCTCGCCGCCAACGAGGCGGAGAAGGCGGCCAATGTCAAAGTGGTCGACTACCGCATGATGGGCGCCACCGGCCGGGTCTATCTGTCGGGCGAGGAAAGCAACATCAGGGCCGCGGCGCGCGCCGCCGAACAGGCGCTCGAAACGAGAATGGCGGCATGAGCGGCATATCCTCCCAGGAAATCCGGCAGTTGGTGCGCGAAGCCTTGCGCGACCTGCTGCCGCCGGCCAAGGAACGGACCGGGGCGACGGGCGGCACGCTCCTGGCGCGGCTGCGGACGGCGCTCGCCGATCCGAAACGCGCGAGCGTCGAGGTCAGGATTGACAATGCCCAGGACCTCGGCGCCTTCGCCCGCGACCTCCTGCAGGCGCCGGAGGATGTGAGAGTGGGCATTCTTTCGGGCAAGATCGCGCTCAGCCTCGCGCGCCATTCCCAAGGCGCCGCGCCCGTGGCGCCGACGCCGCAGCGCGCCCCGCATCAGATCGCGAAGGGCGTGGTGACGGAGATCATGGTGACCGAGATCGGCAAGACCAGCGATCGCCTGATCATCGGCAAGGGCGTCGTCGTGACGCCGCTGGCGCGCGACAAGGCGCGCGAGGTGAAGCTTGAAATCGTGAGGGACCGCACATGAAAACCGGAATTGTGGTCGGAAAAGTATGGGCGACGAAGCGGCTCGCCGAACTGCCGGGGGGCGCCTTGCTCGAGGTCGCGGGCGAAGAGGACGACGAGCGTATGATCGCCTTCGATCCCCTGGGCGCCGGCGTAGGCGAGCGGGTGCTGGTCACCCAGGGCTCGGTCGCCAAGGCCTGGTTCAAGGACGGCAACAACGTCGTCGACGCGCTCGTCATCGGCATTCTCGACGAGCAGGCGCCGGCGAAATCCGCGAAGAAGAGTTGATCTGGTCAAGTTTGCGAAAAGGAGAACAGCATGTCTAACGCAATCGGTTTTGTCGAAACACGCGGCTTCGTGGCGGCTTTCGCCGCGGGCGATGCAATGGTGAAGGCCGCCAATGTGACGATCGTCGGGCGCGAGCAGGTCGGCGCCGGCCTGGTCTCGGTGCAGGTCCAGGGCGATGTCGGCGCCGTAAAGGCCGCGACTGAAGCCGGCGCCGAAGCCGCGCGCAATGTCGGCGAGGTCGTCTCGGTGCATGTAATCCCCAGGCCTCATCCGGACGTGGTCAAACACTTCGGCAATTCGAAGTAACCGCCCGCCGTGGCGGAGCTGCGCGTCTATCTGAAGCTCGAGTCGCTCAGGCGGCAGTTCGCCGCCTATATGGGATCGCCGACCCGCGCCCGGGGCTATGTCCCGCTCGAGGGCATGCATTCGCTCATCATCGAGATAGCACCCGCGCTCGCCATCCATCATGTGAGCGACGTGGCGCTGAAGACGGTGCCCGAAGCCGAGCCCGGCATCCTCTATACCGAGCGGCAGTTCGGCATTCTCGAACTGCATTCCTTCGATCTGGATCACGTCGACCGGGCAGGGGCCGCGGTGCTCAAGGCGATCGGCCAGAAGGCGGAGGACCAGCTCAAGCCGCAACTGCTGTTCGCCGAGATCGTGAGCGAAGTGACCGACAGCCACGCCGTCATCCTCAACCGCAACCGCGAAGCCTCCATGATCATGCCGGGCGAGTCGCTGCTCCTCATCGAGATGGTGCCGGCTCTGTTCGCGGCGCATGCGGCGAACGAGGCGGAGAAGATCGCGCCCGGCGCCACCCTGGTCGATTGCCAGATGATCGGCGCCTCGGGCCGGCTGTTCATGGCGGGCGAGAAGAGCGAGCTCGAAAAGGCGCGCGATCACATCGTGGCGATGTTGAAAGCGGTCACGGGACGAGGGTAATCGCCCGGGCGTCGAGCATCTTCCTCAGTCCCGTGATTAAGCGCCGGCGCAGTTCGTGTCCACGAACGGCCCGGTGGTTATACGCTTGCGACTTTCTTGTTGATGCGCGTGACCTTGCCGTCGCTGTTCTCCGGCTCGGCGACAACGGGCCTCTCCAGCTCGTTGCCCTCGAGATCACGCAGATGCGCTTCCTCGCGCGAGATCTGCACCTTGATCTGTTCGGCAACGCCGTCATGTCTGCGATTGATCATCATCTTCATGCTCGCCGTGAACGAATCGAGGGCTTCCAGGTCTTCGTTGCGGCCATCCCTGAGCACACTGAGCAGGTCGCGGAAATAATCGATACTCGCCAGATCCTTGGCGCGATCGCGGTCGAGCTCGACGCGCTGCGCCTCGGCGGCTTCGGCCTGAAGTCTGATGGAGTTGCGTGGCATGTCAGGCACCTTTCTGGATCGATTGGATCCAAGACGCCGTACCCGACCCGAGGGTTACACAGTACACGGATTAATTCCACCGTCAGGCTTGGTTAACGGCGCCATTTCGCAAGGTCTTGACCGATTAAGGTAAATATCGGAGCGCCTCCAGCCCGGGTCCGGGGCATAAGTTCCCATGCAATCCGATTTCGAGCCGATTCACGAACGGTAGGAAGGGGGTGCGAAGCTATGCTATCAGGCCCCGAGCGGACAGTTTCGAGGAGGTGATTGAAATGCGGGTCTATCCGGTCTGGAGACGCTTTGGGGTTCTGGCTATTGTCATGCTGGCGCATGGCCACGCTCAGGCCGAAGTGCCGCTCGACGGCTCCTTCGTGGCGGACCAGGATTGCAGCGCCGTCCAGTCGATCCGCAAGCAATCGAATCCGGTCAAGCTCGAAGCGGGACACTCCTACCAGATCGTCGCGGCGAACAAGGACGCGGCCAGTCATTTCCTGATCATCGTGCCGGGCGCCGCGCCGGAGCGGCGCTGGGCGCCCATAGGCTGCGGCAAGCGCGAGGGCGGAGGGCCCCGGGATGACGGCACGACCGCGGCGCCACAGTCAGACGACCAGCCGGTACAGGCCGGCAAGCAAAAAGGCTCGGCGCGCACGCAATATGTGCTGGCGGCGAGCTGGCAGCCGGCGTTCTGCGAGACGAAGCCCGACAAGGTCGAGTGCCGGACGCAGACGGCGGAGCGTTTCGATGCCGGCCATTTCGCGCTGCACGGGCTGTGGCCGCAGCCGCGCAGCCTCGGCTATTGTCGGGTGGAACAGCCGCAGATCGAAGACGACAAGGCCGGGCGCTGGGCCGAGCTGCCGGCGGTCGCGCTCGCGCCCGCGACGAAAGAAGAGCTCGACAAGGTGATGCTGGGCACGCAGTCCTATCTCGAGCGCCATGAATGGACCAAACACGGCACCTGCTATGCGGCGACTGCGGAGGACTATTTCGCCGACTCGCTGGCGTTGATGCGGGCGCTCAATGCTTCGGCGGTGCAGGAGCTGTTCACCAGCCGCATCGGACGGTTCCTGTCCTTCGACGACATCCGCAAGGCCTTCGATCAGAGCTTCGGCGCCGGCGCTGGACGGCGCGTGCGCATGCAATGCGCGCGCGACAATGGCCGGCTCATCATCGCGGAGCTCACCATCGGCCTCACCGGCGAGATCACGCCGCAATCGTCCTTCGCCGACCTCATCGCCGCAGCGCAGCCGACCAAGTCCGAATGTCCGGGTGGCATCGTCGACACGGTCGGACTGCAATAGGCCCTCGCGCAGGTGACGCCGGAAACGCGTCACGACTTTGTGCATTGCCCCTCTGGCGGGCGGCTTGCGAAGCTCGGATCTCCGGAGCGTCCGCTGCATTTGGCAGGAGCATGAGCACCACTCGCAGGACATTCATGACGGCTCTCGCGTCCGGCGCGGCCTTCGCCCTGGTGGGGAGCGCCGGCGGCGCCACGCCTGAGCCATTGCTGCGCACCATCCCGTCCTCGGGGGAAACACTTCCCGCCATCGGCCTCGGCAGCTGGATCACCTTCAATGTCGGCGACGACCCGGTGCTGCGCGACGAATGCGCCGAGGTGATGGCGGCGTTCTTCGCGGCGGGCGGACGCATGATCGATTCCTCGCCCATGTATGGTTCCGCGCAGCCGGTGATCGGCCATGGGCTGAAGAAGCTCGGCGCGGCGCAGAGCCTGTTCTCGGCGGACAAGGTGTGGACGTCGTCGGCCGAGGACGGACCGGTCCAGATCGAGCAGTCGCGAAGCTTCTGGGGCGTTCCTCGCTTCGACCTGGTGCAGGTCCACAATCTCCTCGCCTGGGAGGCGCATCTCGACACCCTGTTCGCGATGAAGGCGGACGGACGCGTGCGTTATGTCGGCATCAGCACGTCCGAGGGCCGCCGGCACGATCTCTTCGCGGAGATCATGCGCGCGCACCCCATCGACTTCGTGCAGCTGACCTACAATCCTCTCGATCGCGAGGTGGAGGAACGGCTGCTGCCGCTGGCGGTGGAGCGTGGCATGGCGGTGATCGTCAACCGGCCCTTCCAGCAAGGCGCGCTGACCCGCCGGCTCGACGGCGAGACGCTGCCGGACTGGGCAGGCGAGCTGGGCGCCACGAGCTGGGCGCAAATCGTCCTGAAATTCATCCTGGCGCATCCGGCGGTCACCGTCATCATCCCGGCGACGACGCGCGTGGACCATGTGCGCGAGAATGTGGCCGCGGCGACAGGACTGCTGCCCGACACGGCGCTGCGCGACAGGATCGCCGCTCATATCCGGGCCCTTTAGCCGGATGTCGGACTGGTGGACCTACCGGCTGGAGGATTTCCTTCTCTTCTCGCCGCGCGTCTATTGGCGCATGTTCGAGTTGCACAATGCCCGGTTCTGGCCGCTGCATTTGGCGACGCTTGGCGCGGGCATCGCCGCTGTCTTCGCGATGCCGCGACGGACACATGGTGCAAGCATCCTCACGGCGCTCGTGCTGGCCGCGCTCTGGATCTTCGTCGGCTGGTCGTTCCTGTGGGACCGCTATATGGCGATCAACTGGGCGATCGCTTATGCGGTGCCGGCCTTCGCCCTCGAGGCTTTGCTGCTGGCGGTCGCCGCCGGGCGCGGCGGTCTTGTCTTCGATAGAACGGATATCGCGGCTCGGGCCGGATTGCTGCTCGCGGCTTTCGGCCTTGTCGTCTATCCGTTGCTCGCGCCGATCTTCGGCCGGCCATGGGCGCGAGCGGAGGTCTTCGGCATCGCGCCCGATCCCACCGCCATGGTGACGCTCGGCCTCGTGCTGTCGGCGCGGAGCCGGTTGTTGCCGCTGCTGCTGCCCGTCCCGATCGCTTGGCTGCTGCTCGGCGGTCTGACCTTGCACGCGATGGGCGATCCGCAGGGCTGGATTCCACTTCTGACGGCCGGCGCGGTCGTCGTTGTCCTCATGGTCAGAGGCACCAAGTCGAGTTGACCGGAGCGCGCCAATATCTCCCTCCGCCACGCGAAGCGTGGGGAGGGTGGCGCGCGGAACGCGCGACGGGTGGGGTGTCCATGCAAAGAGAGGTCTTGCGGGCAAGCTACTGAAAGCGGTTCAGCCAATCATCGTCTGTGTGTCGGCGGAGTGACCCCACCCGTCCGCCCTGCGGGCGGCCACCCTCCCCACGCTTCGCGCGGAGGAGGGAGATGTCACGCATGCTGTAGGAGCCGATTGTCTCTGACCGCCTATGCCCTCAGGCCTGCGCCAGCGCCTCCAGCGACTCGGGCGCGATCTGGCCGCCATCGACGATGATCGTCTGGCCGGTGACGAAGCCCGCTTCCTTGCTGGCGAGATAGAGGGCCGCATAGCCGATATCCTCGACCGTGCCGAGGCGCTTGAGCGGGATCGACGCCGCCATGGTCTTCTCGTAGTCAGGACCGAGATCGGCCAGGCCTTCGGTCGCGACATTGCCGGGGAGGACCGCATTGACGGTGATGCCGTATTTGGCGAGCTCGATGCAGGCGGTGCGCATGAAGCCGAGCTGGCCGGCCTTGGTCGCCCCATAATGCGTCCAGCCGGGGAAGCCGGTCACCGGGCCGGTGATCGACGATGTCAGGATGATGCGGCCTTCGCCGCTCTTCTTCAGCGCCGGCAGGCAGGCCTTCACCGACAGGAAGGCGCCTTTGAGGTTGGTGTCGACCGTCTCGTCCCAGATATCGGGCGACATCTCCTCGATCTTCACTTGCGGGAAGATGCCGGCATTGGCGCACAGCACATCGAGGCCGCCATGCGTCTTCACCGCGAATTCGGCCGCCTTCTGCATGCTTTCGAGATCGGTGACGTCGGCGGCGAAGGCGCTGGCCGTGCCGCCGTCCTTGCTCAGCTCGCGGGCGCAGGCGGCGGCCTGATCCCCGTGCCGGGCGGTGATCAGGACCTTGCAGCCCGATTTGACGAAGACCCGGGCGATGCCCTTGCCGATGCCCTTGCTGCCGCCGGTGACCAGGACGGACTTGCCCTTCATTGATGAAAACATGATGTGCCCTCTTTCTTGATCTTCATAGTGCTCAGGATTGCGCGCGGCGGCGGAGCGTGATCAGCCAATAGCCACCGAGCAGCAGGATGGCGGCGCCGAAGGTCGACACGGTGCCGAGGACGGGAACGCCCGGCGTGTAGCCCGCGACCATCTTGGCGTAGAGATATTCAGGGATCGTCGTGTCGGCGCCGGTGGTGAACAGCGACAAGGGGAAATTGCCCCAGGACAGGAGGAAGGCGAAGAGCGCGCCCGAGACGATGCCCGGCAAGAGCACGGGCAAGGTCACTTCGCGGAAGACCTGCACGCGCGAGGCGCCGAGGTCGAAGGCGGCTTCCTCGAGCGCCGGATCGAAACTGTAGACCTGGATCGAGATGACGAGGGTCACGACCGGGATGATCCAGACGAGGTGCGCGAAGACCGCGGTCATCCACGACATCTGCAGGCCGATGGCGTTGAACCACAGGAGCAAGGCCAGGCCCAGCACCGACTGCGGGAAGAAGATCGGCAGGAGGACGATCTTCTGGAACAGCGTGCGGCCCTTCCAGTTGTAGCGCGCGAAAGCCAGCGCACCGAAAAAGGCGATCACCACGGCGATCACGGTGACGGCGAGCGCGATCGAGATGGACGTCTCGAACAGCTGGTGGATCTCGATCGAGGCGAAGGTCTTGCGCCACCAGTCGAGCCCCCATTTCTGGATGGGGAAGAGGAAATAGCGGCTCTGGGTGAGAGAGGCGAGCAGGATGCAGAGCGCCGGCACATAGACGAAGACGAGGACCGCCAGCGTCCAGGCCCAGATCAGCGCATGGCGGGCACGTTCGCTCACGGCTCACCTCTTGCCCAGGATGGCATCGAGATCGAAACGCTTGAGCACCAGGAGAACGAGCGCGCCGACGACGAGCATCAGGAGCACGGCAAGCGCCGCGCCCAGCGGCCAGTTCTGCGCATAGGTGAAGGCGATCTCGATATCATGGGTGATCGGGATGATCGTCTGCCCGCCCAGCACCTTGGCCTCGGCAATGGCGCCGACCGCCAGCACGAAGGTCAGCAGCAGGCCGATCATGATGCCGGGCATGGACAGCGGCAGCTCCACCTCGCGGAAGATCTGCCAGCGCGAGGCGCCGAGATCGCGCGCCGCCTCGCGCGTCTCGTTGGGCACCATGGAGACGCCCAGCGTCATCGGGAACAGCATGAAGGGCAGATAGACATAGACCATGCCGAGCAGCACGATGCCGCGTGTGAACAGCCAGCTGTCGAGCTCGACGCCGAACCAGGATTTGAGCGTGCCCAGGAGCACGCCGTTCTTGATGAAGAACAGGATCCAGCCATAGAGCCGGACGTTCTCGGAGACGAAGAGCGGGATGGTGAAGAGCAGCGTGAGGATGGGCGACCAGCGCCCGAAGACGCGCGACAGGCCGTAGGCGATCGGATAGCAGACCAGCGCCAATATGCCGACGGTGAAGGCGGCGAAGAGCAGCGACCAGAAGAAGGATATGTAGCTGTTGCCGGTGAAGATCTCGACATAGTTGGCGAGGGTCGGCGGATGGATGAGGCCGAAGGAACGCTCCGGCATGAAGCTGTAGGCGATCACCGCGAGGAGCGGCGCGGCGAAGCCCACGCCCAGGAACAGGATCAAGGGCAGGGCGGTGCGGGCACCCTGGGACAAGCCTTTGCCGCCGTCGTGAAGCGCCGCCATCAGCCGGTCACCAGGATGGAATCTCTGGCATCCCAGCCGATGAGCACGGTCTGGTCGCGCTGGAGATTGGGGGATTGCTGGCGCAGCTTCTCGACGATGAACACGGTCTCGCCGATGCGCACCTGATACTGGATGCGCGAGCCCAGCGCATATTCGTTATAGAGCTTGCCTTCGAGCACATTATCGGCGTCACCTGGTTTCGTGACGAAGCGCACGAATTCGGGGCGGATGACGAGATGGCCGGTGCTGAAGGCGTCGGGGACGGATGCGACGTCGAAAGTCTTGTCGAAGGTCTCGGCGGTGATCTTGCGGCTGCCGTTCATTTTCACCGGGATGACGTTGACGTCACCCATGAATTCCGAGACGAACTTGTCCTTGGGCGCCGAATAGATCTCGTTCGGGGTCCCGACCTGGACCAACTGGCCCGAGCGCATGACGCCGATGCGGTCCGACATCACCATCGCCTCCTCGAGCGAGTGGGTGATGTAGACGAAGGTCTTGCCGGTCTCGCGATGGATGTCTTTCAGCTCCTTCTCGAGCGTCTTGCGCAGTTTGTAGTCGATGGCCGACAAGGGCTCGTCGAAGAACAGGATCTTGGGATCGAAGGCCAGGGCCCGCGCCAGGGCGACGCGCTGGCGCTCGCCGCCCGAGCAGCGCAGCACCGACTTGCCGTAATGGTTCTGCGGCAGGCGGAGCTGATCGAGCAGAGCAAGCGCGCGCTTCTTGCGCTCGGCGGGATCGACGCCCCTGATCTTGAGCGGAAACTCGATATTCTCGCCCACGCTTCGGTGCGGAAACAGCGCGAGGGACTGGAACACCATGCAGGTCGGACGCTTGTTGGCGGGAAGGTCGTTGATCCGCGCGCCGCTCAGGATGATGTCGCCGCTCGTGGCCTGCTCCATGCCGGCCAGCATGCGGATGAGCGTCGTCTTGCCCGAGCCCGAAGGGCCGACGATGGTGAAGAACTCGCCCTCGGCGATATCGAGGTCGATGCCGTCGACCGCGTTGAACGCGCCGAAGGACTTGGTGAGGGATCTGAGCTCGAGGATAGGCGGGCGCTTTGACATGCAACCTTGGTGATTTTGTTAGTCTCGCCCTCTATCCAAATCTCCCTCTCCCGCTTGCGGGAGAGGGTGCCCGATAGGGCGGGTGAGGGTGTTGCTCGAATATCGCACTCTCATTCAGACATTTTGCCTGCTGCGTGAAAGTACACCCTCATCCGGCCTTCGGCCACCTTCTCCCGCAAGCGGGAGAAGGGGCCGTAAGCGTGAGGGTGAGAGGAGATTACCTACCCGGCCGAAGCTTCCTTCTTGGCCGTGGTCATGATGTCGAGGAGCTTGTCGTAGTCGGGAACGATGTCGTATTCGACCGAGCGCGCCATCTCCTCCTCGAGGGAATCCCACTGGATGGCGTCGAGCTGGTCCTTGGTGAAGAGGTCGAAGCATTCCTTGTTGCCCATCTGGGTGACGGGATTGAAGGTGCCTTCGGCGAAGGCGACGGTGTGGGCGTTCTTCGGGTCCTGGACATATTGCAGGAATTCGCTGGCAAGCGGCGAGAGCTCCGGATTGTTCACCACCGAGGTGATCTCGATCCAGGCGATGCCGCCCTTGCCGCCTTCCATGGGGCCCGATTTCGGCGTGACGCCGCGGATGTTCTTGGCGCCGTCGGCGCGGGCGGGCGACGCCGAATAGGTGCCGCCCGTCAGATGGAGGTCAATCTCGCCCGAGACCAGCGCCTGGTTCATGGTGGCGATGTCGCCCACCGCCTTGGCGCCCTTGAAGACGCGCTTCGCCGTTTCGGTGAATTTCTCGACCTGGTCGTCGGTATGGACCTTGAAGGGATCGAAGCCGGCGATGCAGCAGATGTTGAAGACGTTCCAGTCGTCGGATTCGAGAATGCCGTATTTCTTGTCGATGGCCGGATCGTTCCACAGGTTCCAGCCCTGATCCTCGGCCGCCTGGCGGCTGACCTTGTCGGTGTTGACGACGAAGGAATAGGGCCCGAAGCGCTGCGCCATGCCGATGAGCTGCTCGCCCTTCTCGTCCATCGCCCATTTGTAGGGCGCCTTGAAGGCCGGCATCATCTTGTCGAAATAGGGCTCGAAGACGGCGCGGTCCAGCGGCTTGATCAGGCCTTCCGGCAGCATGATCTTGCGCGCCCAGGGATTGTTGACGTTGATCAGGTCCCACACTTTCGTCTCGCCGGCGCGCAGCCGGTTGATCATGGTGGGATCGTTGGTGAGGGACTCCGCCTTGACGGTGGCGCCTTTCGACTGGCGGAAGGGATCGAGCACCTGGGCCGAGTTGTAGCCCTCCCAGCACAGGATGTTGAGCTCCTTCTCGCGGGCGGCGAAGGCCCGTTCGGTGGTGAATTTCGTGCCGGCAGCAAAGGCGGCGGCAAAAGCAGCCGATTGCTGCATGAAGTTCCGGCGTGACAGGGGTGTTTTCAGCATGCGACTTCCTCCATGGCTCCATGCCCGCCGCTTCCTTGAGGGCGGGCTTATAAAGACGTTTCCCATCATCGAGACTAATGCGGTTTCATTCCAGGTGCTTGACTTTTGAGCTTTCCGATTTGACACCCTCCTTTCCTTCACATCCTCCTGGCCGCATCATGGTATGAGCCCGCAAGCCGGTCGGGCCGTGCGAGACATGTGTTCCGGGCAATGAGGGCGAGACCGTCGGCCTCAGCCCATGAGAGAGCGAGGTCCGCCGGCTCCGGCGTCCCGCGAGGTTGAATCGAGCGGAAGAATGCGTCCCGTTCATCGTCAAGTCTTCGGATTCAGCTTGCGCCATCCATGTCAGGTATGCAACATATTTGTTGTAGTTCCAACATCGAGGGCGACATGGACTTCATCTTCATGCTGACGCATCACGACAAGACCGTCCAGAACTGTCTTGACGTCTATGATTCCCTCGCCGGGATCGGCTTGCGGCATGTCGGCTTCAAGGATGTGGGTGTCGACAAGGCGACGCTCAAGGAACTCACCCGCCGGATCAAGGCCGACGGCTCGATCGCCTATGTCGAAGTGGTGAGCCAGACGCCGGAAACCATCCGCCAGTCGATCACGGCGTCGGCCGAGCTCGGCGTCGACCGGGTGCTCGGCGGGCAGGACATCGCGCTCGCCATGGCTACCTTCACGCCCGGCGGCCCCGCCTATTATCCCTTTCCCGGCCGCCCGGCGGGCCATCCGACCAAGCTCGGCGGCACGGCGGGCGTGGTCGAGGACGACTGCCGCGAGGCGATGAGCTCCGGCTGCCCGGGCGTCGATCTCCTGGCCTACCGCGCGACCGAGGCCGATCCGCTCGATCTGATCCGCGCGGCGCGCCGCGGCCTCGGCGACAAGGGCTATCTCATCGTCGCCGGCAGCATCGATTCGCCTCAGCGCATCAAGGCGGTGGCGGCGGCGGGCGCCGATGCCTTCACCATCGGATCGGCGGTGTTCGAGGACGCCTTCGCGCAGGGCGTCAAGGGTGTGCGCGATCAGTGCAAGGCGGTGCTGCGAGCGGTCGGGACATGACCGATGGACGTGCTGCAGAAACTGCTCGCCGGAGATTATCGCGATCCCGAGACGGGTGAGCGGCTCTATGTCCCGGTGAAGTCGCTGGTCATCCGGCCGTCCCTCGCCGGGAGCGAGGCCGCGCTCGTCTCGGCGCTCGACCTGCCGAAGCCCCATGCGATCCTCTCGGACGACAACACCTATAAGGCGCTCGGCCAGCGGGTGGAGACGGCGCTGCAGTCCCTCGGCAAGCCCATGGCGATCAGATTGGGCCATCGCCCCCATCCCGACGACAAGACGGCGGATCGCGTCATGCAGGAGGGCGGGAAGGCCGGCTCCTACATCGCCGTGGGGTCGGGGACCATCTGCGATCTCGCCAAATATGCCGCCGCCCGGCAGGGCAAGCGCTGCGCGGTCTTCGCCACCGCGCCGTCGATGAACGGCTACACCTCGGTCAATGCCGCGATCACCGTCCACGGCCACAAGAAGTCGCTCGCGGCCGTGTCGCCCGACGGGGTGTTCGTCGACCTCGATGTCCTCGCCAAGGCGCCGAAGCGCCTCATCCAGGCCGGCTTCGGCGATGCGATCTGCCGCTCGACGGCGCAGGCCGACTGGCTGCTCGCCGGGCGCCTCCTGGGGCAACCCTACCGCACCACACCCTTCGCCTTCATCGCCGATCTCGAAAACGAGCTGGTCGCCGATCCCGCAGCCCTGCTCAAGGGCGATCGCGCCGCCCTGAGCCGCCTCATCCAGATCCTGCTGCTCTCCGGCTTCGGCATGACGATCTGCGGCGGCTCCTATCCGGCGAGCCAGGGCGAGCATCTGATCAGCCACCATATCGAGATGATGCCGCCTTCCGGCTGGGAGGCGGCGCTGCATGGCGAGCAGATCGCGGTGACGACGCTGGTGATGTCGAAGCTCCAGGACCGGATCCTGGCGCGCGATTCCCCGCCGCAGCTCGGGGCCAGCAAAGTAAGCGTGGGCGTGCTCAGGGCGCATTTCGGCGACGAGCTGGGCCTCGCCTGCTGGAAGGACATCCAGCCCAAGCTCGCCGACCATGAGCGGGCCCAGCGCCTGAACGAGAGGCTGCAGGCGATCTGGCCCCGTCTCAAGAGCGAGATCGCCCTGGTGCGCCGGCCCGCCGCCCAGGTCGATGCGGCGCTCGCCAAGGTCGAGGCGCCGCGCCGCTATTCGGCGATCGGCCTGCCGCGCAACACCTTCAAGGATGCGATCCTGCATGCGCGGGAAATCCGGAACCGTTATACGTTTCTCGATCTCGCGGCCGATTCCGGCCTGCTCGAACCGGAAAGACTCATCGATTGACGCACATGCTTTCGCCGCTCGCTTCCTTCGCCCGTCCCGATCGCAAGGCGGTGCAGGCGATCCTCACCGATATCGACGACACGCTGACGCTGCATGGCCGGCTGCCCGCCAGCGCCTACAAGGCGATGCAAGACCTGCACGAGGCGGGCCTCATCGTCGTCCCGATCACCGGCCGGCCGGCGGGCTGGTGCGATCACATCGCAAGGATGTGGCCGATCGACGGCGTCGTCGGTGAGAACGGCGCCTTCTATTTCCGCTATGACGACAAGGCCCGCAAGATGCTGCGCGTCTATGGGCAGACGGCGGAAGAGCGCCGCGCCAACAACGAAAGGCTGAAGACGCTGGCGCAGCGCATCCTGAAGGAATTTCCGGGAACCGCCATCGCGTCCGACCAGGCCTATCGCGAGATCGACGTCGCGATCGATTTCTGCGAGGACGTACCGGCCCTGCCGCTCGAGACGGCGGAAGCGATCCGCCGCGCCTTCGAGGCGGAAGGAGCGGTGGCCAAGGTGAGCTCGATCCATGTCAATGCCTGGTTCGGCCAGCACGACAAGCTCACCATGACCCGACGCATGCTCAAGGACTGTTTCGGCATCGACACGGACAGCGCGCGCCGGCATATTGTCTATGCCGGGGACTCACCCAATGATGCGCCGATGTTCGCCTTCTTTCCCAATGCCGTGGGCGTCGCCAATGTCGTGCCCTACACGGCCATCATGCCGCATCTGCCGCGTTATGTGACGCAGGCGGAAGGCGGCGACGGCTTCGCCGAGCTGGCGCAGGCCCTGCTGGAGGCTCGCCATGGATAGGCTGTCCAAGCGCGAAAGACAGGATCGCATCCTGACCCGGCTCAACACGACGGTCGCGGTGCGCATCTCCGATCTCGCCGAGGAGTTCGACGTCACCACCGAGACGATAAGGCGCGATCTCGACGCGCTCGCCGAGCGCGGCCTGCTCGCCCGCACCTATGGCGGTGCCGCGATGCGGGCGCTGACCGACGAGCCCGGCATCGCCACGCGCGCCCAGACCAATGTCGCCGAGCGCGAGCGCATCGCCCTCAACGCCGCAAGGCTGGTGAAGTCGGGCGACGTCCTCATCATCGACGCGGGCTCCACCACCGCGCATCTCGCCAAGGCCCTGGCGCAGCTGCCGATCGCCTTCAAGGCGATCACCAACTCGATCGGCGTGGCGCGCATCCTGGGGCAGTCGGAGACGGCCTCGGTGCTGTTGTGCCCGGGCGACCTGAGGCTCACCGAGGAGGGCGTGTTCGGCACGGAGACGCTCGATTTCCTCGACCGCTATCACGCCAATCTCGCTTTCATCGGCGCCGGCGGCTTCACCGCGAGCGAGATCAGCGATGCCGATGCGGCGGCCGTGGCGGTCAAGCGCAAGGTCATCGCCCGCGCCGAACGGGTCTATCTTCTCGCCGACCACACCAAGGGCGGCATTACGCAATTCGCCACGATCGCCGCCTGGGACGCGTTCGATGGCCTGGTCACCGACCGCAAGCCCGATGACGCGCTGGCGCGCGCCTTGGCCGAGGCGCAGGTCGAATTGCGGATTGCGGAGCAGGGAAAAGCCGGCCTCGCGGCATGATCGTCGGCATCGACATCGGCACGCAGAGCCTGAAGGCGCTGGTACTGTCGCCGGAGATGACGATCCTCGGCGAGCATAGGGTCGCCTATCGCCCGAGCTTTCCGCAGGCCGGGTGGGCGGAGCAGGATCCGCGGCTGTGGGAAGAGGCGCTGGGCCCTGCCATTCACGGCGCGCTGGCCGCGGCCCGATGCAAGCCCGACGATGTGAAGGCCCTGGGTCTCGCCGGCCAGCTCGATGGTTGCATCGCCGTCGACGCGCGGGGCGTGCCGCTCCATCCCTGCCTCATCTGGATGGATCGGCGCGCCGACATCGACGGCATCGATGCCGAGAGCGTGCATGCGACCTGCGGCGTCGTCCTCGACGCGACGCATCTCGCCGCGAAGATCAGGTGGCTCAAGCGGAACGTCCCCGAAGTTTCCCGCGCGGCGAAGTTCCACATGCCGGTGTCGTACATGGTGGCGCGTGTGACGGGCGCGCAGGTGATCGATCATGCGACGGCCTCGACCAGCATGGTCTATGGCCTCAAAACGCGGACCTATGACGCAGCGCTGCTGGCGGCTTTCGGCGTGAGCGCGCAAGAGCTGCCGACGCCCATGGACGCTTCGGCGCGCGCCGGCCATCTCTCGGCCGCAGGCGCGTCGCTCACCGGCCTCAGGCCCGGACTTCCGGTGGCGGTCGGCACTGGTGATGATTTCTCCTCCGCCATCGGCGCGGGCCTCGTCGCGCCGGGCCGCTTCATCAACGTGCTGGGCACCGCGGAAGTGACGGGGGCGCTGCATCGCGAGGCCGTCATCGACCCGGGACGGCTGGTCGAGACCCATGCCTTCATGGACGGCCATTACTACATCGAGAATCCGGGCTGGCTCTCGGGTGGCGCGCTCGTCTGGTTTCGCGACACGTTCGGCCTCGCGAGCTTCGAGCAACTGACGGCGCTCGCCGGCGAGGCGCCGCCCGGCGCCGACGGCGTGACTTTCCTGCCCGCGCTCTCGGGCGCGATGGCGCCCGAATGGATCGCGTCGGCGCGCGGCGCCTTTTATGGCCTCAGTCCGTCGCATGGGGTCCGGCACCTGGCGCGGGCGCTGCTCGAAGGCCTGAGCTTCGCCATGCGTGACGTGCTCGACCGGGTGCGGGAGCTCGGCGTCGACGCGCAGGCCCTGCGCGTCGTCGGCGGCGGGGCGCGCAGCGCCCTGTGGACGCAGATCCGCGCCGATCTCACCGGGCTTCCCGCCGAAACGCCACGCCATGTCGATACGTCAGCTATCGGCGCGGCACTGCTCGCCGCCAAGGCCGCAGGGCTTGTCGCCGACATCGGCCGGACGGTGGCCGAGCTCAATCCGGTGGCCCGAACGACCTTGCCGCTTGCCCGGCACGCTGAGTCTTACGAGAATGCCTATCGGCGCTACCGCCAGCTGTTCTCATCCCTGAGGCCCTTGTTCTGATCCGTCTTCTTCTGACCCTCGCCCTTGGCGCCGCCGGCGGCGGCGCCTTCGCAGTGATCCATTTTCCCGCACCCTGGCTCGCGGGCAGCATGATCGCCGCCATCGTGGCGGTGCTCTGCGGCCTCAAGCTCTGGGTGCCGAATGCGCTCAGAAGCGCCGCCTTCATCATCCTCGGCGTGCAGATCGGCTCGAGCGTCACCATGGAGACGCTCAACACCGTGGCGCGCTGGCCGCTGAGCCTGGTGATGCTGATGGTGACGGTCGCGGCGGTGACGGCGGCCTGCTATCTCTTCTACCGCCGGATGCGCGCATGGCCCGTGGCGGACGCGCTGTTCTCGAGCCTGCCGGGGGCATTGGGCCTTGTCGTGGCGCTCGCCGACGAGGCGAAGGCCGACATGCGGCGGGTAATCATCGCGCAGAGCATCAGGCTGTTCTTCCTGGTGGCGGCGCTGCCGCTCATCATCAACAGCCTGTCGACGCATCAGCCGCCGGGGACCGTGGCCGCGAACCCGGTGTGGTGGGAGATAACACTCGTCGTCGCGGCGAGCGCCGCGGTCGCGCTGCTGTGCGAGAGGCTGCGGGTCCCCGCCGGGCTTTTCGTCGGCGCGATCGTGACCAGCGCGCTTTTCTATGTCGGCGGGATCGCGCATGGCGCCTTGCCGGCGCCGATCCTCATCCTGGCCAATGTGGTCCTCGGCACCTCGCTCGCCGCCCGCTTCCAGGATTTCACCATGGGCGAGCTCCTGCATGCGCTGGGCGACGGCGTCGCCGGCTTCGCCATCGCGCTGGTGATCTCGGTCCTGGGCGCCGTCCTGACCAGCCTCATCGCCGGCCTGCCCTTCGCCCAGACGCTGCTGGCTTTCGCGCCGGGCGGCCTCGACGTGATGACGGTCATCGCCCTCGCTCTCAATCTCGATCCGGCCTATGTCGGCGCCCATCAGCTGGCGCGCTATCTGGCCATGAGCCTGGTCATCCCGCCGCTCACCGCCTATCTGCTGCGCCGCCGGCTGCCGCCGCCGGGCAACGCGCCCGACGCGGATTGACGGCACGCTCCGGCGAATCGCGGTCCGAGCGACGGGCGTTCTGTCCGAATCGCCTCGTCGCTCTATCTTTTTGTTTGCGCATCGGATTATCCGAAAACCGTTGCGCACTTTTCGGTCCGATGCTCTGAGCTAATTTCCGCCTCAATGCGGTGCTGCAAGCATCCGGAAATCCTGATGGAGGCCTACAATGTCCACTTCGCGGCCCTGGCGTGATCTCCTGGTCCAGGTCACGGCGACCGTGATGATCCCGCTCACCGTCGCAGGCACCGGCCTCTATTACACGCGCTGGCAGCAGAATGTGAGCGATCTCAAGACCATGATCGACCTGGTCAGCGACGAGAACGCCGAGAAGCGCAAGTTCGGCATCGCCATGCTCGAATATCTGCTCAAGAACGACAAGGTGCCGGTGGAGTTCGTGGCGGCGCAGCTCGATTATGCGAACTCATCCTCCGACAAGCAGATGCTGCCCTTGATGGAAGCGGCGCTGATGAAGGCGGCGGATGAGAACGCCACCGTCGCCGAGACCTTCCGCAAGGCGCTGGAGCGCCTGCCGAGCCGGCTGTTCGTCCACGCCATGACCGATCAGCAGCGCGCCTGTATCACGACCATGCTCTTGTCGCTGAAGGACGGCGACCGGGCCCAGATCTCGGTGCCGCTGATCGCGCAGGTCAACTGGGACGGCAAGCAGCATGAGCTGCGGGTGCTGAAAGACAGCGACATGGAGCGCGGGCAGGGCATCGCCAACATGTTCGCAAGCCTCGGCCTCGAGCTCAAGGTGGTCAACCTGACCAATATCTGGGACGGGGCGAAACGGGTCCGCCCGAACACCTTCGAACTGTGGTTCGGCGACGCGCCGCTGCCGACGGTGTGCGGCGGTACGGCGACACCGGCCAAGACTCAATAAACCGTCAGCATCACCGCCCCGGTCTTGGCCTGCAGCTCCCGCGGCTCGAGCCGCATCACGCAATGGGGTGTGCCGGCGGCGGTCCAGACATCGGCATAGACCAGGAGATCCGCGTCCATATAGGTCTTGAGCGGCTGGGTGTGGCCGAAAGGCGGTATGCCGCCGATGGCAAAGCCGGTCGTGCCGCGCACATAGGCGGCATCGGGACGCGCCAGGCCCTCGCCGATCACTTTTGCCGCTTTCTTCTCGTCGACCCGATTCTTGCCGGAAACCAGCAGCAGATAGGGGGTGCCGGACTGGGCGCCCCGGAAGACGAGGGACTTGACGATCTGGCCGACCTCGCAGCCGCAGGCTGCCGCGGCCTCCTCGGCGGTTCGGGTGCTGTCGGCCATGGTCACGATCCGGGTGTCGAGGCCGAGATGTTTCGCAGCGTCAGCAACTCGCTGCGCGCTGGAAGGCAGTGGATTTGTCGAATCGGTCATGGCGTTGCTGGTGCGGGAGTTGCAAGATGAGCTGAAGGCCGCATGGGACGAGTCGTGTGCGGTCCGTTTTGGCACAGTTTGTTCATAGTTCGGGAGTTTTTTGTGGTTTCCCCGTTGTCGACACGAGTGCCGGGAGATCAGGGCCTAAGCGGCGCGCTGCGTCAAGCCCGCTTGGCCGAGGCCGCGCATTTCGAGGCGGTGCTCGATATCAGGGACGCCCAGACTCTCAGGCTCCAGGTCCTGAAAGACCAGCTCGCGCCCATCATCCTGGCCAATATCGAGGCCGCCTCCTTCGTCGACCTGGCGCTGGTGCCGGGCGACCCGCCGCGCCTGTGGATCGACCTCATCACCTCGATCGTCATGGCGCCCGATCCGCGCACCTACCGGCTGGTCCAGGACAGCCCGAGCGGCCGCCAGACGCTGCTCGAGACCGCCGACCGCCAGGAGATGATCGAACGGATCACGCAGCATATCGCCCACCGGCTGATCGCCCGCGAGCGCGAGAAGACCGGCGTTGCGGCGGCCAGACCCAAGCTCGTCGGCCATTCCACCGGCGCCCTCATTCTCGCCTGGCTGTCGGGCTTTTCCATCGGCGTCCTCGCCCTGTTCGTGGCCGGGATCCTGATTTCCCGGCTCAACGGCTGATCACCGGCTGGTTCGGAAACCGGTGGATGGCCGGGTCAAGCCCGGCCTCGTTATATTCTGAAATACCTTTTGATTTTATGGTTCCCGGGCGCGCTGTTAGCTAGGGACGAGGGGAGTTCGGCGAATCCTGCCCAAGGCGGGTGTGATTTCCGAAACTTTTAGTAAAATCAAGAGGTTGGGTTTGCACGGAACGATCGCCAAGGGTGGTTTGAGGCACGGGGAGACGGAATTCGCCCCGAAGCCTACCCCACATCGCAATCCGGTGCTCGCGAAAGTGCTCGGTGGGTTCGCCACTTTGACCGCGGGTCTCGACTACGCGGCGCGCGGCGTCACGGGCTTCAACTTCTATTCGCCGCGCGGCCAGCTCGAGCATGTGCTGCCCTATCGCGAACTGCGCGTGCGCGCCCTCAAGACCGCGCGCAAGCTCCTGGCCACGGGCCTCAAGCGCGGCGAGCGCGTGGCGGTCGTCGCCGAGACCAGCCCGGACTTCATGGCGGTATTCTTCGGCTGCCAATATGCCGGCCTCGTTCCCTGCCCGATGCCCTATTCGATGTATATCGGCGGCAGGGACGCCTATGTCTCGCGCATCGCCGGCATGCTGAAGACCGCAGGGGCCAGCGCCGTCATTCTGCCGAACGATCTCGCCTCGCATATCAACGAGGCGGCGGAGATCGCCGGCACGGGAATCGTCAAGACCTTCGACGAGCTCGAGGCGCAGCCCGAAAGCATCGAGAAGCTCCGGCCCTTCGAGGTCGACGACGTCGCCTATATCCAATATTCCTCGGGCTCGACCTCGAGTCCGAAAGGCGTGCTGATCACCCAGAAGGCGATCGTCGCCAATACCCGCGGCATCCTGCGCGACGGCCTCAGCATCACCAACGAGGACCGCGCCTTTTCCTGGCTGCCGCTCTATCATGACATGGGGCTCGTCGGCTTCTGCCTGTCGCCGATGATGGGGCAGGTCACGGTCGACTATCTCTCGACGCCGTCCTTCGCGCGCCGTCCGGCATTGTGGCTCAAGCTCATGTCGGAGAACCGCAGCACCATCGCCTATTCACCGTCCTTCGGCTTCGACTTGGCGGCGCGCCGGATCAATGGCGAAGCGGCGACGCTCGACCTGTCGGCCTGGCGGGTCGCCGGCATAGGTGGCGACATGGTGCGCGCCGACGTCCTCAACCTCTTCGCCGAGAAGCTCTCGGTCGCCGGCTTCGACGCCAAGGCCTTCATGCCGAGCTACGGCATGGCCGAGTCGACGCTCGCCATCACCTTCGCCGATCTCAGCAAGCCGGTGCGGATCGACACCGTCGACCGCCTGCACTACAAGCTGGCGCAGCGCGCGGTGCCGGCGAGCGACGAGCTCAAGGCGAGCCCGGAGCGGGTGCGCAGCTTCGTCGTGTGCGGCAAGCCGATCGCCGGCCATACGGTCGTCATCCGCGACGACACCGGCAACGACCTGGGCGAGCGCGAGATCGGCCACGTCCTGCTCAAGGGCCCGAGCCTCATGGCCGGCTACTTCGAGAATGCCGAGGCGACGCAGGCGATCATGACCGCCGATGGCTTCATGGACACGGGCGACATGGGCTACTGGCTCGATGGCGAGCTCGTCATCACCGGCCGCGCCAAGGACCTCATCCTGCACAATGGCCGCAACATCTGGCCGCAGGACATCGAATGGGCGGCGGAGCAGATCGAGCCGCTGCGCAGCGGCGATGCCGCGGCCTTCGCGGTCGAGGGCGAGGACGGCGACGACGACGTCGTCGTGCTGGTGCAGTGCCGCCTGGCGGATCCGGCTGAAATGGAAGAGCTCAGGCGCAAGATCATCGCTGTCGTCCACCAGACAGCGGGCGTCGAATGCGCCATCGTCCTCGTGCCGCCGAAGAGCCTGCCATTCACCTCGTCCGGAAAACTCTCCCGCGCGGGCGCCAAGGACGGCTATCTCGCCGGCACCATCACCGAGGTTTCGCCGCTGGCGCATCCGCCGCACAACCACACGGCTGAGGCGCGGCTCGAAGCCGCCCAGTAGGATGGCCGGGTCAAGCCCGGCCACATGTTGGCCCAGCCAATGAAGGGGCCGATCGCGCTCACGGGCAGCACCGGCTTTGTCGGCCGGCATCTCACCAAGGCCCTGGCCGAGGCGGGCTTCGCGCTTCGCCTGCTGGTGCGGCGAGGACCGCATGACTGCGGTTTCGGCTCGGCCGAGACGGTCATCGGCAGCCTCGACGACAAAGCAGCCCTTGGGCAGCTGGTCGATGGAAGCGCCGCCGTCATCCACCTCGCCGGCGCGATCGCGGCGCCCGATCGGGAAGGCTTCTTCGCCGTCAACAGCCGGGGCACCGAGGCGATCGCCAAGGCGGCGATGGACGCCGCCGTCCCCCGCTTCATTCATGTCTCGAGCCTCGCGGCGCGCGAGCCTCAGCTCTCGGACTACGGCGCCAGCAAGCGAGCCGCCGAGGAGGCGCTTCTCGCCCGCAAGCCGAAAGGCCTCCTGATCGTCAGGCCGCCCGTCGTCTATGGGCCGGGCGACCGCGCCACGCTGCCGCTTCTCGCCCAGCTCACCCGCCGCACCGCTTTCATCCCCGGCAGCGCCGAATCGCGGTTCTCGCTGCTCTATGTCGCGGACCTGGTGAAGTTCCTGGACGAACGGCTCGCCGACGCGACACACGGCCTCGTCGAGATCGATGACGGCCGGGCTCGAGGCTATGGCTGGCCCGATCTCTTCGCCATGGCGGCGCACAGCGAGGGGCACACGGCGCGACCGATCTATGTGCCGCAATGGCTGCTCGGGAGCGTCGCCCGGCCGGCAGCGCTGATCGGATCCCTCTTCAAACTGCGCGTGCCGCTGACGCCGGGAAAGGTGCGCGAGCTCTATCACCCTGACTGGGTTGCCCGCCCGACATCGCCCCAGACGCAGAACTGCGTTGAATTCGCCGAAGGCTTCCGCCGCACGATCGCCTGGTATCGCGAGCAAGGATGGTTGCCCGGCAAGGCCGGCGCCGATAGAAGGCAGCCACCCAAGGCTTATGGAGAGACCACGAAATGACCGCCAGCGACGACACATTCACGACCTTGTGTCAGCTGCTCGAGCCGTTCAACACGGCCAAGACACCGCTCACGCCGCAGACCGACATCTCGGCCGACCTCAATATTGATTCCGTCTCGGTGATGGATTTCGTCATGGAAGTGGAGGACCACTTCAACATCGACATTCCGCTCAACGTCCTCTCCGAAACGCGATCGATCGCCGATCTCGTGAACGTGGTCGATGGCCGTCTGGCGAAAGGGGGAAGCGCATGACCGACCTGCTCGAGAAATACCGGGCGCTGTCCGAGCGCCATGAGCGCATGCTGTCGCTCGGCGTGAATGCCGTGGGCCTCACCAACGACCGCATCCTGTCGCCGACCCGCGCCATGATCGGCGGCCGCGAAACCATCCTGGCCGGCACCAACAACTACATGGGCATCACCCTCGAGCCCGACTGCATCGAAGCCGGACAGGAAGCGCTCCGGCTCTACGGCACCGGCACGACCGGCTCGCGCATCGCCAACGGTTCCTATGCCATGCATCGCGAGCTCGAGCGCGAGCTCGCGGGCTTCCTCGCTCGCCAGCACTGCATCATGTTCACCACCGGCTACCAAGCCAATCTCGGCATGCTGGCGGGACTGGCGGGGCCCAAGGACACGATCTATCTCGACGCCGATTCGCATTCGTCGATCTATGACGGCTGCACGCTGTCGGGTGCGCGGCTGGTGCGCTTCCGCCACAACGACGCGAGCGATCTCGACAAGCGCCTGGCGCGGTCGGAAGACGAAGGCGGCCGGCTCGTGGTGCTCGAAGGCATCTATTCGATGCTCGGCGACCGGGCGCCGCTCGCCGATTTCGTCGAAGTGAAGAAGACGCACGGATTCCAGCTCCTGGTGGACGAGGCGCATTCCTTCGGCGTGCTGGGCCCGAACGGCCGCGGCCTGGCCGACGAGGCCGGGCTCGAGGACGACGTCGACTTCGTCGTCGGCACCTTCTCCAAGAGCATCGGCGCCATCGGCGGCTTCGGCGCCGGCAACCACCCGCTGTTCGACATGCTGCGCTATGCCTCGCGGCCCTATATGTTCACCGCCTCGCCGTCGCCCGCGACGGTCGCGACCTCGCTGGCGGCGGTGCGCAAGCTGAAGGCGGAGCCCGAGCGGCGCAAGTGGCTCGCGGTCAATTCCGCCCGCCTGTTCAACGGCTTCAAAAGTCTTGGCCTGACGCTCGGCTGCGACAGGGTAAGCCCGATCGTGGCGGTGAGCTGTCCGGACGAAGTGTCGACGATCGCCATGTGGAACGCGCTGCTCAAAGCCGGCGTCTATGTAAACATCGCTCTGCCGCCGGGCACGCCCGGCAAGCAGTGCCTGCTCAGATGCTCGGTCTCGGCGGCGCATACATTCGAGGAGATCGACCGGATCATCGCGCTGTTCGGCGAAGTGGTGGCGCAGGGCCATTACAAGCAGGCGGTGTGAGAACCGTTCAGCTCACTTCGCGGACCTGCGGCGCGACCAAAGCGGTGAGCGGATTCCATTTCTCGATCAAGGCGAGGCAGGCCAGCCGGCTGATCGGCTTGCTGTAGAGATAGCCCTGGCCGTAATGGCAGCCCAGATGATGCAGCTCGGCGGCTTGCGCCTTGTGCTCGATGCCCTCGGCGGTGGTCTTCATGCCGAGGCTGCGCGCCAGCCCCAGCATCGAGCGCACGATCTTGCTGTTCTGCTTGGCGTCGGCGGACGGACGGATGAAGGACTTGTCGATCTTGATCTTGTTGATCAGCAGCTCGGAGAGATGCTGCATGCTCGAATAGCCGGTGCCGAAGTCGTCGAGCGCGATGGAGATGCCGAGCTTGCGCAGATCGGTCAGCGGCTGGCGCACCGAAGCGAAGTTGCCGGCGAGCGCGTTTTCGGTGATCTCGATCTCGAGACGGTGCGGCGCGATCGCCGCCTCCTCGACGATGCCGCGGATGCGCGTGGAAATGTTGGGATTGGCGAGCTGGCTCGGGGAAAGATTGACCGACACGGAAAGATTCTGCGGCCACAGGCGGGCGTTGGAGCACGCTTGGCGGAGCATGGACAGGAACAGCTCGTCGATGAGGCCGGCCTCCTCGGCGACGGAGATGAAGGAATCGGGCGGGATGAGTCCTGCGTCGGGGTGCTCCCAGCGCGCCAGCGCCTCGAAGCCGGCGAGATGCCCGGTATTAAGCTCGACCACCGGCTGGAAATAGGGGACGATGAGACCGCGCTCGATCGCCTCGGGAAGTTCCGTCTCGATGCGCGCGCGCGACCTGATCCGGTCGTCCATCGAGCTGTTGTAGTGGACGGGCGTTCCGGACTGCTCGTTGCGCGCCTGCTGGAGCGCGATGTCGGCCTTGCGGTAGAGAGACTGCGGATCGGTCGCGTCCTCGGGCGCCTTGGCGACTCCGAGCCGGGCATTGAGCGACACCGTCCCGGAAGCGACCGCGATGGGCTTCTCCAGCAGCCGGATCAGCCGGTCGCATCTCTGTTCGAGATCGGCATCGTCGGTGAATTCGCTGAGCACGACGAATTCGTCGCCGCCCACGCGAAAGGCGCTGGTCTCACCGCTCGGATCGGCGAGCAGCCGCTTGGCCAATGAGGTGAGGATCGTGTCGCCGGCGACATGGCCGTAGAGGCTGTTCACCTTCTTGAAGCCCACCATGTCGAGAGAGATGAGCGCCAGCTTCCTGCCGGCGACGAAAGCATCATGCAGCCTCTCGCTCAGGACGTCGCCGAAGGCGCGCCGGTTGGCGAGGCCAGTGAGCTCGTCATGCATGGCCAGGAAGGTGATGTCGTCCTCGGCCTCCGCGAAGACCTCTTCCGAGCGGCGCAGATTGCGATAGAGCGCCGCCCACAGGATACCGATTCCGATGAGCACGAGGCAGAACTTCGACAGCTGCGAGAACCTGACGATGGCGGAGAAATCCGATTGCAGCTGGTAGCGGGTCGCGTCGGCGAGACGCGTGGTCTCGCTGGCGAGCGTCGCCTTTTCCATCGCATAGATGCGCGAGCCCAGGATGGCCTCGGCTTCCGCTTTGTTGCCCTTCTGGACCAGGCTCATGGCCTGACGTTCCATCTTGATGGTCGCTTCGTTGGCGATCTTGCCGTAGGTGGTGAAGCGCCTGGCGGCTTCCGGCGGGGCCATGGCTTCGCCGTCGGCGATGGCGCGCTCGAGCAGCGGCATGGCGTTCTCGTAGCGGATGATCCAGCGCCAGTCGTTGCTGGCGATGGCCATGTTGGCATACATGGAGAGACGTTCGTCGAAGAGCGAAATCTGGCTGGCGATGGTGCTCGCTCGCTGCAGCCTGGCATCGATCTGGCGCGACCAGTTATCGAATATCGACCGCTCCACCATGCCGGCCACGGCAAGCAGGAAGGCGCCGAACAGAGCTATGATCACATTACGATGTGCGACCGAGATCGCCCGCTTGACGATCGAGTGTTTCATCTTCCACCGGATTGTGAAACTCCGATGATTACTTACGCCGGCATGCCGTAAGAAGAGCCTAACACAGTTTATCTGGTATTCCCTTGGTTAATAAGATGTTAACATTATCCTTAAATTGCAATCTAGAGCCGGCGAATACTATTTTATCGCGCCGCGCCACAGAAGCCGCGGCAACAGCAGGAGGCCGGCGAGAACCGGATGGCGCCGCTGCCAGGGCGAGAGCGCGATCTTCCGGCCGCTGTGCCGTTCGATCTTCCATGCCGCATAGGAGGCGCCGCCCTCGAAGGTGAAGGCCGCCTTGGCGAGCCGCGCCACGGACAGGGCCTTGCCCGCCCATCGCCGTTGCGGCCACGACACCGGCGGTACGTCCGGCTGGCCGACAAGACCGGCTATGCGGTCATAGAAGGCCGCATTGGCCGCGACGATCTCGTGAGCGCGGCCGGCAGCCTCGGGACGCAATTCGGTGCGATAGGTCTCGGCGAAACCGTGCGCCCAGACGTCCACCGGCGCGCTGTCTCGCGGCGCCGAGGCCAACGCGGCACGATACATGGTGGTGACCGCATCGACGACAGCCCCGATGATGCGCGCGCGATCATCGATGCTCGCGGCATGGACGAGGGCCGCGGGTTGCGCGAACCGCGCCCAGAAATAGGGATTGGCCGTTGTCGGCCGCATCCGCCCGGTGAACTGGTCGAGCGTCATCACCGCATATTTGGCCCGCAATGCCCGGCCGTCATGATCGGTCTCGGCATAATAAACGTTGGGCGGCACGAGGCGGGCCATCAGCCGGCTGAGGCGGCTCGAGCTGATATCCTCCTCACGCTCGGTCAGGACATAGAGATCGATCAGCGAGTCCTCGGTACTGACGCCCCTGAGGCAGGAGCCGTAAGCCAGGACGGCGGCAGCCGTTCCGTGCCGTTTCAGGATATGCGCCGCCATGGCCCGTATGTCGGATGACAGCGGACGATCGAGGTTCTGGGCGACAAGGGCGGCGATCTCGGCGGTCTGATGGTCCATCAGCCGCAAACATAGGTGAATTCGATGCCGGTTTCGAGACGCAGCGGTCCATCGGCCGGCGCCTCGAAGAATTCGCCGTCGATGACGAAAGGCGTCCTGGTCGCAATCTCAAAGGCGCCGCCGGACAAACTCCGCGCGCCTTGCGGCACGGTCCGGTCCTCGCCGCCATACATCAAGGGCAGGAGCCAGCGGACGATCGAGGGAACGGGATAGGGAATGGTGGACACGCGTATCGGCCCGGCTTTGCCGCCCCAGAACGGCCGGGTGCCGAGAATGAGCTTGTCGAGCGTGGTCGCGAGCAGCAGCAGGTGCCGGTCGGCCAGCACGGTCTCGCCGGCTTGCCGAAGCTCGATGTCATAAGGGCGATCGATGCGCGTCGGGTCGTTCGGATTGGCCGGCGTGAAGAGGGATTTGGCGATGGCGGCAGCCAAGGTCGCAAAAGTCGCGAAATCGCCCTTCAGGCCGACGCCGTGAACTGCTTCCTGGCAGAAGACGGTCGCCTGCCATATCGCGCCGGTGCCGAGGAACATGCCGTGCCGCACTTTGCCGTCCCTCGGATTGGCGACCCTGAGCGTCGGTCGCGTCGCCAATACGCGCGGCTCCCGGTTGGCGATGAAGTCCGCCTGGACCTTGACGTTGCGATTGCGGAAGCCGAGATCGGCGGCGGTCATGTTGGTGGTGCCGTGCGGCAGCAGAACGAGGCGCGGCACGAAGCCCGGGGCGTGGCGCTCGGCGATCTCGGTCTGAATGGCCTGGACGGTGCCGTCGCCCGAGCTGATGAAGAGCTCGCTCACCCGGGCGTGCGCCATCTCGTCGAGGAACGTGCCGAGCTTGGAGAAGTCGTCGAGAATGCGGACGATGACACGCGCATCGCCTTTGAGCAGGGAGGCCAGCTCGAGCCCTTTTCCACTCGCCTTGCCGGACTGGGGATTGACGATGAGGCCGCGGGTCATCAGCGCTGCGCCATCCAGGAGGACAGGGGACCGCCGCGCCTGGCGATCAACGCCTGGCCGAGCTGCAGGCCGTGCAGCACCAGACAGATGACGGTCCACCAGGCGACCGCCAGGAGGCCCCAGTCGGGGCGGCCCGCCAGGGTGAAGGCGGTGAGGATCAGAAGGTTCGGGTTGCGCCTGGCGGTGATCTGACGGAAGAGCGTGTCGATCGGGCGCCAGATATGGATTTCGAGGCCGAGCCATTTGATGGCTATCCCCTCCATCACCCGCTGCAGAATGTAGCCGCCGAGGATCGCCGCGATGGCGATCCAGAAGGTCCGGTCATCGAGCACGTGGCCCGAATAGGCGAGGCCCAGGCCCCAGGCGACGTACCAGAAGGGCGGATGAACGAGGTCGAGGCCGTGATCGAAGACATCCCCCCATTTGCTGGAGGTGAGGGTGGTGCGCGCCAGCTTGCCGTCGACAGTGTCAAGAAAGGTCATGAGCCATGCCGCTGCAAGACCCAGGCCAAAATAGCCCTCCAGGAAGAGCCAGAAGGCCAGGAAGACCAGAAGCGCGCCCACGAGCGTCACCATATTGGGCGTAATGCCGCGCGGCGCCAGCCAGCGGGTCATCATGAAAGCCGGCCATGGCCACAAATGCTTGGTGATGAGATCGGTGGCGCCCTTGTAGGTCCCCATGAACATGCGCCATTCGACCTCCGCCCGGTTGGCGGCGGTAAGCCTGAAGGCGTATGGCGTCTCGCGCTTGCGCAGCGCCTTCCAGAATTCGACGTCAAGCTGGCCGGGCGTGCGCGCCAGCAAGGCGAGGCCCGGCGGCGGCTCGCCGCCATTGCGCAGCATCTCGGCAATCGCCTCGGCATGCCGGCCCTCCGCCTGGACGGCGAGCGGAACGGGGGCTTGTCCGTTTTCGCCGATGATCAGCAGATTGGGCCGTTTCGCGAGCAGGGGGATCAAAGGCTGGTCCAGCACTGCGTCCGCCCGGATGAAGATCACCGGGCCGGCGCGGCGTCCGGCCTCGGCGAGCGCGATTTCCTCGACCGCCATTTCGCGCGCGAACTGCCGGCGCAGGCGTTCGACCGGGGTCAGCGCCCATAGGCGGATGTCGCTTTCACCGATGAAGCAGAGGGCCGGCTTCAGGGTCCGAACGGACGCTGCGTCCGAAGCCGCGTCCTGGGGGGCGGACTCTTTCGTCTCGCGCTGCAAGGTCATACGTGTTCGGAGCGGAAGGACAGGATGCCGGCAACGGCCGCCAGGCCCAACACCGGCGCCCAGGCCGCAAACCATGGCGTCACGAAGCCGAGCTCGCCCATGGTGAGGGAGATGCCGTCGACGATGAAGAACAGGAAGCCAGCGCCTATGCCGATGGCGAACATCACGCCGATGCCACCGCCGCGACGGAAGCGCACTGCCAGCGGGATGCAGAGCGCGACCATAGCAAGCGCCGTCACGAAGAGAGTGAGCCGCTTGTGCCACCAGGTCTGATAGACCCAGGTGGGTCTGATGCCGAAGCCGGAATTCTCGATGAAATAGCCGAGGTCGCCCATGCTCATCTCTTCCGGATCGCCCGAGCGGGCGCCGGCGGCGGCGGGGCGGAAGGAGCCGGAATAGATCATCTGGTCGAGACGGTTCGGTGGAAGATTGTCGCGGTAGTAGACCAGCACATCCGACAACTGCCACCGGTTCTGATTGAGCACCGCGCTCTTGGCCATGACCTGCTCACGCAGGAGGCCGTTCTCGTCGCGTCGGAAAATGATGACATCCTCAAGCTCCGTCGCCTGCGCATTGGCGCTGCTGGCGCGCAGGATGTCACGGCCGGCGCGCATCCATATGGGATCACGCTCGCCGCCGACCTTGAGCTTCTTCTCGCCATAGTCGCCGATGCCCCATTCGCGCAAGGTGGGCGCCGCCCGCGGTACGGCCTGGTCGGTGAGGAGGAAGTTCAGGCCGCCGGCGAATACAGCGAAAGGCAGGAGCATGAGCACGATGCGGAAGGGTGAAACGCCGGCCGACCAGATGGCCGGCATCTCGTTGCGGTAGCTCAATTCCATCAGGACCAGGAGCAGGGCGAGCAGCACGCTGATAGGCAGGAAAGTCGACAGCGTGACCGGCGCCCGCATGAGGAAATAGGTGAAAATCACGCTCAAGTCGCCATTGTGCAGGGTCAATATCTCATTGGCATAGGTGACGATGTCGAGCGTGATGACGAAAATGGAAATGCCGAGGAGAATGAAGACGAAGCGTATGAGAAGCATACGCGTCAGCATCCAGCCGAGAATCTTCATGCCGGATCTCCGTGCAGGACGCGTGCTCTGACGCGGCGAAAGAACCGCCTCACGACACCGGCGAAGCGATCGATGACGCCATCGAGCCGGTCCGACCTGAGCGTGAAGGCGGTGGCCCAGAACCGCCAGGCCGCGAAGGCGGTGAAGACCAGGAAAGGCAGCCACATCGTAAGCCATGGCGATGTGCCATGCGCCTTGGTGGCGATGGCACCTTGCTCGATGATCTCGTTCAAGACGACGAGCAGCACCAGGGCGATGCCGAAGCGATATGTCCGCTGGTTGCGACGTCGCCCCAAGGCGAAGGGCACGGCGAGGAAAGGCAGCATCGGCAAGGTGAGCATCACGATCAAACGCTTATGCAGCTCTGACCGCATCTGATTTTCCGTCGTGCCCTTGGGGGGAGCGTGCTGCTGGGCGAAAAGCTCGGGCAGCGTCAGTTCCCGCTCGTCCTGGCCGCGCGGTCGGAAGGCCTTGTCGGCGACCTGCCCGAGCGGGGTGTCGGCGACGTCGAAGGTGCTGACCGTCGATGCCGGCGAGGCCTGGCCGGGAGCGAAGCTCGGCATGCGGTCGATCTGCAGGCGATGGCCGTTCTCGAGGCGCAACACGGGTAGCGGCGTATTGGGGCTCTCGATCAGCCGGCCGTTGGCGGCGGTCACCGTCTCGATGCCGCCGGCGCCGCGGTTGTCGAAAAGGAAAATGCGCTCGAAGGACCCGGCGGACCGGTCGAGCTTGTCGAGGATGAAAGTGCGGGTGCCCGCCGCCATGAAGATGCCTTCCTCGGCGAGGTAGAAGACATCGACATTCTGAACATCGAAGACCACGGCGCGGTAGGCGTAGCGGGCATGCGGCTGCAGCCAGCCGACGATCAGGAAAGAAAAAGTGGCGAGGATGAGCGACAGAATCGCCACCGGCTGGGCCAAACGATGAAGGCCGATGCCGGAGGCGAGGAAGGCGTCGATCTCGCTGTCGCGCGAGAGCTTGTTGAAGCTGTACAGGAGCCCGAGGAAAAGCGCCGCCGGCAACGCCAGGCTGAGATAATGCGGCACCAGATAGGCCAGCATCTCGAAGACGACGCCGAAGGAGTTCTTCTTGCCGAGTGTCGTGTCGAGCAGGCGCACCATCCGCTCGGCCAGCAGCACCAGGAGACCGATGGTGATCGACATTACCAGCGGCTTGGCCAACTGACGCATCACATAGCGGTCTACAATGCGAAACACGGCGGCTCAGTCTTTCGGCCAATGACGACGAATGGCGTCGCGCAGCTCGACCTGCGCCGCGGCGGGCAAGGTCGTGGCCTGAGCGAGACTGGGCTGGCCCGGCCAGCCGGCGTCGACGAATTCCGCCGCCGCAAAACGACGGGGCTGCGCGTAGCGGGGTATGACATGGAAATGCACGTGCGGGTCGACCATCATGAGCATCAGATAGTTAATCTTGTCATAGGCGCTGAAGTTCCTCAGACCGGTCTCGATGCAATGCGTTACGTGGGCCAATTCCGCAAAGGCTTGCGGCGGAATTTGGGAGAATGCCGTCCAGTCTCCCTTGGCCCCCAGGACCAGCGATCCCAGGGTGACCTGCGCCGGACGCAGCAGAACAACCCAGTGCTTGTAGTCTGCGATCAAGGTCGCGGGAAGGCCAAATTTGACGAGCGTGGCATTCGACATAATTTGTAACATGCCCTTACGTAAGTGTGTAGTCGTTTCTCGATTTCTACAGAGTAAAGCCGGCATCGGCCACAAAAGAACCCTTGGCTCCCTCCCAACGGCGCACCGTGACGTTCGTCACCCAGGCCCCGTCCTGGCGGCGGATCTTATATAGGTACCAAGCCGCGGCATCGTAGGCGCCGTGTCCCGGGGACGTGGCGGAAGGGGCGCCCATGATATGGGCGACGCCGGAGCGCGTCGCGAGGCTGCCCCGTCCATGCCGGTGATTGTGACCATAGAGGATGAGGTCGGCGCCGTGGCTCTCGATGATCTGTTTCAGTTCCTTGTCGTCATCGAGGGCGCGCCGGCGAGGGGTCAGGCCGGGTATCGGCGGATGATGGATGAGGATCACGCGATAGAAGCCGCGCTGACGCAAATCATCGAGAAGCGGCGGCAAGCGGGCGAGCTGGCCCTGTCCCAATCGGCCGCCGGCGCGGAACAGCGATTGCGGCACCGCGCTGGACAGGCCGATCAATGCGATGTTGCGACGCTGCCGGATGAAGGGGAACAACTCGTCCGGATCGGCAGGATCGCGCGGCCCGGCAAGCTTGATGTCGCCCGTCATGTAGTCGGACCACAGGCCGGCGCCCTGCGCCCAGGGGAAGGGACGATAGGCGTCGTGATTGCCGGGCACCAGCGTGATCCAATCGGCCGGGCCGAAAGCCTTCAGCCATTGCGCCGCTTCGATGAATTCCTGCTTGAGCGCGATGTTGATCAGATCGCCGGTGAGCGCCACGTGATCGGGGGAATGGGCTTTGATGTCGGCGATCATCGCCATCGCGATCGCGGGATCGTGAAGGAAACGCCGCCGGCGGTGCCAGCTGATCTTGCCCAGCGCCCGTTTTCCCAGATAGTCGCGCCATGAATCGGCCCGGGGCAAGGGGCCGATATGGACGTCCGAGAGATGGGCGAGGGTGAACATGATGGTCAGTGTCCCGAAGCCGAAGTCCGCCTTGTCGCGAGGCGCCCGCGGGCGAACTCAAAAAATGCATGCGCCTGATAGCAGGAACTTCGCCTTGCGCCCACTAGGATAGTTTCGTTGACTTCCATCGAATCGGGTGCAATGGAGTGCGCCTTCAACAGACGGTCGTGATCAGCGAGTTCAAGCATCGTGAAAGTCGTCATTCTTGGAGCAGGGCAGGGCAAGCGCCTCTTGCCG
The DNA here is from genome assembly GCA_050251035.1 of Parvibaculaceae bacterium. Taxonomy (GTDB): domain Bacteria; phylum Pseudomonadota; class Alphaproteobacteria; order Rhizobiales; family Aestuariivirgaceae; genus Taklimakanibacter. The sequence goes on from JBFWNN010000023.1 coordinate 58,923, forward strand.
CTCACTGCCGAGGTCCCCAAAGCGCTTCTGGATATCGGCGGGCATCCGCTCATCGGTCGCCAGATCGATGCGTTCGCCGCGTGCGGCGTCACGGAATTCGCCGTCGTCATCGGCTATGGCGCCGAGCGCATGGAAGAAGCCCTGTCGCGGATCGCGCGCGAAAAGCGGATCAGCATCAAGACGATATTCAATCCCTTCTATGCGGTTGCCGACAACCTCGCCAGCTGCTGGATGGCGCGTCATGAAATGAAGGGTGAGTTCATCCAGGTCAATGGCGACAACCTGTTCAAGGCGGATCTGGTCAAGGTCCTGCTCGATGCTCCCGCGGCGCCTGTCACCGTCGCCATCAATCACAAGCCGGCCTATGACGCCGATGACATGAAGGTGATGATGGACGGCGAGAGGCTGACCGAGATCGGCAAGACCCTGCCGTCCGAGACGGTCAATGCCGAGGCCATCGGCTTCTATGTGTTCCGCGCGGAGGGCGCCAAGGCCTATGCCGAAACGCTGGACCGGGCCATGCGCGAGCCGTCGGGCCTCAAGCAGTGGTTTCCGGCGGCGGTCGGGATGCTGGCGAAACGCATCCCGGTGCGCACCGTGGCGCTGGATGGCATTCAATGGTGCGAAGTCGACTTCCCGGTCGACCTGCAGCAGGCGCGCCAACTCGTCTCAAGCTGGTAGCGCCGGCCTTTCACCGAGTATTTTTTCCGCGAGCTCCTTGTCCTCCGGCTTGTCGACATCGACCGCCGCTTCCGCGAAGGGCATGAGCACCGGGCGGGCGACGAGGCCGAGGCGACGCGAGGCCAGGGCAAAGGCCCCTGCGAGCGTCAATGTGCGGGTGAGAAAGCGCAGCAGCGCCACCGGACCAAACGCGCCGACCAGCCGCCAGGGGCGCTTTCTCACCTGTTCCAGATCGTGCCAGAAAGCGAGCGCCGGGCGGGCGCGCGGCGAGGCCAAAGCAAAAAGGTTGCAGCCCGAGACACGATCGGGCCCGAAGGTGAGGTAGGTCCGACGCGCCTCGGGAAAGCGCGTCAGTATCGTTTCGGCGGTGGCGAGGCCGGCACAGAGATCGGCACCGGAGCGCGCCGCCTCGGCCAGGAAATAGCGCAGCATCTCGGGGGTCAGGAGCGGATGGTCGCCGGTGGTGATCAGCCAGGGAAACGGGCTGTCTTCCGGGATCGCCGCCAGCGCCGAGCGTGCGGCGCTCTCTGCCGAGGGCAGGAAACGGACGTCGCGCGCCAGAGGGCCGAGAGCCTCGCCGAGAAGCTCCTGCCTCTCGATCGAGATGCTGACCGAGGCAATCTCGGGAGACGAAAGAAGCGTCCGGGCCACTCGTCCGAGCATCGGCTCGCCGCCGATCTCGACAAGGCATTTGTGCGTGACCCGATAGGCTTTCGCCATGGGGTCGTCCGGTCCGCGGCCGGCGGCGAGGACGAGCGCATGCCAGCGAGGAGCGGTCACGTCAGGCGTTTCTCATAAATGCGATAGGTCTTGTATTCGACGCCGCCCAGCGCCTCGATCATGCGGCGCATGGGCACGTTGTCCTCCAATATCCACGACAGCTCGGCGCGCTTCGTACCGCGGCCGAGATGATAGGACCTGACGGCATCGATGACGGCAAGGGCGAGCGCCGATCCGAGAGGAGTTCCGTGGAATTTGCGGCGCACACCCATCAGCGGCATGCGCACCGACCGCGGCGACGTGGCGAGAAGCCGCCAGGCGAGCTTCGCCCATCCGAAGGGCAGGAGCTTGCCGTCGAGATCCTTGATCCAGTCGTTCAAATTGGGGAGAGTGACGGCCATCGCGGCGGGCTCTCCCTTGTAAGCCGCGATGGCGATGAACTCCTCGCCCACCAGCATCTTCAGATTCTTGCCCAGGGCCGCGATCTCCTCATGGGTCATGGGCACGAAGTCCCAGTTCTGCGACCATGCGTCGTTGAAGATGTCGATGATGATATTGATGTCGCGGTCGAGATGTTTCTTGCTCAAGGGCCGGAGCGAGAGATCGCCCGCGGCCTTGACCTTGTCCACCATCGCCTGCATGGCGCGGGGCAGAGGCTTCGACCCGTCATAGTCGTAGGCCAGGACATCCTTCGTCTTGCTGTAGCCCAGATCCTCGAGACGCCTTGCATAATAAGGCAAGGCATGCCCCATCATCATCGATGGCGGCGTGTCGAAGCCGGAAACGAGGAGCCCCATCTCGTCATTGATCGAGAAGTTGAACGGACCATGCAGCGCCGCGAGGCCCTTGCGGCGCAGCCAGGCTTCGGCGGCGGCGAGAAGGTTTGCGAAAACCGAGGCGTCGTCGACGGCATCGAGGAAGCCGAACTGTCCCTTGGCATCGGGATGATGGGCAAGCCGCAGGCGGTCCATTTGCGCGGAAATCCGACCGACCGGCTTGTCGTTGTCGTAAGCCACGAAGAGCTGGGCTTCGGAATGCCGGAAATAGGGATTCTTGACGGGGTCCAGATGCTCCTTGCGCTCGAGGTCGAGCGGAGCGACCCAATTGGGGTCATGAGCGAAAACCAGATGGGGCACGCGCAGAAAGGCGTCATGGTCCGCCGCGGTGGCGGCCTCGGCAATCCTGACGGTCATGTCCCGACTTTCTTTCGGGAGTTTCGCGCCGTCTTGCCATTCGCGCTGCCGGCAGCCTTGGCATCAGACCCCGGCGTGACCTTGCTGACATTCCCGCGCTCGACCTTGTACAGGTCGCTCGCGATCTCGGCCCAGATCGGACGATGGGTGATGGCGACGGTCGTATATTGCTCGCGCAGCGCCACGATCTTCTCGCAGATCTCCCTTTCCGTCTCAGGGTCGAGGGCGCTCGTCACCTCGTCGAGAATGAGAAGCCTCGGCTTGCTCACGAGCGCCCGTGCCAGGGCGATGCGCTGCCGCTGTCCGCCGGACAGCCGCAATCCCATGACACCAACTTCCGTGTCGAGCCCCTTGGGCATGGCGGTGATGAAGTCGCGCGCCCCCGCCTGATCGAGCGCCTCCATGATGGCGGCCTCATCGATGTCCGGGTCGCCGAGCGTAAGGTTATCGCGGATCGTGGTATGCAGCAGGCTCAATTCCTGCGGCACATAGCCGATCGAGCGGCGCCATTGCTTGAGATCGATGTCCGCCAGCGGAACGCCATCGACGGTTATGCTGCCCTTGTCCGGCGTGTGCAGGCCGATCAGGAGATCGATCAGGGTCGTCTTTCCCGCTCCTGACGGTCCCTGCAGGACCGTGATCGCGTGGGCCGGAATGGCAAAGGTCGCGTTCCTTATGATGGGTGTCTTCCCATGCGAAAACGATACATTCTCGAACCGGCATTCCTTCGTCAGCACGGCCGGCAGGGTTCCCGTATGGAGTTCGCGTTGCGCCTCGGCCTCTGCGATGAGCTGTTCAGTCCGTACCCAGGCGCTTTCGTTTTCGGCAGACTGCTGGAGGAGTTTCTGCAGTTTGCTGACGATCGACAGGACTTGAAAGAAGACGATGCCCAGAACCACAAGCTCGGCCAACGACATCTTGCCGACCGCCACCGCCAGGTAGACGCCGACACCCAGTGCCAGCGTGATGAGAAGCTCGCTTCCCTGGACAAGACCCTGACGTGAAATTTCACGCGTCACCAGCGCTTTGCGCAGGCGCCGCAGGATCGTGCTCAATTGCGCGACAAGCCTGTCGTAGCGATCCATCGTCTTCAGCGGCTTGATGTTGTTCAGAAGATCGGAAACGAAGACCGTCAATCCCGTGGTCCGGTCGGTGCGCTTGTATCCTGCCCGTTTCGAGAGCGTCACCAGCCGATTGAGCGATATGCTGATGGCAAGGCCCACTGCAAGGCCGAGCGCGGCCAGCCGCCAATCGATCACGAAAGCGACGACGACGTAGACCAATCCCTGAAGCGCGAAGGCCACGACCTGGGCGGCGACGAAATAGGCGTTGCCTGCCATGGCCGCCTCGCCGCTGATGGCGTTGGCGACACGGCCTGAATGCAATTGGATATAGAAGCTCCAGCGCGCGTTGAACAAGGCCTTGATCACCTTGCGCCGCAAGGTCGTCGACACCCGGGCGACCGAAATGCCGGCATAGGACAGCGCAAAGAAGGAGAGCAGGGCCTTCAGCGAAAAGAACGCCACCACCACGATGACGAGATTGAGCAAGTTGGGCGCGATGCCCAGGCTCGCCATCGTCTCGTTGATGAAGATCATGATCCGCGAGGGGCTGGCGGCCTGGCTGGCATTGCTGTTGGCAATCGCCTGGATCGTCGGCACCAGCGCAGTAATGCTGACCGCTTCAGCCAAGCCCGCGAGAATGAGGCAAAACAATACGCCCCAGGGCCTTGTTTCCTCGGCGGAAAAGAAGATACGGAAGACCTGTTTCATGTGTGGTTGGCTTTACTGTGATTGCCGGCCCGACTCAAGGACAGCCAAGAATGAACCGTCTCCTCCTTCTCATGACGCAGCCTTGGTTCAGGTTGCGGCGCGGCATGACCTTGGGTGTGCGGGCCGCGATATTCGACGACCAGGACCGTGTCTTCCTGGTGCGGCATAGTTACGCTCCAGGATGGCTTTTCCCTGGCGGCGGGGTCGAGCGGGGGGAGACGATCTATGACGCCCTGAGGCGCGAACTGGTGGAGGAGGGGGGCATCGTGATCGATGGCGCGCCGGTGCTTCACGGCCTGTTCTCCAATGAGGCAAAATTCCGCGGCGACCATGTTGCCTGCTTCGTCGTCCGGCGGTTCACGCGACGAGAGTGGAAACCGGACGTCGAGATCAAGGAAGCGGGCTTTTTCCCCTTGGCCAGCCTGCCGGACGGGACCACCGGCGGGACCCGCCGCCGGATCGAGGAGATCATCGCGGGCAAGGCACCGTCCGCCCATTGGTGAGCGAGTTGCCTGTTTACGCGGCATGCCGCCCGTGTTAAGGGCGCGACCATGAAGCGGATGCTGCACATGCCTTTTGGCCAGCGACGACGAGACCGATCGGCGCTTTCGCGCGTTTAAATCGCTCCGGTTGCGCGGGTGACCGCTTGCTGGGGCCCCCCGTAGTCTCAGACCGTCGGAATCCACAATGTCCACCATCGTCGTCGAAGCGGCTCTTGCCGCCGATCTGCCTCACATAGAACACCTGCTCGACCTGACCTTCGGCCTCACCCGCTCCACCAAGACCTCTTATCGCCTGCGCGAAGGCAATACCGCCATTCATGGCCTGTCCCTGGTCACGCGGGAGGCGGGTTTCGGGCTCACAGGGGCCATCAGCTTCTGGCCGCTCAAGATCGGCAAAGCGGGCAGCGATGCCCTGCTGCTCGGGCCGCTCGCCGTCCATCCGGAGCGGCAGAATATCGGCATAGGCCGCGCCCTGATGCGGACCGGCCTCGGCACGGCGAAAGCTCTCGGGCACAGGCTCGTCATCCTGGTGGGCAATGAGCCTTATTATGCAAGGGTGGGCTTCAAGCGCGTGCCTTACAGCCAGATCGAGCTGCCGGGCCCGGTCGACCCCGATCGGCTGCTCTATCTGGAGCTCGCCGAAGGAGCGTTGGGGCTGGCAAAGGGGCTGGTGCTCCCGCCGCATCGTTTCGCGGCGCTGTCAGCGGCCTTCGCGGTACCACATGGCCGCGAAGGCCAGCAGCAGCAGGCCCAGGGCGCCCAGCGTTGAAAACAACGGCAGCTCGTGCACCGCGCGGACGCGATGCGCGTCATTGGCCTTGAAAGCGAGCCAGCCCGAGCCCGCCATCTGGCGCCCGGCGTCGGCTTTGACGATGCGCGGCAGGGACGAATAATCCTCGAGCCAATACAGGCCGCCGCCGGACGCTCGCGCTGCCGGTGCCAACTTGGCATCGGTCGCCACGGGATCGGCGGTTTCCTTCGGATCGGCGCTGCCGATCGCGACGGCCGCGGTGAGCTTGCCGTCGGCAAGACGGTGGATGCCCGGCTCGGTCACCGGCAGGCTGGCCCGCCAGACGCCCGGCGTCACCGGCTGGAGCTCGACCTGCCTGGTGGCTCCGGACGGCAAGGTCACCGTCACCGGATCGGTGGTGTCGGCCATGGTGCGGCGCTCGATCACGATATTATCGTTGTCCTGCTTGCCGCTCAGATATTCCTCTTCGAGGTCGGGCTCTTTCATCAGCCAGTGGGCGAGGCGGCGCAGCAACTCGGTCTGCGGCCCGCCGCCTTCGAAGCCGCGCGCCCAAAGCCAGCCATGATCGGACAGAAGGAGCGCCAGACGGCCCTGCTCCTCGCGCGATAGGACGAGCAGCGGCTTGTCGTCGAGGCCCGACATCACGACCTCGCCCCCTTCCGCCTCGGAATCGACCAGCCTGAACCAGCGCCCCCAATTGGGCGTGGCGCTGTTGGCGCCGGGCAGGCCGCGGGTCACTGGATGGCGCTGGCCGCGCTCGGTGACGTGCGGCTTGAAGCCGCCTTCCAGGACCTGGCCCGACGGCACCACCTGCAAAACCGCGTTGAGCGGCGTGTTGTAGAGCCCGTCCTCGGCGGCGAAGTCGGGGCCGGCGGCAATCAGCACCGCGCCGCCACGCTTCACGTAGTCGGCGATGTTGGCCAGATACATCATCGGCAGGATGCCGCGCCGCTGATAGCGGTCGAAGATGATGAGGTCGAACTCGTCGAGCTTCTCGACGAAGAGCTCGCGCGTGGGGAAGGCGATGAGCGACAGTTCCTTGATCGGGGTGCCGTCCTGCTTCTCGGGCGGGCGCAGGATCGTGAAATGCACGAGGTCGACCGAGGCATCCGCCTTCAGGAGATTGCGCCAGGTACGCTCGCCCGGATGCGGCTCGCCCGAGACGAGCAACACTCTGAGCCGGTCACGAATGCCCTCGATGATCGAGATGGCGCGGTTGTTCTGCTCCGTGATCTCGCCGGGCAAGGGATCGGCGATGATCTCGGTGATGTTCTGGCCGCCATGGTCGACCAGGATCGGAAGCGACACGCTCTGGCCCGGTTGAACCTCGATATTCTGCTCATCGCCATTGTTCAGGCGAATTGTTACGCCGATCGGACCCGGCGTGTTGCCGGTCTCCTCGACCCGGAAGCGGACGGTCTGCTCCTTGCCGACGATGCCGAAGCGCGGCGACTGCTCGATGACGATGCGCCGGTCGATCTCCTTGCGGCTGCCGGTGATGAGGCCGTGCAGCGGGGCGTTGACGCCGAGCCGCGTCATGTCAGCGGGCACGTCATGGACCTGACCGTCGGTGATGAAGACGGCGCCGGCGAAGCGCTCCGGCGGCACCTCCGACAAGGCTTCGTTGAGCGCGCCGAACAGCCTTGTGCCGTCATTCTCCGCCGAGACATTCGAGGTCACGGAAACGACGCGCAGCTCGGTGTTGCCCAATCGGGCGACGGCCTGCTTGAGGTCGTTGAGCGCACGCTCGGTGCGCTGGGTGCGTTCGCCGAAGCTCTGGCTGCGGCTCTGGTCGACGACGGCGACCGCAATGTCGGAAAGATTCTCGCGATCCTCGTTGCGCAGGCTCGGATTGACGAGGGCGAGGAGCAGCAGCGCGAGAGCCAGGCTGCGCAGGATCCAGCCGCGCCCGCGCGTCATCACCGTGATGGCGATGAAGGCGAGACCCACCGCCAGGAGCACCGCGAGGAACGGCCAGGCCAGCAGGGGCGCGATGATGAAATCCCAGCTCATGCTATTGCCCCAGCCTTTCGAGCAGCGCCGGCACATGCACCTGGTCGGCTTTGTAATTGCCGGTCAGCGCGTACATCACGATATTGATGCCGGTGCGGTAGGCGAATTCACGCTGGCGGTCGCCGCCGGGCGACACCGCATAGAGCGGCTGGCCGCGGCCGTCCTGGGCCCAGGCGGCGGCATAGTCGTTGGCGCCGATGATGATCGAAGTCACGCCGTCGGCATTGCCGGAACTGGCGGGACCGCCTTCGCCCGTCTCGACCCAGAGCTGGCCGCGCTCATAGCGACCGGGGAAGGATTGCAAAAGATAGAATGCCTTGGTCAGCACATGGTCGGGAGGGACCGGCTCGAGCGGCGGGATGTCGAGCTTCTCGACGACGCGGCGCAAGGCGAGCGTCGCGCCCGACACTTCGCCCATCAGGCTCGAGAGATCGGCGCCGTCTTCGCGGGTGTCGAAGAAGATCGTGCCGCCGTTCTTGACATAGGTGTTGAGCTTGGCGAGAGCGGCCGGCGACGGCGACTGCGCATCGGACAGGATCGGCCAATAGATCAGGGGGAAGAAGACGATCTCGTCGCGGTCGAGATTGATGCCCACCGGCTCGCCGGGCTCGACGGAGGTGCGCTCGACCAGCATGTTGCCGAGCCCGGCAAGACCCTGGCGGCTGGTTTCGTCGACTTGGGCATCGCCCGTCTCCACATAAGCGAGGCGCGTCTGCAGCGTGTTGCGCAGCGCAAACTGGTCGGCGGAAGCGTCCTGGGCGCGAGCCATGTCGGGCGGCAGGGCGGCGAGGGCCAGAAGAACGATGACCGACACTCCGGCGCGCCGGGCCTTGAGCCGCTGCCAGCTGCCGGCAAGCCACAGAGCGGCAATACAGTCGATCAGGAAGAGAAGGGCGGCAAGGCCGAAAAGATAGGGTGCGAGCGGCACCGCCGGCGCCCGCTCAAGGCCGCGCAATCCAGCGGCGGCGGGAAGCTGGCCCATGGGGGCCAGGTCGCTTTCGCGCAAGGTGAGATTGATGGCGCGCTCGAGCCCGCCGCGATTGTAGAGGCCGGCTGGATGTTTCGGGCTGGGTTGCGCGGTGTCGATCTCGGCTGCGGCTATGGGCTGGGCATCAGGCGAGGGGTCGGCGAAATCGCCGGTGCCGGTCAGAACGCGTCGCGGCGTGAAGGCCGCCAGGCTGGTCGCGTCCTGGATGCCCTGCGTCGCGCCGCTGCCGGCGCTCGGAGCGAGATCGAGTATGCGCCGCAACATCTCGACGAACATGCCAGATAACGGAAGATTCGACCAATCGGCATTCGCGGTGACATGGAAAAGGACGACCATGCCCTTGCCGCGCCGTTCGGCGGTGACGAGTGGCGTGCCGTCGGCAAGGCTGGCCCAGACCTTGGGCGTCAGATCGGCGGCGGGCTCGGCCAGCACCTGGCGGTTGACGACCACCGATGTGTCGAGGGCGAGACCGGCGAAGGGGCTCGCCTCGGCAAAGGGCTGGAGCGCCTGCGGCGTTTCCCAGGAGAGCGCACTGCCGAGGGCGCGGCCGCCTTCGCGCAAGGTCACGGGAATGAGCGGATCCTGGGCTGCGGCCATGCGTGGGCCGGCAAACCGCAAGAGCAGGCCGCCCCGCTCGATCCAGGCGCCGATCATGTCCTGCTCGTCCTGCGGCAGCACGCCGATATCGGCAAGCGCCAGCATGGAAAGCCCGGCGTCGAGCTGGTTCTTGAGATCGGCCGCCTGCTTGGGCTCGGATATCTCGGTGTAAGGCTCAAGCGCGCGCGACACGTAATAGAGCGGCGAGAGCAGCGGCTGCGCCGATTCGAGCGTGCTCCCGGCCATCAGGCTCACGGTCTTGCGGCGCCAGCGGTCGTCGAGAAGGTAGACGGCGGCGGCGCTGCGTTCGCCCGCGAGCTCGACACGCTCGACCTCGTTGCGTAATTCGAGCGGCAGGTCGATGAAGCCTTCGCCGCGCTGCGCATTGGGGTTGAGCGTCAGCGCGGCTTCCGCGAGACTGCGGCCATTGCCGGCCAATGCCCGGGCGACGATCTTGCGTTCTCCCGCCGCCGGCGACCGCAGGACGGCGATCTTCATCCGCCCGCTTTCGATCTGCGGCGCGGCGAGCGCAAGCGGCAGGCCGGTGGTCGGGGCAGCGATCACCTCCAGGCTTGCCCTGCCGCCGGCGAGCCCCAGCAATCCTCGAGCAAATGCGCCGGCCGAACCGTGATCGAGCCCGTCCGAAAGCCAGACGATGCTGAGGCCCGGACTGTCGCGGTAGGCCTGCCCGAGACGCTCGAGAAGTCCCAAGCGGTCGGGCTCAAGGGCCTTCGGCTCGAGGGCGGTGATCCGGCTCAAGGCTTCCGGCGCGGCCTGGGGGGCGAGGTCCGCCGGACGCGCGAGGGGGGCGGTCGCTGCGACCCCGACCGGCACGCCCGCCTGCTGGGCCGATGCCGTCAGATCCTGCAGGACGGCGAGGCGCATGTCCCAGTCCTTGGCCGCCGCCCAGCTGTCATCGACGACGATCAGCAGCGGATTGCCGGCGAGGCGCGGCGCATCGCTCGGCGACAGGAAGGGATGAGCGACGGCGAGGATCAGCAGGGCCGCGAGCGCGAGGCGCAGCAGCATGAGCCACCAGGGCGTCTTGTCCGGCTGCTCTTCGCGCGGAACGAGATCGAGCAGAAGCCTGAGCGGTGGAAAGCGGACGTGCTGCGGCTTAGGCGGCGTGAAACGCAGCAGCCACCAGATGACCGGCAGCGCCAGCAACCCGGCGAGAGCCCATGGCGTGAGAAAGGTGAGGCCCTGCAGCATCAGAAGGCTCGCGCCCGATTGGCCCGGCTCTTCTCGCCACCGATCAGCCCGTGCAATGCGTGCAATATCCTGAGCGGGGGCTCATCGGTGCGGTGGACCGCGAAGCTCCAGCCGACGCGCCGGGTAATGTCGCGCACCCGCTCACGTTGCTCTCGGAATTTGGCCTGATAGGCCTCGCGCAGGCTTTCCGTCTTGCCGGCGACATAAATGCCGGGCCCGGCCATTTCCTCGAAGCGGACCCGTCCCGAATAGGGCAGGGTCTCCTCCGCCGGATCGCAGACCTGCACGACATGGCCGGCGACGCCGTTGGCGGCGATGGCCCCGAGGGAATGGGCGATGCGCTCCGGCTTCTCGAGGAAATCTCCAAACATCAGCACCGTCGAAAACTTCGGCAGCTTGACCGCGCCGGGCAGGACGTCGGACGCCGGGGCGGCGATCAATGTCTGCGCCAACCGCAAGAGGGCGGGACGTGAATGCGCCGGAACGAGATTCGTTCCCAGGAGCGACACGCGTTCATTGGCGCGGATGGCGAGGCTCGCGATCGCCAGGGCGAGGAGCTTCGCCCGCTCGCCCTTGGCGACGGTGGCCAGATGCGACCGGAAGGTCATCGAAACGGAAGGCGACACCCACAGCCACAAGGTGTTGGCCGCCTCCCATTCGTTCTCGCGGATGAAGACGCGATCGGACCGGGCGGAGCGATGCCAGTCGATCTGCTGAACATTGTCGCCGAAGGAATAGGGGCGGTATTGCCAGAAGGTCTCGCCCGGACCCGAGCGCTTGCGGCCATGGACGCCGATGATCACGGTCGCGGCGATGCGATGCGCCTCGACCAACAGCGCCGGCAACGCGCCCGACAGTGTCTCGGCGCGGTCATTGAGCGCAAGTGCGTCCCGGTCCTGCATCCAGGTCCTTCAGCTCAACCGCGTCTTCAGGCGGTCGATCACGCTGTCGATCGTCTCGCCGTCGGCGCGCGCGCTGAAGGTCAGCGCCATGCGATGCCGGAACACCGGTCCGACGAGAGCGAGAACATCATCGATGGAAGGTGAAAGCCGGCCGCCGAGCAAAGCGCGGGCGCGGGCGCCGAGCATCAGGGCCTGGCTGGCGCGGGGCGAGGGACCCCAGCCGATCGTCTTGTTGACGAATTCGTCGGCATCCGCGCCGGGACGCGCGGCGCGCACGATGGCCAGGATGGCATCGGCGACCTGCTCGCCGACCGGCATCAGGCGCACGAGATGCTGGATCTTCATCAACTCGCCCGAGCTCAGGACCGCCGGAGCTTCGTCTTCCTCGGTGCCGGTGGTGGCGAAGAGCATGCGCCGTTCGGCATCGAGGGCGGGATAGGGAATATCGATCTCGACCAGGAAGCGGTCGAGCTGGGCTTCCGGCAAGGGGTAGGTGCCTTCCTGCTCGATCGGATTCTGGGTGGCGAGCACATGGAACGGCCGCGGCAGGTCGTGGCGCACGCCGGCGACCGTGATGTGATGCTCCTGCATGGCCTGCAGCAGGGCGGATTGGGTGCGCGGGCTGGCGCGGTTGATCTCGTCGGCCATCAGAAGCTGGCAGAAGACAGGCCCGGGAACGAAACGGAATTGCCGGCGCCCATGTTCGCTCTCATCGAGCACTTCCGAGCCTAATATGTCGGCCGGCATGAGATCGGGGGTGAACTGGATGCGTTTTTCCTCGAGGCCGAGCACGCGTCCGAGCGTGGTCGCGAGCTTGGTCTTGGCGAGGCCAGGGGCGCCCACCAGCAGCCCATGGCCGCCCGCCAGGATGGCGGTGAGAGACAGGTCGATGACCTCGGCTTGTCCGAAGATCACCCGGCCGATGGCCTCGCGCACCTTCTCGAGGCGGCCGGCCATCTGGTCGAGTTCGGAAACAATGTGTTTGTCAGCTTCGTTGATGCTTGCCATGGGGCTCACTATAGTTTGGGCCGAGCCAGTTGCGAAACTTAATCTGGTGGGCCAAATGCCGATTCCGTTAATGAAATCCTTGTGAACAAGCATGGCCTTATCATGACCAAGCCGGTACGCGATCCGGGCAATCCGCTCTCCGGGCTCAAAGAGGCGGAAAAGGCTTCCGGAAAGAAGGGCTTGCCCCCCGTCCATCTGTGGAACCCGCCCTTTTGCGGCGATATCGACATGCGCATCGCGCAGGACGGGCTGTGGTACTATCTGAACTCGCCGATCGGCCGCAAACCCTTGATGAAGCTCTTCGCTTCGGTGCTGCGCCATGACGAGGACGGCAAATACTACCTGGTCACGCCGGTCGAGAAATGCGGCATCCGCGTCGATGACGCGCCCTTCTTGGCGATCCGCATGAGCGTCGAAGGCAAAGGCCGCGAACAGGTCGTCTCGTTCGAGACCAATACCGACGACTTTGTCACAATTGACGCGGCGCATCCGATGCGGGTGGCGGTCGAGGCGGGCACCGACGGCCTCAAGCCTTATGTCCTGGTGCGCGGCCGGCTCGAAGCGCTCGTCTCGCGAGCGCTGTTCTACGATCTCGTGGCGCTCGGCGTCGTCGAGGGCGAATGGTTCGGCGTGTGGTCCGCAGGGCGCTTCTGGCCGATGCAGCGGGCGGACGAGATCGGCGATCTCCCGCAATGAACGGTTTCAAGTTCGATGAGACGGAGTTTCGCCAGCGCGCGGCGACACGGCTGCTGCAGAGCTCGCCCGACAAAGTGGGGCGCAGCGACGATGACCTCAATCCCGACTGGACGGCGATTGATCCGCTCGTCAAACGCCGCGCCGCCGCCGTGCTCGTCCCGATCGTGCTGCACGAGCCCGAGCTCACCGTCCTTCTGACCCAACGCACCGAGCACCTGGCGAGCCATGCCGGCCAGGTCGCCTTTCCGGGCGGCAAGGTCGATCAAGACGACAAGGACGCGCTCGCCGCCGCGCTGCGCGAGGCCAAGGAGGAGACCGGCCTCGATCAAAGCTATATCGAGCCCATAGGCTTCCTCGACGCCTATCTGACCCGCACCTCATTCGAGATCGTCCCGGTCGTCGCCCTGGTGCGGCCGGGCTTCGTCCTCTCCCCGCATGCCGAGGAAGTCGCGGCCATATTCGAGGTGCCGCTGCGATTCCTGATGAGCGGCGAGAACCATTTGCGGCACAGCCGGCAATGGCAGGGCAAGGAGAGATATTACTACGCCATGCCCTATGGCGAGCGGTATATATGGGGCGCCACCGCCGGCATGATCATGAACCTCTACGACCGCCTCTATCGCGCATGAAGACCCTGCCATCGCTCAGTTCCGAAAGCTGGCTCAAGGACGGCGCGCTCAGGCGCGTGTTCGACGCGCTCGCCGCCGCCGGCGGCGAAGCGCGCGTCGCCGGAGGGGCGGTGCGCAACACGCTCATGGGCGAGCCCGTGAACGATATCGACATCGCCACCACGCTGACGCCGGAGCGGATCATGAAGGCCGGCAAGAAAGCCCGCCTCGGCGTGCATCCGACCGGCATCGATCACGGCACAATCACGCTGGTCGTCGGCGACAAGCCGTTCGAAGTCACGACGCTGCGTGTCGATGTCGAAACATTCGGGCGCAAGGCGCGCGTCGCCTTCACCGACGACTGGGCGGCGGACGCGCTCAGGCGCGACTTCACCATGAATGCGCTCTACTGTTCTCCGGACGGGAAAATATACGACCCTACAAAGGGTTACGAGGATATCTTACGAAAAAGAGTCAAGTTTGTCGGAGCGCCGGCCGAGCGCATCATGGAAGACGCTTTGCGCATCCTGCGCTTCTTCCGCTTTCACGCCCGCTATGGCGCGGGCCTGCCTGATCGCGACGGGCTCGCCGCCTGTGTGCGGCACAGGGCCAAGCTCAAGACCCTTTCGAGCGAGCGTATCCGGCAGGAGCTGTTCAAGCTGCTCGAGGCGAAGCGCGCCTCCGATACGATCAGGCTGATGGCGGCGCGCCAGGTGCTGAAGGTGCTGTTCGCGCCGGCCGGCGATCTCAGCGCGCTGGCGCGGATGGCGAAGGTCGACCAGGCTCTCGGACTGAGGCCCGACGCCGTGCTGCGGCTCGTCCTGGTGGCGAAAGACGCGCTCGGCTTGCGCGCGCGCCTGCGCCTCACCAATGCGGAGACGCGCCGGCTCGAGGCGATCGCCCACCATGCCGGCCCAACACCCAGCCTGCGCGAGCGTGAACGCCGGGCGGTGCTCTACCATCTGGGCCAGGAGACCTGGCGCGACACGGTCCGGCTCGGCTGGGCGAAAGCCAAGGCCCCAGTGTCGAGCGCGAAATGGCGGGACCTCCTCGCCTTTGCCGATCAGTGGCCGGTCCCGCATTTCCCCCTGACCGGAAAGGACCTGATGACGCGCGGCCTCAAGCCGGGGCCGGCGCTCGGCCGCGAGCTCAGCCGCCTCGAAGACTGGTGGATCGCCTCGGACTTCGCCGCCGACAAGGACAGCCTCCTGGGCAAGCTCGAAATCGGGGAGCAGGAGGGGTGATGTCGGTCCTGGGCATGCTGGCGCTGATCTCAGCCCTCGGCGTCTTCCGGACTCTCGCCATAGCCGACTATTCGTTTTCGGTCTTCCGGCGCAAGAGCACCGGCGGGCGACCCGTCATCTACAAGCATCAATCCCAATAAAGGAGCAGAGAATGGCCGATATCATCGTCATGAAGACCACGGGCAACAAGGCGCCCAAGGTCGAAAAGGGGCAAGGCGAGGGCGAGAAGCTCATCAAGGGGCCGTACAAGACCAAGACCTGGAACCACTTCACCGGAGAAAAGGGCCGGCTCTATTCAGGAATCTGGGAATCGACCCCCGGCAAGGTGAAGATCGACTACAAGGAATGGGAATTCTGCCATTTCATCGAGGGCAAGGCCGTGCTCACCAATGACAAGGGCAAGAAATGGACGCTCAAGAAAGGTGACGGCTTCCTCATCCCGCCGGGCTTCAAGGGAACCTGGGAGACGGTCGAGAAGGTAAAGAAGCACTATGTGATCCTTCTGCCGAAGGCTTAGGCGCCGCGGATATGCGGGGAAACACCTGAATTTGTGACTCCACATGCGGTTCGACAAGAGCTGTCGGCCGACAAATTTCTGTGTCTGCGGCGCTGGACGGCCCGAGGCTTCCCCCTTATATCTGCCCTTGCGACAATTTTCAGCCTAGGAGAGACCTTGTCATGGCCGACGCTCCCAAGCCGAAACTCCAGCAGAAAATCGATGTTTCAGACGTGCTCACCGAGGCCGTCCGGCATCGCGAGGCGCAAGGCCAGGCTGCCCGCAAGGAAGCAAGCGCCGATCCACGTTTCGCCAACATCGCTGCCAATGCCTTCTTCAAGGTGATGTTCGCCGAAAACACCAAGCCCGAAGCGAAGCGGGCGGAAGTTGCAAAACTGCTCACCTATGAGGGCACCAAGGAGCAGAACCGCGAGCGGATCAAGGAATTCGAGCTGTTCAAGGAGTATCTACAGAGCCAACGCGAGGAGATGGCGCAGGAGATCATCCGGCTCACCGACACCGGCACGTTCGCCGAGCTGAAACAGGTCTATGACGACCTCAATACCTCGCTGGTCGAGTTCGACCAGAAGATGCAGCCCCTGACCGACATCATCGATGCGGTCTACACTCTGCGCACCAACGGCCTCACTCTCGAAGCCTTCCAAGAAATCCTGCGCGACCGGAAGCGGGAGGAGGAGCTCCTGCGCATCAAGGATGCCAAGCAGGAGGAATTCAGCCAGCTCAAATCGTCGGTCGAGCGGATCCATTCCGATATCGCAGCACTCGGCGAGCAGCGCAGCTTCTTCGGCCTAGGCGGCGTCAAGGAGGAGGCCCGCGTCGGTATCGCGCGCAAGAAGGAAGAGCTGAAACATGTCGTCGATACGCTCGACGGCCTCTCGGATGAGCTTGCGGAACTCGACAAGCAGACGCCGACCGAAAGCGAGCTGGGCGAATATGTCGAGCAGAAGAAGAAGCTGCGCGAGCTCCTCGACATCAGCGCCGACGACCACAAGCAGCGCCAGAAAGACTTGGTCGATGCGGCAGTGAACTTCGTCAACACCGCCAAGACGCGGGTCGGCTCGGTACGCGAGCATTTGGGCCAGATGAACGATCAGGTCGAGAACCTGTTCGACGCCAACAATATGATGGGCACCGTCTATGCCATCATGAATGAAGGCATAAAATCGGCCTCCGAAGGCAACCAGAAGGTCCGCGACGAGCTGGCGCCCCCGGCCCAGGGGGCTGAGGACATGATCGCGCAGATGGCACGCGAGCAGAAGAAGATGGCCGTCGAGCAGCATATCACGATGCTCGACGCCTCCGCCGCGGATACGATGGCGACCTATGCCGACCTGACCTCCGGCGCCATCCGCATCAAGACGATGAAGGACGCAGTCGATCAGCAGACGATCCGAGCCCGCACCATGCACAGCCAGGGCATTTCAGGGGTGGCCGACCGCTTGAGCGTCGTGCTTCAGGCCGTGTCCTCCGCCGCCCTCGGTGAGGCTTCGGCCATGGCCAAGGATACGCTTCAGCAAATGGCGCAGAACACCAACAAGGTGGCGCAGAAGGAAAGCATCCGCATCGCCATGGGCATCGAAGAGCAGAACAGCGATCTCTCCAAGGCGATCGACGACCTCGGCGCCTATGGCGAGGTGGTGCGGGCGGCGACCAATATCACCCGCGAGGGCCTCTCCGACATGCGCAACAAGCTGGATGAGCTGAAACGGCTCGCCGAGGACGTGCAGGGCGACGTACAGGACGCTATCGCCGTTAATGCCGACGTGGGGCGGCCACAAAAAGATGCGGGCAGGGCTGTCGTCGCCGGCGAGCCGCCGCCGTCACCTTTCAAGCTGGGCAGGCAATAGGGCGAACCTGGACAGGGGAGCGCGATGAGTTTCCTCACCCGTGGCGAAGACTACCTCGCCAAGGCACCGAAATTCCGCTTGGTTGGGCGCGACGCCGAGCTCAAAAAGCTGTCGTCGATCCTCGTGCGCAACATGGCAAACTCCGTCCTGCTGGTCGGGCCGGGCGGGGTCGGCTGTACCGCCTTGTGCATGGGGCTGCAGGCGAGCAAGAAGGACCCGGACGCGCCTTTCGACATCGTCAACAAGCGCTTCTTCTGGCTCGACACCGATGCGCTCTTCTCCTCGGGCGATCCGGTCAGTATCCGGGATTCGTTTCAGCGGATGATGGGCGTGCTCGACCGCACGCCCGATTCCGTGCTGATCATCGAGGATACACGCGATTTCATCGAAGCGGCGCGGAATGTCGGCACGCTACATTTCATTAATGCGCTCTGTCTCGCCATCAAATCGAAGAAGACGCAAGTCATCCTTGAATCGAGGGACGAGGATCTCGACATCATTCTCAAATGCCATTCCGATCTGCGGGAGCTCTTTACGCTCGTCGACCTGGCCGAGCCCGAGGGCGACGCGCTATTCACCATCGTGAGCGAACGGGCCGAGCATCTCTCGGAGTTCCACCGCATCCGCATCGCCGAAAGTGCGATGCGCACCGCGATCGAGCTCACCTCGAAGTACCGCTCGCGCGATGCCGGCATGAGCCGGGCGCAGCCCGAGCGCAGCGTGTCGCTGCTGGATCGGGCGCTTTCGACCTACCGGCTCGGGGCCCATCGCAAGGCGCCGGGGCTGGAAGAGGCGGAGGCCGCCAAGAACGCGGCCAAGACGGACAAGCAGCTCGCTGAAACCGAGACGGCGCTGGCGCAAGTGCATGAGCGCTGGACCAAGAGCCAGGAGAAGATCAAGTCGCTCTACAAGCGCCAGCGCGACGGCGAGGTCGCCGTGCTCGAACTGGAGGAGCAGCTCGATAAGCAGCTCGAGACCGAGACCGCGGCGCGCCAGTCGCCCGATACGTCGGTCGGGGAGATCACGGGGCGCATCGCCAAATTCGCCCGTTTGGCCACCGGCGCCGGCATCGAATCGGATGCGGTGCGGGATTTGCGCGAGCGCATCGGCAAGTTTCAGGACGAGATCGCCACCAACCGCTCAGCGTTCGATGCGCTGACCAAGGAGCTGAATGATCACCTGGAGCTGTCGCGCGACATCGTCCTGCGCGAATTCAGCCAGATCTCCGGCATCTCGGTGAGCAAGCTCAACGAGAACGAGCGCGAGAAACTGCGCAATCTCGAGGGCGAGTTGAAGAACCGGATTTTCGGCCAGGATCACGTCGTGCGCGCACTCGCCAATGCGGTTAAGACCGCGAGGGTCGGCCGGCGCAATCAGGATCGCCCGCAGTGCTCGTTCATGTTTCTGGGGCCGTCGGGCGTCGGCAAGACGGAGATTGCCAAGGCGCTGGCGGCGAGCCTGCTCGATGACGAGAAGGCGCTCACCCGCTTCGATATGTCGGAATACATGGAAAAGCACGCCGTGTCGCGGCTCATCGGTGCGCCGCCCGGCTATGAGGGCTTCGAGGCGGGCGGCATCCTCACCAATGCCATGCGCAAGAACCCTCTGCGGGTTCTGCTGTTCGATGAGATCGAGAAGGCTCACCCCGATGTCTTCAACGTCTTTCTGCAGATACTGTCGGACGGGCGGCTCACCGACAACGTCGGGCGTACCGTGTCGTTCTCCGAATCGATCATCATCATGACGACGAACATCGGCCAGCCGCATTTCCTCAATGCCAAGCTCAGCGTCGAAGAGGCGAATGGCGAGGCGATCAGGGAGATCGAGAAGACCTATCGTTCGGAATTCCTCAACCGCTTCGCCGGCCGGCAGAATATCATCT
>JBFWNN010000024.1:0-77383 GCA_050251035.1 Parvibaculaceae bacterium
GCGACATGCTCACCGGCCACGATCTCGATATCAATACCATGTATGCCTGCATGGCGGGCACGTCGAAGCATGTCGGCACCAGCATGGTGGCGCCCGAGCATGTCGCCGAATGCCTGGAGATCCTGCACTATGTCGCGGGCGGCGAGGAGAAATGGCGGGCCAGGCCCTTCATCTCGCAATCGAACTGCTTCGTCGTGCCGCCGCTGAAATTCGCCGAGGACGCCTGCCGCTGCCTCGAAGTCGCGGTTCGGGGCGGCATGCCGGTGCTGCTGCTGTCGGCGGGACAGGCGGGCGCCACGGCGCCGGCGGCGCTTGCCGGCACCGTGGCGCAAGCGGTCGCCGAATGTCTCGCGGGCCTCGCTTACGTGAATGCGATCAAACAAGGCGCCATCGCCATCTGGGGGCCCTGGCCCTTCGTCTCCGACCTCAGGACCGGCGCCATGTCGGGCGGCTCCGGCGAGCAGGCGCTGATCACCGCGGCCTGCGCGCAGATGGGCCATTTCTACCGTCTCACCGTCGGCTCGGCCGCCGGCATGTGCGATTCGAAGCTACCCGACGTCCAGGCGGGCTACGAGAAAGGCGTCACCGCCTCGCTCGCGGCGATGACCGGCATCAACCTCCTCTATGAAAGTGCCGGCATGCATGCCTCGCTGCTGGGCTTCTGCCTGGAGAGCCTCCTCATCGACAACGACATGCTGGGCTCGATCAATCGCAATGTGCGCGGCATCGAGGTCAATGACGAGACCCTGTCGCTCGACGTCATCGCCAATGTCTGCATCGAGGGGCCGGGACATTATCTGGGCCACGACCAGACGCTGTCGCTGATGCAGAAGGAATATATCTATCCGGCGCTCGGCAACCGCATGAGCCCCAAGGAATGGAACGAGGCGGGCAGGCCCGACATCGTCGAGCGCGCGACGGCGCGCAAGACGGAAATCCTCACCACCTATTATCCGGACTACATCCCGGAAGCGATCGACGACCTCATCCGCTCGAAGCACGACATCAAGCTGCCGCGCGAGGTCATGCGTCCGGGCGATCCCCGGTGGTTCACATAAGGCTTCCCCAGGGCGACCCGGACCGCGGCGCTCAGAAGATCGGGTGGTGGGTGAAGAGCGGCGCATTGGCGCCGGTCGGGACCAGGAGCTCCTCCAGCTTGTCCAGCGCCCTGGCGATTGCGCCGGGGCGTTTGCTCGAGTCCAGATCCCGTTTGATCTCGACAATGGCCTCGTTGGCCGCGTCGAGGCGGCGCGCCAGCGTCGCGGCGACATAAGCCAAGGCCGCCACGTTCTCGGCAAACAGCGAGGACGCCTTGACGACATGGAATTCGGACCGCTCCACGGCGCGCACGTCGGCGGTATGCGGCTTGTCGAGGATGACGGCCAGCTCGCCGAATACCGCGCCGGGATCGGAGACCTTGGCGATCTGCAGGTCGTCCCTGACCACCTCGACGACACCTTGCCGAAGAATGAACAGCTGCCCGGTCGCGGAGCCCGCCGCCAGCACGGTTTGTCCCGGTTCGAAAGTCGATACCGGGAGGGAAGCGAGACTTTTCTGAAACGCGGCAAGGTCCGGAATGAACGCCATCTTGGTCTCCTCGTGAGCGTCAATTGCCCCGAGGAATATTGCCATAGTCGGCTGTCTCGACAAATCCCTCCCGGCTTTCGCCGCGCCGAGGTTCAGCTGGAGACCTTTCCCGCCTTGATATAGTCCACGAGCTGGTCGAGCACCGTGCCCCAGCCTTCGTGGAAGCCCATCTCCTCGTGCTGCTTGCGGCCCGCCTCGTCGCGATGGATCGCCATCGCCGTGTAGCGGGTGCCCTTGCCTTCGTCCTTCAGCAGCAGATAGGCGGTGAAGAAGGGTTTCTCGGACGGGCGATAGCCGGGAAGGAGCGCGTCCGTCCACACGAAGCGCTCTTCCGGCACCACTTCCAGATAGCAGCCGATATTGGGATACTCCTGGCCCTCGGGCGAGCGCATCACCGTGCGGAAGATGCCGCCCGGCCGGAGGTCGATCTCGCAATCGGTGATCGTCCAGGGCTTGGGCACGAACCAGTTCACGACATGCTTGGGCGTGGTCCACGCCTTCCAGACGAGGCGGCGCGGCACGTCGACGACACGATCGAGGACGAGATCGAGCTTGGGGTCGGGCGTGATCATTCTTCAGTCTCCTTCATGGTGATCAGATAGGCATCGAGCTGGTCGAGCCGGGTTTCCCAGAGGCGGCGCTGGCGTCCGAGCCAGTCCTCGGCGAGCTTGAGGCGCCCCGGCACGATCGCGTAGGTGCGCACCCGCCCCGCCTTGCGCGACGAGACCAGGCCCGAGCGCTCGAGGATCTTCAGATGCTCGACAAAGGAGGGCAGCGCCATCTTGAAGGGCGCGGCGAGCTCGCTCACCGACCCCGGCCGCGTGCTCAGACGCTCGAGCACGCGGCGCCGGGTCGGGTCGGCGAGCGCGCGGAAGACGCCGTCGATCGACGAGGCGGAATTTTGTCGTGCTGCCAAAGCCATGGGCGCGGGTCCCTTTTAAAGTCGGGCGCACGCTAGCCCAGGCAAACAGTTAGGGCAACACCTAAGTATTGTCCCCGGCGCCGCGGCACCGGCAATATCGGCCGGACGCGCCGGCAGCAGGTGTCGCTTACAGGCCGCGACAGGCCGCAAGCATCAGATTGCCAAAGCGGGCGCAAGGTTTAGGTTTGGCCCATGGACCACCCCGTGCTCAATGCGATCCGGCGCGAAAGCTTCACGCCCCTCGGCTGGTTCGCGCCCAATGAGACCGACCGCGTGCCGGCCGGCACGCGTTTCGTCGTCCTCATCGGCAATGCCGGGCCGGACATGTTCCGCCGCTTCGCCCGCGAGCGCGATCTCCGGCACGATCTCATGGACGACTGGTGCCGCGAGGTCATCGGCCGCTTGGCGCGCAACCTCGACGCCCGCGCCGCCTACCCGTTCGACAAGCCGCCTTTGCCCTTCCTCACCTGGGCGAGGCGCGCCAAGGCCGGCCATGTCTCGCCTCTCGGCATGAACATCCACTCGGTCTACGGGCTGTGGCATGCATTCCGCGCCGCCCTGCTGTTTCCGGTCGCCTTCGACCTGCCCTCCGCCTCGGCCGGCGCCCATCCGTGCGAGACCTGCGCCGGCAAGCCCTGCCTCAGCGCTTGTCCGGTCGAGGCCTTCTCCGGCTCGGGCTATGACGTGCCGCGCTGCGTCGACCATATCGCCGCACCCGCAGGCGCCGAATGCATGACGGGCGGCTGCCTGGCGCGGCGCGCCTGCCCCGTCGGGCGGCCTTTCCTCTACGGACGCGAACAGATGCAATTCCACATGCGGGCCTTCCTCGCGGCCCATCAACCGCATGGACTTTCCACATGAGCTACGAGCGCATCGCCAGGAAGCTCGCCAAGAGCGAGACCATCATCATCGACGGCGGCACCGGCACCGACATCCAGAGCCGCGGCGTGCCGATGGCGGGCGAGACCTGGTGCGCCGAGGCCAATCTCACCCATCCGGCCGTCGTGCGCTGCGTGCATGAAGACTACATCGCCGCCGGCGCCGAGATCGTGACCGCCAACACCTATCCGACGAGCCCCCTTCTCTTCAACGCGCTCGGGCGCGACCAGGATATGATCCGCATCGACAAGGAAGCGGTGCGGATCGCGCACGAGGCTTCCGACGGCCGGGTGGCGGTCGCCGGTTCCTTCTCGGTGATGCGGCCGATGGAGCCCGGCGTCGACCGGGTGAAGAAATACCGCGAATGGAGCGCGACGGACGCCAAGGCGCTCATGCGGCGAAAGGCCGAGAGCATGGCCGAGGCGAATGTCGATCTCATCATGATGGAGATGATGCGTGACGCCGACTATTCGCTGTGGGCCACCGAGGCGGCGGTGGCGACCGGGCTGCCGGTCTGGGTCGGCATAGCGACCGAGCCGCGCGACGACGGCCGGCTGACGGGCTTCGCGCGTCCCGACTGGCTGCTCGAAGACGTCGTGAAGGCGCTGGCCGCGGCGGGCGCCGATGTCATTTCCATCATGCATACGCTGCCCAATCATGTGGGTGACGCGCTGAAGATCGTGCGCGCGGCCTGGCAAGGCCCGCTCGGCGCCTATCCCGAAAGCGGCTTCTTCAAGATGCCGGACTGGCAGTTCGTCGACATCATCGAGCCATCCGCCCTCGTCGCCCATGCGCGCGACTGGCAGACGGCCGGCGCCAGCATCTTCGGCGGCTGCTGCGGCACCAACCCTCAGCATATCAAGGCCTTGAGCACCGCCTTCAGGAGAGCAGCATGAGCGACCGCAAGACCGGATCCTGTCTGTGCGGCGCGGTCAAATTCGAGGTGTCCGGCCCCTTGCGGTCGGTCATCGCCTGCCATTGCCAGCAATGCCGCAAGCAGACCGGCAATTACATGTCGGCTACCGGCGCCAAGGACGAACATCTGAAGCTCACCGAGACGCGCGGCCTCAAATGGTATCGCTCGAGCGATACGGCGAAGCGGGGCTTCTGCGGCGAATGCGGCTCTACCCTGTTCTGGAAAGGCGACGGCCGCGACTACACCGCCATCGCCGCCGGCGCCATCGACGGCTCGACCGGCCTCAGGCTCGCCGGCCACATCTTCTGCGACGATGCCGGCGACTATTACGAGATCACCGGCGGCGACTACCAGCTCGGCCAGTGGGCAACGGATCCCAAGGCGCCTTAGGCCAGCGCCGGCGACTCGACCGCCTTCACGCATTCGGCCGCGAACCAGTTCTTGAAGGCCACGACGATGCCACGCCGGGCGCTTCTCTGCGGCACGGTCAGGCAATAGGGCTGAGCCAGCGGCAGCGCCTGCTTCACCGGCACGATGAGCCGGCCCTCTTCGACCGCGCGGGCGGCAAAGAGTCCCTGACAGAGCGCGACACCCAGCCCCGCCAGAGCGAGATCGAGTGCGGCCGCCGACGAATTGACGGTCAGGCCGCGCCCGATCTCCCGGCCGGGCGCCGGCGCGGCCGCCTCGAACCAGTCGCGCCAGGACGGAAAGGCCGCCGCCGCCGGTCCCCAGTCGGTGTGGATCAACGCCATGCCCATGAGGTCGCTCGGCTCGCCTACCGGACCATGGCGCTTCAGAAGGTCCGGCGTGCAGACAGGATAAACGGCATCGGCCGCAAAGGGCGCGGCGTCATGCTCGGGATCGGGGAAGCGCCCGTAGGACAGGCGGACATCGATGAGATCGCGCTCGAAGGCGATCGGCTCCTCCTCGCCTTTGAGAAAGATGTCGGCTTCGCCGTGACGGGCGATGAAGTCGGGAAGCCGCGACGGCAGCCAATTCACCGCCACCGAGGGCGGGACGGAAATGACCAGCCTGGCGCGATGCTCGCTGCCGATCAGGTCGCGGGCGACCCCGTTCAACTCCTCGAAGGCAAGCGTCAGGCGCGGCAGGACCTCGCGTCCCGCTTCGGTCAGGACCGCGCGGCGGTTGATGCGATGGAACAGCTTGCGCCCGACATGATTCTCGAGGGTCGCGATGAGCTGGCTGACGGCGGCGGGCGAGACCGCCAGTTCCTCGGCCGCCGCGACGAAGCTTCCGGTCCGGGCCGCCGCCTCGAAGGCCTGCAATGTTCGCAAGGAGGGAAGAGCTGTCATCGCCAATAGATAAGATTATCTTGTCATTATGACATAAATTCTCGTTTTAAGAAAGTCAGAACGCAGCATAGGCTTGCGGCATGGACCATCGTGAGTTCGTCGCATCCCTGTCGCAGGAGCAGCGCGACCGCCTGACCGCCAAGTCGGACATGCCGGGACTGCCGCTCCTCCTGCTTCATTTCGGCAGCATCCTCCTGCTTGGCGCCCTGATCGCGATGAAGATTCCGTTCTGGCCCCTGCTCATGATCCCGCAGGGCATAGCGATCGTCTTCCTGTTCACCTTGCTGCATGAGACGATCCACCAGACAGCCTTCCGCACGGCTTGGCTGAATGAGGCTGTCGCGCGCTGGGCGAGCTTCATGCTGGCGCTTCCCGCCGACTGGTTCCGCTATTTCCATTTCGCCCATCACCGCTTCACCCAGGATCCCGGAAAGGATCCGGAGCTCGCTTTCGCCAAGCCTGCGACGTTCGGCCAATATGCGCTGCATGTGTCGGGCCTGCCGGTCTGGTGGGGGCATGTGAAGACGCTCGCCGTCAACGCCATGGGCCGATGCCGCGACGATTTCGTGCCGCCGAAGGGCCGGGACAAGGTGCGCCGCGAGGCGCGCGTGATGATCGCGGTCTATGCCGCCATCATCGCCCTGTGCATCCATTTCCAAGCCCCCGTCCTGCTTTTCGTCTGGATCCTACCGGCGCTCATCGGCCAGCCTTTTCTCAGGCTCTATCTCCTCGCCGAGCACGGCCGCTGCCCCTATGTCGCGAACATGCTGGAGAACAGCCGCACGACGCTCACCAATGCCGCGGTGCGCAAGCTCGCCTGGAACATGCCCTATCACGCCGAGCACCATGCCTATCCGGGCGTACCCTTTCACCGGCTGCCGGAATTCCACGACTTGATCGAGGGCCATCTCAAGCACGTGGAAAAGGGCTATGTCAGCTTCCACTCGAAATATCTGAGCGAAAAGACCTAGGCGCTTTCCAAACGCCGCTTCGATTGTCGGACCCTGCCGCCGTTATTCTGTTGCGTGAACACGAAGATTGTATGTACAATCTTTAGCTTCGAACATGCTTTGACCTGCGGGCGCAACAGCCCCAACAGAACAACAGAGGCATCAATGGCAAGCACCAAGCCCCTGCCGCGACTGGGCGGCAACGGCATTATCGATCTTCACGTTCACATCGGGCCTGAATTCATCAGGCGGCGCTACAATGCCGCCACCCTCGCCGAAGAGGCGCGCCGCGAGGGCATCGGCGTCGTCATGAAGAATCATTTTCAGCCGACCACCGGCTGGATTTCGACAGTCCGCGCGCCAGACGATGCCGTCCCTCTCATCGGTTCCGTTGCACTGAACTTCGCCTGCGGCGGTTTCGACACTCACGGCATTCGCTCCGCGCTGTCGGGGCTGAAGACAGATCTCGCCGCATCGGCGCCGGACGCCGCCCGCTTCGTGGTCTGGATGCCCACCGTTTCCGCCGAGGCGCATCTCAATCTTTTCAATCGTCGGGATATCGATCTCAACTGGGGGGTCGACAAAGAATACACCGAGTTGATCCCGGAGGGCCAAGGACTGCGTTTGATGCGGACAGACGGCGCCTTGAACCCCGGGGCCCTGCGGGTCTTTCAGGTGATCGCCGATCGGGATCTCGTCCTGGCGACCGGTCATCTCGACAGGACCGAAACCGGCATTCTGGTTGAAAACGCCCATGCCGCAGGGGTCCGCAGAATGGTGCTTACCCACCCCTTGTGGCACGGCATCCAGTTCGACCCGGCCACTCTCGCGCAGCTGTTCCAACGATACCAGGCGTATTCCGAACTCTGCTTCACCAATCTCGACGTGAACGGCATCGACCATCTGACCATCGACCAGTATGTCGAGGTCATCCGCACGGTGGGTCCCGAAGGGGTCGTGCTGTCGTCCGATTGCGGGCAAACCTTCACGCCGAGTGTCGCGGACTGCGCGCGAATCTTCTTTTCCATGCTTGCGGAAAAGGGCGTCACCGAAGACGAGATCATCCAAATGGCGATCATCAACCCACGCCGCCTGCTCTTTGCGCCACGCCATTCGTTCAGCGCTCCAGGCACGGGAGGGTGAAAACACCCACGGTTATTTCCTATGTACAAAAGAGACTTAGTGCCCTTTAAATAAGCCATTCTGGACAAAAATAGCCCGAAAATCGGTGATCATCGATCGAGTCTTGCCGTTGGCCTAAGTTTGTATATGCTAAGTTAGGCCCGCAATAAATGCGAGGCATTGACGGAGGAAGCGAGCATGACGGGTATGGTAGGTGTTTCTGATCGCAGAGGAGCGCCGCGCATCTTGGCCGGCAGTCGACTTATGACCTTTGTCTTGTCACTCCTCTTGCTTCTCCTGGGTCCTGCGGCGGCCCTCGCGCAAAGCAAGACAATAGCGGTCAGCTTTCCGAACTATTCCAAGCAGGGCGCGGTGATCGCGACCTTGGAGCAAGCCAAGAAGCGTGGAAGCGAACTCGGCTATACCGTGGTCCTCGACGACCCGGGCGATGATCTCAACAGGCAGGTGAACACCATCAAGACGTGGATTGCGCAGAAGGTCCCCGTGATCATCGCGGTCGCGCTCAATCCTGAGGTCTTCGAGGGCCTGGCAAAAGAGGCCCGCGATGCGGGGACCGTCTGGATCACCTACGCCGCGAAACTGAAGAACCAGGACGCCACGGTCGGTTTTGGACTTTATGAACCCGCTCTCGATTTGGGCAAGCATGCGGGCACATGGATCAAGGATAATCTCGGCGATCAGGCGGAGGTCGCCATTCTCGGATTCGAGAAGGGGGCCTGGGGTCAGAAGCGGGCCAATGGCCTCAAGGACGGATTGCGGGCCGTGGTTCCCAATGTGAAGATCGTGGCAGAACAGGATGCAGTTTCGCCGGCCGAGGGACTCGACGTGACGCGCACGATCTTGCAAGCCCATCCCAAGGTCAATGTCATCCTGGCGGTCGTCGATCCGGCTGCCGAAGGCGCCTACAAGGCTTGGGTCAATTCTGGCCGTGACAAGTCCGATCCGAAGGCTTTCATCGGCGGTCTCGACGGCAGCGTCACGGCGTTGCGCCTCTTGCGTGACGGCAATACCGTGTATCGCGCCTCCATGGCGATCCCGCTGATCGACCTTGGGAATGCCATGGCCGAACTGGCCAACGACATCGTCAGCGGCTCCAATCCGGGCGACCGCATGGTGCCCATGGTACTGGTGACGAGCGGTTCGCCTTTGGCCCAGGAATATCTGGAGCAGCAAGGCGCCAAGTGAAGCCGCCGGAGGTCTGACGGTGCCGTTTGCAGTCGAGGGCCTGAGCAAAGCGTTCTACAGCAATATCGTTCTCGACAACGTGGATCTCGCCGTTGCAGATGGCGAGATCCACGCCCTTCTCGGCGCGAACGGCGCTGGAAAATCCACCCTGATCAAATGCATCTCGGGCGCGCAGGCGCCGGATGCCGGCGCCATCGTCCTGGGCGCGGACCGGCATAACCGGCTCACGCCCAAGCAGGCGCAAAGGGAGGGCGTCTGCGTCGTCCATCAGGATCCGACGCTCGCCCAAAGCTTGAATGTGACCGACAACGTCTTTCTGGGAACAGAGATCCGAATTGGGCCGTTCGTGCGTCACCGCCGGCAACGCGCGCAGGTGCGGCGCTGGCTGGATCTGCTGGATGTTCGAGCGACGCCAGGCGCAACCCTGAAGGATCTGAGCAGTGCCGAATTGCAGATCGTCGAGATCATACGAGCACTCAGGCAAACCCCGAAAATGCTCATCCTCGACGAGCCCACGGCGTCGCTGACCACGGAGGAAGCGGAGCAACTGGGCAATTATCTCCGGCAACTCAAAGGCCAAAGAATACCCATACTGTATGTGACCCACAGGCTGGGCGAAGTGTTCTCGTTGTCCGACCGAGTAAGCGTTCTGCGCGACGGACGGATTGTCCATTCGGGCCGCACGGCCGATACGAACGAAGAGGCGCTCGTCGAGGCCATACTCGGCCGCAAGATCGAGAACCGCGGCGCCGTCACGAGACCACCGGCACGAGAGGATCGGCCCCTGTTGCGCGTGCGCGGACTCTGCGGGGCGGCAATCGGCCCGGTCGATCTGGATGTGAAAGCCGGTGAAATTCTCGGCATTTACGGGCTGACCGGCAGCGGGCGGACCGAATTGCTGGAGGCGCTTTTTGGAGCCGACTCGTCGCTGGCGGGGACGGTCGCGATAGACGGCCGCCAGATCTCCTTGAGGTCACCGCGGGCCGCGGTCGCCAGCGGCATCGTCCTGGTTCCATCGGACCGTCAGCGCAAGAGCGTCCTGCGCACCATGGCGGCAATCGACAACATGCTCATCCCCCGGCTTGGCGCCATCGCCTGGAACGGCGTGCGCGACAAATCCCATGAAAGGCGGCGCTTCGACGATGTCGCGCGGCGACTGGACCTGCAACCGCCGACGCCAGAGGAGTCGGCACAGCGGTTTTCGGGCGGCAACCAGCAGAAGCTCGTGATCGGCCGGTGGTTGCAGCCCGGCGACAAGTTCCGGCTTCTCATGATGGACGAGCCCACGCAAGGCGTCGATGTCGGCGCGCGCAGCGGACTTTACGCCGCACTCCGCAACTTCGTTGCCGATGGCACGGCCAGTGCCCTCGTGACGTCCTCGGAGCCTTCGGAACTGATCCAGCTCGCACACCGCGTCGTCGTTCTCGTCGACGGTCGTATACGGGCGGAATTCACCGGCGATGACATCACCGAAGCGAACTTGTTGAAGGCGGCACAGCGCAGTTGACGGGAGACAAAAGATCAATGAATCCGGGGATAACGCGGCCAGCGGCACTCCTGACCAGGGCCTTCAGCAGCAGAGCTGCGCCAAATACCGTGCTTTTCCTTTGCCTCATTGGGCTCGTCGCCCTGTTCTCCACTCAGTCGGAGAGCTTTCTGACCTGGTCGAACTTCAAGATTATCCTGACCAATGACGCAGCCATAGGCATCGTGGTGGCGGCATGCACCCTGCTGATCATCGCCGGCCACATCGACTTGTCGGTGGGATCGAACATGGCCTTCTCCGGCACCCTGGCGGCACTGGCCGTTGTCCACTGGGGCCTGCCTGATGGATTGGCGATGGCCATCGGAGTGATGGCCGGCATGACGGTAGGAGCTGTCAACGGACTTCTCTGCGCGCTCCTGCGGATGAACCCGATCATCGTGACGCTGGGCATGCTCAGCGTCTTGCGCGGCTTGATCCTGCTCGTCATCCCGACCGACATTTACGGACTTGGCGACCTCTTCAATTATGCCGGGAACGGCGAGATCGCAGGCATTCCCATATTGCTGATCGCGGTCGCCCTGGCCTTCGGCGCAGCCGCCGTCTTCGTAGGAGCCACCGTCTGGGGCCGGCATATTTATGCATTGGGCGTCAATCCCCAGGCAGCTTTTTTTGCGGGGTTGCCGGTACGTGGACTGCCTTTTGCCCTGTACGTTCTGACTGGCACCGCGGCGGGCAGCGCCGGCGTGCTTCTCGTGGCACGGCTTGACGGATCCTCCCCGGGGTCGGTTGGATTGCAGATGGAGTTGCAAGTCCTCACGATCATCCTGCTCGGCGGTGTCGCATTCGCCGGCGGAACTGGCAGGATAGTGGGCGTCGTCACGGCCTGGATTTTCCTTGGCGTTCTGCGCAACGGTCTGACTCTTTTGAATGTCACGCCCTATTTCCAGCTTGTCGTTTCAGGCTTGGCGTTGGTCCTCGCGGCGGCATTCGACTCCGTCGGCTCGACGCTGCTTCCGTGGCTGGACAGGCGGCGTGCGGTCCGGCTTCGCCTTGGTTCGCCTCCGAGGGCAAGTCACGAAGGCCCAAAGACGGAATAGCAGGGCCACATCGCCGGCCGGGGGAGTAGCTTGTGTCGAGGACAAAGAAGCAAATGGGATATTCGCCTCCGTCAAGGGCTGAGTTGGCCGCAATTGCCGGGAAGTTGGGCCTGGACGTGGATGATCGATATCTCTCGGATATAGAACCCATCCTCGCCACCATGGCTGACGCCTTTCGTACCCTTGATGGCGTCGAATATGACCGACCTTCCCTGTATCCGCGCTACGACGTCCGCACCCCCAGCCGAAGCGAGAATGAGCTCGGCGCCTGGAGCGTGCGGATGAGGCTCGAGGGACGGCCGGACGGTCGTCTCGCCGGACGGCGCGTCGCCCTTAAGGACAATATAAGCCTCGCCGGCGTTCCCATGAGCATGGGAACCTCGGCGCTCAAGGACTATTGCCCGGACAGCGATGCCTCCATCGTGACACGCCTGCTCGACGCGGGGGCGGACATCGCCGGAAAAGCGGTCTGTGAGTATCTGGCGTTCTCCGGAAGCAACATCACCGCAGCCTCCGGTCCTGTCGAGAATCCGCGCAACCCGGGCTTCAGCACCGGCGGATCGTCGAGTGGCAGTGCTGCCCTGGTCGCCAGCGGCGAGGTGGAACTTGGCGTTGGGACAGACCAGGCCGGTTCCGTCAGGGTGCCAGCTTCCTTCTCCGGCCTGTGCGGGATGAAGCCGACATTCGGCCTCGTCCCCTATACCGGCATTCTGGGAATCGATGCGACGATCGATCATGTCGGTCTTCTGACCAAGCGCGCTGCCCAGAATGCCGAGTGGCTGGAGGTGCTCGCTGGCCCGGACAACCTGGATCATCGCTATTCCGGCCCGATGCGTGTCAGCTCCGCTCATGCCATCGGCAAGGATATAGCAGGCTTGAGGATCGGTGTGCTTGACGAAGGCTTCGCCCACGCCAACACCGAGCCCGACGTCGACAAACTCGTCCGGAAGGCGGTTGCACGTCTTGCCGAACTTGGAACGCGGCCGCAGCGCATCTCCATACCCTGGCATCGAACCGCATCGGCGATCTGGTCGTCTATCGCGCTGGAGGGCGCGTTTCACGGCCTGACAAGCGGACATGGTGCGCCATCCGGCTCCGAGCACCAGGTTCCGCTGACACTGATGGATGCGGTAGACAAGCTCATGGCCCATGCCGATGACTTCGCCGACACTCTGAAGGTGAGCCTGATCATGGGTGGCTATGCGGCCGACAGATACCGAGGCCGGTACTACGCCAAAGCGCGAAACCTTCGCCCTCGCCTGAAAGCGGCCTATGATGACGCTCTATCGCAGGTCGATCTGCTCATCATGCCAACGACGCCAATGAAGGCGACACGAATGCCATCGCGGGACGCGCCGGTCAGCGAGCGCCTCACCCATTGCTGGGAAATGAACGCCAATACATGCCCGTTCAATTTGACGGGACACCCGGCTCTCTCCATCCCGTGCGGTGCGAGCGACGGTCGCCCAGTCGGCATGATGCTGGTCGGACGTCATTTCGACGAAGCCCTGCTCTACCAGGTGGCGCACGCCTTCGAGACCTCACATGAGGGTTAGGCGAAACACCGTGTCATTATTGCAGCGGCGGAACCGCTGGGATAACCTTCCTGTCCAAACAAAGATGTTCAACCTCGACGATTCGGATCTCACGCATGCGCGGGTTGCTTGTTCTATTGGGCAGTCTGCTCGTGCATCTCGGCCAGGGAATCCCGTTCCTGCACAGCAACCCAGCAAAATCGGCCGGCCGAGCCGCCTCAGCCTTGCGAGGAATCAGACATGACCCGGCTAACGTCGCACATCATGAGAGCGAAAGGCCCGCTGTATGTGCGGGTAAAAAATTACATTCTCAATGAAATCGGCAGCGGCAACATGAAGGCCGGCGATCGCATTCCCACGGAGGTCGATCTCGTCGGCCTGCTGGGCGTATCGCGAATGACGATTCACCGGGCGCTTCGTGAACTCCAAGCAGATGAGGTTATCGTCCGCACGCCCGGCGCGGGGACGTTCGTGGCCGATCGTCGGCCGCAGGCTACGCTCCTGGCCATACGCAATATCGCTGAGGAAATCGCCGAGGACGGCCACAGCCATTCGAGCGATGTCATGGCCCTCGAAAGCCGCAAGCCCAGCCGCATCGTGGCCAAGGAGCTTGGAATCAACGAAAGCCAGGATGTGTTTCATTCGGTTGTCGTGCATCGCCGGGATGGACTGCCGGTTCAGTATGAAGAACGGTTCGTCCTGCCGCGGATCGCCCCCGACTATCTGCAGCAGGATTTCACCAGGATGACCACCTATGAATATCTCCATGCCCGCAGTCCCATGACCGAAGTCGAGCAGATATTGAGCGCCATCCTCCCCGATGCGGCGATACAATCCTGCATGAATATCGACGAGAACATGCCATGTCTGCTGCTTGCGCGGCGAACCTGGAACGGCAACGTCGCCACAAGCACAAACCGCTTTGTTTATCCTGGGTCACGCTATCAGCTCGGCGGGCGCTACAAGCTGACGTCGGACGACAGATTCGGGTAGTTTCAGGCGTTCATCCACCACTTGCGCACCGCTAAATTTCTCCATCAGCGCCGCGGTTCCTATACGGACCGTTCAGGAGACTGTTGAATCACGCCGCGCAACAGGCATAGTACGGGGGAAAACGGGAGGCTCCATGAAGCTCGGCATATTGACGGCTCCCTTTCCGGAGACGCCGCTCGGCGATGTTGCCCAATGGGCAAGCGCCTCGGGCTTCGAGGCGCTCGAAATCGCCTGCTGGCCGAAGTCCGAAGGCCCCACCCGCCGCTATGCCGGAACGAGCCATGTCGACGTCGCCGGCCTCTCGACCGCGCAAGCCGAGGACATCACCGCCGCGCTTGCCCATAAGGGCCTCACAATCTCGGCGCTCGGCTATTATCCGAACCCGCTCCATCCCGATCTCGCGCACCGACAGGCGGTCATCGACCACCTGAAGAAGGTGATCGTGGCCGCCGGCCGCATGGGTGTCGGGCTGGTCAATACCTTCTGCGGCGGCAATGCGTCGAAGCATATCGACGACAACTGGAAGGAAGCGGTGAAGGTCTGGCCGGATATCATCGCCCATGCGCGCGACAACAATGTCAGGCTCGCCTTCGAGAACTGCCCGATGATCTTCAGCTATGACGAATGGCCGGGTGGGCACAATATCGCCTACTCGCCCTATGTCTGGCGGCGCATCCTCGAAACCTGGGATGGCGCCATCGGGATGAATTTCGATCCCTCGCATCTCGTCCTGCAGATGATCGACCAGGCGCGCTTCATCCGCGAGTTCGGGCCGCATATGTTTCATGTCCACGCCAAGGACCTGATGATCGACCGGGACGGGCTCTATGAGCGCGGCATACTCTCGGCCGGCATGGGCTGGCAGGTCCCGCGCATGCCGGGCCTGGGCGATGTCGATTGGAGCGTGATATTCTCGGGTCTCTATCGCGCCGGCTATGATGGGTCGGTCATCATCGAGCACGAGGACCGCAAGTTCGAGGGCAGCGACACGGCGATCAAGCGCGGCTTCCTGCTGGCGCGCGACGTGCTGCGACCATTCGTGAAGTAAGATGGACCATTTGGGAGGAAAGGAAACAGCAATGCCAAAAGTCAGAAATCTGAAGATGCTTCTCGCCGGCGCCGCCCTGGTGGCGTCGGCGGTCGCCGCCGCGGCCCAAGGCAATTTCACCATCGGCGTGTCCAATACCGTGCAGGGCAATGGCTGGCGCGAAGAGATGATCTGCGCCATCAAGGCCCAGGCGCTCGCCTCGGGCAAGGTCGCCAAGCTCAATATCGCGCATCGCAACACCGATGCCGCCGGTCAGCTCGAGGATATCCGCAACCTCATCAGCGCCAAAGTGAACGCCATCGTCGTCAACCCGGCGGATCCGGCCGGCATCAAGGCGGCGCTCGAGGAAGCGACCAAAGCCGGCATCGTGGTCGTCGCCGTCGACCAGACGGTGACCGAGCCCACCGCCTATATCATCTCCAACAACCAGGAGCATTATGCCTATCTCGGCGCCAAGTGGCTGTTCGAGACCCTGGGCGGCAAGGGCGACGTCGTCTATATGCGCGGCGCCGCCGGCGCCTCCGCCGACAGCGACCGCGACGAGGGCTTCAAGAAGGCGCTGGCCGAGTTCCCCGAGATCAAGGTGGCGCATGAGGTGTTCACCGGCTGGCAGCAGGACCAAGGCAAGCAGCAGATCCTCGACTTCATCGCGACCGGCACGCCGTTCAGCGGCATCTGGACGTCGGGCATCGACAATGTGATCGTCGATGCGCTGGTCGAATCGCAGACACCCCTGGTGCCGGTCGTCGGCGCCGACAATGCGGGCTTCGTCGGCCAGCTCAACTCGGTCGAGGGCCTGAAAGGCGCCGCGGTCACCAATCCGGGCTCGATCGGCGGCGCCGGCATCACCCTGGCGCTGCAGATCCTCGAAGGCCAGAAGCCGGCGCAGCAGACGGTGCTGGTCGAGCCGCAGCTCTGGGAGAATGTCACCGATGACGGAAAGGCCAAGCTCAAGGCCGCGGCCGATCCCTCCCTCAGCCCGGAATGGCCGGTCAGCATATCGATCCCCGACTGGACCACCTATACGAAAGAGCAGATCGTCGCCTGCAAAGGCCCGGGCGAGTAAGTGCCGTCTGCATGAGCGGGAGCATCGTTCCCGCTCATGCTTCACTCTCGACTTCCGATGACAGAACCGCTCCTCGAAGCCACTGGCGTCGCCAAGACTTATGGCGCCGTTGCCGCCTTGCGTAACGCGTCGCTGTCCGTCCGGCGCGGCGAAGTACATGCGCTGATGGGCGCCAACGGCGCCGGCAAGTCCACCCTGGTCAAGATCCTGACCGGGGCGATCCGACCCAATGCCGGGCGCATCCTCATCCGCGGCAAGGAGCACAATGTGCGCTCGCCGGCGGAAGCGCGGCGCGCCGGACTGGTCTCGGTCTATCAGGAACCGGCGTTGATCCCCGACCTCGACATCGCCGCCAATCTCCGCCTTACCCGCACGCCGATCGAGCCCTTCCGCCAGTGGGTGCGCGAGCTCGGCGTCGACAATCTCGATATGCGCGACAGCGCACGCGACGTTCCGCTGGCCATCTTGCGCATCCTCGACCTGGCGCGGGCACTGGCGATCGCGCCCGACCTTCTGCTCCTCGATGAGATGACCGCCGCCTTGCCGGCCAATCTCGCCGAAAAGGTGCTCGAGGTGGTGCGCGGGCAGAGTCGCGCGGGGCGTTCGGTCATCTTCATTTCCCACCGTTTCATCGAGATCTCCTCGCTATGCGACCGCGCCACGGTGCTGCGCGACGGCGAGACCGTCGGCGTCGTCGACATCGCGCCCGGCAGCGAGGAGAAGATCGTCGAGCTCATGCTGGGCGCCAAGATCGAGAAGGCGCGCAAGGCGGCGCACCGCGCGAGCCAGGCGCCAGGACCGGCCGAAGCTCCGCCGCGCCTCAGGGTCCTGAATCTGAGCGTCGGCACCAAGCTCAACGATGTCTCCTTCGATCTCGCCAATGGCGAGGTGGCGGGCGTCGTGGCGCTCGAAGGCCAGGGCCAGGATGAGCTCTTCGCCGCCCTTTCCGGCTCGCTGCCGGCATCGGGTGGCGGCATCGAGGTGGATGGACGCCCGGTGAAGTTCCATCGCCCTGCCGATGCCATCGCCGCCGGCATCGCTTATGTGCCGGGCGACCGCGCCGAGGCGCTTTTGATGCAGCGGCCGGTGCGCGAGAATATCGCTCTGCCCTTCAGCGCCCATTGGCGCAATTGGGGGCCGATCGACAGGCGCCGGGAAGGCGAGCGCGTGACCAGCGCCATCGAGCGGCTGCAGATCGACACCAGGGCGCAGCGCGAGGTGCAGCGCCTGTCGGGCGGCAACCAGCAGAAGGTGACCATCGCGCGCTGGATCGCGGCGGACGCACGTACCATCCTGTGCTTCGATCCCACGCGCGGCATCGATGTGCGCACCAAGCAGGAAATCTACCGGCTGCTGCGCGAGCTCGCCGGGCAAGGCAAATCCATCTTCTTCTATACGTCCGAGCTCGAGGAGATCCAGCTCGCCTGCGACCGCGCCATCGTCATCTTCGGCGGACGGGTGGTCGATGTGCTCCCGGTCGAGATTGCCGACGAGGCAGCGCTGACGCGCGCCGCTTATGGCTTGGCGCGCGACGCCAAGGCGGATATCGGCATATTGGCCGATCTTCCCAACCCTCAGGCAGACGCGCCATGACCCGCTTCGTCACGCGAAACGGCTGGGTGCTGGGTCTCGTAATCCTGCTCGCTTTGCTCTTCGCCTTCACCAAGGCGATCCAGCCTCTCTATGGCGCGGGCGATTTCGGCTCCCTGGCGCGCGCGGTCCTCCCCTTCGCCTTCGCCGTCGCGGCACAGACCGTCGTCGTCATCGCCGGCGGCATCGACCTGTCGATCGCCTCGATGATGGCGCTGACCAGCGTCACGGCGGCGGCGATGATGAACGGCGCCAGCGAGGAATACGCCTTGCTGGTCGTGCCCTTCGTGCTCGTCATGGGCCTCGCGCTCGGCGCCCTCAACGGGTTCCTGATCGTCGTCACCCGCGTACCCGACATCGTGGTCACGCTGGCGATGCTCTTCGTCTTCCAGGGCGCGGCACTCCTCGTCCTCGAGGCGCCGGGCGGTGCCGCCGCTGAATGGTTGAAAGCCCTGATCATCGGAACGGTCTCGCTGCCGGGCCTGCCCGAGGCGATCACGGCCTGGATTCCCAAGGCGCTGGTGCTGCTCATCCTCTGCATCGCGGCGGTGTGGATCCCGCTCAGGCTCTCGGGGCGCGACCTTTCGCTCTATGCCATCGGCAGCAATCCGCTCGCCGCCTTCCGCAGCGGGGTGCCGGTGGCCAGGACCAAGATCCTGGCCTATGCGCTGGGCGGCCTCTTCGGCGCCATGGGCGGCCTGAGCCTCACCATGAGCACCGGCATCGGCGCGCCCATTCCCGGCCCCTATCTCCTGGCCAGCGTCGCCGCCGTGGTGCTGGGCGGCGTCGCGCTCGGCGGCGGCCGCGGCGGCATCATCGGCCCGCTTGTCGCGGTCTTCATCCTGCGCCTGGTGCGCACCGATCTGACACTTCTCGCGGTCGATCCCAATGTCACCGCGATCATCGAGGGTACGATCATGGTCATCGTGGTGATGTTCGGCGCCTATATCGCCTTGCGGGGTCGCCCGTCATGAACCAAGCTGCCGCCGCCACGCCGCAACTGTCCCTCGGCCGGCGCATCAGCCGGTTCATGAGCGATCAGCCCCTGGTGCCGCTGATCATCCTGCTCATCGCCCTCGTGGTGGCCCTGCAGATACTCAGGCCCGGCATCGTCAACGAGCGCTGGGTCGCCAATACAGTGCGGTTCGCCATACCGCTCGCGATCCTCGCCGGCTGCCAGACCATGACCATGCTGACGGGCGGCATCGATCTTTCGGTCGGCACGGTGGCGACCATGAGCGCCTTCATCATGGTGACGCAGGCAGCGCTCACCGATCCGGCGCTCGCCATGCTGATCGCGCTCGTCCCTCCTCTGCTCATCGGCCTCGCCAATGGCATAGGCGTCGGCGTCTTCCGCGTGCATCCGCTGATCATGACCTTGGGCACGAGCCTGATCGGCACCGGCTGCCTCTTGGTCTATCAGCGCACCGTGATCGCCTCGGGCGCCAAGGTGCCGGAGACCCTGGCCTGGCTCGCCACCGGCATCACCCATGGCTTCCCCAATGCCCTCCTGCTGTTCGTGCCGGTCGCCGCCTTCATCATCTTCATGCTGAACGCGACAGGCTTCGGTCGCCTGCTCTATGCGGTCGGCGACAACGAGAAGGCGGCACGGCTGTCGGGCGTCATCTACTGGAAGGTCATCGTCACCCTTTACGTCATCTCCTCGCTGCTCGCGGGGATCACCGGCTTGCTCTATATTGGGCTCATCAAGTCGCCGTCGCTGTCGCTCGCCGAGCCCCTCGTGCTGCCCTCGGTCGCGGCGGCGGTGATCGGCGGCACCTCGATCTTCGGCGGCCGCGGCGGCTATGCCGGCACCATTGTCGGCGCGCTCATCCTGACCATCCTGACCACCCTGCTCACCATCCTGCAGATGCCGGAAGGGGCGCGGCGGATCCTGTTCGGCCTGATCGTGCTCTTCGTCACCGCGATCTATCTGCGCATCATCGAGAACCGATAAGGCTCAGGCGCGTTCTCGTTTTGCTGGCTGGTTTAGGAGGCACGTCATGACTGTCAGCGGCTTCGCCGCCGAGGCATACCAACCTGTCCGTGTCGCCTTCGCCAAACTCATCGCGGACGGACGCGAAACCGGAGCCGGTCTGTCGATATGGGCCAACGGCCGGGAGGTGGTCCAGTTGAACGGCGGATGGTCGGACGCGGCGCGAAGACGCCCATGGGCGAGCGACACGCTGGTGCACACCTATTCGACGTCGAAACCCTTCGCGGCGCTGGCCGCCTTGACCGCCGTGGCCGAGGGTGCGCTCGGATTGGACGAGCCGATCGCCAAATACTGGACGGACTATGCGGCGAAAGGCAAGGGAGACACGACCCTGCGCCACATCCTGACGCATCGGGCGGGCCTGCCGGCGTTTCCAGCGCCGGCCGGCACCCTCGATATCCTCGACGATGCCGGACTGCGGGCGTGCCTCGCATCCGCCATGCCCGAAACCGCGCCGGGATCGACGGTGGCTGAGCATGCGCTGACCTATGGCCATCTGATCGACGGTGTGCTCCGTGCCGCCACCGGCCGCTCCCTCAAGGAGATGTTCACGGAGGTCGTGCGTCCCGCCCTGGAGCTCGACGGCTGGTTCGGCGTGCCTGATGCCGAACTCCATCGGGTCGCCGAACTCGAATTCGGCTTGGCCTCCGAAGACTTCGTGGACAAGCTCTATCCGACCTATCGGCGCGTGCTCGCGGTGCCGAAGGGCTCGGTGGACCTGTCGCGCCTCAATTCGTCGCCCTGGCGGCAAGCCGCGTTCGGGGCGATCAACCTGCACAGCTCGGCCGCGGCCCTGGCGCGGTTCTACGCGCACCTGACCAGCGCCGAAGGGCCTGTCCGCCGGCTGCTTGGTCAAGAGCTGCACACGGACTATTTGCACACGCAGGTCTGCGGCCATGACGAGACCGTCGGCACGACGGTCAACTGGACGCTGGGATTTCTGCGGACCGACTCCTTCATCGGCCTGGGCGGCCTCGGCGGATCGGCGGCCTACTGGTCGTTCCGGCCTGGTCACGCGGTCGCCTATGTAACCCGCCGCCTGCACGATCACGCGCGCGTCGGAGAGATCGCGGCCCTTCTGGGCGATGACCTGAACACCACGGTGAGCTGTGGCTGATGTCCTATGGCCGCGGCCTCAATGGCCGGACCGCTCCTTCATCTCGCTGGCAAGCTCGCCATAGCCGACGAAGCGGTATTCGTAATCGAGGCCGAGGCGCTTGGCCGCCGCCATGGCGCGCCGCGCCAGCTCCTCGTCGCGCGTCTGCGCAATATAGACGATCTTCTTGTAGTTGCCGAAATACATGCCCAGCAATTCCGGATGACGATCAAGGCCGAGACCGGCCCAGATCAGCTTGTCGAAATGGCGCGCCAGGTAGTCGGTGAGAAAGAACGAGGTGATGTCCTCGTCTTCCTTCAGCTTGAAGGCATCATTGCCGGAGAAGAAGGCATAGCAATGGGGCCCGGGAATGCGCTCGACGCCCTCTTCCTCGAGCAGCTTGTCGAGCATGCCGCCGGTGCCGCAATCGCCATAGAGGACGAAGATCGACCTGTATTTGCCCTTGGCCTCGCGGATCTTGTCGCGGACGGCGGGCACGATGAATTGCGGCGTGTTGTGCCATTTGGCGGGCAGGCAGGCGACGTCGAACGCCGCCCAGCGATTGGTCTCGATCAGGTCGACGATCTCGCGCGCCAAGGCGCCGCAGGCGATCAGGAGCACGTGGCCCTGGCCGTTCAGGAACTCGAATTCCTCGGAAGGTTTGACATTGACGAAAGTCATGCACCGATCCTTGCTCCGGACACCCGCGGGCCCGGTGTGGGATCACGCAGATGCCGCCATCTGATTGTGCTTGCGCTTCATGAAGTCCTTCGCCGTCTCGACCGCGACCGCGGCGTCGCGGCAATAGGCATCGGCGCCGACGGCCTTGGCGAACTCCTCATTGAGGGGCGCGCCGCCGACCAGCACTATATAGTCATCGCGCATGCCCTTTTCCTTCAGCGTGTCGATGACCACCTTCATATAAGGCATGGTGGTGGTGAGCAGCGCCGACATGCCGAGGATGTCGGGCTGATGCTCGGCAATCGCGTCGAGATATTTCTCGACCGGATTGTTGATGCCGATATTGATGACCTCGAATCCGGCACCTTCCATCATCATGGCGACGAGGTTCTTGCCAATGTCGTGGATGTCGCCCTTGACGGTGCCGATCACCATCTTGCCGAGGCGCGGCGCACCGGTCTCGGCGAGGAGCGGGCGCAGGATGGCCATGCCCGCCTTCATCGAATTGGCGGCGAGCAGCACTTCGGGGACGAACAGGATGCCGTCGCGGAAATCGATGCCGACGATGCGCATGCCTTCGACCAAGGCCTCGGTCAGCACCTTGTACGGCGTCCAGCCGCGCTCCAGCAGGATATGAACGCCCTCTTCGACCTCTTCCTTGAGGCCGTCATAGAGGTCGTCGTGAATCTGCTGGGTCAGCTCCTCGTCGTTCAAGGATCTGAGGTCAAGTTCGCCTTCATCGCTCATCGCATGGTCTCCCGGCATTCCGGCCGCTCTTCTGGAGGCTAAATTAGCGCAACGCAAGGGTTATTCCCGATCACCTGCGACAGTGGGAAGCCTGAAACCGACCACTCTGGAAAGCCTCCGGCGACAATGCTATGCCGGGGCATCCCACCCCAGAGCACCTCATGACCCAAGCCCAATTCCCGATCGCGGCGCTGCGCGCCCAGTTCCCCGCCCTCGCCCTCACGGATGTCGGCCGTCCCCGCATCTATTTCGACAATCCGGCCGGCACCCAGGTGCCGCAGCGGGTGATCGACCGCACGCTCGAGGCCATGATGGCCAAAAACGCCAATCTCGGCGGCTATTTCACCACCACGGTGGCAGCGGACGAGCTGGTGAGCGAGGCTCATCAGGCCATGGCCGATTTTTACCACGCGCGCTCACCGCGCGAGATCGTCTTCGGCCAGAACATGACCACCCTGACGCTCCATATGTCGCGCTGCCTGGCGCGGCGCTTCGTCCCTGGCGACGAGATCGTGCTGTCGCGCATGGACCATGACGCCAATGTCGCGCCCTGGTTGCTGCTCGCCGAGGACAAGGGGCTCACGGTGCGCTGGATGGATTTCGATCCCGAAACCTATGAATTCGCCGAGGATGCGCTCGCCAAGGTGCTGAGCCCCAGGACCAGGCTCGTCGCCATGGGCTTCGCCTCCAACTGCACCGGCACGATCAACGATGTGAAGCGCTTCGCGGCGCAGGCGCATGACGCGGGTGCCCTCTTCTATGTCGATGCGGTGCAGCTCGCGCCGCATTGCGGCATCGACGTCCAGGGGCTCGGCTGCGATTTCCTCGTCTCCTCGGCCTACAAGTTCTTCGGGCCGCATCAGGGCATCCTGTGGGGACGCGAAGAGCTGCTGCGGGAGACCTTCAGCTACAAGGTGCGCCCGGCCGGCGACGACCTGCCGCACAAGTTCGAGACTGGGACGCTGAGCCACGAGGGCATGGCGGGCACGCTGGGCGCCGTCGAATATCTCGCGAGCCATGGCGGGAAGCCGGGATCTTCGGGCAAAACCTACGACCATATGAGCCCCCGGGGCGCTGCGGTGCACCGCGCCTTCGACGTCTTCACCGACTGGGAACACCAATTGTGCAACCGCCTCATCGCGGGCCTCAGCTCCTTCAAGGGCCTCAGGATCCGCGGCATCACTTCGGCCAATGCCGCGCACCGGCGTGTGCCCACGGTTTCCTTCACGCTCGACGGGACACGGCCCGAGGCGCTCGCCAAGGCTTTCGCCCAAGAGAACATCTTCGTCTGGTCGGGGCACAATTACGCGGTGGAGCCGGTGATGCGCATGGGGCTCATGGAGCATGGCGGGGTGCTGCGTGTCGGACTTGCCCATTACAACACCGAGGCCGAGGTCGATATCTTCATCGCCGCCCTCGCTCGGATCACCGCTTGATTGCACCTCGGGCCTAAGTTCATCTCGCTCTGGAATTAAACCTCGTTCCCGGACGTTGAAAGGCGTAGACTTGCTTGCGCCTGTGATCAGCTGGGAACCGTCACATGAGCGATGCCTCTTATAATGCGCCGCTCTCGCCTTGGGTGAGAGTGCTCACTGGCGCTGCCTTGGTCGTGCTGATCGCCGGACCCTTGCTGCTGTTCGCGCCGGCAGTCATCGTGCCGCGCTGGCCGTGGGCAATCACGCCTTTCAATGCGCGCTTTCTCGGCGCCGTCTATGTCGCCGAGTTCTTCAGTCTTCTAGTGCTGTTCATCTACAACCGCTGGTCGCCGGGACGTGCCGCCTTGGTGGTGGCTTTCGTCTTCACCTTCGTCGTCTCGATCGCATCGCTCATCCATCTCTCGTCTTTCGCCGGTGTCCGCCGTGTCACCGTGTGGTTCATCCTCTATATCGGCTATGCGCTGCTGCCGGCCGGCGCCCTTCTGCTCTACCACCGACTGCCGGCCGTCGCGCCCCTCGCCGCCGGCGGCAATCTGAGCCGGATCATGCCGGTCGCCGGCGTGCTGCTCGTGCTTTATGGCGCGGCCTTGTTCGTGGCGCCGGGCGCCGCTGCGGGCTTCTGGCCGTGGCCGATCGATGCGATGCATGGGCGGATCTACAGCGCGGTGTTCCTGGCGCCCGGCATCGGCCTCCTGCTGCTCTCGCGCTCGGCGGCGCGCGATGAATATCTCGTCGGCGGGGTGTTCCTGGCCGGCCTCGGCCTCTTCGCCATCCTCTCTTTCATCCTCGCCCATCTGCAGACG
Source organism: Parvibaculaceae bacterium (assembly GCA_050251035.1). Classification (GTDB taxonomy): domain Bacteria; phylum Pseudomonadota; class Alphaproteobacteria; order Rhizobiales; family Aestuariivirgaceae; genus Taklimakanibacter. Next base: position 24,470 of record JBFWNN010000024.1, read on the forward strand.
GGACGCGCGAGCTTCACAAGCCCCGGAACCTGGGCCTGGATCGTACTCTTCGCCGCGATCGGCGCTCTGGGATTGCGGATGATCAGGGCTTGGCGGGAGAGATCCTGAAGACCTCGCCTTCGTCCTCGTCGGTCACGACATAGAGCGCGCCGTCGGGCCCTTGCGCCACGTCGCGGATGCGCAGGCCCAGCTCGCGTAAGAGACGCTCCTCATGCGTGACCTTGTTGCCGTCGAGCTCCAGCCGCACCAGGGCCCTTGCCGACAATCCACCGACGAAGAGATTGCCTTTCCACTGCGGAAAGAGATCGGCGGTATAGAAGCTCATGCCGGAGGGCGAGATCACCGGCGTCCATTGATAGATCGGCGGCTCCATGCCGGGCATCTCCTTCTTGCCACTGCCGACCAGCGTGCCGGAATAGTTCACGCCATAAGAAACGATGGGCCAGCCATAATTCTTGCCGGGCTCGGGCAGGTTGATCTCGTCACCGCCGCGCGGCCCATGCTCGATCTCCCACAGCGCGCCGGTCGCGGGATTGATCGCCGCGGCCTGCGGGTTGCGGTGACCGTATGACCAGATTTCCGGCAAGGCATCGGGCTTGTTCACGAACGGATTGTCGGACGGCACTCCACCCTCCTCGGTGAGGCGGACGACCTTGCCCAGATGCGACTTCAGATCCTGCGCCTGACCGCGATATCGCTCCCGCGACCGCTCGCCCAGCGTCACGAAGAGATTACCCTTGCCATCGAAGACGAGACGGCTGCCGAAATGCAGTCGGCTCGGAACCTTGGGCTTCTGCGCGAAGATGACCTTCACATCGACGAGCGCGGTGCCGTCCTCGCTCAGCCGGCCATGCGCCACGGCGGTCGAGTTGCCACCTCTGCCCTTTTCCGAATAGCTCCAGTAGACGAGCCGGTTGCGCGCGAAATTCGGATGCAACGCGACGTCGAGCAGACCGCCCTGCCCGCCGGCATCGACATCAGGCAGACCTTTCAACGGATCGCCGAGGCCACCCGCCTTGGTCACGATGCGCATCTTGCCCTGGCGTTCGGTAACGATCATGTTGCCGTCGGGCAGGAAATCGATGGCCCAGGGATGCGACAGGCCTTCCGCTATGCGATCGACGGAGATCTTGCCTTTCTCGCTGTCGAAGGACTCCGCACGGGCGATATGGTTTGCGCTCAAGACCAGAAGCAGAGCCAGGGCAATTCGCATCAATCTCTCCCAGCGCGCGTCCCGGCGAAGTGGAATCACTTCGCCGAAAGGACTCGCGCCAATCAATATGTTGGAGCAATCCTCGTCGCCAAAGTCGTCGACTTTGGCGGGATTTGCTCTAAGACCGCACGTCTTAGGAAAAGATGGTGGCTCCGGCAAGGTTCCCCACTCACTCTAATGTGAGACGATGGACGCCAGGCTAGGCCCGCCAGCCATCGGCGAAACGCTGCGTTCCGAGGAAGGACAAGAGGCGCCGGCGAAAATCCTGGTTCACCGGCTCGTAGTGATTGTCCACCGGCTCGACGTCGGGAAAATCGGGCCAGGGCGAGGCCGCGAACCAGTCGCAGAACGCGCGCGCGAAGCGCGGATCGCCCACCCAGCCGCGCTGCCAGGGTTTTGGCCGGTTGACGAAGTGATAGACATTGGGGCGGAGTTCGTCCTCGAGATCGAGGCGCATGAAGTCGCCCATGAAATTGAAACGCGGCGAGAGCTTCACATAATCGCCGTTCAGCAGCGCGTTGAGCGCGCTCTGCTCGAAGCGCAGGCAGAGTTTTGGATTGTCGGCGATGAAGCGCAAGGCGCGCTCGCCCATCCCGGCCCTGGTCCACAGCGCCCGATCGATGACGGTGAGGCCGTTGTTGAAATAGAGCGTCGCGGGCGCCATGCCGAGGGCCGCGCGATAGGCCTGGAATTCTTCTCCGAGAGGGCCGCCGAAATCCATGTAGGAGATCATGTCGGTCGCGGCGGCGAACATGGCGCCTCCGAGGTCGAGCGCCGCGAGCGGCGCCAGGCCCTCATTCACGATCATCATGTCCGAATCGACCGGTATGATCCGGTCGTAGCGTGCCGGCAGGACGCGATCGAGAAACAGCCGGCGCGTGATCGCATGCTCGCCATTGGTGTTGGACGGGAGATCGCGAGTGACGTCGGCGAAAGACGTGACGACGAGCTCGATCCTCGCCTTCACCGCCGCGTCGACCTCGTCGAGGCGCGGCCACACATCCGTCTCCTCGCAGACGAGGAACAGGCCGACCTCCGCCGGCAGACCACAGGCGATGATCTGCGCCGCGACGCAGAGAGCGGGACCGAAGAAACGCCGGTCAGGCGTCAGGCATATGGCTGTCGGCACGAGGGATCACGCCCGCGTCTAATCGCGGGCGCGGCGGCGCTCGCGGCGGGCGGCGCCGGCCGCCGCGGCGTCGAAGCCCTTGGCGAGTTCCGATACGGCGCCGAGGCGCGCCTCGATGGCGGCGACCGTCGGGCGCTCGCCCTTGCTGTAGGTCTCGAGCGACTGGCGCATGGCCGCCAAATGCTCCGGACTCGTGCCGCAGCAGCCGCCGATGATGCGGGCGCCGGCGTCGAGCGCGATGCGCGCATAGTCCGCCATCAGCTCGGGCGTGCCGGTGTAATGGATATGGCCGTCGACATATTGCGGAATGCCGCAATTGCCCTTGGCGACGACGTGAGCGTCGGGCCTCGCCGCGGTGATGCCGAGCACGGTCGCCACGAGCTCGGAGGCGCCGACGCCGCAATTGGCGCCGATCGCCACCGGCTTGGCGCTCAGCGTCCCCGTGAGCGTGCCGAAATTCTGCGGCGTGATGCCCATCATGGTGCGGCCATTGGTGTCGAAGCTCATAGTGGTCACGATCGGAAGCCCGGCCTCGGCCGCGCCTTCGACGGCGGCGCGCAGCTCCTCTTCCGAGGACATGGTCTCGATCCACAGCACGTCGACGCCGCCCTCGTGCAGCGCCCTCGCCTGCTCGGCGAAGGCAGCGACGCCGTCCGTATGTGAGAGCGAACCCAAAGGCTCGAAGATCTCGCCGGTCGGCCCGATCGAGCCGCCGACATAGACCGGCCGCGTCACGGCATCGGCCTCGGTGCGCGCATTCCTGGCGGCCGCGATATTGATCTCGCGCACCTGGTCTTGCGCATTGTGCAGCTTGAGCCGGTGGCGGTTGCCGCCGAAGGTGTTGGTCAGGATGATGTCGGCGCCGGCCTCGATGAAGCGGCGGTGCAGCGAGCGCACCCGTTCGGGAAATTCGAAGTTCCAGATCTCCGGCGCATCGCCCGAGACGAGGCCCATCTGGAAATAATTGGTGCCGGTGGCACCGTCGGCAAGGAGCCAGGGCCGGGAGTTCAGGGCTTCAACGAAGGTCTGACGCGTCATCTTGCGGGTTTCCTAAGGATATATGACCATATAAACATATCTTTATATGGATTACAACCGCTGGCGCCAGGCGCCATAGGATTGGGGACCGGCCAGCAACGACACCCGGCCATTAACCTCATAGCGGTCCGGATTCTGGCCCGTGAGCGGCATGTGTCCGTCGCGGATGGCCGCCAGCGCCGTGACGAGGTCGGCCAGATCGCCTCCGGACAGCCTGGGCGCCGCATGCGTGCCGTCGGGCAGCGCCTCGCCATGGGCGCCGAGGATCAGCACATCGGCCGGCAGACGCCGCCTGAGCGCCTCGGCGCTGGCGAGGTAATCCGGCAGGACGGCGCCCGGGACCTGACCATAGAGCGAACCCAGATAGAGGAAATCCGCTGCCAGGAGGATCTTCCGGCCGGCATCGTAGAGCGAGATCGATTCGGGCGAATGGCCGGGCGTGGCCATGATCTCGAGCCGCCTGACGCCGAGATCGATGCGATGGTCGACCGGCCACCAGCGGCGGATCGGCATCGGCGTCCATGTCATGTCTTCGAGCGAGCCCAGGAACATCGCCTCGGGCGCGTTGAACAATCCGCCCTGCTCGCAGGCGCGCAGCACCGGCAGGTCGGCGAGCGCCGTGTCGGCGAAGCGATGGAAATTGCCGGTGTGGTCGTAGTGGAGATGCGACAGGAGCGCCGTTACCGGTCTATCCGTCAGGCTCGCCACGACGGGCGTGATGTCGCGCAGGCCGGGCCCCGTGTCGAACAACAGCGCCCGCTCCTCTCCGACGATCAGGTAGTTCCAGTTGACCTGGTGATATTTCGGCTCACCGATCCCGAACAGGCCCGGCGCGATCGCATCGATCGCATACCAGTCGTCGAACCAGCGGATGTCCGGTTTTTCTGTCAATCACGCTCCATCCGCGCCATAATAAAGCGAGACGACATGCTGCGCTTCGGCAAAGAACAGCCAGCGCTCGACGACCGCGGCGGTGCCCGCCAGGACTAGAGCGATCAGCGACAGGACAACCGCCAGGACGGGCACCGCGACCGTCAGCGCCGTCACGAGAATGGCGATCAGCAGCGAAGCCATGACGATCCGGCGCAGCTTCTCCGCATGCCTGCGGGCGACGGTGAAGCCCATCTCCTTCATGATGAAGTTCTCCGCCGTGTGCGGCACTTCCCATTGCCGCACCGTTTCACCGGAGCGCGCCAGGCCGGTCGCCGCTGCGATGGTGCGGGTCCTGGGCTCGCTGTCGATCCCGCGCCAGTAGAAATACTTCAGCGCCGCCGTGAAGATGAGGGCGATGACGGCGAGACCGGCCTGGAACACTTGATAGAGCCCGAAGAGCGAGGCGATCGCCATCAGCAGGACGGAGCCCGTCGCGAGAGCAAAAGCCAGATAGACCGGCACGGTGAGCGGCTGATGCCACTGCCGGATGGTGGTGAGCGTCGAATAGATCTTGGCCGTGCAGTATACGGTCACGGCGCACATCACCGCCGTCGCCAGGCCGGCAATGCCGATCCATTGCGGACAATCGAATAAGCGCAGCCATAGAGCGCCGAAAAGCAGCGCCGGCGCGAAGGTCACGACGGACGCGACGCCTTCGCGCGACAGCCAGGACGAGCGCCATTGCGAGAAGGCCCGCCAGGCGCGCTCCGGACGACCGAGATGAAAAGTCGACGACAGAAGGCCCAGCGTGATGAGGCCCAAGGCGATCACCAGCGCCGTTGCGGCGAACCACACATTCGAGGCCGAGCCGTGATTGAGACCGACGAGGCCGAGCAGCGTCAGCAGGCCATAGCCCGCGCCCGAAGCGGTGGTGAACAGGATGACGGAATAAGCGGGATGCATTGGGCTATCGGCTTAGCAGGCGATCGGCCCAGCGGAAGAACTCGTCCATCACCGTCTTGCCGCCATCCTCCGCCGGCGTGCTCGCTGCCGTCGCTGCGGTCTTCGCGGAGCTGCGCGGCCGCGGCGGCAAATATTTGTTCACCGGCTTGTAGCCCATCTCCGGCAGGAGATCATATCCGCCACGTTCCGCCACCAGGCACGAGACCTCGCTGTCGGCATCACCCAGATCGCCGAAATGCCGCGCTCCCGTCGGGCACGCCTTGACGCAGGCCGGGACGCGGTCCTCGACGGCGAAATTCTCGTTGTAGATGCGGTCGACGCAGAGCGTGCATTTCTTCATCACGCCATGGTCATAGTCATATTCGCGCGCGCCATAGGGGCAGGCCCAGGAGCAGAGCTTGCAGCCGATGCAGGTCTCGGGGTTCACCAGAACGATGCCGTCCTCGGCGCGCTTATAGGAGGCGCCGGTCGGGCATACGGTGACGCAGGCCGGCGTCTCGCAATGCAGGCAGGAGCGCGGGAAATGCACGATGCGCGACTGGTCGTCCTCGGGCGCCTTCACCTCATAACCATGGATGCGGTTGAGCCAGGTGCCTTCGGGCGATTGGCCATAGGCGTTGCGGTCGTTGAGCGGCGCCGAATAGCCCTGCGTGTTCCATTCCTTGCAAGAGGTGGCGCAGGCCTGACAGCCGACGCAGATGTCGAGGTCGATGACGAGGCCGAGCTTCTTCTGATCAGGCTGCGGTGCGGGGAGAGAGGTCATGTGCGCCTCCTGCCGGCTATGCCTCCGAAGCTTCGCAATGTCGGGAATTGCGGCGCGCTCTCCGCCGCCTCGGCGGGTGCCTTCTCGATCCGAACGCGCAAGTCGTACCAGGCAGCCTGGCCGGTGACCGGATCGGAATTGGAATAGCGATAGCCGCCGTCGCGTTCGGGCAACAGCTCGGCGATCAGATGATTGAGGAGGAACCCCTTCTTCGCCTCCGGTGCGTCGGGCGACAGCGCCCAGGCGCCCGATCTTTTGCCGATGGCGTTCCAGGTCCACACCGTATGCGGATTGACGCCGTCCATCAGTTTCACCTGCACCTTGATGCGGCCCGTGGCCGAGGTCACATGCACCCAGTCGCCGTCGCGCAGGCCCCAGTCCGCGCCGCGCGAACGGGCGAGATAGAGCCAGTTGCGGCCGAGAATCTGCCTGAGCCAGGCATTCTGCGAGCCCCAGGAATGGTACATCGCCATCGGCCGCTGGGTGATGGCATGCAGCGGAAATTCCGTCTTGTCGCGCAGGCTCTCCTCGAGCGGCTCGTGCCAGCCGGGCAGCGGGTCGAAATAGCGGGTGACCCGCGCGCGATGCGCTTCCGGCGGCTGGATCGCGCCATGGCCCTGGGCGGCCAGGCGGAATTTCTGCAACGGCTCGAGATAGAGCTGGAAGATCACCGGATCGGGCCGCCCGATGAAGCCGAAGGATGACGCCCATTCGAGATAGTCGCGATTGGCGTGGCGGTAATATTTCACGTGGTCTGGCAGTTCGTAGAACCAGTGGCAGCCATTCTCGATATAGCGTTCGAGCTGCCTGGGGTTCACCTCGCCGCGCCCATGGAAGACGCCTTCCTTGCCGCGCCAGCCGGCGAGCGGGCCGATGCCGGGGCTCCTCTCGTGATTGACCATGTAATCGGCATAGCCGCCGGGATAGCGCGGCGTGCCGTCCTCATTGGTCATGCCGGTGAGGCCGAGCCGCGTGCCCAGATCGAGCAGCACCGTCTGGAAGGGCCTGACATCGCGGTCGGGCTCGACCACCGGCTGGCGAATGGCATCCGCCGGCCCGTCCGCTTCCGAGATCGGCCGGTCGAGGAGCGAGATGCAGTCGAAGCGTTCGAGATAGGTCGTGTCGGGCAGAACGAGATCGGCATAATGCACCATCTCGGACGCATAGGCATCGGAATAGATGATATGCGGGATGACATAGTCGCCGGTCGCCTCGTCCTTCTGCGTCAGATGCGCCGTCGTCTCGGCGACGTTCATCGCCGAGTTCCAGCTCATATTCGCCATATAGAGGAAGAGCACGTCGATGCCGTAGGGATCGCGCTTGGCCGCGTTGGCGATCACCGTGTGCATGAGGCCGTGGGCGGCGAAAGGCGCTTCCCAGGAATAGGCCTTGTCGATGCGCTGCGGCGTGCCCTTGTCGTCGACCAGCAAATCCTCGGGCGCCGTGACGAAGCCCAGCGGCGGGCCCGGCAGCGCGGTGTTGGGCTTGACCTGCCCCGGCTTGCCGGCGGGCTTGATGCCGGGCGGCGCCGGCTTCGGGAAAGGCGGGCGATAGCGGAAGCCGCCCGGCACGTCGATGGTGCCGAGCAGGATCTGCAGGAGATGCAGCGTGCGGCATGTCTGGAAGCCGTTCGAATGGGCCGAGATGCCGCGCATCGCATACATCGAGACCGGCCGGCCGATCATCTTGTCATGGATGCGCCCGGCCCAGTCGCGCCAGCCGATATTGAGACAGAGCTCCTCCTCGAAGGCGGTCCTGGCCAATTCGGCAGCGATGCGGCGGATCGTGTCCGCGGGGATGCCGCAGGCCGCGGCGACCGTTCCCGGCGAATAGTCGTCAGCAAGGAAGCGTTCGGCCAGGAGCATGAAAGAGGGAACGGCGCTCCGGCCGTCGGCGAGCGTCACCTCGCCGACGAGCTTCGGCGATGTATCGGCGCGATAGGCCGAGAGCGGCCGGCCGATGACCGCGTCATAGATCAGAGGCTCGCCATTGGCGTTGCGCGCGAAAGTGCCGTCATCGGCATGGCCCGGATGACGGATGACCAGCCAGGGCGCGTTGGTGTAGCGCGCGAGGTAATCGAGATCGACCTTGTGGTTGCGCAGCAACTCGTGGATGAGGGCGCCGGCGAAGAGGCCGTCGGTGCCGGGACGGATGCCGATCCACTCATCGGCGATCGCCGAATAGCCGGTGCGCACCGGATTGACGGAGACGATCTTCACGCCGCGAGATTTGAGCTTGCCGAGTCCGATCTTGATCGGATTGGAGGCGTGATCCTCGGCCACGCCGAAGAGCAGGAAATATCTGGTGTGCTTCCAGTCGGGCTCGCCGAACTCCCAGAAGGAGCCGCCGAAGGTGTAGAGCCCGGCGGCCGCCATGTTCACCGAGCAGAAGCCGCCATGGGCGGCATAGTTCGGCGTGCCGAACTGCGTCGCCCACCAGCCGGTGAGCCCTTGCGACTGGTCACGGCCGGTGAAGAAGGCGAGGCGCTTGGGATCCTCGGCCCGCACCTTCTTGAGCCACGAGGTCGCAAGCGCGAGCGCTTCGTCCCATTCGATCTCGCGGAACTCGCCCGAACCCCGTTCGCCGACGCGCAGCAGCGGTTTCGTGAGCCTCGCCGGCGAATAATGCTGCATGATGCCCGCGGCGCCCTTGCCGCAGATCACACCCTTGTTCACCGGATGGTCGCGATTGCCCTCGATATATTTGACGGTGCCGTCCTTGAGATAGACTTTGATCCCGCAACGGCAGGCGCACATGTAGCAGGTCGTCGTCTTGATCTCGTCCCAGGTCTTGAGCGAGGTGTCGATCTTGGGTTGGGCCATGGAAATCCAAGGAGTCGGGCTCAAGGCAAACTACATGATGGGACCAGGCCCGGCCATAGGGCCAATAAACGCGGATAGCAGGCACCAGAAACCTCGTTTCGCTGAAAAGTTAAGGCCTTGGCTCTCCCGGGCGAAACCCCGGTTGTTGAGATCAATTCACCAGCTTTTGGGTTGTTGCCGGGATTTTTGGCTCTATGATGGGTCCAGAGGTGATCCCCTTGCGCGACTGGCTGGTCCATATACGCCGCCACAATCATTCGAGCCTGCAGACGCAGATTCGCGAAGCCCTGGTCGCCGCCATCCTCGACGGGCAGCTGGCGCGTGACGAGCCCATCCCCTCCACCCGCAAGATGGCCAAGAGCCTCGGCGTCTCGCGCAACACCGTGGTGCTCGCCTATCAGGGCCTGCTCGACGACGGCTATCTCTTCGCCCGCGAGCGGTCCGGCTATTTCGTCGCCGACAAGGCGCTGGAGACGGCGATCCGGCCGGCGAAGGCGGGTGGCGCAAATGTTACGCCGGCCGGCACCGACCCCAACTGGAAGGCGCGCCTCCTCAAGCATCCGGCGGCGCAGGCCAATATCTTCAAGCCGCTCGACTGGCAAAGCTACAGCTATCCCTTCATCTACGGGCAAGTGGACCACAATCTCTTCCCGCTCGCCGAATGGCGCGACTGCGCCCGCCAGGCGCTGGGCAAGAAATGGCTCGGCACCTGGACCAACGACACCTGGGCCTTCGACGATCCCCTCCTCGTCGAGCAGATCCGCCGCCGCATCCTGCCCCGGCGCGGCATCATGGCGAGCGACGACGAGATCCTGATCACCCTCGGCGCCCAGAACGCGCTCTATCTCATCGTGAGCCTCCTCATCGACGACAAGAGCCGCGTCGCCATGGAGGAGCCGGGCTTTCCCGACATGCGCAACATCTTCAGGCTCAAGACCCAGAATGTCGCGCTGGTGCCGGTCGATGAAGGCGGGCTCACGCTCACCGACCAGGTCGCGGCATCCGATCTCGTCTTCGTGACGCCGAGCCATCAGTTTCCGACCACGGCGACCATGCCGCTGGCACGCCGGCTCGATCTCCTCAAGCTCGCCTCCAAGCATAATTTCGCGATCATCGAGGACGATTACGAGTTCGAGACGAATTATGTGAACGAGCCCTGCCCGGCGCTCAAATCGCTCGATGACGAAGGCCGCGTCATCTATGTGGGCTCGCTGTCCAAGACCCTGTTTCCGGGCCTGCGCCTAGGCTTTCTGGTGGGACCCAAGCCCTTCGTCGAGGAAGCACGCGCCTTGCGCCGGCTCATGGTGCGCCATGCGCCCAACAACAATCAGCGCACCGCCGCCCTGTTCCTGTCGCTCGGCCATCACGACACGCTGATCCGCCGTCTGCACAAGGCCTATCGCACGCGCTGGGAGATCATGGGCGCCGCCCTGCAGACGCATCTGCCGGAATCGGCGCGCATCCCCTCCTTCGGCGGCACCAGCTTCTGGGTGCAGGGCCCCAAGGCCCTCGACAGTGAGACGCTCGCCAAGCAGGCGGCGGCCCGCGGCATCGTGATCGAGCCGGGACGCATCCATTTCGGCGCCGACGCCGCGCCCGACAATTTCTTCCGTCTCGCCTTCTCCTCCATCGAGGAAAAGAAGATCGAGCCCGGCATCCGGCTCCTCGCCGAGACGATCGGCGAGGCGCAGCGTCAGGCGGCGGAATAGCTACTCGCAGATCTTGTAGTTGCCGCTCTTGCCGTGGAGGCCGAGATCGAAATGATAATGCTCGGCATGCGCGGCGTTCGAGCCCGGCCCGAGCACGGTGGTGAAATAGCCACAGGCCGAGATGCGCAAAGCCATCAGCCAGCGGCTCTCGACATTGCCGGTCTTGGCGACATTGGCGACCGGCATGCTTTCCTTGCTCGCCAGCCTGAAGGACGCGATGTCGACGGCGTTGCCGAGGGCATGCTCGCTGATCTTGCCGCTGCCGTCGCCGTTGCGCCCGCGGCACTCGTAGCCGGGACCGGTCGAGATCGCGACCAGCGCCTCGCCGGTGCGGGCCTTGACCACGGGACCTGCGATGTCGGAGACCCATGAGGTGAACTGCTTGGCGAAGATGCAGTTCAGGATCGGCTCGCCGGGAAAGTCGACCTTGCCGGCCGGCGATGTGATGGCGCTGATCCGAACCGGATTGACCACCTTGCATTTGCCGCTGGCGGCCGGCATGTCGGGCACCGTGAATGTCGCCCCGAGCTCCGCCAGCTCCTTTCGGCAGATGGCGAAATCCTCGCCGGGATTTGGCTTCTCGTCGTCCTCCTCCGGCGCGGCTTTGGGCTCGACGGGTTTTGCCCGCGGGATGACGATGGCGGAAGCGCCGGACCCGTCCGGCTCGGTCTTCTCGCCTCCCCCGGAGTCGGGGATCACAGTCTCATCGGGGGTGGAGGCGGGTTCTTGCAGCCGCCCGGGTTTTTCGCGCGGGATGACGATGGCGGACGGGCCAGCCGCGTCCGGTCCGGCCTCGCTCGCCTCCGGCTCGGGCGCGGCCATCTCCGGCGCCTCGGGCTCGGGTGCTGCGATCTCCGCGGGCGCCTCGGTGCCGGGGCGCATGATCTCCGCCGGCTTGGGCTTCGGCAAGGGCGGCGGCAGCTTCCGGGCGGCGTCCGCCGCCATCAGCGCAGGCGCGATGCCCAGGGCGAATACCAGACCGCGCAGTGCCATGCGTCTCATGCGTTGCCCTCTTCTCCGGCGCCCTGTTTCATTGCGTTTCGAAGTGAGATATGGCCTTCAGGATGGCCTCTGAGACGTCCGCTGACAACAAGCTTCTTGCCATCCTATATGCCTGTGGCGCCGTCGGAATCGCCTCCTCCGGCGATGCGATCGTCAAATGGTTGAGTGGCAGCTATCCGGTCCATCAGGTCCTCTTCATCCGCTGCCTGATCGGGATCCCCATCCTGACCCTCATCGTCAACAGGAACGCGTCGCTCGCCAGCCTCTGGGGTCCCGGAACCGGCTTGAGCTTAACGCGCGGGCTCATCATGGGTTCCGCCTATCTCGCCTTCATCCTGTCCATCGCGGCCATGCCCATGGCCGATTCGGTGGCCATCTATTTCGCCATGCCGCTCGTCGTCGCGGTCATCGCCGGCCCGATGCTGGGCGAGCGCGTGCGCCTGCATCGCTGGATCGCCATCATCGGCGGCTTCATCGGCGTGATCATCATGATCAACCCGGGAAGCGGCGTGCTCGAGCCCGCCGCCCTGCTGGCGCTCTATTCCGCCATCGGCTATGCGGTCAGCCAGACCATGGCGCGGCGCATCGTTCGCACCGTGCCGCCTGCCGCCATGGCCTTCCACACCAACGCCGTCTATCTCGCCATCGCGGTCAGCCTCGCCCTCGTCTTCACCGTCCTCGACATGGGCCAGGTCCAGCACAAGAGCCTCACCTTCCTGGCGCGGCCATGGCACTGGCCGCCTCTGCTCGAACTCGCGGCAATGGTGCTTCTCGGCGCCAGCGTCGCCGTCGCCATGGTGCTTTTCGGCATGGCCTATAAGAGCGCCGAATCGAGCTTCGTCGCGCCCTTCGAATACACCGCCATGTTCTGGGCGGTGGTGCTGGGTTTCCTCGCTTTCGGCGACGTGCCGGGTCTCAGGACGCTGTGGGGCGGCGCCATCGTGCTTCTGGCCGGCCTTTTCATGCTCTGGGCCGACCGGCGGGTCGACCGCCTGGCGGTGAAACCCGTGGGGGTTGTCGGCACGACGCGTCCAGGAGTATAAGCCCCCCGCGCAGACAGGACCGGCGAAGACCTGGCCTGACGCGGCCACGCGAACTGGTGCTACAGGGGCAACCGGCGACTAGCTAATTCCGACAACCATCAATCCGAATCCGCGGGGCAGCGAGGCCCCGCATGTCCTTTGGGAGTTTTTCCATCATGCTGATTGGCGTTCCGAAAGAGATCAAGAACCACGAATACCGGGTGGGCATGACGCCGCTCTCGGTTCGTGAGGCCGTGCGCCACGGCCATGAGGTCTGGGTCCAGACGGGTGCGGGATTGGGCATCGGCGCGTCGGATGAGGATTACCGATCGGCCGGCGCGCAGAATGTTCCGACGGCGGAAGAAATCTTCGCCAAGGCCGACATGATCGTGAAGGTGAAGGAGCCGCAGGCGGTCGAGCGCAAGATGCTGCGCGACGGCCAGATCCTCTACACCTATCTGCATCTCGCTCCCGATCCGGAGCAGACCAAGGACCTGGTCAAGTCGGGTGCCGTCTGCATCGCCTATGAGACGGTCACCAATTCGCGCGGCGGCCTGCCGCTGCTGGCGCCGATGTCGCAAGTGGCGGGTCGCATGTCGATCCAGTCCGGGGCGCATTGCCTGGAAAAGGCGCAAGGCGGCTTGGGCGTGCTGCTCGGCGGCGTGCCCGGCGTGGCGCCGGCCAAGGTCGTGATCCTGGGCGGCGGCGTCGTCGGCACCAATGCCGCGGCGATGGCTCTCGGTCTCGGCGCCGACGTCACCATCCTCGAGAAGAGCACCGACCGGATGGAAGAGCTCGTCGCGCGCTTCGGCACGCAGCTCAAGACCCTCTATTCGACGCAGGGCACGGTCGAGGACGAATGCGCCACCGCCGATCTCGTGGTGGGCGGCGTTCTGATCCCCGGCGCCGCGGCGCCCAAGCTCGTGACCCGCAAGATGCTCAAGGACTGGAAGAACGGCTCGGTCCTCGTCGACGTCGCGATCGACCAGGGCGGCTGCGCCGAGACCTCGAAAGCCACCACCCATGCCGATCCGACCTATGTGGTCGACGGCGTCATCCATTATTGCGTCGCCAACATGCCGGGCGGCGTGGCGCGCACCTCGACCTATGCGCTCAACAACGTGACCCTGCCCTTCGGCCTCAAGATCGCCGACAAGGGCTACAAGCAGGCGCTGCTCGAGGATCACCATCTGCGCGCCGGCCTCAATGTCTGCAAGGGCAAGGTGACCTACAAGGCCGTCGCCGACGATCTCGGCTACGAGTATGTGCCGGCCGAGAAGGCGCTCGCGGCGTAACCACCGTTTTTGACAGCTCCGTCAAGGCGTAAGACCGTCCGTGGAACAGCTCGCTTGCTGCGGGCTTATCCCGGACGGAGGCGCGTCATGAGGAAAGCGAGAGTACGCAAGGGGATGCCGAGCGTCGCCCTGAGCAAGGTGGAATTCACCGAACGGTTCAAGGCGCGCTTCTACGACCCGGTCTTTGCCGGCAACGCCCGGGAGATCGAGGCGCTGCTGCCTCAGGCCTGGATCTCATATCACGACGGCCACAAAGCACCACGCACGCGCAAAGCCGGCAAGAGCTTCGCCGACCCCTCCTATGATCTCTCCGTCGAATGGCTTGCCGCGCATCAGGCCATAAAGGCAGCGGAACGCCGCCATCGCGATCGCGCGTCGCCCGCGCGCATCCTCATCATCAACGGCTCGATGCGCAGCGACCAGACCTGCCCCGGCGAAGTGTCGAAGAGCTGGCGCCTGGTGACGATGGCGCGCAAGGTCATCGAAGCGAAACGCGGCTTCGCCGTCGAAGTGCTCGACCTGAGCCGGCTCGCGTCCGAATATGGCCGCGTCATTCATCCCTGCAAGGCCTGCGTCTCGACCGCCATGCCGCTCTGTCATTGGCCCTGCTCCTGCTATCCCAATCACGCCGTCGGGCAAGTGAACGACTGGATGAACGAAATCTACCCGATGTGGGTCGAGGCGCATGGCATCATGATCGTGACGCCGGTCAATTGGTATCAGGCGCCGGCCGGCCTCAAGGCGATGATCGACCGGCTGGTCTGCGCCGATGGCGGCAATCCCGACCCGACCTCGACCCATGGCAAGGATGCGGCGGCAGCGAAGACGCTCGAGCTCGCGGGCTGGCCTTATCCGCGCCATCTCTCCGGCCGCCTGTTCTCGGTCGTCGTGCACGGCGATACATCGGGTGCGGAGACTCTGCGCCGCATCCTGACCGACTGGCTCACCGACATGGGCCTCGTCCCGGCCGGCTCCAAGGCGTTGCTCGGCCGCTATGTCGGCTACTATCGCGACTATGCGACGAGCCATGACGATCTCGACGCCGACCGCGCCTTCCAGGAGGAGGTGCGCAATGCGGCCGAGACGCTCGCGGCGGCGGTCAGGCTCGAGCGCAAGGGCAAGCTTGCGCAGCCCGATGCCGGTCTCGCGGATCCGCGGCCAAAATAACATTGACCTCGCTCCATGCTCGGATAGCCTGCCGCCATGATCGAGGCTTTCGCCCTTCTGCTTCTCTGCCAGCTTGCCGGCGAGATCCTGTCGCATGGTTTAGGCCTGCCCATGCCAGGCCCGGTGATCGGGCTGCTCATCCTCTTCGCCGGTCTCGTCATCGCGCAGAACTTCGGAAAGGTCGACGCCGTATCGGTCAATGACACCGCGCTCGGACGGGCGACCGGCGGACTGCTGCAGCATCTCTCCGTGCTGTTCGTGCCGGCTGGCGTCGGCGTGATCGATCACTTGAATCTGCTTCAGACTTATGGGCCGATCCTGTTTCTGGCGATCTTCGTCTCGACCGCTCTCTCGCTCGCCGTCACGGCGCTCACGTTCAGCGCAGTCAAGCACTGGCAATCGGCACGAGGGGTGCCATGACGCCGGCTTTCGACCTCTGGGTCTATCTCGCCTCGACGCCGCTCTTGTGGCTGACGGTCACCTTGCTCGTATGGATCGCCGCCGACCGCATCGCCATCGCGTCCGGCCGGCATCCGGTGGTCAATCCGGTCCTCCTGTCGATCCTGGCGCTCGGCGCCGTTCTCATCGTCACCGGCACGCCGTTCGCCACCTATTTCCAGGGCGCGCAGTTCGTGCATTTCCTCCTGGGCCCCGCGATCGTCGCGATCGCCATCCCGCTCTACCGCAATCTCGACAAGGTGCGGGAGAACCTGCTGCCGATGATCGCCGCCTTGCTGGCGGGATCGGTGACCGCCGTCGTCTCGGCGCTCGCGGTCGCCGCCGCTTTCGGGCTGCCCGATGCGGTGCTCGCCGCCCTCGCCCCCAAATCGGTGACCGCCGGCGTCGCCATGGGCATCGCCGAACAGTTCGGCGGCGAAGCGGCGCTCACCGCCGTGCTCGTCGTCACCACCGGGCTTCTCGGCGCCATCATGGTGACGCCGCTCATGAATGCGCTGGGCCTCAAGGACTATGCCGCTCGCGGCTTCGCCGCCCATGGCATCGGCACCGCCAGGGCCTTCGTCGTCGACGAGGTGGCCGGCACCTTCGCCGGCATCGCCATGGCGCTCAATGCCGTCATGACCGCGCTCATTCTGCCCCTCATCCTCTACTGGTTCATGAAATAGAAAAGGAGACATCAATGTCAATGTCCGGCACCGTCAAAGCCATCAAGCATATCGAGAACGACAAGGTGATCGTGACCGAATACCGGTTCGCGCCCGGCGCCAATACCGGCTGGCACCGGCATGGCCATGATTATGTCGTGGTGCCCCTGATGGACGGCAAGGTGAAGCTGCTCACCGCGCAGGGCGAGACTTTCGCCGAGATGAAGAAAGGCATGCCCTATTTCCGCAACGAAGGCGTCGAGCACGACGTCATCAACGCCAATGACAGCGAATATGCCTTCATAGAAATCGAGATCAAATAGGCCATGACGTATGGTTGACGGCTATATCATCTGCGGCACGCCGCGGACCGGCAGCACGCTTCTGTGCGACCTCCTGGCCGCGACGAAGAAAGCCGGCAATCCCGATTCATTCTACCGGCGTCAGACCCTGTCCTGGTGGGCCCGGGAATGGAACCTGCCGGACCCCGACACGATGAGCGCGCGCGCCTACAATATCGCATATCTGAACGCGGCCGTGAGGGCCGGGAAAGGCGGGACCGGCATTTTCGGCCTTCGTCTGATGCGGGAAAGTCTCGGCGAGCTCTCGGCGGTCCTGGACCAGATCTTTCCCGGCCTGCCATCGGACAAAGCGCGTTTCGAGAAAGCCTTCGGACCGCTCCTCTATTTGCATCTCTCGCGCGAGGACAAGCTCGCCCAGGCCGTCTCATTGATCAAGGCGGAGCAAACCGGCCTCTGGCATGTCGCTCCCGACGGCACCGAGATCGAAAGGCTGGCGCCGCCGCAGGCTCCCCAATATGACTTCGAACGGATCACACAGGAGGTCGGCGCGCTCGAGAGCTTTGACGCGGCCTGGAACAGGTGGTTCGAGGATCAGCGCATATCGCCGCTGCGCATCGGCTATGAGACTCTTTCAGCCGATCCTGCCGCCACATTGACCCGCATCTGCGCGGCGCTCGGCATTGTGGCGCCCAATGCCGCGGATGTGAGGCCGGGCGTTGCGAAGCTTTCCGACGCGACAAGCCTGGACTGGATGCGCCGCTATCGTCAGGACCGCGACCGAAGCCCCGCTCTGCCGTCATAAAGTTGTCAAGTCACGCGCTAGAGTGCGGGGCCTTGATGGACCCGCGATTCACGCCCGAGCACCCCTTGCCTTCCTTCGCTGAGCGCCTGGCGACGCTCGACAACGCCCTGCCGTCCGACGAATTCTCCAGCCTCGTCGAAGAGGTCGAGACGCTGGTCGAGACCGAGCGCAGCTATCTGCCCACGCACAAGAAGGGCGGCACCGTCGCCTATGAGACGCTGGAGCGCAAGGCGCCGCGCCTGGTCGAGCTCTACCGCTCGCCGGATATCAAGGCGATCGTCTCGGGCATCGTCAAGCTGCCGATCGAGCCGACGCCGCTGCATGACCAGAGCTCCTGCTCGGTCCTCTTCTATGAGAAGCCGGGCGATCATATCGGCTGGCACTATGACCACAATTTCTACAGAGGCCGGCATTTCACCGTCCTGATCCCGGTCGTCAACCGCGGCCGCGAGGCCAACGGGCTTTCGCAGGCCAGGCTGATGGTCAAGCAGAACGGCCGCGAGCGCATCATCCCGACGCCACCCAATGCTATGATCGTCTTCGAAGGTGCCAAAGTGCGCCATAAGGTGACCCCTATCGGCGAAGGCGAGAAGCGGGTCATCTGGAGCATGACCTATTGCGCCGATCCCCGAAACTCCGCTCTCCAGGGGGTCGCGCGCCGGGTCAAGGACACGGCCTTCTTCGGATTGCGGGCGCTCTGGACCTGACTGCCCTTCCGAACTGGCGCTTTCATGGGTCCAGATGCCAGAATAGGGAAAATACGACCTCTTTCCCTGCCGCAGGAGCCTCCCATGCCCAAAATGTCCGCCTCCGAAGCCTTCGTTGAAACGCTCGCCGCCTATGGCGTCAAGAACGTGTTCGGTATCGTGGGCTCGGCCTATATGGACGCGCTCGACCTGTTCCCGACCGCCGGCATCCGCTTCATCCCGACGGCGCATGAGCAAGGGGCCGGCCACATGGCCGACGGCTATTCGCGGGTCTCCGGCCGCCATGGCGTGTGCATCGCCCAGAACGGCCCCGGCATCACCAATTTCGTGACCTCGACGGCGGCGGCCTATTGGGCGCATTCGCCGGTCGTCGTCATCACACCCGAGACCGGCTCCGGCACCATGGGCCTCGGTGGCTTCCAGGAGACCGAACAGCTGCCGATCTTCTCCAAGATCACCAAATACCAGGCACATGTGACGAAACATCCGCGCATGGCCGAGCTCACCGCGCGCTGCTTCGACATGGCGATGTCGGAGCGCGGCCCCACCCAGCTCAATATCCCGCGCGATAATTTCTACGGCGAAGCGGACTACGAGATCGCCAGGCCGCGCAAGATCGCCCGCGGGCCCGGCGCCGATGCCGATCTCGACGAGGCGGCCGACCTTCTCGCCAAGGCGAAATTCCCCGTCATCGTGTCGGGCGGCGGCGTCATCTTCTCGGACGGTGTCGCGGAATGCGTGGCGCTCGCCGAGCAGCTCTCGGCGCCGGTCGTCAATTCCTATCTGCACAATGACAGCTTCCCGGCGAAGCATCCGCTGTGGTGCGGCCCGCTCGGCTACCAGGGCTCGAAGGCCGGCATGAAGCTCATCGCCGAGGCCGACGTCGTGCTGGCGCTCGGCACCAGGCTCGGGCCCTTCGGCACCCTGCCGCAGCACGGCCTCGACTACTGGCCGAAGAACGCGAAGATCATCCAGATCGACAGCGACCACCGCATGCTGGGCCTCGTGAAGCAGATCTCGGTCGGCATTGTCGGTGACGCCAAGGAAGCGGCGAAGGCGCTCTCCTACCGCCTTGCCAACCGCAAGCTCGCGGCCTCGGCGAATGCCGATGAGCGCAAGAAGAAGATCAAAGCCGAAAAGGACGCCTGGGAAAAGGAGCTCGACCAATGGGCGCATGAAAAGGACGACTGGTCGGTCGAGATCGCCAAGGGTTCACCCTATATGCATCCTCGCCAGATGCTGCGCGAGCTCGAAAAGGCGCTGCCGGAGAACGCCATGGTGTCGACCGACATCGGCAATATCTGCTCGGTCTCCAATTCCTATCTGCGCTTCAACCAGCCCAACTCGATGTTCGCGGCGATGAGCTTCGGCAATTGCGGCTATGCGCTGCCGGCCATCATCGGCGCCAAGGTGGCCGCCCCCGACCGGCCGGCGGTCGCCTATGTCGGCGACGGCGCCTGGGGCATGAGCTTTCCTGAGATCCTCACTTGCGTGCGCGAGGACATCCCGGTGACGGCGGTGGTCTTCCACAACAAGCAATGGGGGGCGGAGAAGAAGAACCAGGTCGATTTCTACGACACGCGCTTCCTCGGCGTTAACCTGAAGAATCCAAGCTGGGCCGAGGTCGCGCGCTCGCTCGGCGCGGAAGGCCAAACCATCGACAAGCTCGGCGATGTCGGCGAGGCGCTGGACAAGGCCTGCGCCGCGCAGAAGAAGGGCAAGACCACCGTCATCGAAGTCATGGTCACCCAGGAACTGGGCGATCCCTTCCGCCGCGATGCGCTCAAATACCCGCAACGCGTGCTCGACAAGTACAAGCATACGAATGTAAAGGCTCCGGCTTGAGACGGAGGTTCTCACCCAGCCGGAATGCCCCAATCGGAACCCAACAGCCCCGCGCTAACCCCGCCCGAGGTGCGCTCGATCATCGTCGGCGTGATGCTGGCGATGTTCCTGGCGTCGCTCGACCAGACCATCGTGGCGACCGCCATGCCGACGATCGGGCGGCTGCTGGGCGATTTCGAGAACCTGCCCTGGGTCGTCACCACCTATCTTCTGACCGCGACGGCGGTCACGCCCCTCTATGGCAAGATTTCGGACATCGCCGGCCGGCGGCTGACGCTCTTGGTGGCGATCGCCGTGTTCATCCTGGGGTCGATCCTGTGCGCGCTGGCGCCGACGATGCTGGCCCTGATCCTGGCGCGGGCGCTCCAGGGCCTAGGCGGCGGCGGGCTGATCTCGCTGGCGCAGACCATTATCGCCGATATCGTGTCACCCAAGGAACGGCCGCGCTATCAGGGCTATATCGCCGGCGTCTTCGCGACATCGAGCGTCGCGGGTCCGGCGCTCGGCGGCTTCATGGCGGAGAAGCTGCACTGGTCGGCGATCTTCTGGATCAACCTGCCGCTCGGGCTCCTCGCCTTCTGGATGACGAACGCGCTGCTCAAGAAACTGCCGCGGCATGAGAAGCCGCACAAGCTCGACTTCCTCGGGGCGGCGCTGATGATCATCGCCACCACCGCCCTCCTCCTGGCGCTGAGCCTCGCCGGGCCGCATTATGCCTGGACGTCGGCCCCCATCCTCGGGCTCTTCGGCACCTTCCTCGTCTTCGCGGTCGCCTTCGTCATCCGGCTCAAGACCGCGCCCGAGCCCCTGATCCCCGTCGAAATCCTCGCCAACCCGGTGGTGGCGATGGGGATCATCACCGCGTGCTCGGCCATCGGCGTGTTCATCGGCCTCACCATCTACACGCCGATTTTCCTCGAAGGCATGTATGGGCTCACCGCCAGCCAGTCCGGCTTCACCCTCATCCCGCTGATGGTCGGCTCGGTTGCCGGCGCCGCCTTCTCCGGCCGCCTGATGGCGCGCATCAAGCATTACAAGCGGCCCACGATGATCGGCCTCGCCATCGCCGCCATCGGCCTCGCCGGCGTCGCCATCCAGCCGCAAAGCCTGCCCCTCTTCACGCTGGCGATGATCCTCACGCTTGTGTCCATCGGCCTCGGCACCGTCTTCCCCCTGACCCTCGTGTCGATCCAGAATGCCGTGCAGCCGCATCAGATGGGCACGGCGACAGGCACCTTGAACTTCTTCCGCTCGCTGGGCGGCGCCCTCATCGTGGCCGCCTTCGGGGCGATCGTGATCGGCAGCCTGCCGGTCGACATGACGGCTCATGTCACCATCGAAAATCTGGCGGCCACCTTCGCCGCCGCCGGCCGCGACATCGGCTCGGTGTTCCGTTGGGTGTTCATGGCGGCGGCGCTGGGCATGCTGGTCGCGCTGGTGAGCCTGTGGATGATGGAGGAGAAGCCGTTGCGCACCCATACAAGGCCGGTGGGAGTGTCGGAGTGAGATAACCCCCATGACCATCCTCGTCCTCAATGCCGGGTCGTCGACGCTCAAATTCGCGCTGTTCGAAGGGAGCGAGCCGGTCTTGCGGTTCAAGGACCAGGTGCAAAGCGCCGGCGCCCAGGCGCTCGAAGCTCTCTTCGTTCGCCTCGCGGCGGAACGCATCGTTGTCGCCGACCTGGCCGGCATCGGCCATCGCATCGTTCACGGCGGCACGCAATTCTCGCAGCCGGTGATCGTCGATGACGAGATCGAGGCCAGGCTCAATGCGCTGCGGCCCTTGGCGCCGCTGCACCAGCCTTATGGCCTCGACGCCTTGCGCCGCATGCGGGAAGCGGCGCCCAAGGTCCCGCAGGTCGCCTGTTTCGACACCGCCTTCCACGCCACCCAGCCCGAGATCGCCCAGCGCTTCCCGTTGCCTGCCGTCTATTTCGAGCGCGGCTATCGGCGCTACGGCTTTCACGGCCTCAATTATGAACATGTTGTCCACAGCCTTCCCAGCCAGATCGGCGAACCCCTTCCCCGCCGCCTGCTCATCGCCCATCTCGGCAATGGTGCCAGCCTCTGCGCCGTCAAGGACGGCCGGTCGGTCGCCACCACCATGGGCTATTCGACGCTCGACGGGCTGGTGATGGGGACGCGGCCCGGGGCCCTCGATCCCGGCGTCCTCCTCGCCATCATGAAAGACGACCGCCTCTCGCCCGAGACGATGGAGGATATCCTCTACCGGAAAAGCGGGCTCCTTGCCTTGAGCGGCCTCACCAGCGACATGCGGTCATTGCTGGAGAATCCGGCTCCCGCGGCCCAGGCGGCGATCGAGGCCTATTGCTACTGGGCGTCGCGTCAAGCGGCCTCCCTCATCGCCGCCATGGACGGGATCGACGCCATGGTCTTCACCGGCGGCATCGGCGAAAATGCCGAGCCTGTCCGCCGGCGTATAATTCACCATCTCGCCTGGATAAATGCCTTTCCGGTGCACATCGTGCTAGCCAACGAGGAACTGATCATCGCCCGACATTCAACAGGACTACTTACCTAGGTAAAAAAGCCGAAATTAACAAAAAGTAAAGATTCCACACAAATGCCGGACCCGTGCCATAATCTGGGTCTTGATTGAATTCTTTCGGCAGGTGCGGGGGGACCAGCCCTGTACGATTTTGGGACGGCATACAAGCTGGGAGACAAGGCATGAGTAGAGCCTTGAGAGTGGTATGCGTACTCGCAGCGACCTTGCTGACTACCGCTGGGTCGGTTCAGGGGGAAGATAACAAGGACATCGCGCGCATGAATGCGGGCGCTGTCACGCTCATCACTGACGGCAGCGACGTTCACGCCTCGCATTACGCCGCCGATCTCGCCGTGCTGATGGAAGCCGAGCGCGACCTGCGCATCCTTCCCGTCTTGGGCCGCGGCCCGGTCGAGGCGCTGCGT
Organism: Parvibaculaceae bacterium; assembly: GCA_050251035.1. Classification (GTDB taxonomy): domain Bacteria; phylum Pseudomonadota; class Alphaproteobacteria; order Rhizobiales; family Aestuariivirgaceae; genus Taklimakanibacter. The sequence goes on from JBFWNN010000024.1 coordinate 47,159, forward strand.
GACCTTCTCTTCCTGCGCGGCATCGATGCCAGCATCATCCCGTCGGACACCGTGGCCTATATGCGCAAGCAAGGCCTGGTCGAGGATATCGAGAAGAAGGTGACCTATATAGCGCGCCTCGGCTCGGCGCAGCTCCATGTGATCGCCCGCAAGGACATCGCGACGCTCAAGGATCTGGCGGGCAAGAAGGTCAATGTCGGGACGGCGAGCGAAGCCCGTTTCGTGACGGCAAGCCTCCTGTTCGAATCGCTCGGCATCGATTTCACCACCGTCGAGGGCCGGGAGGCGGACGCGGCGAAACTGCTCAAGGACGGAAAGGCCGACGCGATCGTGCTCTTGGCGCCGCAGCCTTCGCCGGTGGCCGAAGACCTGGCGCGCGCCGGCGGCTTCAGGCTCCTCAGCGTCGCCGGCAATGACGAGCTCAACACGATCTATGCGCCGGCGATGCTCACCGCCAAGAGCTATCATGGGCTCGCGCAGGAGGGCGGCGTCACCGAAACTCTGGGCGTCAGCTACGCGGTCGCGGTGTTCAACTGGAAAAAGGAAACCGATCGCTACTACAAGCTGCGCAAATTCGCCGACGCGCTCTATTCGGGCATCGGCGATTTGCAGACCGGTCATTGGCAGGCGGCATGGAACGACGTCAATCTTTCTGCTGACCTTCCGGGCTGGACCCGCTATGTGACGGCCGACGAGTGGCTGTCCAATCACAAGCGGGCTCGGGCCGAGGAAGACACCAAGGAAGAATCCGCCCTCAAGGCGGAGTTCCAGTCCTATCTCGAGCGCAGCAACGCCGGGATCGACCTGAGCGAGATGAGATCGAGCGCGCTTCAGTAAGTGTCGCCTGATGTGAGGGAGTTGGTGATGAAGTCGAAGCAGCGGGCCAAGAAACCTGCCCCGGAAGCTGAACAGGACGGCGGCCAGGCGGATAGCCCCCTCTGGTTCCTGGGCCGGGAGCTCAAGGACAAGCCGGCAGCGAACAAAGCCGAGACCCCACCCGTCGAGGCAAAGCGGGGCAAACAGGCCAAGAAAACAGGTGAGACGGCCGCGCCGGCACAGCAGCCAATCGACGACGAACCCCGCGAGCGCCGGCCCAGCCAGCTCGAAGCGTATATGCGCTATGCCAAGATGCGCGAGCCGCGTGACGACGATTCGCTCGCGCCCATCAGGAGCCGGCGGTTTCCGCCGATGGAGCGTGACGTCGCGAGCAACGAGAACGAGATGGACTGGGACAGCGAAGCGCCGCCCCGCCGCCGTCCGCCCCGCCGCGCTGCGAGCGGCCTCAGGCTGCGCGACGCCGTTATCGCCGGCATCGCCTCCATCGCCGTCGGCGCCCTGGGCGGCGCCGTCGTCTATGACCGCGCCAATGACGGCGAACTGAGCCAGGCCGCCTTCGATTCGGCCGGCCGGTTCCTCACCGGCCTCAACATCCAGGACAACGCCGTGGCCGCCGCGAATACCGGAGGGGACATGCCGGAAAGCAGCAGCACGTCCGCCTCGTTCAAGAAGCCGGTCACGACGGCGAGTCTCGAGGTCAATGACGCCAAGGGCGATGTGAACACGCCGATCCCGCTGTCGATCAGCGCCAAGCCGGCGCTGCCCGACCAGGTCATCGCCCTGCGCCTCACCGGCCTGCCGGCGGACGCTTATCTCTCGGCCGGCACCAAGCTTGCGAACAATGCCTGGCTGCTGAAGCCGCGCGAAGCCCTGGGCGTCAAGCTCATGGTGCCGAGCGCCGAAAACTCTTCCTTCCTCATCGCCGTCGAAGCGATCGAACCACGCACCGGCGACCTCGCGGCGCCGACCGAGGAAATCAAGGTCGCTCTCAATACCGCGAAGCCGGTGGCCGCGTCACAGGTGCTGCCTGCATCCGCGCCGGCCACCGACACGGTGAAGCGCAACTTCAATCTGCCGTCCACGTCGCAGCATGAAACCGCGGCGGCACAGCCAATCCCGGCGCCCCTGGAAACCAAGGCCGCCCCGGGCGCCGCCGACAGCGCGACGCTGCTGCGCAACGGCGACAAGCTGCTCGACATCGGCGACTTCACCGCGGCGCGGGCCTTCTTCAGCCGGGCGCGCGAGCTCGGCAACCGCGAGGCCTCGCTCAGGCTCGGCAAGACCTATGATCCCGTGGTGTTCCGCGAGCGGAATGTGCAGGGCCTCAAGCCCGATCCCAAAAAGGCGCTCCAATATTATCTGGAAGCTCGCACCGCCGGGATCGAGGACGCCGACAGCGCCATCAACGGCCTCGAGAGCTGGCTGAAGCAGTAGGCTGATCCTGGCGGTCAGGCACGGCCGCGAAGCGGGCTATTGACGGCTGCCTTACGACGTCGGCCTGCCGAACAGCGCGTTATAGAGCTTGCGGTCGCGGCCATAGACGTCGGGGCGGAACTCGATCATGCCGGCATCGCCCTTATAGGCCGTGCCATAGATCAGATGCACGGGGATGTGATCGGTGAACGATGCGCGCGTGGTCTTGCCGCCGGCCCAGGCGGCATCCATGCGCGCCTTCGACCAGCCGCCGAGATCGGGCGCCAGCGCATAAGCGAGATCGACCGGGCGCGCCAGCCGGATGCAGCCATGGCTGAAGGCCCTCGCCGTCTGCCGGAATTTTTCCTTGGCCGGCGTGTCGTGGAGATAGATGTTGTGCTTGTTGGGCATCATGAACTTGACCTTGCCCAAGGCGTTCTTCGGTCCGGGCTTCTGGCGGAAAGTGAAGGGGAATTTGCCGGGACCGTAGGCCGACCAGTCGATCGCGCCCCAGGAGGCGAGCTTGCCTGAGACGAAGACCTCGAAATCCCCAGCATAGGCATAAGGGTTGCGCCTGAGCCGCGGCAGCATCTCCTTGGTGGCGATGCTGTAGGGCACTGTCCAGGTCGGGTTGAACTCGACATATTCGAGCTCGTCGGAAAATTCCGGCGTCTGCGTCGCCGGCGCGCCGACCACCGTGTCCATGCGGTCGATGATGGTGTTGGCCTGGATGCGCTGCAACTCGAAAGAGGCGATGTTGACGAGGAAATGGTAGTTGCCGAGATTCTCCGGCATCCAGCGCCAACGCTCCATATTGAGCATGATCTGGCGCACGCGCTCCTCGACCGGCACGTTCATGGCGATGATCGTCTGCTTGCCGATGAGCCCCTTGGCCTCGAGCCCGTGCCGCGCCTGAAAACGCTTGACGCCGATGGCGAGGTGCTCGTCATAGAGATCGGGATCGCCGGGCGTCTGCCATTCGAAATCGCCGGTGGCGACGAGCAGCTTGCGCACGTCCGCCACGCGCGGATCGGTCATGCCGGGCTTGAGGCTCTCCCCCGGCTCGATCGCGCCCCAGCCGCCTTTCGCCTGAAGATCGCGATAGCCCTGAAGGAGCGTCTTCAGGGCCTGATATTGCGGGTTCTTCGGCTCGAACACGTTCAGATACTGGGTGGGCCCGCGATATTTGTTCATATCGGTCAGGACGCGCAGCACGTCGACCGTCTTGCGGTTGCGGAAGAGCCGGGGATCGACCTTCTGCGGAATGACGCGGCCGGTCTTGAGATCGGACGCATAGGCGACGAAGAACGCCGAGAAATAGAGCTCGGCCCTGGCGGCGCTCATCGGATCGCCGGCATCAAGTCCGTCACGCAGATTGATCAGCGTGTCGATCGGATAGTCGGACGGGTTGAGCCCGTCATCCTCGGCGTCGAGCAGCCTTTGGACGAACGGCGTCATGCGTCCGGTGCCGACCCAATAGACGGTGCCGCCATTGTCGACATAATGCGCCTTGAGCGCCGGCCGGATGCGCTCGAGCGGCAATTCGAGGCGTCCGGGAGTGTCCAGCACCAGCGCGATCGACGACGTCATGTCGCCATAAGAGGGGCCTGGAGAGCGGTCGCCCTTGCCGGCAAAGGCCGGCATGGCGAAAGCCAGCGTCGCGATGAACGCCAGCGCGGTCAGCGCACGACGTGAAGTCATAATCCGGCCTCCGGAGCAGGTTCCAGCAGCATCATCGGCAATCCCTCTGATTCAGGCAATGGCGTCACACATTGAGCAGGAGATATTCGCGCTCCCACGAGCTGATGACGCGGCGGTAATGCTGCATCTCCTCGTGCTTGACGTCCTGGAAGGCCTCGACGAACTTCTCGCCCAGCACCTGCTTGAAAGACTTGGTGTAGTTGAGCTTGTCGAGCGCCTCATCGAGGCTGATCGGCAAAGTATGGGCGTAGCGATAGGCCGAGCCTTCCACGGGATCCGAGGGCTTGAGCCGCTCGATCATGCCGAGATAGCCGCAGGCGAGCGAGGCCGCGAAAGCGAGATAGGGATTGGCATCGGCACCCGGCACGCGGTTCTCGACCCGCAGGTTGGACGGATCGGACGACGGCACCCGCAATGACACCGTGCGGTTGTCGATCGCCCAATGGACATTGGTCGGCGCGTCGGATTCGGGCACCAGCCGGCGATAGGAGTTCACGTTGGGCGCCGCCAGCGGCAAAGCCGCGGCCAGATAGCGCTGCAGGCCGGCAATGTGAGCGAGGAACAGTTTCGAAGGCTTGCCGTCCCTGGCGGCGAAGACATTCTTGCCCGTCTTCACATCCATGACCGACTGGTGGATATGCATCGACGAACCGGGCTCGTTCTCATGCGGCTTGGCCATGAAGGTCGCATACATGTCGTGCTTCAGCGCGGCCTGGCGCACCGTGCGCTTGAACAGGAACACCTGGTCGGCGAGCTCCAACGGATCGCCGTGATTGAAGTTGATCTCGAGCTGGGCCGGGCCGCTCTCATGGCTCAGCGTATCGACGTCGAGTTCCTGCGCCTCGCAGAAATCATAGATGTCCTCGACGATGGGATCGAAGTCGTTGGCGGCGTCGATGCCATAGGCCTGGCCGCCCGCCTCCTTGCGCCCGGACCGACCGACCGCCGCCTCCAGCGGGTAATCGGGATCGATATTGCGCTTGACCAGGTAGAATTCGAGCTCAGGGGCGATGACCGGCCGCCAACCCTTCTCCTTGTAGAGATCGAGCACGCGCCTCAGGACATGGCGGGGCGATATCTCGACCGGCTCGTCATTCAAATGGAAGGCATCGCAGATCACCTGCGCGGTTGGCTCCTTGTACCAGGGCACGAGACGAATGGTGTTGAAGTCGGGCTGCAGGTAGATGTCGATGGCGGAATCGCTGACGGCCGAGGTTTCCCACACATAGCGGCCATTGATGGTCAGTGTGAAAACTTCTTCGGGGATGCGCAAACCCCGCGACTTGTTGCCTTTCAGAAACTTGGATGGGGGCAGAATCTTCCCCCGGGCCGTTCCGGACATGTCGGCCACCAGACATTCCACTTCACTGATCCGGCGCTCACCAATCCATTCCTCGAATTTCGCTTGCGACATGATACCCTATAAAAGCGTTACGGGGCCTTACCTTAGCCGGGCTTCTTGACGGAGGAAACAGGGATTGGCATTGCTTTGAGATCATGCCGGCCTCCATCGATGCGAAATCTTATTACCAAGCCTCCGCCCACCCCTTCCCCCCGCAACCCCGCCTGACGGCTGACGTCGAGGCCGATATCTGCATCATCGGCGCCGGATTCACCGGACTTTCCGCGGCCCTGGAGCTGGCCGAGGCGGGCTACAAGGTCGTGGTCCTCGAAGCCCGCCGGGTCGGCTATGGCGCATCGGGGCGCAATGGCGGCCAGATCTGCACCGGCTTCTCTCCCGGACAGCAACGCATCGAGGCGCAGCTCGGCAAGGACGACGCCCTCAAATGTTTCGCCATCGCCGAGGACGCCAAGAAACTCATCGTCGAGCGCATCCAGAAATACGAGATCGATTGCGACCTCAAATGGGGCTATCTGCATGCGATACCCAAGCCCTCGCAATTCGATGATCTGCGCGAATGGAAAGACGAATGGGATGCGCTGGGCTACACCGACACCGAGATCCTGAACAAGGCCGAGCTCGAGGCGCGTCTCGGCACCACCATCTATCACGGCGCCTTGCGGGAAGGTGGCGCCGGCCATTTCCATCCGCTCAATTATTGCCTGGGGCTTGCCAAGGCCGCGATCGCTGCCGGTACGCAGATATTCGAGAGCTCGGCCGTGCTCGCTGTCGATCAGGGCTCGACCGTCACCGCGCGCACGAGCGAAGGGAAGGTCCGCGCCAAATTCGTGATCATCGGCTGCAACGCCTATATCGGGCGCATGATCCCGGAGCTCTATGGACGCATCATGCCGGTCACAAGCTATATTCTCGCGACCGAGCCTCTGGGCGAGAACCGGGCGAAGTCCCTGATCCGCGACAATGACGCGGTGGCGAACACGAACTTCATCGTCGACTATTTCCGCCTGACCAGGGATACGCGCCTCCTCTTCGGCGGGCGCGCGAGCTATTCGACGCTCGAGCCGCCCAATCTCGGCAAATATATGCGCCCGCGCATGCTGTCGGTCTTCCCGCAGCTCGGCGACGTCAAGATCGATCATGCCTGGGGCGGCTACATCGCCATCACCTCCAACCGCATCCCCGATTGCGGCAGGCTCGCCCCCAACATCTATTATGCGCATGGCTATTCGGGCCAGGGTGTGGCACTCGCCGGCATGTATGGCAAGCTGATGGCGGAATGCGTCAAGGGCCAGTCCGAGCGCTTCGATCTCCTGGCGCGCGTCAAGCACCTGCCGTTCCCGGGCGGGCCGGTGCGCACGCCCCTCCTCGTCGCCGCGATGCTGTTCTACCGGCTGCGCGACGCGCTGAGCTGACGGCGTCGCATCACATTGCGGCCATGGCGGCATGGTGACAGCGAACCGTCGCGGCCGCGATCGGCGCAGGGTCGGGAGCGCTCGTCCGGCATTGCTGCGAGGCCAAGGGGCAGCGCGGATGATAGGTGCAGCCGGGCGGCGGGCTGATGGGGCTCGGCAGGTCGACAGCGACCGGCACGCGATCGCGGTCGGGATGGAGCAGATCCGGCACCGACCCCAGGAGGAATTTCGTATAGGGATGCTTGGGATGATCGAATATCTCGTCGGTCGCCGCCTCCTCGACGATGCGGCCGAGATACATGACTGCCACCCGGTCCGACACATGCCGTACCGCCGACAGATTGTGGCTGATGAACAGATAGGTGAGGCCGAGATCGTTCTGCAGGTCGGCCAGCAGATTGAGGATCTGCGCCTGGACCGACACGTCGAGCGCCGAGGTCGGCTCGTCGCAGACGAGGAATTCGGGCTCGGCGGCAAGGGCGCGCGCGATGGAGATGCGCTGGCGCTGACCGCCGGAGAATTCATGCGGGTAACGTCCAGCGTCGCGCCCGCCGAGCCCGACCGTCGCCAGAAGCTCATGCATGCGCCGTTCGGTCTCCTTGCCGCTGCCGCGAAGCCTGAGTTCGCGGACCGGCTCGGCGATGATGTCGCCCACCCGCCAGCGCGGATTGAGGCTGGCAAAGGGATCCTGGAAGATCATCTGGGTGCGCAGGCGGCCGTTGCGGCCGCGCCCGGGCGCAAAATCGAACGAGCCCCGCGTCGGCGTCTGTAGGCCCACCACCATGCGCGCCACCGTGGACTTGCCGCAGCCCGATTCACCGACGATCGAGAAGGTGCTCCCGCGCGGAATGCGGAACGAGATGCCATCGACCGCCTTGACGACGCGCGCCGGCTGGCGCAGCACGGCGCGGTCGACCCAGTTCTGCTGGAGGTGAAACCAGCACGAGATGTTCTCGGCGGCGAGGGCAGGCTGTTCACGGCTGGACATCGGTCACTCCCGTTGCAGGTGCCAGCATGCCGCCTGGCTGGCGCCGGCCGCCAGCAGAGGCGGCCGCTCGCCGCGGCAGAGCTCGCCCGCGAGGCGGCAGCGCGGGTGAAAGGCGCAGCCATCGGGCATCGCATTGAGCCGCGGCATGGCGCCGTCGATCTGTGCCAGGCGTTCACAGCGGTCCTTGAGGCTGGGAATCGAGCCGATGAGCCCCTTGGTATAGGGGTGCCGCGGGTCGCGGATGATGGCGGCGACCGGCCCCAGCTCGACGATGCGCCCCGCATACATGACGGCGACGCGGTCGGCGGTCTCGGCGATGACACCCATGTCGTGGGTAATCAGCATCATCGCGGTGCCGCGATCGCGGCAGATGCGCTTCAGCAAGGCCGTGATCTGCGCCTGGATCGAGACGTCGAGCGCCGTCGTCGGCTCATCGGCGATGATGAGCTCGGGCTCGGCGCACAAGGCGAGCGCTATGACCACGCGCTGGCGCATGCCGCCCGAGAACTGATGCGGATACTGGCCGAGACGGAGCTCGGGCGACGGGATGCCGACCTCCTGGAGCAAGGTGACGGCGCGCCCCACGGCTTCGGCGCGCGACAGGGGCAGATGCACGCGCATGGTCTCGACGAGCTGGTCGCCGACCGTCAGCAAGGGATTGAGCGAGGTGAGCGGATCCTGGAAGATCGCGCCGATGGTGCGGCCGCGCAGCTTCTGCATCTCGCGCGATGGGAGCTGATCGATGCGCCGTCCCATGACATGGATCTCGCCCGCGGCGACCCGGCCTGAGGATTCGAGGAGACCGATGACCGCGGCACCCGTCAAGGACTTGCCGGCCCCCGATTCACCGACGACCCCCAGGATCTCGCCCCGCCCGATGGTCAGATCGATGCCGCGGATCGCGGTCAGGATGCCGCGCCGCGTCGGAAATTCGACGACCAGGTTGCGGATGTCGAGGACCGGTCCGGCGGACGGCGCCGACGCGTGCATCGATCTGGCGGGCATGGCGGTCACGTCTCAGGCCACCTCGAAGAGCGCCGCACCGTCGCTTGCGACGATGCGGCCGCGTTTCATGACCAGGCGCCGCGGCCGGCACGAGGCCACGGCCTCCGCCAGCGCCTCGCCATCGACCAGCATGAGGTCGGCGATATTGCCGGGCTTCAGGCCATAATCCTTGATGCCCATCACCTTGGCGCCGCCATGGGTCACGACATCGAAGATACGCCTTATGTCGCTGTCGCGGCTCAGATAGTTGCGCTGGCCCAGATACATCACGCGCTCCAGCATGTCGCCGGTGCCCCAGGGGTGCCAGCAGTCGCGGATGCCGTCCGAGCCCGAGCACACGGTGATGCCGGCATCGAGCGTGCGTATGAGCGGCGGGCAGGCCCAGCCCGACGGGCCGGTGGTCATCACCGCGATCCCATTTTTGGCGAGATCCTCCAGCATGCGGCCGACCACGAGATAGTCGTTATGGCCGAGGCAGAAGGCATGGCTGACGGTGACCTTGCCGGCGAGGCCGTGCGCCTTGGTGCGCTCGACGATCATGCCCATGGTGAAGAGGCCGAGCTCGCCCGGCTCGTGCAGATGGATGTCGAGCGGCTTGCCGTGCTTGACCGAGAGATCGAAGATCGTGTCGAGCTGCCCCTTGGGGTCCTTGTCCATCGAGGACGGATCGAGGCCGCCGACCACTTCGGCGCCCATCGAAAGCGCCTCGTCCATGAGCTCCACCGTGCCCGGCCTGATCATCAGGCCGGACTGCGGGAAGGCGACGATCTCGATGTCGACGAAGTCCCTGTATTTGTCGCGCGTCGCCATCACGCCCGCGACGCCCTTCAGGCCATGAACCGTGTCGATATCGACATGGCTGCGGATATGGGTCGTGCCGCGCGCCACCGAGATCGCCACCTGGCGGGCCGACTGGCGCGCCGGGTCGAGGCCGAGCTTCGTCTTCATCTCGCGCTCATTGGTGATCTTGTCGATGAGCGTGTAGCCCACGTCGTTGACGTTCCACTTCATGCCGAAGAGCGTCTTGTCGAGATGGGTGTGGGCTTCGATGAGACCGGGCAGCAGGATGGCGCCGGCGCCGTCGATCACCTCCGCGCCCGCCGCGGCACCTGCCGTACCGATCGCTGCAATGCGGTCGCCGCTGATGGTGATGTCGGTCGCGGCATCGCCCCAGGGCCGGACATTCTTGAGGATCGTCTTCTTGGTCACGGAAATACCTTTCACGAGATCATTGCAGCTTGGGATTGAGCGCGTCGCGCAGCCAGTCGCCCAGCAGGTTGACGGCGAGGATGATAAGGCCGAGCTGGAAGGCGGGGAACAGCACCACCCACCAGCTGCCGGAGAAGAAATACTGGTTGCCGATGCGGATCAGCGTGCCGAGAGAGGGCTGGGTCACCGGCATGCCCACGCCCAGGAAGGACAAAGTCGCCTCGGCGAGGATGGCGAGACCGAGACTGAGGGTCGCGGTGACCAGCACCGGCGTCATCACGTTGGGCAGGATATGGGTCAGGAGGATGCGCGTGGTCCTGACCTCGAGGATCTTGGCGGCCAGCACATATTCCTTGCGCGCCTCGACCATGGCCGACGCCCTGACGATGCGGGCATATTGCACCCAGGAGGTGATGGCGATCGACGCCGTCAGGATGACCGGCGCGAAGCCATCACGCAGATTGACCGGCAGCAGCTCGCGGAACAGAGCGCTGACCAGGATCGCCACCAGCAGGGTCGGTATCGACAGCACGAAGTCGCCGATGCGCATCAGTATGTTGTCGACATGGCCGCCGGCGAAGCCGCAGATCAACCCGACGGCAACGCCGATCGCCATGGAGGCGATGACGCTGGCGAAGCCGATCAGCAGCGAGATGCGCGAGCCATAGAGGATCGCCGACAGCACGTCCCTGCCCTGCACGTCGGTGCCGAGCAGATAGGGCGCCATGCCGTCCTGGTTCCAGATCGGCGGCAGCTCCGCCTGGTCGAGGAAGAGCTGGGCCAGGTCATAGGGATTCTGCACCGCGATCACGGGGGCGAGGAACGCCGTCAGCGCGACGATGAAGAGGATGAGCGCCGATGCGACCGCCATCGGCGTCGCGCGGAAGCTGTAGGCGAGATCGCTGTCCCAGGCTTCGGCCAGGCGCTGGCGCCATGTCGGCCGGTGGCCGGCCTCAGCCGTTTGGTCAATGTGCATGATAGCCTCGCGCTACGCCGGCCTGCCGCAATCGCGGATCGACCCAGAGATAGATGAGGTCGACGATGGTGTTGATGGTGACGAATATCGCCGACACGATCATCAGATAGGCGGCCATGACCGGAATATCGATGAACATGACGGCCTGCACGAAGAGCTGGCCCATGCCGGGCCACTGGAACACCGTCTCGGTGACGAGCGCAAAGGCGATCAGGTCGCCGATCATCATGCCGGTCATCGTCACGACCGGCATCAGGCAGTTTTTCAGCGCATGGCGGAAATGGACCAGCCGGTTGGGCAGGCCGCGGGCGCGGGCGAACTTGACGTAGTCGGTGCGCAGCACCTCGAGCATCTCGGCGGTCACCAGTCGCATGATGAAGGAGATCTGGAACATGGCGAGCGACGCCGCTGGCATGATCAGGGCCCGACGGCCCGAGGGCGTCAACAGCCCGGTCGTCCAGCTCCCGAAGCTCACGACGTCGCCGCGGCCGAAGGCCGGCAGCCAGTTGAGCTGCACCGCGAAGACGAGGATGAGCAGGATGCCGATGACGAAGGACGGGATGGACACGCCGATCATCGAGAACATGGTGAGGAGGCGCGCGACCGGGCTCCCCTTGCGGATCGCGGCATAGACGCCGAGCGGGATGCCGATGGCGAGCGCGATCAGGGTGGAGACGAGGACGAGCTCGAGCGTCGCCGGAAAGCGCTCGGCGATCAGTGGCATCACGTCCTGCTGGTTGCGGTAGGAAATGCCGAAATCGCCCTGCAGCGCGCGCGTGATGAAGGTCACGAACTGCATGACGAAACTCTGATTGAGACCGAGGCGCTCGCGCAAGGCGTCGCGCTCCGCCTGGGTGGCCTGCTCGTTCAGCATCAACTGGACCGGATCGCCCAGAAACTGGAAGATCATGAAGGCGACAAAGGCCACGGCGAACATCACCGCCGCCGCATTGCCGATGCGCTTGATCACCATCGAGATCATGGTCTTGCCTCTTGTTGGCGGCCGGGAGCCGCGTTCGGCGGCGCCCGGCCTTCCGGCGTCACTTCAGAGTGGTCAGCCAGTGCCGCGACTTGTTGTCGGAGAGCTGCACGACGCTCTTCACCTTGGGCCCGAGAGCCCAGGCCATCGGCTGCTGGTGCAGCGGCAGGAAGTCGACGTTGCTTTTGATCTTGAGCAGCGCCTTGGACTGGAGCGCCAGACGCTTCTCGCGATCGAGCTCCTTGGCGGCCTGATCGATCAACTGGTCGATCTCGGCGTCCTTCCAGCCGCCCCAGTTGAAGACGCCCGAGGTGCCGGTCTTGGAATGTGCGACCTGCACCAGGATCGAATAGCTGTCGATCATCGGCTCATTGGCCCAGCCGAGGATGCCGACGTCGAACTTGCCGGCCTCGAACTTGACCGTCTGGATGCTGGTCGGTGCGGTGTCGAGGCTCGGCTTCAGGCCGATGCGCGCCCACATGGCGGACACCGCCTGGCAGATCTCCTCTTCATTCACATAGACATTGTTGTCGCAGACCATGGTGAAGCCGAAGCCTTCGGGATAGCCCGCGTCCGCCAGCAGCGCCTTGGCCTTCTCGGGATCGTAGCCCAGGCGCTCGTCGAGCTCCGGCACATAGCCCGGGATCGCCGGCGCCACCATCGAACCGGTGTTGCGCGACAGGCCGCGCATCACTTTCTTCTGCAGCACGTCGATATTGATGGCGCGGTAGAGCGCCTCACGCACCTTGACGTCGTTGAACGGGTTCTTCTCGCCCGAGGCCGTGAGCTTATCAGCCCGGTTGAAGAGGAAGAAGACGGTGCGCAGCTCGTTGTTGGCGAGCACCTGGATGCCCTGCGACTCCTTCAACCGCGGAATATCCTGCAGCGGCGCCTTTTCCATATAGTCGATCTGGCCCGACAGCAAGGCGGCGACGGCGGTCGCGGGCGAGGCGATCGGCGTGAAGACGATGCGGTCGATATTGTGGCGCGGCTTGTCCCACCAGTCCTTGTTGACCTCGAAGACCGTCTCGACATCGGGCTTGCGCGACACGACCTTGAACGGGCCGGTGCCATTGGCATGGGTGGTGGCATAGCCTTCGATGCCGGCGCCGACGTCGGTCGGCGCCAGGGCGTTGTTCTTGACCAGCCATTCCTTGTCGAAGATGAAGATGTTGGTGAGGTCGTTGAGAATGAGGGGGTAATTCTCTGTGACCTTGATGTCGACGGTATGGTCGTCGATCTTTTCCGCGCCCTGATAGGCCGGCAGGTTGCCGCGCAGCGGCGATTTCGGATCGCTCACCCGGGTCAGCGAGGCGATGACGTCATCGGCGGTGAAGGGCGAGCCGTCATGGAATTTGACGTCCTTGCGCAAGTGAAAGCGCCGCACCGTCGGCGAGACGTCTTCCCATGAGGTGGCGAGCGCCGGCTCGATCTTGAGCTGGTCGTCATAACGCACGAGCCCTTCATAGGCGTGGTTCAATGTCGAGATGGTGAAGGTGCTGCCATAGGAATAGGGATCGAGCGAGTCCATGTCGCGCGATGCGCCCCAGCGCAGCTCCGCCGCGTTCGCCGGGGCCGCCAGCGGCAGCATGACCGCTGCCATGAGGCCCAGGCCGGGCAATGACAGCTTGCTGAGTGATTTCATTCAGGTCCTCCTCTTCGGGTTGTTTCGATGTGACAGCGCATGTGGCTGGCCGTCATTCCGGCCATGCCTGCCCTGCCCTTCGCGGCGTTCTGTGTGCGCCGCTTGCAATGCCTCCATGCGAGGCTCGGCTATCGGAATACACTATCTCATCAAAACTGTATACATTTATTTTCAGATAGTGTAGACAATAGCCACAGGCAGGGTGAGGCAGTATCGTGATCGGCAGACATGAGTCGCGGGAAGACAGATCACTCGAATATCGCCGGCCGGGGGGCGCCGAAGGGCAAGCGCGCCAGCCGTGCAGGGAATCTCGCCGATCACGTCTACACTTCGCTCCGGCGCGCCATCATCGAGCAGGCGCTGAAGCCGGGCACGAAGCTTCCCGAGGATTCGGTCGGCACCAGCTTCGGCGTGAGCCGCACCGTGGTGCGCAGCGCCATCGTCCGGCTCGTCGCCGAGGGCCTGGTGGTCCAGCAGCCGAACATGCGCGCGACGGTCGCCTCCCCCAGCCTCGAAGAAGGACGGGCGGTGTTCCGCGTCCGGCGTGGACTCGAGCGCATGGTCATCGAGGAAGTTACGGGCCGGCTCGAGCCCGCCCATTTGAAGCGCCTGCGCGCTCATGTGGCGAGCGAGGAGGAAGCGCGGCGCCAATCCGAGCCGGAATCGATCCGGCTCGCCGGGGAATTCCACGCTCTGCTGGCGGAATATGCCGGCAGCGAGCTTCTGACCCGCTATGTCAACGAAGTGGTCTCGCGCTCATCGCTGATCCTGGCGCTCTATGGCCGGCCGCATTCGTCGGAATGCGCCGTGAACGAGCACCGGCTGCTGATCGACGCGCTCGAGAGAGGCGAGACCGATGCCGCGATCCGGATCATGGACGAGCATCTGGTCGCGGTCGCCACGCGCGGCCTGCTCGAGACCGACGGCAAGCGCGAGATGAGCCTTCAGGACATTCTCTCGGCCTATCGCCCGGCCGGCGAGAACTGAGTTCTCCTGCGCGCCGTCCGGCCGCGAACCTTCTCTGTCATCGTAAAATCGGGATGCAACGCTCATGAGCGGTAAAACCAGCTTTGATTTCGGCACCTTGTCGGAACGACAGAAATACAAGCTCCTGATCGGCGCCGTCGTGCCGCGCCCGATCGCGCTGGTGACGACCATCGATCCGGAAGGGCGCGTCAACGCCGCTCCCTTCAGCTTCTTCAACTGCCTCTCGGCCGAGCCCGCGATCCTCGCCCTCGGCGTCGAGAACCACGAAGACATGGCCTTCAAGGACACCGCCCGCAACATCCGCTTGACCGGCGTGTTCACGGTCAACATCGTCTCGGACCGCATGCTCCAGGCGATGAATGTCTGCGCCGTGCCCTTCGATCACGGCATCGACGAATTGCGGGAAGCAGGCCTCACCGCGATCGCCGGCGACAAGGTGGCCTCCCCACGCATCGGGGAATCTCCCGTCGCCTTCGAATGCCGCCAGCATGTGACGCTGGAGATCGGCGCGTCGCGCCAGATCATCCTGGGCGAGGTCCTGGCGGCCCATGTCGATGCCGTCATCGTCAATGACCGGTTCCACATCGACCCCTATGGCCTCGACGCGATCGGCCGCATGGGTGGACATGGCTATGCCAGAACCCGCGACTATTTCGACCTCCCGACGATGAGCGTCGCCGAATGGGAGGACATCAAGCGCGTCGCCGCCCGGCAATGCAAAGTCTCGTCGAACTGAATACACATCTGGTGAACAGCATGCCGGCATCCGGAAGAACCCTTCTCGCCGCCGATTGGGTCGTCGGCCACAGCAACGGTCATCATGTCCTCTATGCTCGAGGCGAGGTCGTCTTCGAGGATGGCGAGATCGTCTTCGTCGGCCACGATTTCCCGGGCGAGATCGCCCGCCGCCGCGACTATGGCCGCGCCCTGCTGGCGCCCGGCTTCATCGACCTCGACGCCCTTTCCGATCTCGACACGACGATCCTCGCCTTCGACAATCACCCGTCCTGGCAGAAGGGACGGACCTGGCCCAAGACCTATATGGATGCCGGCCCCTATGAGATGTACTCGCCCGAGGAGCTCGTCTTCCAGAAGCGGCATGCCTTCGCCCACCTCATCCGCAACGGCATCACCACCGCTTTGCCGATCGCCTCGCTCTATTACCGCGAATGGGGCGAGACGACGGACGAGTTCGCCGGCGCCGCCGAGGCCGCCGAGGCGCTGGGCCTCAGGGTCTATCTCGGCCCGGCCTATCGCACCGGAAACCCTTATGTCGTGGCGCCCGGCCGTTTCGAACTGCATTTCGACGAGGCGCGCGGACTTGCGGGGCTCGCCGACGCGATCCGCTTCTGCAAGACATTCGAGGGCAAGGCCAACGGCCGCGTTCGCACCATGCTGGCGCCCGACCGGATCGAGACCTGCACGGCGCGCCTCATCGAGCGCACGGCGGCGGCCGGCGACGATCTCGGCGTGCCGGTCCGCCTGCATTGCTGCCAAGGCGAGTTCGAGCGCGACACGGTGCAGCAGCTGCACGGCATGACGTCGATCGAGTGGCTCGCGGGCCTCGGTTTCCTGTCCGAGCGCACGCTCCTGCCTCATGGCATCTTCGTGAAGCCGTCGCGCCATATTCCGGGCCCCGGCCGCGATCTCGACATCGTGCGCGAGGCCGGCGCCGCCTTGGTGCACTGCCCGCTGGTCTCGGCGCGTTTCGGCCACAGCCTCGAAAGCTTCAAGACCTATCGCGAACGCGGCCTCCGGATCGGCCTCGGCACCGACACCTCGCCGCCCGACATGCTGCTCAATCTGCAGATCGGCCTCATCCTCTGCCGGCTCGCCGAGCACAGCGCCACCGCCTGCCGCTCGGAGGACTATTTCGACGCCGCGACGCTGGGCGGCGCCGACGCCCTGGGGCGCCCCGACCTCGGGCGCCTGGCGCCCGGCTGCCGCGCCGACATCGTGGTCTGGGACCTGGCGAACCCGGATCTGGGCCAGGTCATCGACCCGATCCAGACCCTGCTCATCGGCGGCAGCGGCCGCGACGTGCACAGCGTCGTCATCGACGGCCGCTTCGTCATGGAGGACCGGCGCATTCCGGGCATGGATTTCGCCGCCGACGCGCGGCGCGCCCAGCGCCAGTTCGAAGGCCTGATCGCCCGCTATCCCGACCGGACCTTCGGCCACCCCCAGGTTTCGGACATTTTTTCAAGCGCCTATCCGGTCGTCTCGCGGCCGCAATAGGACAACTGCGTCCCTTTATGGAACAGGAGAACCTCATGACCAAAAAACCACTGCTGGCTCTCGCCTTGCTCTCGCTCATGCAGCTCGATGCCGGCGCCGCCGAACTGCCGACGGCGCCCTATCTGCCGCTCGACATGGCGCTGAAGGCCGCCTCGGCCGCCCTCGCCAAATGCCAGGCCGACGGTCAGCAAGTGAGCGTCGCAGTGGTGGAGCGCAGCGGCGCCACCAAGGTCCTGCTCAAGGCGGATGGGTCAGGCCCCCACACGGTGGCGAGCGCCACTGGAAAAGCCTTCACCTCGGCCAGCATGGGGCGCGACACGACGGGCCTTGCGAATTTCATCAAAGAGAATGGCGATGTCGAGGGCCTGCGCGACATGGATCGTCGCCTGGTCATCCTGGCCGGCGGGCTGCCCATCCGCATCGGCGATGCGCTGGTCGGCGGCATCGGCGTAGGCGGCGCACCGTCGGGAAGCATCGACGAGACGTGCGCAGAAGCCGGCGTCGAAGCCATCGGCGGTAGGCTGAAATAGGCTCTCCTGCGCTCACTGATCCTTGTGTTCGGGCAGGCCCTTGCGCTTCGTCTCGGCGAACTCCTCGAGCTGCTTTTCGCTCATCGAGCCGTACATCTCGCGTGACGCGCCCTTGAGCTTGCTCACTTTCTGCTCGCCGCGCTTGGCGGCGAGGGCCGCGCCCGCGGCTTTCTGCTGTGCTTTCGATTTGGCAGGCATGATCGTTCCTCACAGATTTCTGTCCGTGAGGAAACGATCGAGACTGCGAAGCGGTTCCCCTAGTCCGGCAAAGGCGCGCCGCGGGCGCCCTTCTGCCAGGCCTTGAGGCAGAGATAGTCGAGCACGATCGTCGCCCCGGCGAGGGCCGTGATCTCGGCATGGTCATAGGGCGGCGACACCTCGACCAGGTCCATGCCGACGAAATCGACCGCCGTGAGCTTGCGGATGATCGACAGCGCCTGATGCGAGGAGAGCCCGCCCGGAACCGGCGTGCCAGTGCCCGGCGCGAAGGCGGGATCGAGGCAGTCGATGTCGAAGGTGAGATAGGCCTTCCCGCCGCCGACGGTGCGCGCGATCTCTTGCGCGACCTCGGCCGGGCTCATCTCATGCACCTGGTCGGAATAGAGGATCTTGAAGCCGAAGGTCCGCTCGCCATGGAAGGTGGTGCGGATGCCGACCTGGATCGAGCGCCTTGGATCGATGAGCCCGTCCCTGACCGCATGGTTGAACATCGTACCGTGATCGATGCGGTCGCCGTCGTCGGGCTCGACGTCGCGATGGGCGTCGAAATGGACGAGCGCCAGCGGCCCGTGCACCTTGGCATGCGCCCTGAGCAACGGATAGGAGACGAAATGATCGCCGCCCAGCGAGACGAGCCCGGTCCCCGTCTCGATCACCGACAGCGCATGCCGGGTGATCGCATCGGGCGCCAGGTCCTTGCGGCCCCAGTCGAAGAAGCAGTCGCCATAGTCGACGACCGCCAGCGTGTCGAAGGGGTCGAACATCCACGGCCAATACGGACCCCAGGCATGCTCGACCGAGGCCTTGCGGATCGCTTCCGGACCGAAGCGGGTGCCCGGCCGGTTGCTCACCGCCTGGTCGAAGGGGATGCCGGTGATAGCGATGTCGACCCCTGCGAGATCGCGGCTGTATTTGCGCCGCATATAGGAGAGCGCGCCGGCATAGGTGGCCTCGAGCTCGGTGCCCTTGAGGGTCTTGCGGCGAAAGGCGCTGTCCCCCGGAACCGAGGTCAGCTTCGAGATTTCGAGGGTCAAGGACCTACTCCGTCAATACCAGCGTGTCTTCCGGCGCCCAGTGAATCCACACTTTCTGGCCGCGTTCAACACCCGATCCGCCGGCGCGCGTGTCGTTCTGCACATTGACCGACAGCTCGAGATCGTCGTTGCAGCGCACGACGACATGGCTGGTGTCGCCATAATAGGCGACGTCGCGCACCTTGCCCTCGGCCTTGATCGCCTTGGCCGCCTTGGGCTGGCCTTCCGAGATCTTGAGCTTCTCAGGGCGCACCGCGATGGCGATCGTGCCCGAGGCCTTGCCCTCATGCGGCAGCTCGATCTTGCCGAGGCCGCGGGCGTCGCAGACGATCTTCTTCGCCGCCGACGAGACGACCTGGGCGTTGATCAGGTTGACCTTGCCGATGAAGTCGGCGACGAAACGGCTCGCCGGCTGCTCATAGAGCTCGGACGGCGTCGCGATCTGCTGGACGGCGCCCTTGTCCATGACCGCGATGCGGCTCGCCATCGACAGCGCCTCGTCCTGGTCGTGGGTCACGATGATGAAGGTGATGCCGACATTCTCCTGCAGCCTGGTCAGCTCGAGGCGCATCTCGTCGCGCAGCTTGGCGTCGAGCGCCGACAGCGGCTCGTCGAGCAGCAGCACCTTCGGCCGCTTGACCAGCGCGCGGGCGAGCGCCACGCGCTGGCGCTGGCCGCCCGACATCTGGTCGGGCTTGCGCGCGGCCAAGTGGGTGAGCTTCACCATCTCGAGTGCCTCACCGACCCGCCGCTTCGTCTCCTCGGCCGGAACGCCCGTCACCTTGAGGCCGTAGGCGACATTGTCGGCCACCGTCATGTGCGGAAAGACGGCATAGGACTGGAACACCATGTTGGTCGGCCGCTTGTTGGGCGGCGTCAGCGCCATGTCCTCGCCGCCGATGACGATCTGGCCGGAGGTCGGCGTCTCGAGACCGGAGATCATCCGCAACAGCGTCGTCTTCCCGCAGCCCGACGGCCCCAGGAGGGCGAAGAACTCGTTCTGGGCGATGTCGAAGGAAATATCGTCGACGGCCTTGACGCCGCCCGGAAACATCTTGGTCACGTTGCGCAGGGATACGATTGCTTCGGCCATTGTCCTAACCCTCGCCCGTTTTCTGGGGCGCCTGAAGTTTCATTGCGATTACGGTGGCGATCACCGTGATGACGATCAGCACCGTCGATGCCGCGTTGATCTCGGGCGAGACGCCGCGGCGGACCAGCGAATAGACCTTGACCGGGAAGGTCACGGTCTCCGGGCCCGAGGTGAAGAAGGTGATCACGAAATCGTCGAGAGACAGAGTGAAGGCGAGCAGCGCCCCGGCGACGAGACCCGGCATCATGAAGGGCACGATGACGTTCCAGAAGGTCTGCCATTCGCTCGCCCCCAGATCCTTCGAGGCCTCCTCGAACTGGCGGTTGAAGCCGACGAGGCGCGAGCGCACCACCACCGCCACGAAGGGGAAGCAGAAGGCCACATGGGCGATGATGATGTTGATCAGGTTGAGCGGCCAGGGCAGCCCGACCGACCATTCCATCATGCCGGTATTGATGAAGAAGAGCAGCAGCGACACGCCCATGCAGATCTCGGGGATCACGATCGGCAGCGCCATCACGCCCTCATAGGCTGCCTTGAAGGGAAAGCGGAAGCGCCACAGGAACAGCGCCGCCATCGCGCCGATGACGGTGGCGAACACGGTCGAGATGACGGCGATGGTGAGCGAGTTGAGCAGCGCTTCCTGGAGATCGGAGTTGTTCCAGGCCTTCGCGTAGTTCTCCAAGGTGAAGCCGCGCCAGACGACGCCGCGCCGGTCGGTGTTGAACGAAAAGGCGATGAGCGTGAAGATCGGCGTATAGAGGGCGAAGAAGATGGCCGCGAAGAGGATCTTGAGCCACCAGCGGCTGCCGTAGTCGAGCGGCCCCGAGCCCGGTTTCAGCGTCTCTGCCATCAGACGTCGACTCCCCGGCTGCGGGCGGCGAGGAAGGCGCGCAGCGCCAGCGCGCCGAAGGTCACATACATCAACAGGAAGGACAAAGCCGAGCCGAACGGCCAGTCATTGGCGGACTTGAACTGCCGCTCGATGACATTGCCGATCATGATGGCGTTGGCGCCGCCCAGCATGTCGGGCGTCAGGAAAGAGCCGAGGCAGGGAATGAAGACGAGGATGATGCCGGTGATGATGCCGGGCATGGTCAAGGGCAAGGTCACCTTGAAGAAGGTCTGGGCCTGCGAGCCGCCGAGATCGAGGCTCGCTTCGAGATAGGAACGGTCGAGCCGCTCGATCGTGGCATAGAGCGGCAGCACCATGAAGGGCATATAGACATAGACCAGCCCCATGATCACCGAGCCGTCATTATAGAGCATCTCGAAGGGACCGAGCCCGATCCAGCCCAGCACCAGGTTGAGATAGCCCTGGCTGCGGAAAACGGCGATCAGCGCGTAGGTGCGGATGAGGAGATTGATCCAGAAGGGCAGGATGACCAGGAGCAGAAGCAAGGGCTTCCACTTGGCCGGCGCGAAGCAGATGCCGAAGGCGATCGGATACGCGAGCAGCAGGCAAAAGGCGGTCGCCAGCGCGCTGATCCAGATCGACTTCCAGATGATCTGCAGATAGACCGCGTCGAAGGAGCGGATGTAGTTGGCGAGCGTTCCGGTGAAGGCGTTCTCGGTGATCGAGACCTTCTCGCTGAAGGAGATCCCGAACATGTAGCCGAGCGGGATGAGGAAAAAGACCAGGAGCCAGAAGGTGCCGGGCGTTCCAAGTGTCCAGAAAGCCCGGAGATTATCCCTCCAACTGTCCACGATGCCGCGACTCCACCCCGTTTGTCGTTATGGCGATGCTAGAACAGAATGACCGGAGACGGCAACATGCCTTCTCCGGTCGCTTGAAGCTGCCGGATTTCACGCCGCCTGGACGCGGGTCCAGGCCTCGTCGCGCGCCTTGGTGACGTCCTCGCCCAGATAGAGGGCGGGCTCGCATTTGGCGATGACCTCGGCCGGCGGGAAGATCGCCGGATTATCGATATACGCCTTGTCCATCAGCTTCTTCGCCGCCGCGTTGGGCGTGGCATATTGCACCGTCTTGGCGATCCCCGCCTCGACCTGCGGGTCCAGGATGAAGTTGATGAAGGCATGGGCGTTCTCGGGCCTCGGCGCCCCGGTCGGGATGGCGAGGCAGTCCTGCCACATCTCGGCCCCCTCGGTCGGCACGACATAGGAAATGTCGTCGTCCTCGGCCATGACCTGCAGGATGTCGCCATTGTATTCCATGGTGAGATCGACATCGCCCGAGGCCAGGAGGTCCTGGCCGTTGTCGTCGGCATAGACCTTGACGTTCTTCTTGCCGGCGATGAGCAGTTCCTCCACTTTCTTCAGCGTCGCCGGATCGGTCGAGTTGAGCGACTGGCCCAGATATTTGAGGGCCGAGCCGATGACGATCTTGGCGTCGCCGAGCAGCGCGATGCGGCCGGCATATTTCGGGTCCTCGAACAGGATCTTCCAGCTGTCGACCGTGCCCTCGACCTTGCTCTTGCGATAGCCGATGCCGACCGTGCCCCACAGATAGGGCACGGAGTGCTTGCGGCCGGGGTCGAAGGTGGCCTCCTGGAAGACCGGATCGAGATTGGCGAAATTGGGCAGCTTCGCCCGGTCGAGCGGGGTCACCATGTTGGCCTTGATCATGCGCTCGAGATTGTCGTTGGTCGGGCAGATCACGTCATAGCCCGGATTGCCGGCCTTGAGCTTGGCGAACAATTCGTCATTGTCGGCGAACAGGTCCATCTTCACCTCGATGCCGGTCGCCGTCTCGAAATCGGCCAGCGTCGTCTCGCCGATATAGGTGTCCCAGTTGTAGAAGTTGAGCTTCTTCTCCTCTTCCGACAGTGAATGGCGCGGCAGGAAAGTGAGGCCGACGCCGAGCGCCCCCAGACCCTTCAGCAGCGAGCGGCGCCGGGGGGAAAATCCTGGACAATAGACTGGCATGATAGCTCCCTTGTTTCCAGGCGCCCCGCCTCAAGGGCGTCTGTCTGTTTGGCTGGCCCAAGCCTATGCCTCGGGCCAGCATGGTTCAACTTAATTGTCAGGCGGTTTCCGCCTTGACGTCCGCATAGGTCTTGTCGAGGGCCACCTTCACTAGGCGCAGCATCTCGTCGATCTCCTTCTTGGAGATCACCAGCGGCGGCGAGAGCACCATGGTGTCCCAGCAGGCCCGCATGATGAGCCCGTTGCTGAAGCTGTGGTCGCGGCAGATCGCGCCGACCCGGCCGGGCTTGGCGAAGCGCTCGCGGGTCGTCTTGTCGCGGGCGATCTCGATGGCGCCGATGAGGCCGGCCGAGCGGGTCTCGCCGACGATGGGATGGTCGCGCAGGCTGTCCAATCCCTTCGCGAAATATTGGCCGAGTTCCTTCGAGCGCTCGACCAGCTTCTCGGCCTCGATGATCTCGATGTTCTTCAGTGCAACGGCGCAGGCCGCCGGATGGCCGGCATAGGTCATGCCGTGATAGAACTCCTCGCCCTTCTCGAAGAAGTCCTTGATCAGCCGGTCGGAGAAGGCGATGGCGCCGATCGGCAGGTAGCCGGACGACAGCCCCTTGGCCATGGGCACGATGTCGGGCTCGATCCCCAGGGTCTCGAAGCCCCACCAGTTGCCGGTGCGCCCAAAGCCGCTGATGACTTCGTCGGCGATGATGAGGACGCCGTATTTGCGGCAGATCTTCTGCACCTCCGGCCAATAGGTCGAAGGCGGGATGATCACCCCGGCGGCGCCCTGGATCGGCTCGCCGATGAAGGCCGCGACATTGTCCGGCCCGAGCTCGAGGATCTTCTTTTCGACCTCGGCGGCGGCCTCGCGGCCGAATTCCTCAGGGCTCAGGTCGCGGCCGAAATCATACCAATGCGGCTGCTGGACGTGATGGAAGCCCGGCAGCGGCAAGCCGCCCTGGCCATGCATGCCCTCCATGCCGCCGAGGCTCGCCGCGACCATCGTCGAGCCGTGATAGCCGCGCCGCCGCCCGATGAACTCCTTGCGATAGGGCTTGCCCATCAGCTTCCAGTAATGGCGCACGAAGCGCACGATCGTGTCGTTGGCCTCGGAGCCCGAATTGACGAAGAAGATGTGCTTGAAGCGCTCGGGCATGTGCGAGGAAATCTTGGCCGCGAGCTCGGTGGTCGGCACCGTCGTCGTCTTGAAGAAGGTGTTGTAGTACGGCAGGTCGAGCATCTGCCGGTAGGCGGCCTCGGCCAACTCCTTGCGGCCATAGCCGACATTCACGCACCACAGGCCCGCCATGCCGTCGAGCAGCTTGTTGCCCTTGGCGTCCCAGATCCACACGCCATCGGCCTGGGTCATGACCCTGGCCCCGCCTTCGGCATGGAAGGCCTTGTGATCGGTGAAGGGATGGAAGTGATGCGCGGTGTCGCGCGCGACGAGTTCGGCGATATTCAGATTCTTGGCATGGGCGGTCATCAGTCATCTCCAGATTGCGGGTAAAAAACGGCGCTCGGCCGAAGCAATAGCTAAGGGAAATGACGTGTGCTTACGGCTTGTACCCGATGCGGGCGCAATGCAGCAGGACGTCCTGCTTCAGGGTGCGCGACCCTGCCCGGAGGCAGTCGCCGGAAGCTGTGATGCGGAAACACATGGCTCCTATATGCCACAAACTCCGCACAGGGAGCAAATCCATCATGAATCTGTTGCATGGAGCGGATTTTCGTCCCAGTATCGCAGTGCAGCATCAGTGCATGAGCCGGAGAAGCGGACAGCGGTTCTCCGAAAAGATCATGTGCAAACAAGAGGCTAAGGCGCGAAGGCGACCCGTCTGAAACCATCGCGCTTTGGGGAGCGACATGGGGACTTTCTTCAATGAGATGCTGAATCCGGACGGCTCGGTCCGCAATCCCTATGCGCAGATCCACGACTGGATCGGCTCGCTCGGCAAGACCAATGTCGAGCGTGCCCTGAAGGAAGCCGAAGCCATTTTCCGCCGCCTCGGCATCACCTTCGCCGTCTATGGCGCCGATGAGGCCGCCGAAAGGCTCATCCCCTTCGACATCATCCCGCGCGTCTTCGCCGCGTCCGAATGGCGCAAGCTCACGGTCGGCATCGAGCAGCGCGTGCGCGCCCTCAACGCCTTCCTGCACGATCTCTATCATCGCCAGGAGATCCTGCGCGCCGGACGTATCCCCAGGGACCTCATTCTGCAGAACGCGGCCTTCGTGCCGCAGATGGTGGGGCTGTCGCCGCCGCGCGGCGTCTATGCCCACATCATCGGCGTCGACATCGTGCGCGTGAGCGAGACCGAGTTCTATGTCCTCGAGGACAATTGCCGGACCCCGTCCGGCGTCTCCTACATGCTCGAGGACCGCGAGGCGATGATGTTCCTGTTCCCCGACCTGTTCAAGCGCCATCGCGTGGCGCCGGTCGAGAACTATCCGTCGATGCTGCGCCGGACGCTGGAGAGCGTCGCGCCGCAAGGCGCCGGCGACGAGCCCACGATCGTGCTGCTCACGCCCGGCATCCACAACTCGGCCTTCTTCGAGCACGCCTTCCTCGCCGACGAGATGGGTGTCGAGCTGTGCGAGGGATCGGATCTCTTCGTCGACGACGGCTATCTCTATATGCGCACCACCCAGGCGCCGAAACGCGTCGATGTGGTCTATCGCCGGATCGACGATGCGTTCCTCGATCCCCTCACCTTCCGGCCCGATTCGGCGCTCGGCGTGCCGGGCCTGTTCGATCTCTATCGCGCCGGGCGCGTCACCCTGGTCAATGCGCCGGGCACCGGCATCGCCGACGACAAGGCGATCTACACTTACATTCCCGACGTCATCGAATTCTACACCGGCGAAAAGCCGCTCCTGAAGAACGTGCCGACCTGGCGCTGCGGCGAGCCCAAGGACCTTTCCTACGTGCTCGACCACCTGGCCGAGCTCGTGATCAAGGAGGTCCACGGCTCGGGCGGCTATGGCATGCTGGTGGGGCCCACCTCCTCGGTCAAGGAGATCGACGATTTCCGCAGCCGGCTCAAGGCCAACCCTTCGAACTATATCGCCCAGCCGACGCTGGCGCTTTCGGCGTCGCCCACCTGCACCGACGCCGGCGTGGCGCCGCGCCATATCGATCTCAGGCCCTTCGTGCTCACCGGCGACCGCATCCGCATCACGCCCGGCGGCCTGACGCGCGTCGCCCTCAAGGACGGCTCGCTCGTCGTCAATTCGAGCCAGGGCGGGGGCACGAAAGACACCTGGGTGCTGGAGGACTGACCGCTTATGCTGGGCCGCACCGCCGCGTCGCTGTTCTGGATGTCGCGCTATGTGGAGCGGGCCGAGAACATGGCGCGGCTCCTGGAAGTGGGCTACCGCATATCGCTGATGCCGCGCGCCATCGAGGGCCATCGCGACGAATGGCGCTCCACCCTCACCACCGCCGCCTGCGAGGCGAGCTATTTCGCCAAGCACAAGGAGATCACGACTCCCGACATCATCCATCACCTGCTGTTCGACGAGGACAATCCGTCCAGCGTGCGCTCCTGCCTCGAAACGGCGCGCAACAACGGCCGCGCGGTCAGAACCGCGCTCACCCGCGACGTGTGGGAGAGCCTCAACGGCACCTGGAACGAGTTCTCCCAGGTCACGCCTGATACGATCACCAGCGACCGGCTGCCGGGCTTCCTCGACTGGATCGAGCAGCGCGCCATGCTGTTCCGCGGCGCCCTGCTCGGCACCATGCTCAGGCACGACACCTACTTCTTCAGCCAGCTCGGCACCTTCGTCGAGCGCGCCGACAACACCGCGCGCATCCTCGATGTGAAATATTACATCCTGCTGCCGAAGCCGAGCGACGTCGGCTCCGACGTCGACATCCAGCAATGGGCGACGGTGCTGCGCTCGGTCTCGGCGCATCGTGCCTATCGCTGGTTCTACCGCGACAGCACCTACAGGCCCTGGCTGGTCGCCGAGTTCCTCATCCTGCGCGAGGAAATGCCGCGCTCGCTCACCTTCTGCTATCAATGGATCACGCGCGCGCTCGATGGCCTGGCCGAGCTCTACCAGCAGCGCTCCGACTGCCGGGACCAGGCGAAGGAACATTATGCCCGGCTGAGGGGCGAAAGGATGGACGACATCTTCCAGAACGGCCTGCATGAGTTCCTGCAGGACTTCATGAAGGCCAACAACCAGCTCGCCGCCGACATCGCGCAAACCTACAATTTCCCATGAAGCTCTCCGTCCATCATCAGACCCGCTATGACTATGCGACGAGCGTGCGCTCATCGATCCAGCGCCTCTATCTGACGCCGTCCGCCTTCGCGACGCAGAAGACCACGTCCTGGACGATCGAGGCGCCGGGCATCGACAAGGCCCTCGCCTATACCGACGGCTTCGGCAACCAGGTGCATGTCGTCACCTCGCAAGGGCCGCATGACCATGTGACCGTCACCGCCCGGGGCGTGGTCGACACGCAGGACGCATCTGGCGTGGTGCGCGGCTTCAAGTGCCAGGCGCCCGACAGCGTGTTCCTGCGCCAGACGGCCGCCACGGAGCCCAGCGCCGAGCTTCGCGAGATCGCGCGTGAGTCTGCCGCGAAATATCCCGATGCCCTCGAGCGGCTGCATGCGATCATGGGCGAGGTGCAGCGCCGCATCGCCTATCAGATCGGGGTGACGCATGCCCATACGACAGCGGCCGAGGCGCTGACCGACGGTAAAGGCGTGTGCCAGGACCATGCCCATGCGATGCTCGCCATCGTCCGCTCCCTCGGCATTCCGGGACGCTACATCACCGGCTATCTGGTGACCGAGGGCTCGGGCCCCGCGACCGCCAGTCACGCCTGGGCCGAGGTTCTCGTGCCCAGTCTCGGCTGGGTCGGGTTCGATGCGGCGAACGGCAAATGCCCGACCGCCGAATATGTGCGGGTGGCCACGGGTCTTGACGCGCAAGGGGTGGTGCCTGTACGCGGCAGCCGGCGCGGCGGCGAGGCGGAAAGCATGACGGTCGCCGTCACCGTCCAGCCCGCCGAGCAGTGAGCGTGATCTCACGCCCAGCTTTGGAATTCTAGCGTGGAGCCCTGAATGACCTATTGCGTAGGAATGCTGATGAAGGACGGCTTCGTCCTGGCAGCCGACACGCGCACCAATGCCGGCCTCGACAATATCGCCACCTTCAAGAAGCTGCATACCTGGTCGCAGCCGGGCAAGCGTGTTTTCGCGCTGGCGACCTCGGGCAATCTCGCCACCACCCAGGCCGTCGTCAGCCTCCTGAACGAAGGCACGTTGTCGCTGCGCAAACGCGGCGCCGTAGACAACCTGTTCAGCGCCAAAACGATGTTCCAGGCGGCCCAGATCGTCGGCCGCGCGGTGCGCGACGTGCAACGGACGGATGACGGCCAGCTCTTCCAGTCGGAAGACACCTTCTCGGCGAGCTTCCTGTTCGCCGGCCAGATCGGCACCGAGCGGTCGCGGCTGTTCCAGATCTATTCGGCCGGGAACTTCATCGAGGCGACGAGCGACACGCCCTTCCTGCAGATCGGCGAGCATAAATACGGCAAACCCATTCTCGACCGCGTCAGCGCCCCCGCCATGCGGCTCGGCGAGGCGGCCAAGCTCGTGCTGCTGTCCTTCGATTCGACCATCCGCTCCAATCTGAGCGTCGGCCTGCCGATCGATCTCGTGGTCTATGCCCGGGACACGCTGAAGCTCGAGCGCGCGCGACGCATCGAGCGCGACGATCGCTATTTCCAGAAACTCTCCGACGACTGGGGCAAGGCGCTCAGGCGCGCATTCGCCGATATCGACGAGTTCGACATATAGGGGCGCGAACGAGCCGGGAGCATGAACCTTTGGTAAGTTGCGCGGTCGCCTGGGACCGCTAATTTCAGGGACGGCACGGCACGAGAGGGGACTGTCCTCCATGATGAACCGCCGCGATCTCTTGAGCACGGGCACGGCCGCCGCGGCTTTCGCCGCTTTCGGCCTTCCGGCGCACGCTTTGGCCGCGGGCCGGCTGACGCTCGGCCCCGAGCGGAGCTTCTCCTTCGCTGCGCTCATCAAAGAGGCGCGGGCCATGGCGCGCACGGCCTATGTGGCGCCCAAGGCGCCGCCGCGCGATGTTCTGGAGCGGATCGACTACCAGGCGCATGGCCGGATCGCCTTCGATACCGGCCGCGCCCTCTTCGCGGACGGGCCAAGCCCCTACCCGGTGACCTTCTTCCCCCTCGGCAAGTATTTCCAGGTTCCGGTCCGGATGCATGTCGTCTCGGACGGCGCCGGCAAGGCGGTCGCGCGCGAGATCATCTATGATCCCTCATATTTCGACATGCCGGCCGACAGCCCGGCGCGAGGGCTCCCGAAAGACTGCGGCTTCGCCGGCTTCCGCCTCCAGGAGAGCCGTCTCGGCGACCAGGCCAAGCTCGCCTGGCGCAGGAACGACTGGGCCGCCTTCCTGGGCGCCTCCTATTTCCGCGCCATCGGCGAGCTCCACCAATATGGCCTCTCGGCCCGCGGCATCGCCGTCGACACCGCCCTGACGGACCGGCCGGAGGAATTTCCGTGCTTCACCCGTTTCTATTTCGAAACGCCAGAGGGCGACGGTGGCAAGGTCGTGCTCTACGCCCTTCTCGACGGTCCCAGCATCGCCGGCGCCTATCGCTTCGTCATGGCGCGCCGGGAGGGCGTCGTCATGGAGATCGACACGGCGCTTTTCCCGCGCCGCGACATCGCCCGTTTCGGCATCGCGCCGATGACCTCGATGTATTGGTTCTCCGAGACACGCAAGCCCGAGGCGGTCGATTGGCGGCCGGAAGTGCATGATTCGGACGGGCTGGCGCTGTGGACCGGACTGGGCGAGCGCATCTGGCGGCCGCTCAACAATCCGCGACGCATCATCGATTCCTCCTTCAAGGACCTGAACCCGCGCGGCTTCGGCCTCCTCCAGCGCGACCGCGACTTCGACCACTATCAGGACGGCGTCTTGTATGACCGCCGGCCGAGCCTGTGGGTCGAGCCGCTCGGCGGCTGGGGCCCGGGCGCGGTCCAGCTCATGGAGCTGCCCACCGATGACGAGATCCACGACAACATCGTCGCCGCCTGGGTGCCGGCGGAGCCCGCCAAGGCCGGGTCGAGCCACAGGCTCAGCTACCGCCTGCACTGGCGCGCCGACGAGCCCTATCCCCCGGTGCTGGCGCGCTGCGTGGCGACCCGGCTCGGAAATGGCGGTGAGCCCGGGCGGCCACGGCCGCAGAATGTGCGCAAGTTCCTGATCGAGTTCATGGGCGGGCCGCTCGCCGCCCTGCCGTTCGGCGTCAAGCCCGAGCCCGTCATTTCCATCACGCGCGGCACGCTGTCCTATATCTTCACCGAAGCGGTGCCGGACGACGTGCCGGGCCATTGGCGCGCCCAGTTCGACCTGACGGTCGCGGGCGCCGAACCCGTCGAGATGCGCCTCTTTCTCCGGAACGGCCCGCAGATCCTGACCGAGACCTGGCTCTATCAGTATCACCCCTTCCCGACCGCGCAGACCTGAACCCGGCGCTCGGCTCTGCTCCTCAGCCAATGCCAACGGCAACCAGCCACCCTTGTATGGAGCTTTTCTTGTCAAGATGGTTTTCACACATTTTGTCTCCTCTTCTGGAACAGAGTGGCGGCGATCTGAGGGGAACTTGCATGATATGGCGAAGACTTCCGCCACA
This sequence comes from Parvibaculaceae bacterium, assembly GCA_050251035.1. GTDB lineage: Bacteria > Pseudomonadota > Alphaproteobacteria > Rhizobiales > Aestuariivirgaceae > Taklimakanibacter. Next base: position 77,373 of record JBFWNN010000024.1, read on the forward strand.
GCCTTGTATCC
>JBFWNN010000025.1:0-75373 GCA_050251035.1 Parvibaculaceae bacterium
TATGTTGTATCGCTCGACGGACTGCCTCTGTCGTCGTGGCGCTCCCATGCAGAACCTGGCCCATAGCGCCTCCTTTGATTCGGAGGACAATGATGCCCCATCAAAGCCCGGGACTAAACATCTAGGGCGGCCGGGCCGGGTGAAGACGAGGGTGGACCAGTTGCCGAGCCGCAAGGGGCTCGCGGGCACGAGGCCGCGATTGCGATAGGCGGCGCGCACCCCTTGCTCCTGGTCGCAGGTGAGGCCCGACAGGATCAGGGCGCCGCCGGGCGCCAGGCTTTGGGCAAGATCACCGGCGAGCGCGATGAGCGGGCGCGCCAGGATATTGGCGAAGATCAGGTCATAGGGCGCCCGGTCGGCGATCTGCCGGTGCTTCAGGCCGGGGGCCGTGACCGCGCCGACCAAAGACGCGGCGCCGTTGTTGCGGGCATTGTCGCGCGTCACAGAGACCGCCACGGGATCGATGTCGCTGGCGAGCACCGGCCGGCACAGGGCCTTGGCGGCCGCCAAGGCCAGCACGCCGGTGCCGCAGCCGAGATCGAGAATCCGCCGGGGCGCGCCGCGCTTGAGCAGGGCGTCGAAGGCCAGGAGGCAGCCCGCGGTGGTGCCGTGATGACCGGTGCCGAAAGCCGTCCCGGCATCGATCTCGAGCGAAATGCCGCCGTCCCGGCGGCGATCGCGGTCATGCGAGCCATAGAGATGGAACCGTCCGGCCGCCACCGGCGCCAGGCCTTCGAGCGAGCGCCGCACCCAGTCCACCTCGGGCAAAGCCGTGAGCGAGGAGGCCCTGTCGCCGATGAGGGGCCGCAACCGCTCGCCCGCCGCGCGGGCCTCCGGCTCGGTCGCGAAATAGGCGACGAGATTCCAGATCCGGCGAACCTCGTCGGTCTCGTTGAGCGTGACGGCGAGCGGCGGATCGGGATCGTCCTCGAGGGCCGAGGCGAGCGCGCCGGCGCCGGCCTCGGTCAGGCCCTCGACGGTCAAGGTGAATTGCATCGGCTACTCCGCCGCCTCGCGCGCCAGGAAGCCGCCCGACTGGCGGTGCCAGAGATCGGCATAGAGGCCGCCCTGGCGCAGAAGCGCGTCATGCGAGCCTTCCTCGACGATGCGGCCCTTGTCCATGACGACCAGGCGGTCCATCGCGGCGATGGTCGACAGCCGGTGCGCCACGGCGATGACGGTCTTACCCTCCATGAGATTGTACAGGCTCTCCTGGATCGCCGCCTCGATCTCGGAATCGAGCGCGCTGGTCGCTTCGTCGAGGATGAGGATGGGCGCATCCTTGAGCAGCACGCGGGCAATGGCGACGCGCTGGCGCTGGCCGCCGGACAGCTTGACGCCGCGCTCGCCGACATGCGCCTCATAGGCGCGCCGGCCCTTGAGGTCGACCAGATGCGGGATGAATTCATGGGCATGGGCGCGCTCGGACGCCTTGACGATCTCCTCCTGCGTCGCCTGGGGCATGCCATAGGCGATATTGTCCTTGATCGAGCGGTGCAGGAGCGAGGTGTCCTGGGTGACCATGCCGATCTGCTCGCGCAGGCTCTCCTGCTCGACCCTGGCGATGTCCTGGCCGTCGATCAGGATGCGGCCCTTCGGCAGGTCGTAGAAGCGCAACAGCAGGTTGACCAGCGTCGACTTGCCGGCGCCGGAGCGGCCGACCAGCCCGACCTTCTCGCCGGGCGCGATGACGAGGCTCAGATCGTCGATGACGATGTGGTCCTTCTCCGCCCGCTTGCCGTAGTTGAAGACGACGTGGTCGAAGCGGATCTCGCCCTTGTCGACGACGAGCGGCCTGGCGTCCGGCGCATCGACGAGGCTGCGGTCGCGCGCGATGGTCTCGATGCCGTCCTGGACGGTGCCGATGTCCTCGAAGAGGCCGGCGACCTCCCACAGGATCCAGTGCGCCATGCCCTGCATGCGCAGGATGAGGCCGACGGTGAAGGCGAGCACACCCGTCGTCACCGCATTGATCGACCACAGCCAGATGGTGACGGCGCCGGTCGAGAACAGCAGCAGCGCATTGAGCACATTGAGCGCCACCGTCATGCGCGTCGTGGTGCGCAGCGAATTGTAGACGGTGTCGAGCATGTGGCGCAGGCCGTCGCGGGCATAGAGGTCCTCACGGTCGGCATGGGCGAAGAGCTTGACGGTCTGGATGTTGGTGTAGCTGTCGACGATGCGTCCGGTCACCATCGAGCGGGCATCGGCCTGGGCCTTCGACATCTCGCCGAGCTTCGGCACGAAATGGCGCATGACCAGGAGATAGCCCACGAACCACAGGACGAGCGGGATGGCGAGGCGCCAGTCACTGGCCGCGAACATGACGACGGCACCGGTGAAATAGACGCCGACATAGACGAGAACCTCGGTGATCTTCATCACCGTGTCGCGCGTGCCCAGCGCCGCCTGCATGACCTTGGTGGCGATGCGGCCGGCGAAATCGTTCTGGAAGAAGTCGACGCTCTGGCGCAACACGTAGCGATGCGCCAGCCAGCGTATGCGCATGGCGAAATTGCCGATGAGCCCCTGATGGACCACGGCCTCGTACCAGAATTTCAGGACCGGCAGGACAAAGAGCACCACGCCCGCCATGGTGAGGAGCCTCACCTTGTGGTCTTCCCAGAAGGTCGCGCGATCGGCGGTGCTCAGCCAGTCGACCAGATTGCCCATGAAGGAGAACAGCCACACCTCGATCAGCGCCACCGCCGAAGCGAGCGCCGAGCACACGAGGATCATCGGCCAGAAGGGCCTCGTGTAATGCCAGACGAAGCCCCACAGCGTGCTGCCGGGCTTTGTCGGTTTCACAGGCGGAAACGTATCGGTCCGGCTTTCCAGCCAGCTGAACACACGCTCGAACACGGTTTGCTCCAAAAAACGCTTCGCCTTGCCGGCTCCAGAAGCGTCGGGCCGGAGGCTGTCACTCTCCGGCGATCGTGGCGGTCTTATAGCGGAGCGAAATTGAAGAGGGAAGATGCCGGAACCTAGTGCGGTGGATTTGACATTCGGCCTTTGGCGGGATTGCTCAAACAAAAACTCCGCCGCGGATGCGGCGGAGTTCCTTGAAGTAAAAGCCTGTGACCAGCGTTACGGGTTGGTCGTGCCCTGGCCCGTGGTGCCGCCCTGCGGAGCGGGCTGCTCGGGGGCCGGTGGCGTCGCCGGTTGCTCGCTCGAGCCTTGCGGCTGAGTCGGCGTCGGCGTCGCGGGCTGCTCGGTCGAACCCTGCGGCTGAGTCGGCGTCGCGGGCTGCTCGGTCGAACCTTGCGGCTCGCTCGGCGTCGGCGTTGCCGGTTGTTCCGTCGTGGTGCCGGTTGTCGGCGCCGGCGGGGTACCGTTCCCGCCCCACATGAAGAAGGCGGCAATCAACGCCAAGACAATGAGACCGCCAATGATCCATCCGGTGCTGCTCGTGCCGGAGCGAACCTCCGTATTGTACTGGATGTCCGGATCGACCTTGGGATCTGTCTTCGGGCGATATTGAGGATTGGTATCCATTCTCGTCTCCCATCAAATGGACGATGCCTGTCAACGCCCGACCAGGGTCAAAGTTCCGCCGCGGGGATAAGAAAAAAATACAATATTACCAATAATTTATGCCGAATGTTCCGGGAAGGTGCAAATCGTCCGAGCGGCATGACGGGCCTCCGATAAAAGCGTGCCTCGTTTTCGCCCTGCATGCTAGGAGCGGCCATGGCCTCCTTTCCGCGCGTCATACCGCTCGTCGTCGCTTCGGCGCTGTTCATGGAGAACACCGATTCGACGGTCATCGCGACGTCGCTGCCGGCCATCGCCGCCGATCTCGGCGAGGATCCCGTGATCCTGAAGCTCGCTTTCACCACCTATCTCCTGGCGCTCACGGTCTTCATCCCCGTCAGCGGCTGGTGCGCCGATCGTTTCGGCGCCCGCAATGTGTTCCGCGCCGCCATCGCCGTGTTCACACTGGGCTCCATCGCCTGCGGCCTGTCGACCTCGCTCGAAGGGCTGATCGCCGCCAGGGCGCTCCAGGGAATGGGCGGCGCCATGATGGTGCCGGTCGGCCGTCTCATCATCCTGAGAACGGTCTCGAAGAGCGAAATGGTCAGTGCGCTGGCGCTGCTCACCATACCGGCCTTGATGGGACCGATATTCGGCCCGCCGCTCGGCGGGTTCATCACCACCTACTTCCACTGGCGCTGGATCTTCTGGATCAATGTGCCGGTCGGCCTCCTGGGCCTGGCCCTGGCGACGATCTACATGCCCGACATCCGCGAGGAGGGCGTGCCACCACTCGATGGGCTGGGCTTCCTCCTGTCCGGCATCGGGCTCTCGGCGCTGGTCTTCGGCGCCACCGTGTTCGGGCGCGACGTGCTTCCGGCCTATGGAGCGCCGGCGCTGATCGGCATCGGGCTGGTGTTCAGCGTCCTCTATATATGGCATGCGCGGCGCAGCACGCGGCCCATCCTCGATCTCAACCTGCTCAAGATCGCGACTTTTCGCTCGGGCGTCATGGGCGGCAGCCTGTTCCGCATCGGGGTGGGCGCCATCCCTTTCCTCCTGCCGCTGATGCTGCAACTCGGCTTCAAGCTGACGCCGTTCCAGTCGGGAAGCCTGACCTGCGCCGCGGCACTCGGCGCGCTCACCATGAAATTCACCGCGGCACGGATCCTGAAGCGCTTCGGCTTCCGCAGCGTCCTTCTGTTCAACGCCGTGGTGAGCGCCGCCTTCCTCGGCGTGCAGGGACTGTTCACGCCCGAGACGCCGCATCTCCTCATCCTCGCGGTCCTGCTCGCCGGCGGCTTCTTCCGCTCGCTGCAGTTCACCTCGCTCAACGCGCTCGCCTATTCGGACATAGCGCAGCGTGAGATGGGGCCGGCGACCAGCTTCTATGCCGTGGCGCAGCAGCTCTCGCTGGCGGCCGGCGTCGTCTGCGCCGCCTCGGTGCTGGAGCTCGCGCAATATCTGCGCGGCGACCTCATGCTGACGGTGGCCGACTTCTCCTATGCGTTCTTCGCCGTGGCGCTGGTCAGCGCATTCTCGATTGTCTCGCATCTGAAGCTGGCGCCGGATGCAGGTGCCGAGGTGTCGGGGCGCGCCGTGGCGGTGAAGACTGAAGCCTGAGCTCTTCACCGCAACATCCCGTTAACTTTCCACCACAATTGCCGCGAGGGAAGAACCAAATCTATTCAAGACAGCACAGCGCCGGGCTGATAGGCTGTAGCGCGACGGCAACAGCGAGGCTCACGCGCCAGTTCAGAGGCGGACACTGGCGCTGAGGGGATATGGGGATCTCGAATGAAATTATTGCCGGCGCTGGCGGCGTCCACAGCTCTCATCCTGACGTTGACTCACTTCTCCAGGTCGGCTGAGGCCGCCTGTTCCGGCCTGCCGGGGACGCCCGGCGCCGACACGATCACCTGCGACACGCCAGGTGCCGAGGGCTTCTTCGACACTGGCGCCGGCAACGACACGGTGACGATCAGCGACGGCACGATCACCGCCAATCCCGCCGATGTCGAGCCGCGCTCGGGCGAAGACACCAGCATCAAGCAGGAGGCCGGCCGCGACCGGCTGGAAATCAGTGGCGGCCTGGTCGAAGGCGCGGTCGTCCAAGGCGACGGCGAAGACACCTTCATCATGACCGGCGGGCAGATCGAAGCCCTCAATCAAGGCTCCGAGATCGACATTGCGCGCATCGAAGGCGGCCGGATCGTCGGCCTGTTCTTCGCCGGCGACGACGTCACCATGACGGACGGTCAGGTCGGAGAAATGAATCTCGAGCAGGCCAACAACATCCTGCGCCTGTCCGGCGGCATCATCGACACCAATGTCACCGCCCTGCAAGGCAATGACAGGCTGATCATGTCGGGCGGCGAGATCGGCGGCACGGTCGATTTCGGCAGCGGCGACAACAGCTTTACCATCAGTGGCGGCGCGATCGGTGGAAATGTGCAAAGCACCACCGGGCGGGACAGCTTCACCTGGGACGGCGGCGGCGAAATCGGCGGCAGCGTGGCGCTGGGCGCTGGCAGCGACACGGCAACCTTGCGCAATCTGACCGACGCCGTCATCGGCGCGGCCGTGATCGACGGTCAGGCCGGCCCCGGCCCCGGGCCCGTGCCGCCGCCTCCGCAGGAGCAGGATCCGGGCATCGACACGCTCACCTTCGACGCCACCACCGCCACCTGGACGGACACACGCTTCCTGAACTGGGAAAACGTCGACCTGACCAACGGCACGGCGCTCACCGCCACCGGCGCGATCACGCTCGGCGATGCCGGCACCGGAACGGGGCGGATGCAGATCGACGCGGTGAGCCGGCTGTTCGCCGCCAATGCATCATTCAGCGCGGCGAACCCGGACACGCCGGCGACGCTCGCCAATGCCGGCGCCATCGACCTCACCAATGATGCCGCCGCCGGCAGCACATTCACCGTGACCGGGCAATATGCCGGCGAAGGCGGGCGCGTCGTGCTCGACACGGTGCTGGGCAGCGACGGCTCACCGTCCGACAGGCTCGTTCTCGCATCGGCGCCCGCGACCGGGGCAACCGGGCTCGAGATCAGAAACCTGGGCGGCCCGGGGGCGCTCACCACGGCTGACGGCATATTGGTGGTGGAAGAGCAGGGCGATCCTTCGGCCGGCAATGCCTTCTTCCTGGCCCAACCGGCCGCCACCGGGGCCTTCGATTATCTGCTCTTCCAGGGCAATCTCGACGGAACAGAGACCAACAACTGGTATCTCAGGTCGCAGTTGGTCGATCCGGGACCCGATCCGGCGCCGCCCATCCCCTTCTTCCGGCCGGAAGTGGCGGTGCAAACGGCGGTGCCGCCGCTGGCGCGCGAACTGGTGACGACCCTGCTCGGCACCTTCCATGAAAGGCGCGGCGAGCAGGCGCTGCTCGGTGCGGGCGAAGGCGGCCGGCTGTGGGCGCGCGGCTTCGGCCAGTATCTCGACATGTCGTGGAACGGCACCGTCGATCCCTCCTTCGAGGGCTCGATCTTCGGCTTCCAGGCCGGCGCCGATCTCTATCGGCATGAAAGCCAGAGCGGGCATGCCGCCACATTCGGCGTGTTCGCGGGCTATGGCCGGCTCGACGGCGACGTCGAAGGCTTCGCCGACGGGGTGACGGATTTCAATGCCGGCGACGCGGCGCTCGACGGCTACAGCATCGGCGCCAATGCCGTCCTCATCGGGCCCGATGGCTGGTATCTCGACGCGGTGCTCATGGGAACACTGATCGAGGGCGATCCCCGGTCCGACCGCGGCATCGAGGCCGATCTCGACGGCGAGGCCTATACGGCGTCGTTGGAAGCGGGCTATCCCATCCCGCTCGGCGAAGGCATCGCGCTCGAGCCGCAGGCGCAGATCATCTGGCAGCATATCCATCTCGACGACAGCGCGGATGATTTCGCCGCCATCGACTACGACACGCCGGACACCTTCACGGGCCGGGTCGGGGCCCGCCTCACCGGCAATTTCGCGAGCGCCGACGGCGGCTCCTGGCAGCCCTATCTCAAGGCCAATCTGTGGTTCTCGTCATCCGAGACCGATACGGTCAGCTTCGATGCCGATGAGATCAGGACGAAGGTGGGCAGCACCGCGGTCGAGCTGGGCGGCGGCATCGTGGCCAGGCTCTCCGATCGGGTGAGCCTGTTCGGCACCGGCGACTACCTCTTCGATGTCGGCGGGCAGGACAAGGAGGCCGTGGAAGGCAATCTCGGCCTGCAGATGACGTTCTAAGATCGCGATGGCCGGCAGCGAGACTCCGTCGGTCTTCATCATCACCGGCGCCATGGCGGCCGGCAAGTCGACGGTGGCGGAAGCGCTGGCCCGCCGGCTGCCGAAATCGGTGCATCTGCGCGGCGACGTGTTCCGCCGGATGATCGTCAACGGCGCCGCCCCGATGGGCGCGGTCCTGTCGGAGGATGGGCTGGCGCAGCTCGAACTGCGCCAGCGTCTCGCCTGCCAGGCGGCGCGCGCCTATGCGCAAGCGGGCTTCGCCGTCGTCTATCAGGATATCCTCATCGGCGAGGCTTTGGCTCGCGTGGCCGAAAGCCTGGCCGATCTCGCGCCACGCGTCGTCGTGCTCGATCCGCGTCCAGACATATTGGGCAAGCGCGCCGCGGAACGGCAAAAACGCGGCTATGACGAAAACTTCCGGCCGGAAGTGCTGGCGCAGGCGCTGGCCCGCGAGACGCCGCGCCTCGGCCTGTGGATCGATTCATCCGAAATGACGGCGGACGAGGTGGTGGAGCGCATCCTCGCCGGATAGACTTACTTCAAGTCCTTGCGGAAGCAGATGATGCGCTCGACCTCGGTGAAGCCATAGGCCTTGTGCGCCGCGAGGCTCGTGTCGTTTCCAAGTTGCGTGTCGCTCGCGAGCTCGCTGTGGCCGCGGGCCTTCGCCCAGGCTTCCGCCGCGCGCATGAGCGCCCGACCGATCTTGCGGCGGCGATGGTCCGCTTCGACATGCAGGCCTTCGACATAGGCGACGGGCGAGGTGCCGCAGCCTTCGGCATAGTTGCGCAAGGACAGCTCGATGAAGCCTACAGGCTCGCCGGCCGTGGCGATGAAGACGGCTGCGATCGCCGAGCGGCCGGCGAAAAAGTCCTCGATCTCCGGAAGATGCGAAGGATCCTCGCCATAAAGGGCGGCGCGCATGTCGCGCCAGGCGGCCCGGTCATCAAGGCGCGCCGGCCGCACGACGACATCCGCCATCAGGCGGGCTCGACGAAGGAATCGAGCACGCGCTTCTCGCCGGCCTTGTCGAAATCGATGGTGAGCTTGTTGCCGTCGACATGGGTGACGCGGCCATAGCCGAATTTCTGATGGAAGACGCGGGCGCCGCGCGCGATGTCCTTGCCTTCCGTTTCGCGCGCCACCAGCTGGCCCTCGATGATGCGGGGCGCCGAGCGCATCGCCTCGCCCTTGGCATAGGCGCGCTGGGCGCGCTGCCAGCCCGGCGTGTCATAGGTGTTGGAGAAGGGCGTGGTGCGCTCCTCGAAGTGGCTCGCCCCATAAGAGCCGAGCCCATAGCCGCCATAGGAGTTGGCCATCGGCGCCACCTCGACATGGGCCTCCGGCAGTTCGTCGATGAAGCGCGAGGGCAGGCTCGACTGCCACAGATTGTGGACGCGCCGGTTCTGGGCGAAGGAGATGGTGGCGCGGCGCTTGGCGCGGGTGATGCCGACATAAGCGAGGCGGCGCTCCTCCTCGAGGCCGGCGCGGCCGTTCTCGTCGAGCGAGCGCTGATGCGGGAACAGGCCTTCCTCCCAGCCGGGCAGGAAGACGGTGCCGAATTCGAGGCCCTTGGCGGAGTGCAAGGTCATGATGTTGACCTTGTCCTCGCTGGAATTGGTCTCGGTGTCCATCACCAGCGCGATGTGCTCGAGGAAGCCGGCCATGGTCTCGAACTCGCCCATCGAGCGCACGAGCTCCTTCAGGTTCTCGAGCCGGCCCTGCGCCTCCGGGCTCTTGTCGTTCTGCCACATGGTGGTGTAGCCCGATTCATCGAGGATGATCTCGGCGAGCTCGACATGCGGCAGGCCCGACAGCGCCTGGCGCCAGCGCGCGAAAGACGCGAGCAGGTCGCGCAGGGCGCTCCGCGCCTTGGCCGGCAAGTCGTCGGTCTGGCTCATGGTCTCGGCGGCACGATAGAGCGACATGCCGTCCTTGCGCGCGACCTCATGCATGCGCTTGACCGAGGTGTCGCCGATGCCGCGCTTCGGCACGTTGACGATGCGCTCGAAGGCGAGGTCGTTGTCGGGGGACGCCGTGATCTTGAAATAGGCGAGTGCGTCGCGCACTTCCTGGCGCTCATAGAAGCGCGGACCGCCGATGACCCGATAGGGCACGCCCAAGGTGATGAAGCGGTCTTCGAAGGCGCGCATCTGGAAGGAGGCGCGCACCAGGATGGCCATGTCGTTGAGCTTCTCGTCCTTGCGCTGCAGCTGCTCGATGTCCTCGCCGATGGCGCGGGCTTCCTCGTCGCCGTCCCAATGCGAGCGCAGAACGATCATATCGCCATCGTCGCGCTCGGTCCGGAGCGTCTTGCCGAGCCGGCTCTCGTTCTTGGCGATGAGCCCCGAGGCGGCGCCCAGGATCTGCGGCGTGGAGCGGTAGTTGCGCTCGAGCCTGATCACCTTGGCGCCGGGGAAATCCTTCTCGAAGCGCAAGATGTTGTCGACCTCGGCGCCGCGCCAGCCATAGATCGACTGATCGTCGTCGCCGACGCAGCAGATGTTCCTGTGGCCCTGGGCCAAGAGCCTCAGCCACAGATATTGAGCGACATTGGTGTCCTGATATTCGTCGACCAGCATGTATTTGAAGCGGCGCTGATACTCCTTGAGCACGTCGGGATGGTCCTGGAAGATATGCAGGACCTCGAGCAGGAGATCGCCGAAATCGACGGCGTTCACCACCCTGAGCCGGGCCTGGTACTCGGCATAGAGCTCGGCGCCGCGGCCATTGGCGAAGGCATGCGCCTCGCCGGCGGGGACGCGCGCCGGCAGCAGGCCGCGATTCTTCCAATTGTCGATCAGCCCGGCGAGCTGGCGGGCGGGCCAGCGTTTCTCGTCGATATCGGAGGCCTCGATGATCTGCTTCAGGAGACGGATCTGGTCATCGGTGTCGAGGATAGAGAAGCCCGATTTGAGGCCGGCGAGCTCGGCATGCGAGCGCAGGATCTTGACGCCGATGGCGTGGAAGGTGCCGAGCCAGGTCATGCCCTCGACCACGCCGCCGATCAGATGGCCGATGCGCTCCTTCATCTCGCGCGCCGCCTTGTTGGTGAAGGTGACGCACAGGATCTGCCCGGGCCAGGCGCGGCCGGTGGCCAGGATATGGGCGAGCCTGGTGGTCAGCACCCGGGTCTTGCCGGTGCCGGCGCCGGCGAGCACGAGGAGGGGGCCGTCGGTCGTCTCGACCGCCGCGCGCTGCTCTGGGTTCAGGCCCTTGAGATAAGGCGCTTCGGCGCCGGCAAGCGCGCGGCTGCTCAAACCGCCCGGCTTCTGCGGCGCCGGCGCCTCGTCGAAATCACCAATATCCATAGGGCGTGAAGACATGATCAGGGTGCGAATCCAGTGGGGGTTCGCACCCTTATATAGCAACTCCCCGGCAGATCACGAATTCGGCGATGACTTGAAAATCCCCCTCCGCCGCGCGGAACGCGTGGGGAGGGTGGACGCCCGGATGGGGTCGTCGCGCGCTACCTCCCCGCGCTTCGCGCGGGGGAGGGAGGACTTGGCGCATTACGGCTACTCAGTGGAGGCAGGTGCTCTTCAGATCCTCGAGCGCGGTCTGGACGCTCCGCCAGGTCTCGGCGGTGCGCTCGGCGCCGTATTTCACGCAAATGCGCTCATGCACGGCCGCTTCTTCCGCGGCCTTCGCGCCATGGACCACGAGGAGCTGGCGCGCGAATTCGATGATGGTTGCGTTGTGCATGCCGACCTCCCTGTTTTTCGGTTGATGGCGAGACTATGCAAGGCGAATGAGTCGAGAATATTGCAGTCGGAAGGCGAGATGATTTTTTATGTTGCGGATTTTACTGAAATGCGCGGCGCATGTATCGTGCGAAGCGAAATAGTTTCCGGTCATGAAAAAAGCCGCTGTGAAGCGGCCCACTCGTTCCGGCCCTCCCCGGAATGGGGAGGGACTCATCGTGAGAAAGGTAGCGTGTGACCCTTTCTGCTCCAGCCGTCAGATCAGCTGAGATGCGGCGACTGCATCGTGGTCAGCGCCGACTGGATGCGGCGCCAGTTCGCGGCCGCCTCGCGATCGCCCTTGGCTTCGCACGCCGTCGCCCGCTGGGCGGCTTCCAGCACGGCCCGTTCGCCGCGCACTTCATGAAGTTGTCGCGCATAGTCCAGGATTTCGAGAGCTTGCATCATCTCATCTCCATAAGAGGCCGTCCCTGGAGACCCGGACAATCAAAGGAAAATGCGCGCAGAATGTGGCGAAGCGCTATTTAATTGACGCGCTTCCATATCGCTATTTCTTCTTCTTCGGGATGCCGATGCGGTGGCCGACCTGCGGGGGGACCGGCAGAGCGGCATGCGCTTCATGCATCGCCTTGATGTTGGCGAGCACGTCAGGCGGAAAGGGCGTCGACTTGCGGATGTTCATGTCGACATGGATGATGATGATCTCGATGGTGGCGGCGATCCAGCCCTCCGTCGCCTGGCGCATCTGCACGAAATAGTGCAGGCGCTTGGCGTCGTAATCGAGAAACTGGGTCTCGACCCTGACGCTGTCGCCCGCATGCAGCTCGCGCAGATAGGTCAGATGCACCTCGAGGGTGAAGAAGGAGCAATTGGTCTCTTTCGCGTAAGGGCCGCCGAGGCCGATGGCCTCCATGGCCTCGTCGCCCGCCCGGTCGAAAAGCACATTGTAGTAAGCCATGTTGAAATGGCCGTTATAATCGGTCCATTGATCCTCGACCTTATGGACGGAGCTCACGAAAGGGGCAGGGTAGGTCATCGGCCTCGAGAAATTTGCACTTGGGGCTTGTTGGTTTAGAAGCGATAGCAGGGACTTATCACGGATGACAAATGCGAGCTCTTAAGAAGAACAGCGTGACCCAGGCGGTGGCCGAGGTCAAAGCGATGCTTGGCGACCGCCTCTCGACCGCCCCGGCGGTACGCGAGCAGCACGGCAAGGACCAGACCTGGGCGCCGGGCGCGCCGCCCGATGCCGTCGCCTTCGTCAAATCGACGGCCGAGGTGCAGCGCATCGTCGCCATCTGCTCCCAATATGAGACGCCGGTGATCGCCTATGGCACGGGCACCTCGCTCGAGGGCCACTTTTCCGCCCCCTATGGCGGCATCTCGGTCGATCTCTCGGCCATGAACCAGGTGCTGGAGGTCAATGCCGAGGACCTTGACGCGAGGGTCGAGGCCGGGGTGACGCGCAAGGCGCTCAACACCCATCTGCGCGACAAGGGACTGTTCTTCCCCATCGATCCCGGCGCCGATGCCAGCATCGGCGGCATGGCGGCGACCCGCGCCTCGGGCACCAATGCGGTGCGCTACGGCACCATGCGGGAGAATGTCCTCAACCTGACGGCGGTGCTCGCCAACGGCGAAGTGGTCCATACCGCCAAGCGGGCCAAGAAATCCTCGGCCGGCTACGATCTCACCCGCCTCCTGGTCGGCTCGGAGGGCACCCTCGGCATCATCACCGAGGTGGGGGTGAGGCTCTATGGCATACCCGAATCGATCGCCGCCGGCGTCTGCCCCTTTCCCTCGATCGAAGCGGCCTGCCAGACGGTGATCCAGACGATCCAGCTCGGCATCCCGGTGGCGCGCATCGAGCTCGTCGACGAGGAGCATGTGAAGGCCTTCAACGCCTATTCCAAGATCGACCTCAAGGTGGCGCCGACGCTGTTCGTCGAGTTCCACGGCACCCAGGCCGGCACCGCCGAGCAATCGGAGCTGTTCGGCGCCATAGCGGAGGAGCTGGGCGGCGGGCCCTTTGCCTGGGCGACCAAGGAAGAGGACCGGCAGCGCCTCTGGCAGGCCCGCCATGACGCCTTCTGGGCGACGAAATCGCTGATGCCTGGCAAGGAGGCCTTCGCCACCGACGTCTGCGTGCCGATCTCGCGGCTCGCCCAATGCGTGACGGAGACCCAGGCCGATCTCGCCGCCAACGACCTCTATGGGCCGATCGTCGGCCATGTCGGCGACGGCAATTTCCACGTGGTGCTCTATTGCGACCGCGCCGATGCGGAAGAGCTCAAGCGGGTGAAGGGCTTCTATGACCGCCTCATCCGGCGGGCCATCGCCATGGAGGGAACCTCGACCGGCGAGCATGGCATCGGCTCGGGCAAGATGGCGTTTCTAGAAGTGGAACATGGGCCCGAGGGCGTGGCCGTGATGCGGCAGATCAAACAGGCCCTGGACCCCAAGAATATCCTTAACCCGGGCAAGATTGTCGCCTTATGATCGCCGCGACTGCCTGCCATGGGTAGGGCAGCGACAGGTACTGAATGAAGCTGTGGAAATCGCCCGTCCTGTATTTCGGGATCGCGCTCGTCTTGGCGGTCGCGGCAGCCTTCATTGCGCCCTATGTCATCGACTGGGGCAGCTACCGCATGGCCATCGAAAGCTATGGCAGCAAGATGACGGGCCGCCAGGTGACGGTGCGGGGCGACATTTCCGGCCGGTTCTTTCCCTGGCCCAAACTCTCGATCGGTGACGTGAAAGTGGCCAATCCGGCGGGCGCCTTCGTGCCGGATTTCATCACCGCGGAGGAAGTGGACGTGCGCATGACGCTCGCCGGCCTCCTCGGCGGCGAGATCAGGGTCGAGTCCATCGAGGTCGTCCGGCCGGTGGTCGCCTTCGAGCGGCTCGATTCGGGCCAAGGCAGCTGGCATCTGAAATCCGCCGCCGGCCCCGACGAGATGCGCTTCATCGACCGGATCAGGCTCGATCAAATCACCGTGAGCGACGGCGTGGTGCATCTGATCGACAATCGCCGCGCCGGGCGCGCGACCATCACGGGCGTCAATGCGACGCTCGCGGCGCAGAACATCGCCGGGCCCTGGCGGATGCGCGGCACCGCGGCCTATCGCGACCGGCCGGTCGAGATCGCGGTCAATACTGGCGGCTGGACGCCGGAGGCCCCGTTCAAATTCGGCTTCCGCCTCGCCTCCGCCGACGGCTCCGGCCTCGTCTACCAGTTCGACGGCGCCAATGACGGCAATCACGTGACTGGCAACCTCAAGATCCAGCCGGCGGCCAGCAGCGACGGCCGCAGCGATCCCGAAGGCCAGCTCAGGCCGCTGGTGATGACGGCGGACGTGACGTCGGATTTCGACACGGTGGCGCTCGACAAGATCGAGATCGCGCCGCGCGACGGGACGGGCGAGGGTGCCAATCTGCTCACCGGCAGCGCCGAGGTGAAGCTCGGGGCCAGCGTCGCGCTGAAGGCGGACCTGAAAGCCACGCGCTTCGATCTCGATGCCGTCGCCGGCGCCAAGGCCAGGAGCCTGGCACGCGAAGGCGGCGGGCTCGCTCTGCTCGAAAACGTCCTCGCCATCATGCCGGACGGCGTCGACATCAAAGGGTCGCTCGGCGTCACGTCGCTCATCGTCGGCGGCGAGGCGCTCGACAATGCCAGGCTCGCGGTCGAGATGGACGGCGAGGCGATCCGGATCAAGGAGCTGTCGGCCGGCATGCCCGGCCAGGCGCGCGGCCTGTTCAGCGGCGTCTTCCTGGTGACCGATTCGGGCCCGCAGCTGGCGGGCGACCTCGCCGGCGAGGCCGCGAACCTGCGCGACTTCCTGTCCTGGGCCTGGCCCGAGGGCCGCGCGGACATCGCGCGGATCTGGACCGGCAGCCGCGGCCGCTTCAAGCTCGAGACCCGCCTCGATGCGACGAACGAGCAACTGCGGCTGCAGGAGATGAACTACCAGATCGACGAATCGCTGGGCAGCGGCGGGCTCATCATCGGCTTTGGCGAACGGCCGTCCTTCGATGTGAGGCTCGACGCCTCGGCGCTCGACGTCGACCGCTTCATTCCCAACGGCATCGGCGGCGGCGGCTGGGTCGACACCGCGGGCCTCATCGCGCAATGGGCGAAGAGCAACGATCTCAGGGTCACGCTGCAATCCGGCAAGATGCTGCTCAACGGCGTCGATGCCCGCGACGTCGCCGTCGACATCGCGGCTCTCGACGGCAGCATCGACCTCAAGACCATCGAGATCGGCAATGTGGGCGATGCCAGGCTCGAGGTCACCGGGCTCCTCGCCCCGACCGAGACCGGGAGCCGGGGCACGGTCTCGACCAGCGTCACGGCGGACGACCCGCGCAGCCTGCTGCAGCTGCTCGGCCTCTATCCCAAGGACAGCGACCCCGTCTGGTCCGGGGCCCTGGGCAAGACCGATCTCACCATCACCGCCGACCTCAAGCCCGACGAGCAGGGCCAGGCGGCGAACTACCGGGTCACCGGCAAGACCGGCGAGCTCGACATCGACGCCACTCTGGCCGCGGCCGGGCAAGGCGATCTCCTGGCGAGCGAGATCAGCGGCGCCGTGACCTTGCGCAGCGCCATGGGGGCGGGCCTCCTCAAGCTCATCGGCATGCGGCCGGCGGCCGACCAGGGCGGCGCCGGCAGGCTCACTCTGACGCTCACCGGATCGCTGGCCAACGGGCTGGTCGCCGATCTCGAAAGCGAGGTGTTCGGCGCCAAGGGCCAGTTCCAGGGCAAGTTCCTGCGCACCGACGGCGTCCTCACCGGCACGGGGCGCGGCGGGGTCTTCAGCGAGCGGCCGGACGACCTCTTCCTCGCGGCGGGCATTGCCGGCTATGCCGGCGGACCCTTGTCGGTCGAATCCGATATCGAGATCGCGGGACCCAAGGTCTCGTTCCCCGACATGCAGGGCTTCGCGGCGGGCGCGCCGTTCAAGGGCACACTGGCCGTGGAGGGCGGCAAGCGGATCAAGGGCGAGTTCGCGACCGGCCCCGTGTCCTTCGCGCGGCTGTTCGGCCTCGTCTTCATGCCGTGGGACGGCCGGCCGACCGATCCCGAGCTGCCTTTCGCCAGCCTGCCGCCGGGCCGCCTCACCGGCGAATTGTGGATCAAGCCCGACCATCTCGAAGTGTTCGACGGGCTCACCGTGAAGGAGACACAGGTCGGCATCAGCGCCGGACCCGAGGAAATCCGCCTCGCGGCGTTCGGCAAGAGCGATCTCGGCGGCGATGTCGCGATCGAGATCGGCGCCAAACCGCAAGGCGGCGGCAAGACGGTGGACGGGCGTCTCGTCCTGCCGATCGATCTCGGCCGCAGCCTCAAGGATGCGACGGGCGGCCAGGTTGCGTCCGGCCTGGTCAAGCTTTCGGTGAAAGCTTCGGGCAGCGGACGCACGCCGGGCGCCGTCCTCGCCAGCCTCGAGGGCTCCGGCAGCTACGACGTGTCGGGACTGGCGCTCGCCAACATCAATGCCGAGCGCTTCGTCGAGCTGGCCAGAGCCGCGACGACGGGAGAGCAGCTGAAGGCGGCCTTCGCCGCGCTCGGCGCCGACGGCGCCATCAGCCTTGGCGCGGCGACGGGTATCCTCAAGATCGAGGAGGGGACGGCGACCATGCCGGCCTTGGCACAGGTCTCGGGCGTAGCGGAGAACACGCTGGCCCCCAGGATCGATCTCCCTGACGGGCGGCTCGACGCGGTGCTCCAGGTCAAGCTCAAGGGGCTCGACGATCAATCGCAGTTCGGCGTCACCTATAGCGGCCGGCCCAATGCGCTGACGCGCTTCGTCGATATCGCGGCGCTGGAATCGAAGCTCGGCTTCGGCGTGGTGGAACGCACACTGAAGGAGCTGGAGAAACTGCAGTCGGAGCAGCAGAAGTTCCTGGACGAGGAAGACCGCCAACGGCGCGAGGACGAAGCGCGGCTCGAAGCCTATAACGAACAGCGCCGCGAGTTGCAGCTGCGCGCCAGGGAAGTCGATGCGCACCAGCGGGTGCGCGCCGAGGCGGCCGAGACGGCCAAGACCGAGCTCGATGAGGCCATAGCGGAAGGGCGCGCCATCAACCGCCAGGAGCTGCAGCGCCGGATCCGCGAGCGGCAGGTCCATCGTGTCGTCCGGCGCCAGGAAGAGCTGGCGCGCCTCGCCAAGGAAGAGGCGGAGCGCAAGGCGCAGGAAGAGGCGGCCCGGCAGGCGCAGGAAGACGCCGAGCGCAAGGCGCAAGAGGACGCGGCGCGGCAGGCGCAGGAAGCGGCGGAGCGCCAGGCGCAGGAAGAAGCCGCCCGCCAGGCGCAGGAAGAGGCGGAGCGCAAGGCGCAGGAGGAAGCGGCGCGGCAGGCGCAGGAAGAGGCTGACCGTCAGGCCCGGGAAGCAGCGAGCCGCAAGGCGCAAGAGGACGCGGCGCGGCAGGCGCAGGAAGAGGCCGAGCGCCAGGCGCGCGAAGAAGCGGCCCGGCAGGCGCGGGAAGAGGCCGACCGTCAGGCCCGGGAAGAAGCGACCCGCCAGGCGCGCGAGGAAGCAGCCCGGCAGGCGCAGGAAGAAGCCGACCGCCAGGCGCGCGAGGAAGCGGCCCGGCAGGCGCAGGAGGAAGCCGACCGTCAGGCCCGGGAAGAAGCGACCCGCAAGGCGCAAGAGGAAGCGGCCCGCCAGGCGCAGGAAGAAGCCGACCGCCAGGCGCGCGAGGAAGCAGCTCGTCAGGCCCAGGAAGAGGCCGACCGCAAGGCCCGCGAAGAGGCGACCCGCAGAGCGCAGGAAGAAGCGGCCCGTCAGGCACAGGAAGAAGCCGACCGCAAAGCGCAAGAGGATGCGGCGCGGCAGGCGCAGGAAGAGGCGGCGCGGCAGGCGCAGGAGGAGGCCGACCGCAAGGCCCAGGACGAGGCGGCAGTTCGCCGTGCGCAGGAAGAAGCCGAGCGCAAGGCGCTGGAAGATATGGTGCGCAAGGCGCAGGAGGATGAGCAGGCGGCCATCTCCGACCCGGCCGGCAGCAAGCCGGCCGAGAGCGCTCTGCCCGATGCCACAGCACTTTTGCCACCACCGACACAGTCAGAGGCGGAGATTTTCGGACCGCCGCCGCCCAGCAAGACCGACACGGTCGAGCCGCGACCCGCCGTCGAGGAGACAGGAGCCCTCGAGCCCTCGGAAAACGCCCAGGCGGGTATCGTCCCGCCGCCGCCCAAGCCCAAGCCCAAGCGGCAGCCGGCCAAGGCGCAGACAAAGGTCGATCCCGGGGCGCCGCTCGTCCTCGTTCCGCCGCAGAAGGTTGCCAAGCCGCCGCGAAAGCGTGAGCCCGATTTCTTCGAACGCCTGTTCGGAAAGATCAAGTCGCAGATCGATTAGTCAGGGGCTGCTGGTGGCCGCGGGACAGACAAGCGGCAAGTAACCGGCTAGCTCCGCATCAGCCGGTTCAGCACCCAGACGCGGAGCGCGCTCGACAGGTTGCGCTCGCCGCGCTGGCGGTCGATCTCGGCCACCAAGGCCGCGAGCGACTTGTGCTCCGACTGGGCCGCGGATTTGAGCACCGCCCAGAATTCAGGCTCGAGGGAGAGCGAGGTGCGATGCCCCGCGATCGTCAGAGAGCGCTTGAATTCCTTGGGCATCACTCGTCGCGCTTGTGCCCGTCGAGATGGCGCACGGCGCGGTCCTTCTCCGTCTCGGCCCTGGCGCTCTCGGCCTTGGAGCGGCCGAAACGTTCGCGGTTCTCCTGCGCCTCGAGCTCCTTCTCGGCGCGCGCGATGCGCTTGCGGTGGCGCTTGAGATTGACGATCTCGCTCATCGTTCGTCCGTCACTTGGGACCGATCATGTCCTCCGGCCGCACCAGCCGGTCGAATTCCGCGGCCGTCACATAATTGAGGCGCAATGCCTCCTCGCGCAAGGTGGTGCCGCGCTTATGCGCCGTCTTGGCGATCTCGGCCGCCTTGTCATAGCCGATCCTGGGCGCCAAGGCCGTCACCAGCATGAGCGAGCGGTCGAGCGCCGCCTTGATATTGTCCTCGCGCGCCACGATCCCTGAGACGCAGTGATCGGTGAAGCTCACCGCCGCATCGGCGAGGAGGCGGACCGACTGCAGGAAATTGTAGGCCATCACCGGGTTGAAGACGTTGAGCTCGAAATGGCCCTGGCTGCCGGCGAAGGTGATGGTGGCCTGGTTGCCGAAGACCTGGGTGCACACCATGGTGAGCGCCTCGCACTGGGTCGGGTTGACCTTGCCCGGCATGATCGAGGAGCCGGGCTCGTTCTCGGGCAGCGCCAGCTCGCCCAGGCCCGAACGCGGCCCCGAGCCCAGGAAGCGGATGTCGTTGGCGATCTTGAACAGCGAGGCGGCGACCGTGTTGATGGCGCCATGGCTCATCACCATGGCGTCATGAGCGGCGAGCGCCTCGAATTTGTTGGGCGCCGTGGTGAAGGGCAGGCCGGTGATGCGTGCGATGCGGGCGGCCACCTTGCGGTCGAAGCCCTTGGGCGCGTTGAGGCCGGTGCCGACGGCGGTGCCCCCCTGAGCCAGCTGCATCAAGTCCGGCATGGTCGCCTCGATGCGGGCGATGCCGTTCCTGATCTGCTGGGCATAGCCCGAGAACTCCTGGCCGAGGGTGAGCGGCGTCGCATCCTGGGTGTGGGTGCGCCCGATCTTGATGATCCTGGCCCAAAGCTTCGCCTTCCGGGCCAGCGCCTTGTGCAGATGCCGAAGCGCCGGGAGCAGGTCGTGATGGATCTGCTCGGCGCAGGCGACATGCATGGCCGTCGGATAGGTGTCGTTGGACGACTGGCTCATATTGACGTGGTCATTGGGATGGACCGGCGATTTGGAGCCCAAGGTGCCGCCCAGCATCTCGATGGCGCGGTTGGAGATCACCTCATTGGCGTTCATGTTGGACTGGGTGCCGGAGCCCGTCTGCCAGACCGCCAAGGGGAAGTGGTCGTCGAGCTTGCCCTCCATCACCTCGCGCGCCGCGGCGACGATGGCCTTACCGACCGTGCGGTCGAGCTTGCCCAGCGCCATGTTCACTTCCGCCGCCGCGAGCTTGACGATCCCTAAGGCCCGGACGACCGGCTTCGGCTGCTTCTCCCAGCCGATCTTGAAATTGCTCAGCGACCGCTCCGCCTGGGCGCCCCAATAGCGGTCGGCTCGGACCTGGATGGGGCCAAAAGTGTCGGTTTCGGTGCGGGTCCTGGTCATCTTGTCCTGCCTTGAGATTGCGGGCGCGGTCTAGCATGGCTCAGGGCAGGCTGCCAGATCGGAAGCGCACGGCTGGGACGTGCCGCAATGCCATGCTAAAATGAGGCATGAAAGACACGACGCCGCTCAAGGGATTGAAGAATCTCGGGCCGACCATCATTCGGCGGCTGAACGAGATCGGCGTGCATGACCGGGGCGATCTCGAGCGGATCGGCGCCGTCGCCGGCCACCGGCTCATCCGCCAGCGCCATCCTGAGAAGACCATTCCCGTCTGCTACTATCTCTATTCCCTCGAAGGCGCGATCCGCGGCGTGCACTGGAACGACCTGCCGCGCAGAGTGAAGGAAGAGCTGCTGAGCCAAGTCAGGTAAGCGCCGCCCGTCGATCCGGACATCGCTCATGGTCCCCTAAGACGCCAACCAGCGGCCTGCCAGCTCGGCCGTCGGAGCTTTGGATAAACGAGACGTCGATCAGCGCGGATATCTGCGAGCCAGCCAGATCATCGCGGCGAAGGAGGCGAAGGCGAAGACGATGGCGACGAGCAATCCGTTGCGCGGACCAACCTGGTCGAGAACGAGCGCGAACAGTGTCGGCGCGACGGCGTTGAGGATCAGCTGCGGCGTGGTCAGCGTGCCGATCACCAGGCCGTAGCCCTGGCGGCCGAACAGGCTCAAGGGGATGATGCCCTTGACGATCGACATGAGGCCGTTGGACATGCCGTAGAGCACGGCGAAGACGAGCGCCGCCCAGAGCGCGAACTGGCCCGCGGCGAAAATGCCCAATGCCGCCGGCAGGAGGCCCACGGCGATGAGGCCCAGGGTCATCGTCTTCACCCAATGGCCGGCGAGGATGTCGCCGATGCGGCTGGCGACCTGGGACGGGCCGATGAGGGCGGCGAGCGTCACCGCGGCGGCCGCGGTGAAGCCCAGGCCTTCGAAGAGCGGCACGACATGGGCGGAGACCGCGGCGAAGACGACGCCGTTCAAGGCGAGGACGGCGGCGAAGGCGAACATGGCACGGTTGCGATCCACGCCGACGAGGACCGGAGCGGCCATGGGCTGCGGCTCCTCATCGGACGTGCCTGCAGGCTCCGCGCTCCGGTCAAGGACCAGGAGATGCAGGGGCAGGCACACGAGCAGATGAAGCAGAGCATAGACGAGGAAGGTGTTGCGCCAGCCGATCTCCTGCGACAGGACATGTGACAGCGGCCAGAAGACGGTCGAGGCGAGGCCGCCGAACAGGGTCAGATAGGAGATCGCGCGGCGCGACTTCTCGCGCGCCACCTGGGCGAGCGCGGGAAAGGCCGCGTCATAGAGGATGAGACGCATGGCGGGGCCCAGCACCAGCCAGCCCAGGACATAGATCCAGGGCTCGGTCGCGAAAGCCAGGATCAGGCAGCCGAGGCCCGCCAAGCCCGAGCCTGCCGCCATCGTGCGCCGGCCGCCATGCCGGTCGATGGCGCGGCCGGCGGCGCGCGAGATGACGCCGCTGATCAGCAAGGCGGCGGAGAAGGCGCCGAAGATGAGAAGCTTCGACCATTGCCGGTCGGCGGCGATGTCCATGGAGAGGGCGCCGAGCGCGTAATAGGTCGTGCCCCAGCCGATGATCTGGGTGACGCCCAAAGCCGTGATGACGCGCCAAAGGGGCAATTCGCTAGATCTCGTCCTTCCAGATCGGATTGGTCCAGGCGCGCTTGCCGGCCTGGTCGATGACGACGACGCGGAACCACGGACTTTGCCGGGTGAGGAGCCAGCCCTTCTCCAGCTTGCGCAGGTCGAGCGTGGCCGAGGTGATCGACTTACCGATGCGCATGACGGTGCGCGAATGGCCGCAGACCGCGACGATGGTGTTGACCGGCGACGATGCCACGCTGAGCTCGTGGCCTTCGATCGCGACCTCGTGGATGAGCGGGCCCTGGCTCGAATAATAATGGCCCTGTTTCAAGGCTTCGAGCAGCAGGCCGGGATCGTTCGCCTCAGCCTTGACATGCACCCAGCCGCCGAAATGGTCGTCGTGATGGAAATGCGCGTCGTCGGTGGCAAAGGCGGTCAGCCGCCGCCCTTCATTGAGTAACTGATCGAGCAGATAGAAGCCTTCGCCGCGGTCGCATTCGACAGCGCAGCCGTGATTGTAGATCTCGACCGCATGGGCAACGTCGATGGCGCGCCCGTCCTCGATGGTGAGCTGCGACCAGGCGGGATGGGCGATGCCGATGAAGGCGCCGGCCGCGGCGGCGCGGCGTGCGACTTGGGCACCGGTCTCTTCCGGCGCTGAGGGCGCGAAATCGAGCGGCAGCCCTGCCGCTACGATATGCCAGAGCTCGCCGGCAGAGGTCGCCGGCGCATGCAGTTCGGACCCGATGATCGTGGTGAAATCGTTGGAGCGGAAGCCCCGCGTGTCGGCGACCGGCCAGTCATAATGGCCGATGAAATGGTCCGACAGCATCATGAAGTCGTAGCCCGCGTCCTTATAGGCCTGGACGACCTTGTCGGGCGCCAGCGCGCCGTCGGAGAGAGTGGAATGCGTATGGAGATTGCCGCGCCAGAACCGGCCCGGCAGGGAAAACGGCGAAAGATCGGTCATGGACGCCTCGGTAAGGGTGTTTTGGCTATCGTATTCGCAATTCCCGCTCAATATGCATAATGCGGGTATCACCATACGTAATTTGCAAGGACTGCCGTGAACGGGGTGATCGAGGAGTGGCGTGATTGCGAGGCCTGTGGCACCCGCGTGCCGGTGCATGATCTGGTGCGCACTTGGTGCGATGCCTGCGGCTGGAATCTGAGCGACCCCGCGCCCAGCCGCACCGTCATCGAGCGCACGGTCGATGCGCTGGGCGCGCTGCACGGCGCCTGGCTCCTCGAGCAGGTCATAGCTGCGCCCGAGACACAGCTCAGGCCCCGCCTGCGGGTATCCACCGTCCTGGCCTCCGCGCTTTCACTTCTGATCATGGCCGCCAACCTTCTCGTCGCGCTGGCGGGCCTCTATCTGCTCGTCCGCGGATGGCCGAACGTCATGCTCGTCGCGCTGGGACTGGTGCTGATGCTCGCCGGCTGGTTCCTGCGGCCGCGGCTCGATCCTCTCCCTCCGGACTGCCTCGAGCGGAGCGCGTTCCCCAATCTGTTCAGCATGGTCGACGGCATCGCCGGGCAATTGTCCTTGAGCCCGATCGAGCATGTCAGGGTCGATCATCAGTTCAACGCTTCGATGGGGCAGGCGGGGCTGGCGCGCAGGCCGGTGCTCACCATCGGTCTGCCGCTATGGGCGAGCCTCACCGGGCAGGAGCGCGTCGCCCTGATCGCGCATGAGATGGCGCATCGCGTCAATCGCGATCCAGCCCGCGGCACGGTGACCGGCTGGGGCCTGTCGGCGCTCGACCGCTGGATATATCTGCTCGATCCGGCAGGCCGAGCCCCGCAGACTCTGGCGGAGATCGCGATCCACATGGCGATGCGCCTGCTCGGCGCCGCGGCCGGCGGGTTGCGCGGCCTGCTCGCCCGTCTCCTCTATCTCGACAGCCAGCGTGCCGAATATCTCGCCGACCATCTGGCGGCGAAAGTCGCGGGGCCGGTGGCCACCACGAAGCTCCTGGGCAAGCTCGGGCTCGGCCGCAATCTGCAAGCCGTCGCGGAGCGCGCCTATTATGGCGGCGATACCGACGGCCGGTCGGTCATCGACGCGTTTCGCGGCTTCGTCGAAACGGTCCCCGAGCGCGAGATGGAGCGGATCAGGCGCGCCGACGCGACGGAGCATGCGCGGATCGATGCATCGCATCCGCCGACCGCCGCGCGCGTCACCTTCATCAGGAGCCGGCATTTCGAGCTGCCGATGGTCATCCTCAGCGACACGCTGTCGCGCGCGATCGACGACGAGTTGCAGCCGCTGCGCGAGCGCTTCTCGATGAAGCTCATGGACGGTTTCATCGAGCGGCCCGGAAGCTAAAAGACAGATGGCTCAAAACGGGGTCGCTCCGCCAAAATCCACCCTCATGCTGAGGTGCGAGCGAAGCGAGCCTCGAAGCATGGTCCAGGAACCGAGACCGCGCAGCTTGCCACCCTTCGAGGGCCGCTGCGCGGCCACCTCAGGGTGAGGGCGGTGTGTCGGCTTAAACTCGTCTTGCGCTAAACCGACATCTGCATGCCGAGCTCGACGACGCGCTCGGGCGGGATGCGGAAGAACTCGATGGCGCGCGCCGACTGGTTGGCCAGCATGATGAAGAGCCGCTGCTGCCAGAACGGCATGCGGGCCTTGGGCGAGGTGCGGATGACGCGGCGGCCGAGGAAATAGGACGCCTGGCGCGGATCGATCGACAGCCCGTAGGGCTCGCACATGCGCAAGGCGGCAGGCACGTCGGGTTGCTCCATATAACCAAAGCGCGCCTCGACCAGGAAGGCGCCGAGCGGCAGCTTCTTCACTTCCACCCGTTCGTCGCGCGGCACGCGCGGCACCTCCATCGTCTCGACCGAGATGAAGACGAGGATGTCGTGCAGCACGCGGTTGTGCTTGAGATTGTGCATGAGCGCGCTCGGCGCATAGAGGGGATCGGTCTGCAGGAAGACGGCGGCGCCGGCGACGCGGGTCGGCGGGCGGCGCTCCAGGCTCGCCAGCAGGCCCTCGAGCTCGACGCTGTCGCGGCGCAGCTTCTCGGCGAGGAGCAATCGGCCGCGCAGCCAAGTGAGCATGGTGACGATGATGACGAGGCCGATGAGCACCGGCACATAGCCGCCGGCGACGAGCTTGGCGCTGTTGGCGGTAAAGAAGGTGAGCTCGATGAGCAGGATGACGAAGAGGATGGGGAGCACCAGCAGCGGCGGGAAATGGCGCGCATGCCAGAAGACGATGAGCGCCAGCGCCGTGTCGATGATCATCGAGATGTTGACGGCGATGCCATAGGCGGAAGCGAGGTCGGCGGAAGAGCCGAACAGCAGGACGAGCAGGATGACGCCGGCGAAGACGAGCCAGTTGATCTGGCCGATATAGATCTGGCCCTGCTCGGTGTCGCTTGTATGGGTGATGTTCATACGCGGCAGGAGGCCGAGCGAGATCGCCTGCTGCGCGACGGAGAAGGCGCCGGTGATGACGGCCTGGCTGGCGATCACGGTCACCAGGGTGGCGAGCACGACCAGGGGAATCAGCCCCCAGGACGGCGCCATCAGGAAGAAGGGATTGGTGACGGCCTGCGGATTGGCATGCACGAAGGCGCCCTGGCCCAGATAGTTCAGGATCAGCGCCGGCAGCACGATGAACACCCAGGCCATGCGGATCGGGGTGCGGCCGAAATGACCGAGATCGGCATAGAGCGCCTCGCCGCCGGTCACCGCGAGGAACACGCCGGCGAAGATGACGAGACCCATGCCGGGATCGGCGATGACGAGCTTGACCGCATGGAGCGGGTTGAGCGCCATGAAGATCGCCGGATCGTCGCCGATATGCAGGAGGCCGAGCACGGCGATGGTCACGAACCACAGCGTTGTGATGGGCGCGAAGAACGAGGCCACGCTGCCGGTGCCGCGGAACTGGACGGCGAAGAGCGTGGCGAGGATGACGAGCGTGGTCGGCACGACGAAGGGCTCGAATCCGGGATTGATGACGGTGAGGCCCTCGACCGCGGACAGGACCGAGATGGCGGGAGTGATCATCGCGTCGCCGAAGAAGAAGGCCGCGCCCACGACGCCCAGAATGAGGACGAAACTGCGCCGTTTCCTGAGCGCCTGCTCGGCGAGCACCACGAGGGTCAGGATGCCGCCTTCACCCTTGTTGTCGGCGCGCATCAGGATCAGCACATATTTGATGGTGACGATAAGGACGAGCGCCCAGATCAGCAGAGAGACGACGGCGACGACGTCGGCATGCACATTGCCGCCGGCGCCCGCCACATGGGCGAGGGATTCGCGCATCGCATAGAGGGGCGATGTTCCGATGTCGCCGAACACCACGCCGATGCTGGCGAAAGCGAGCTTCAGCTTGCGGCGGAACTCGGCGCGCGATTCGGTATCACCGGCGGGCGTTGATGGACTGTCACTCATGCTGCGGCCGAAAGCGGCTTCACCGCCCGGTTACTCCACCGTTACAACGGAGCGGCATTCAGCAGGAAGAGCCGTAATCGTCAAGGGCTTGGCCGGTTTCGGCGGCTTGGCGTTGGGATCAGGCTTCTTCGGCGGCTTCCAGGGAGCATCGCCATACCAGTATGCGAGCTCTTCGCCGCAGCCCGTCCCGTCCTTGGGGTTGGGCGTCCACTGATCCTTGCAGCCCTTATTCTGACATTTGATGCGGATGTGGAAGTGATAATTGTGCCCATAATAGGGGCGCACCTTGGCGAGCCACGAGCGGTCACCGGTCGCCCAGCGGCACAGTTCCTTCTTGATCGGCGGATGGACGAAGATGCGCGCGACATCCGAGTAGGACGCAGCGCGCTTGATGAGGCGGGCATGCGCTTCCGTCCATACGCTGTAATCCATCGTCTTGCGGTCCTTGACCACGAGAGTGGCGCTGATCTTCTCACGCTCCTCGCGCGTCAAGGTGCGGTCGGGCATCGGGGTCAGCCAGATATCGGCGTCGAGGCCGATCTGGTGGCTGGCATGGCCGGTCAGCATCGGGCCGCCGCGCGGCTGCGATATGTCGCCGACCAGAAGGCCGTTCCAGCCGTCCTTGTCGCGCGCCTCCTCGGCCAGGCGCTCGAGCAGAGCGATGAGCCTGGGATGGCCCCAATTGCGGTTGCGCGACAGGCGCATCACCTGCCAGGCCGGCCCGTTCACCGGCAGCGCCTTGCCGCCGGCGAGGCAGCCGCGCGCGTAGGTGCCGAAGGAGCGCGCCGCCATGCTGGCCGGAGTCTTCTGGGCGCTGAACAGCTTCTTGGCGGGAATGTCGTTGATCGCCTGATTGGCGATCGCCGCCAGCGTGGCGGAATCGGCGGCGGGGAGTGCGCCCGTGTCCTGTGCCGCGGCGGGCAAGGACGACAGGAGCAAAATCAGAAGACCTGCGAATAGCCTGGGCACGGGTTCACTTCTTTCTGAATGAATCGAGGGAGACGACGCGACCGGTATCGGCTTCCGCCGCAACGGGCTCGGCCGCGGCGGGCTCGGCGACTGCGGGCTTCGCCGCGGCCTCGGGCTCCTTGGCCGGAACCTCGACCTTCACCGTCTCGAATTGCAGGCCGAACTGGACATGAGGATCGAGGAAGCCCTTGATCGCGTTGAAAGGGACGACGAGCTTTTCCGGGATATTGTCGAACGACAGCTCGACCTCGAACTCGTCCTCGCGCACCTGCAGGTTCCAATATTGATGCTGCAGCACGATGGTCATCTCGCGCGGATATTTGTTGTCGAGCCGTTCGGAGAGCCGCACTCCCGGATAGCGCGTGTCGAAAGCGATATAGAAATGATGGTCGCCGGGGAGGCCGGTCTTGATGACCTTGCGCAACGACGCGCGCACGACCCCACGCAGCGCTTCCTGCGCCAGGAGGTCGTAGCGCATCAGATCTTCAGCCATGGCGGGGTCCCCGAAAGCAAACGATTCACCGGCTATAATACTAGAGGGGAGGGGGGAGAAGTCATTAAAATGAGGGAAAGTGCAGGCTTCTGTTGCCAGGTGCCTGCGAACCCCGCCTTAGCCGGCTAAGGCCAAGGACTTTGATTTCGGCTTATCGCACTGCATTAAGCAGCGAGAGCGGCCGGAGCATAGTTGTCATTGGCAACTATTGAATGGCCCGTTACGTCGGTACCATCTCGGGCAAAAGCTCACCCTTTACGCCCTCGTCGATCCTATTTCGCCCCCATCACAGGCCGCAGCCATGACTTGCGGTCTGTGGTGGAGGCGCCGGGTACCGCCCCCGGGTCCGATGGGTTTATTACGATGGCCATTTATCGCCATAGCCGTCCTTGCGGGCGGCAGGGTCAATATAGGCGGCCGCGGGGCGGAAGAAAAGGGCATGGGTTACGCAATGTAATGGCCTATTCTCCGCAAAATAGCCATGAATCGGAACCCAACTGGCGCAAGTGCCGCACGGTGCGGCACAAACTTCAGTCACGGGGACAGATATGAGCACCGACTATGCCGCCGATATCCGCAAATATACCGCCAATGTCGATGACAAGGCGGTCGCCGCAATCGTGAAATTCTGCGGCATCGCGCTGCGCGGTGCCGATTCCCAGTGGGTGTCGGTGACCGACCCCGCCGAGGTCAAGCGGGTCGTCGACGGCTTCTGCGCCAAGAAGCTCGGCCTCGACGCCGGGGCGGCCGAAGCCGCCGTCAAGGCGGTCGGCGACAAGATGAAGGCCGACAAGACCAAGCACCGGGTCACGGTCTATTACCTGGTGGCCGAGCAGACCGGAACATTGGCCAAGCTCGCCTGATTTCGGTTAACGGCGGGGTCAACGCTCCGCCGTCTCCATTGAGGTCGAGGTCCGGAATCGGCTAGATTTGGCGCATGCAGCAATATCTCGACCTCATGCGCAATGTGCGCGACCACGGCGCCCGCAAGGACGACCGAACCGGAACCGGCACGCTCTCGGTCTTCGGCCATCAGATGCGCTTCGACCTGGCGCGCGGCTTGCCGGTCCTCACCACCAAGAAGCTGCATCTGCGCTCGATCATCCATGAGCTCCTGTGGTTCCTGAAGGGCGACACCAATGTCAAATATCTGCGCGACAATGGCGTCACCATCTGGGACGAGTGGGCCGACGCCAAGGGCGATCTCGGCCCCGTCTATGGCGCGCAATGGCGGTCATGGCCGACGCGCGACGGCAGGACCATCGACCAGATCGCCGACGTCATCGCCCGCATCCGCAAAACGCCGGATTCGCGCCGCCTCATCGTGACGGCGTGGAACCCCGCCGATGTCGACAGGATGGCGCTGCCGCCCTGCCACTGCCTGTTCCAGTTCTATGTCGCCAATGGCAGGCTGTCGTGCCAGCTCTATCAGCGTTCGGCCGACATCTTCATCGGCGTGCCGTTCAACATCGCCTCTTATGCGCTCCTCACCCACATGGTGGCGCATGTCACCGGCCTGAAGGCGGGCGAGTTCGTCCATACGCTTGGCGATGCGCATCTCTATCTCAACCATCTCGACCAGGCGAATGAGCAACTGAACCGCATACCGCTGCCGCTGCCGCGCCTCGTCATCAAGCGCGAGGTCAAGGAGATCGACGCCTTCCGCTACGAGGATTTCGAGATCGCGGGCTACCAGTCGCACCCGCATATCGCGGCGCCGGTCGCGGTGTAGCGCGCGCATGGCGGTCATCGGGCCGGATTTCCGCGCGGGACTGCGCGAGGCGCTCTACCGGCCGTTCAATCCGGCGGGGCTCGCCGAAGCCGTCGGCTTCTTCTTCGTGCTCGTGATCGGCAACCAGATGCTGCAAGGCATCTTCGGCTTCGGCGGCATCGCGCTGACCGCGAGCGCGCTCAATGACGAGACGGCGCTGATACGCTTCCTGCTCCTGTCCGTCCTGCCGGCGGGATTGCTGACCGGGCTCTTAGCCTGGATATTGGCGCGCCGCCGCGGCGCCGATCCGCGCGATGTGCTGGCCCTGCGTTTTCCCGCCCTCGGCGGTCTCGGCTGGGCCATCGTCGTCGGCGGGTTCCTCATCGCGCTCTACGTCCTGTTCGGCGCCCTCTCATGGCTCTTCGGCATCGACATCACGTCATCCGGCCTTGTCGAACAGGCGGTCATGCAGCTTGCCGGCGATCCGCTCTACCTGCTGATCGCCGGCGGTCTCATCATCGGGGCGCCGATCGCCGAGGAGCTGACCTTCCGCGGCCAGATCTTTGCCGCTCTGTCGCAGACCAGGCTCGGCACGTCGGGGGCCGCGGCCCTCACCTCGGCCTTGTGGGCCGGCATCCACATAACCCAGCCGTTCCACATCATCGCCTTGCTGTTCCTGATGGGCCTGGCTCTGTGCTGGCTCCTCGTGCGCTTCGGCAGCCTGTGGGTGACCATCGTCTGCCATGCGGTATGGAACGCCATGTCGGCGGTCGCGCTCTATTCCATGGCGCAGCCATGACGATCGAGGTCCGGCCGATCAGACCAGGAGAAGGGGCGGCGCTGCTGGGCATGGTGCGGGCGCTCGCCGAATCGCATGGCTATCTCGACAAGCAGACGGCGACGGCGGACGACCTCGAGCGGGCGCTGTTCGCCGACCACCCGATCGTCGGCTGTCTCCTCGCCTTCGTCGATGGCGCGCCCGCCGGCTGCGCCTTCTGGCACAGGAGCTTCGTCACGTCGCGCGGGCGCGAGGTGATCTATCTCGAGGATCTGTCGGTGCTGCCGGACTTTCGCCGCAAGGGTATCGCGCGGGCCTTGCTCAAGGCGCTCGCCCAAGAGGCGCAGCGGCGCGGCTGTCCCAGCATCTACTGGGTGATGAAGGAGTGGAACGAGGCGGCGAGAGTGCTCTATGCGGCATCGGGCGCCGAGATGGAGGAAGGGATCGTATTGTGGCGTCTTGCCGATGAGGCCTTGAGCAATTGGGCGGAGAAAGCTCAATGACGCGGCCGCGGATCGCCTTCGTCGTCGCGGTCGCGCGCAACGGCGTCATCGGACGCCAAGGCGGGCTGCCCTGGCGGATTTCCTCCGATCTCAAGCGCTTCAAGGCGATCACCATGGGAAAGCCGGTGATCATGGGACGCAAGACCTGGGAAAGCCTGCCCCGGCGCCCGTTGCCGGGACGCGGTAATATCGTGATCACGCGCGACCGCCAGTACCGGGCAGAAGGCGCCGCCGTGGTGGCGAGCGTCGATGAGGCTGTGGCACAGGCGCAGGCGGCGGCAAGCGAGGAGATCTGCGTCATCGGCGGCAGCGACATCTTCCGCCAGATGCTGCCCATGGCCGACCGGCTCTATCTCACCGAGGTCGATCTCGCGCCGGAGGGCGATGTCTTTTTCCCGCCGCTCGACCGGAAAGACTGGCGCGAAACGGCGCGCGAGATCCATGCGCGCGCCCAAGGCGACGATGCGGGCTTCATCCTGCGCGTGCTTGACCGGGTGGTTTCCACCCCGCAGGATTGAACGATGGTTCAGAATCTCAGCGATCCCGATGTCCTGATCATCGGCGCGGGGGCGGCCGGAGTGGGCGCCGGCCGGGCGTTGGCCAAGGCGAAGATCCCGTTTCTGATCATCGAAGCGAAAGACCGGATCGGCGGGCGCGCTTTTACCGACAGCACGAGCCTCGGCCATCTCTGGGATCAGGGCTGCCACTGGTTCCATTCGGCCGACCGGAACATCCTGCGCCGGCTCGCCGAGGAGATCGGCCACAAATTCCTCGCCCGGCGGCGCGGCGGGATCATGAAGACCTTCATGGACGGCACCTGGAAAGCCGACCGGCTCAGGGAAGACTATGTGTGGGATATCCTGGGCCAGGTGGCCGAGGCCGGGAGAGCGGGCAGGGATGTCGCCGCAGCGACCCTCCTCGATCAGAGCCATCCCTGGTATCCGATGGCCAGGCATTGGCTGGGCCTCATGTATTCGGCGGAGCCCGAGGACATTTCGACCCGCGATGCCGGAAACTACAACGATACGGGCATCAATCTCGCGGTCGAGGACGGTTATGGCGCGCTCATCGCGCGGCTGGCGGCAGGATTGCCGATCAGGACGAAGGTCGCGGCGCGCAAGGTGACCGGCCGGCCGCAGGACGTCGTCGTCGAGACGGACGAGGGGACCATCACCGCCAAGACGGTCATCGTCGCCACGCCGGCGCGGATGCTCGAAACGGGCCGGCTCGCGATCCCCGGCATGCCGGACGAGATGTCGGACGCCTTCGCCCATGTGCCGATGGGCCATTACGAGAAGATCGCCATCGCTTTTGACGCAAAAGTGTTCGAGGGCTTCGAGATGCCCTATGCCGACATTTTCGATCCGGTGGCGCCCACCACGCATCCGCTCAATTTCGAGCTGCATCCCTTCGGGCGGCCCATCGCCATCACCCATATTGCCGGCCATTTCGCCCGTGACATGGCGCAAGGGGGCGAGGCCGGCATGATCGATTTCGCCCTCGCGGCGCTCGTCAGGGCCTTCGGCTCCGACTTGAGAAAAAGAGTCAAGAGAGCAGTAACAACCCATTGGTCTTCCGATGTTTTCATCAACGGGGCCTATTCCTGCGCCAAGCCCGGCCATGGCGATGCCCGCGCGGTTTTTGCCCGTCCGGTAAGGGAGCGGATCTTCCTGGCCGGCGAGCATGTGCACAGAAGCTTCTACGCAACGGCACATGGCGCCTTCGAGACGGGCGGCGAGGCCGCGGCACGAGCGGTGGCCGCCCTGGGTCCAAGGCCCGAGGGCGAAAGAGCCGCCGCCCCGGCCTGATCCCTCGAATCTGCGGATTGGACTTCGGTGCTCCAAATTCCTATATGGACGCCACCAACAATGACTGAGGTGAGACTCGATGCCATGGAATAAGGATGGGGGCGGAGGCGGCAAGGGCCCATGGGGGCAAGGGCCGTGGGGCCAGGGACCCGGAGGCCCATCCGGCGGCAATCGCGGGCCGACGCCCCCCGATCTCGACGAGTTGATCCGCAAGGGCCAGGACAGCCTCAAGAACATCCTTCCCGGCGGCGCCGGCGGGCGCAGCACCTGGGTGATCTTCGTTCTCGCCATCCTGGCGCTCATCGCCTTCAACAGCGTCTATCAGGTGCAGGCCGACGAGCGCGGCGTGGTGCTCAGGCTCGGCAGCTATGCCCGCACCGTGTCGCCCGGCCTCCATTTCGCGATCTGGCCGGTCGAGACGCTCGAGACGGTCAGGGTCGAGGCGGAAAACCAGACCGCGATCGGCGCCACCGCCAATGAAGGCCTGATGCTGGCGGGCGATCAGAACCTGGTCGACATCCGCTTCACGGTCCTGTGGAAGATCAAGAATCCGGAAGAATATCTGTTCAATGTGAGCGACCAGGAGAAGCTGGTGCGCGTGGTGGCGGAAAGCGCCATGCGCGAGATCGTCGGGCGCACGCCCGCCGAGGAAGTCCGCACCACCGGCCGTCTCGCCGCCCAGGACCAGGTGATGAACATCGCCCAGACGACGCTCGACAGCTATTCGGCCGGCGTCCTCATCACCGGCCTCAAGCTCGAAAAGGCCGATCCGCCGGCGGAAGTGCTCGATGCCTTCGAAGAGGTGCAGCGCGCCGAGCAGGACCAGGCCCGGCTCATCAACGAAGCCGATCAATATGCCAATCAGCGCCGGCGCCTGGTGGAAGGCGAAGCCGCCAAGGTGGTCGAGGACGCCAAGGGCTACAAAGCCCGCGTCACGCTCGAAGCCCAGGGCGAGGCGCAGCGTTTCCTCTCGGTCTATGAGCAGTACAAGAACGCCCAGGACGTGACCCGCAGGCGAATCTTCCTCGAGACCCTGGAAGACATCCTGGCGCAATCGAGCAAGGTGATCATCGAGGGCGGCCAAGGCCAGGGCGTGGTGCCCTATCTGCCGCTGCCAGAGATCCAAAAACGTCAGAACACGACGCCCCCGGCACAGGGAGCAAATCAATGAACCTCTTCAAATCGTCCGGCATCATCGTCATCGCCATTCTGGCTCTCGTCATCTGGTCGTCGACCTTCATCGTCGATGAACGCAAGAAGGCGCTGGTCCTGCGTTTCGGCGAGATCAACCGCATCGTCGAGAAGCCCGGCCTCTATTTCAAGATCCCGGTCGCCGACGACGTGGTGCCGATCGAGGACCGCATGATCCTGTGGACCAGCGACAATATGAGCGTCCAGGTGGTCGACGGGCGGCGTTACCTGGTCGATGCCGTCACCATGGCGCGCATCGTCAATGCCCAGCGCTTCCGCGAGACCGTCTCAGCCGACATATCACGCGCCTGGGACCGGATCAGGACCAGGCTCGACGCCGCCTTGCGCCAGACCTACGGCAAGCGCACCTTCGATGCGGCACTGTCCAAGGATCGCGCGGTGATGATGCGCGAAATCCGCGACCAGGTGCGGTCCGAAGCGCTCAACAACGGCATCGAGATCGTCGATGTCCGCATCGTGCGCACCGATCTCATGGACGAGGTGCTCAAGAACACCTATGAGCGGATGAGCTCGGAGCGCATCGCCGAGGCCAAGGATCTGCGCGGCCGCGGCGAGGCGCGCAAGATCGAGATCATGGCGCAGGCGGATCGCGCCTATACCGAGAAGCTCGCCGATGCGCGGCGCCAGTCGGAGGTCATCCGCGGCGAAGGCGAGGGCGAGCGCAACAAGATCTTCGCCGAGGCCTTCCAGAAGGATCCTGAATTCTTCGACTTCTACCGGTCGATGCAGGCCTATGCGAAGAGCCTGTCGAGCTCGGGCACGACGCTGGTGCTGAAGCCCGATTCGGACTTCTTCAAATATCTGGGGATGGACAAGGCGCAGCCTGCGCCCCAGCAATGAGCGACTTCGTGACGGCCCTCGGTCTCGTCTTCGTGATCGAGGGCCTTCTTTATGCCTTTGTTCCGGGCCATCTGAAGGCGATGATGGCCCTGATGCAGTCCACGCCGGAAGACAGCCTGCGCATGGGTGGGCTCATTGCGACGGCGGTCGGCGTGGCCCTGGTGTGGCTGGCCCGGGCGGTCCTCGGAGGATCATGAAATCGTGATCTCGAACAGCTTGCCGGGGATGGGCGTTGGACGCTTACTGGCCGAAACCAGGGTCGAAGGAATGATGACGGAGAGGCGGATTATGAATGGAACGGTGAAACGGGTTCTGGCCGCGGCCGTGGCAGCGCCGCTGGCATTCATGGCCTATGACGGCCTGGCGCCGGCAGTCCCGGCGCAAGCCCAGCAACTTCAACAGCTTCCGACCGTCGCAGATCTGGCCGCGAAGCTTTCGCCGGCGGTCGTGTCGATCGCCACGACCCAGAAGGTTTCGGGCGGGGTGCAATTGCAGATCCCGGACCTGCCGCCCGACGTGCCGTTCCGCGACATGTTCGAGGACTTCTTCAAGCGTCAGCGTCCGGGCGGGCGGCCCGAGCCGCGCACCGTCAATTCACAGGGCTCCGGCTTCGTGGTCGACGCCTCGGGCATCATCGTCACCAACAACCACGTGATCGAGCAGTCGGAAGACATCACCGTCGTCTTCACCGACGGCACCAGCCTCAAGGCGGAACTCGTCGGCCGCGATCCCAAGACCGATGTCGCGGTGCTCCGGGTGAAGCCGGAGAAGCCGCTCACCGTCGTCAATTTCGGCGACAGTGACAAGCTCAGGGTGGGCGACTGGGTGCTCGCCATCGGCAATCCCTTCGGCCTCGGCGGCTCGGTGTCGCTGGGCATCGTCTCGGCGCGCAATCGCGACATCAATGCCGGCCCCTATGACGACTTCATCCAGACCGACGCCGCCATCAACAAGGGCAATTCCGGCGGACCGCTGTTCAACCTCGCGGGCGAGGTGGTGGGCGTGAACACCGCCATCTATTCGCCGTCCGGCGGCTCGGTCGGCATCGGCTTCTCGGTCCCGGCAGCGACGGTCAGGGGCGTCGTCGACCAACTCGTCAAATATGGCGAGACGCGGCGCGGCTGGCTCGGCGTGCGCATCCAGTCCCTGACCGACGATCTGGCCGAAGGCCTCGATCTCGGCGCCAAGGCTGAAGGCGCTCTCGTCGCCGAGGTGACGCCCACGGGGCCCGCCGAGAAGGCGGGGCTCAAGCCCCGCGACGTGATCGTCGAGTTCGACGGCAAGCCCATTCGCGAAATGAAGGACCTGCCGCGCGTCGTCGCCGACACGCCGATCGGCAAGAAAGTGACCGTCAAGGTCATGCGGGAGGGCAAGCCGGTCGAGATCCAGGCCGAGGTCGGCCGCCTCGAGGACGGCGAGAAGATCGTCGCCTCCGCCAATCCCGAGTCGGCGCCCTCGGCCGACACCGCCGACACGCTCGGCATGAAGCTGTCGATCATCACCGACGTCGAGCGCCAGCGCTTCAAGATCGATGAGGGCCTCGAAGGCGCCATCGTCACCGAGGTCGATCCCAATGGGCCTGCGGCCGAGAAGCGGATCGAGCCCGGCGACGTCATCACCGAGGCCGGCCAGAAGACAGTCAAGAATCCGGGTGATGTCACGGCGCGGGTCAAGGACGCGGAAGTTGCGCAGAAGAAATCGGTGCTGCTGTTCGTCGCCAAGGGCGGCAAGCAGAGCGAGATGCGCTTCATCGCGATCCGGCTCAAGAAGGAATAGCCGCGGGGAGCGGCGGGCCTCAGCAAGCGATTACAATCGCCGCGTAAGCTCGCCGCGCATCAGTGCTCCCCAGCCCGAGACAACCGGATCTATTCCGGCGAGCCGGCATCCCTTCCAGAAGGCCGCCGCCGTGGAATCGATGATCGGCTTGCCGAGCTCCTTTTCCATCTCCTCGACCAACGGCGTTGCCGCGAAGTTCGTGCACACGACGGCGATGCACTGGGCTTCCGGAGAATCCGAGGCGCGCAGGACATTTCTGATGGCATCGGGGCTGAAGGCGCCGATCGCGAGATTCACGGCTTCTCCCAGATGCGCTTCGGAAACGACCTGAATGCCGTGCGGCCGATAAACTTCCATGATCTTGTTGGTCAGGTCCGATACATAGGGCACAGCCAGCGCTATGCGCGTTGCCCCCATGGAATTGAGGATCTCGTGAATCGCCAGGGTAGCGGTCGACGCCGGCAGCCCGGTCTCCTTGGTGATCGCGGCACAGAGGGCATGGTCATGCTCAAGCCCCAGCCAGGATCCGGCCGTGCCGTTCCAGATGATCGAATGGAGCGGCGCATCCGCCAAGGAGCGGGCGGCTGCGAGCATCGCGTCCACCGAGAATTGCGACCGCGTTTTCTCGTCAAGCCTGACTGCTGTCACGCCGAGCCGGGCGAAATGATGCGAACACCGGTCCGATAGCTCCCTGTTCATCATCGAGGTGAAGACTTCCAGCGCCGTGTTGGACGATGGAGTGATGTGGCCGACCTTCTTGAGATCGGTAAGGGACGAAAAACTCATGGTTGCCTCTTGTTTTTGACGTATTACTTGTCGGGTATTTTCAACGCGAATGCCGCATGTCTCGGCGCGGCGAATGAGCGCGGGCCGATCGCCTGCCGAGCCATGCCTTGCCGAAGTCCGATTTTCATCTACGCGCGTGCGATCAGGCGGATGTCGTCGCGGATGTAATCGATGACGGTTCGCGTCAGGGCACTGAAAGCGGCGCTGGTGCTGTCGCGCGGCCGGGGAAGGTCAACCGGCACGATATGCCGAATTCGTCCCGGGCGGGGAGACATGATGACAATCCGGTCCGCCAGCAGGATCGCCTCGTCGACGCCATGAGTCACGAAGACGATCGTCGACTTGCAGGCCCGCCAGATCTGCAGCAGCTCCATCTGCATGATATTGCGGGTTTGCGGATCCAGCGCGCCGAACGGCTCGTCCATGAGCAGGAGCTTCGGCCGCGTGGTGAGCGCCCGGGCAATGCCGACACGCTGTCGCATTCCACCGGACAATTCATGCGGGAAACGACGCTCAAACCCCTTCAGCCCGACGAGCTCGATGAACTCGTTGCCGGTGGACCGCCGATCGGACGCGGAAACGCCACGGGCCTTGAGATTGAATTCGACGTTCTGCTGGACGTTCATCCACGGGAACAGGCCGTGCTCCTGAAACACGACGCTGGCTTCGGGGTGGCATTTGCCGTTGACCGGCTTGCTTTCGACCAATATCTCGCCGTCGCTCGGCAGTTCCAATCCGCTGGCAATCTGGAGCAGGGTGGACTTGCCGCACCCCGAGACGCCGAGCAGGCAGATGAATTCCCCGAAATCGGCCGTCATGCTCACCCGGTCGAGCGCATGGACCTGGCTGCCGCGGCGCTCAAAGGTCTTGGATACGTTCCTGACATCGATGAAGCTCATGATTCCAGCACCAAACCTTCTTGCCAACGGCAAAGTGCGCCGCGGACCACGCGCACGAGTTGATCGAAAATCAGGCCGATGAAGCCGATGATGAGAATGCCGGCGACGATGAGATCCGGACGGAAAATCACCTGGGCATACATGATGAGATAGCCAATGCCGGATTTGACGGCGATCATCTCGGCGGTGACCACCGTGAGCCACGCCGCACCGAGCGCCAGGCGCAGCCCGGTCAGGATGGAGGGAAGGGCGCTCGGCAACAGAATATCGCGCAGCATCAGAAATTCGGATGCATTGGCGACCGTTGCGACCTTGACCAGCGTCCTCTCGACATTCTTCACGCCGAAAATGGTGCTGATGATCAGCGGCCAGAAGGCGGCGAGCCAGATCAAGATGATCGCCGGCCGGTCACCTATGCCGAAGAAGAGGATGGCCAGGGGGATGAGGGCGATGACGGGAAAGGAGCGGAAAATCTGTATGCTCCAGTCCATGACGAGGTCGAGCGTCTTGAAGCGGCCGATCAACAGGCCGAGAGGCACCGCCGTGACGAAGGCGAGCGCCACGCCGAGACACACACGAGCCAGGCTGGCCTGCGTATGCCTCAGGAGCTCGGCCGCGTCATTGACGAAAACCCGACCGACTTCGGCAGGCGCCGGAAGCAGAGCGGCCGAATACGTGCCGCTTCTGGCCGCGATCTCCCAGGCGACAAGCAGGCCCAGGAGCGGCAGGACGCCCATGAAACGGGACCTCAGCATGGGCGTCAGATCCTTGTCATCAAGCTGGTGTCGATGAACGTTTGCCAGTCCGGCAGTTTCTCCGCCGTCTTCGACTGCAGCATGATGTCGCCCAGGGATTTGATGTTGCTGGAGAAGTCATCACCGGATTCGGTCGTGAAGAACGTGTTGGTCAAGGACAGGTCGATCACGTCGCGCGGCATGTTCAACACCTTGGCCGTTACCTCGGCGGCTATCGTCGGGTTGGACTGGAGCTCCTTGGTCGCCGCCGCATGTGCCCTGAGGACTTCGGTCAGCAGCTCCGGATTGGACTGCACAAAGTCGGTCGCGCCCATGAAGCCCAGATTCACCTTGCCGATCGGCGTATCGTAACCGTCCCAGATATCGGCAGCCCATCCATTCGCCTTCGCCAGGCTTGGATAGGGCTCGACCGCGAACATCGCGTCGATCTGGCGCTGCTGCATCGGGATCGGCATGTCGTTGTTGTTCATGAAGATCAACTCGACCTGATCCGTCAGGCCCTCCTGGGCGAGCTTCCACGACAGCACGATGTGGCAGATGTTGCCGGGCTGCACGCCGACCTTCTTGCCCTTGAGCCCCTGGATATCCTTTATCGAAGGATCACCCACGAGCCGCCAGCCGCCGGCGCAGGCATTGGCAAGAACCGAAATGGGCACGCCGCGCCCGGCGATCGAAATCGCCGCGTTGATGCCGCCGTAGCCCACCTGAATGCTGCCGGCCGCAAGCGCCTGCATGCGCTGTGTCAGGTTAGGGAACTGCAGCACTTCAGCGTCGATGCCGGCATCCTTCAGGTATTTGGGGAGCAACTCGGCGGCCATCGTCGTTCCCGCCAGGACCGATCCGATCTTGATGGACTGTTTCTGCGCGACCGCCCGGGTGGTCAGCGAAAATGGCGAAGCGACGCCAAGCGCCATGCTTCCGATCAAAAGCTTGCGGCGGGTATAATTCATAGTCTCCTCCTATCCTGATATTGTTGTAATATTTATTATGATTATTAGACATGGTGACATCGAGGCGTCGAAAAATCAAGGGCCAGCACTCTTGCGAGGGTTCTCGCGCGACAAAGTTCCGCCTTTGCTGGTGAGATTGAGCTGCCGAGCGGAGGCCTGCGACCTTCTATGCCTCGGAATTCAATGGCCGAACTCCCCCAGCACAGTCCCCCGAAACAAGAATCTCAATCGTCGTTTTTGAGCTTGTCGCTGTGTTTTTGTTGTTTTTTTATTATGAAAAGTTGACAATAACTGATCATGTGCATAACGTCGCACCGGCAAGGTAGCCCCCGAAGTGCAGTTCAACAGCAAAGAGTCAGCGCGAAGGCGGGGGAGGAGCAGGTTTGCCCTGTCCGTTATCGGAGAGAGAAATAGCAACAATCGCTGTCACCGACGCGTTGTGAAAATCACGTCGCAAGACGAGGGAGGAGAATGAAAATGATAAGGATATTTTCTGGCGCTCTTGGCCTGGCCTGCCTGTTCGGCATGCTAAGCGCGGCCACACCGGCATCGGCGGAAGCCGTCCGCTGGCGGGCGAGCGGATCTTTTCCCGCCTCGCATTCGAGCGCGGTGGCGATGGAGGTCTTCAAATCCGAGGTCGCGCGCCTGTCGGACAACACCATCACCATCGATGTGTTTCCGGACAATATGCTGGGCGGCGCGTTCGAGCAGGTCGACCAGGTGCGGACCGGCCAGATCGAGATGGCTTGGGCCGGCTTGAGCTTCTATGACAAGCTGGTTCCGGAGTTCTCCGCCGCCGTTCGCCCGTTCGCGGCCGTGTCGACAAGCGAGGCCATCTGCCAGATCGAAAGCCCGTTCGGCGACATCTTGCGCGCCAAGGCGAGCGAGAAGGGCGTCGTCGTCGCGGGCTTCGGCATGATCGGCGCCCGCCACGTGACCAACAGCGTCCGCCCGATCAAGACCCTCGAGGATATCCGCGGTCTCAAGATCCGCATTCCACCGGCGGATGCCTGGACCCTGCTGTTCAGCGCGCTCGGCGCCAATCCCACGCCGCTCGATATCAAGGAGCTCTACCAGGCGCTGCAACAGCGGGTCGTCGATGGCCAGGAGAACCCGTATGACAACATCCACATACGGAAGTTCCAGGAAGTCCAGAAATACCTGTCGAACACCGCTCACTTCTATGACCTGGTCGGCTATTTCATCAACAAGGATGCTTACGAGCGCCTAGACGAGAAGCAGAAGAAAGCCGTGGCCGATGCGATGTTCAACGCCATCGCGGTGCAGCGCGCCCTGTCCGATCGGGACAATTCCAAGGCGCGCCAGGCTCTCATCGATGCCGGCATGCAGTATGACGAGTTGCCCGCATCGGAGCTCGCGCGCTTCAGGGAGGCGGCACGGCCCTTCTATGAAGGACTGCGCGCGACAGTCGGCAACGAAGTGATGGACCTGGCGGACAAGGCCGCAGAGTCGTGCAAGTGAGGTGAGGGCGGGAGCCATGGCTCCCGCCCTGTCTTTGTCCGGAAACCGTGAATGGGAGGCTGTCGTGCAGGACAAATTCGCTGCGCGCTATCGTCAATTCCTTCAGTGCATGGACACCGTGTCGTCCTGGATCGTGATCTCGTCCATGGCGGTCATGACGACGGTCATCTTCGTCCAGGTGATATTCCGCTACTTCTTCAATCAGTCTCTGTCATGGGGGTGGGACATACCCAGGCTGTGCTTCATCTGGCTGGTGCTGCTGTCGATACCGCTCGGCATCAAGTATAACGCCCATGTCGGCGTGGACTTCCTCAACGACCGCGTGCCGGGCGGCGCCCAACGTTTCCTGCGCCGGTTCAACGCCTTCTTCATGCTGCTCCTCAGCCTGGTGGCCGCGTGGTTCGCGGCCAGGCTCGGACTCCAGACCGCCGACCAGATGATGCCGGGCGTCCCGCTGAGCGTCAGCCTGTTCTATGTGGCCCTTGCGATCAGCCAGGTCCACAGCGCGCTGCACCTTCTTCCCATCCTCGTCACCGGCGAAGCCCCAACGGGTCATTTGAGCGAAACATGATCGTCACGATCC
Organism: Parvibaculaceae bacterium; assembly: GCA_050251035.1. Classification (GTDB taxonomy): domain Bacteria; phylum Pseudomonadota; class Alphaproteobacteria; order Rhizobiales; family Aestuariivirgaceae; genus Taklimakanibacter. The sequence continues at coordinate 42,188 of JBFWNN010000025.1, forward strand.
TCCTGGTCTTTGTGGTCTTCGCCGTGCTCGGAATGCCCTTGGCCTATGCGCTCGGGCTTTCGGGACTGGCCGGAATCCTGGTCGGCAACTTCCCCTTGATTCAGCTGTCGGGAAAGATGGTCCATTCGATCGACTCCTTCCCGCTGATGGCCATTCCCCTGTTCATGCTCGCCGGCCAGCTGATGATCCGGGGCGGCATCATGGACTCCATCGTGGAACTGGCCAACACCGTCGTCGGCCGGGTTCGCGGCGGCCTTGGGCACACCACGATCGTCGCCGCAATGGGCATGTCCTCGGTCTCCGGAACCGCGGTGGCGGACGCAACCGCTCTCGGGGGAACGCTCGGTCCGGCGCTTTCCAAGACATACAGCAAGCCGTTCGGCGCCGCGCTGGTGGCGGCCGCCTCGAATCTCGGGCCCATCATTCCACCGAGCGCCGGGATGATCGTCTATGCCATCCTCGCCGGCGACGTTTCGGTGGGCGCGATGTTCATCGCGGGCATCCTGCCGGGTATTCTCATGGCTCTCGCGATGATGGTGCTCACCTCGATCATCGCAAGACGCCGCAATTATCCGATCACCGGCGAACCCTTCAGCATCCGGCGGATCGCGGTCGCATTGCGCCGGTCCGGCATTGCGTTCATGATGCCGATCCTCGTCATCGGCGGCATCATCGGCGGCGTCTTCACGGCCACGGAAGGCGCGGCCATAGCCGTCTTCTATGCGCTCTTCGTCGGGTTCTTCGTCACCCGAAAGCTGAAAGTCGCGGATTTGCCGACAGCCCTTCTGAACGCCGGCATCATCACCGCCATCGTGGGCGCGCTCATTGCCTTCGCCACGCAGGTGACCTTCCTGCTGACGGCCGAGATGGTCGGCCCGACAATCGCCGACTGGCTCAGAGCGATGACGGACAGTCCGCTTGTGTTCACATGCCTGGTCATGCTTCTGCTGGTGGTGATCGGCATGTTCATGGAAGCGAACGCCGCTTATGTGATGCTCGTCCCCATCATCGCGCCCATCGCCGTGACCTATGGGCTCGATCCGGTCTATTTCGGCTTTCTGTTCGTCTTGAACATCACGCTCGGCGCCATCACTCCGCCCGTCGGAATACTCCTCTTCGTGTCCAGCGGCATATGGAGGATCAAGATGGGCGAGATCCTGCAGGAAATCTGGCCGTTCATAATCGCGCAGTATCTGGTCCTCGTCCTCTGCATGCTCTTTCCGGACGTGGTGCTGGCCCTGCCGCGGCTTGCGGGATATTAGCCTCTCTCCACAAACGCCTCGCGCCGGTAGCCCTGCAGATAGAGCAGCGCCGTCAGGTCGCCATGGTTGATGCTGACGGAGACCGCCTCCCGGACCTTCGGCTTGGCGTGGAGCGCGACACCCAGCCCCGCCGCCAGGAGCATCGGGATGTCGTTGGCGCCGTCGCCGACGGCGAGCGTGTCGGCGAAGCGCAAGCCCAGCCTCTGCGCCAGCTCATGCAGGGCGGACACCTTGGCGTCCTTGCCGAGGATCGGCTCGCGGACCGTGCCCAGGAGCTCGCCTTTCTCGATGAGAAGCTCATTGGCGCGATGCTCGTCGAAGCCGAGCTCTTTGGCGACATGGCCGGTGAACTGGACAAAGCCGCCCGAGACGAGGGCGGCATAGGCGCCATGGGCCTTCATGGTCGCGATCAGCGTGCGGCCGCCCGGCGTGAAGGTGATCCGTTCCCGGAGAATCGTGGCGATGGCGCCTTCGGGCAGGCCCTTCATCAAGGCGAGACGCGCCTTGAGCGCGCCCTCGAAATCGAGCTCGCCCCGCATGGCGCTGGCGGTGATCGTCTTGATGCGCTCGCCGACGCCGGCGAGATTGCCGAGCTCGTCGATGCATTCCTGGCCGATCATGGTCGAATCCATGTCGGCGATCAGCAGTCGCTTGCGGCGGTCCTGCGCCGGCAGGACCGCGACGTCGACTGGTTGATCCGCGACGAGCCGGCCGATCTCGGCGCGCGCTGCGGTTGAAAGCGAACCCGAGGGAAATTCCACCGCCTCACCCGCAGCGAGCCAGCGCGGCTCGGCGACGACGATGTCGCCGGCCGACCTGGCGAGCGCCGGACTGATTGCGCCCGAGCCCGGGGCTGCTATGAGAATGACAACGGAGTCCATCCACCCATGCCTTTGGAAAAGCGAGCGGTGCTTATCGCAGGACCGACCGCCAGCGGCAAGTCGGCGCTGGCCATCGCCCTGGCGCATGAGCGGGGCGGGGTCGTCGTCAATGCCGATGCGATGCAGGTCTATCGCGAGCTGCGCATCCTGACCGCGCGCCCGAGCGAAGAGGACGAGGAGCAGGTGCCGCATCGCCTCTATGGTCATGCTGCGGGCGCAAACAGCTATTCGGTGGCGCGCTGGCTCGCCGACGCCGCGGCCGAGATCGAGGCGGTGTGGCGCTCGGGCCGGGTGCCGATCATCACCGGCGGGACCGGGCTCTACTTCAAGGCGCTGGAGCAGGGGCTGGCCGACATCCCGCTGATCCCGCCCGACATCACCGAGAAGTGGCGGGCGGCCAAGGGCGACCTCCATGCCGAGCTCGCCAAGCGCGACCAGGGGGCCGCGGCGCGGCTCAATCCCAATGACCGGCAGCGCATCATAAGGGCGCTCGAGGTGTTCGAGGGCACCGGCCGGCCGCTCGACTACTGGCAAAGGGCGGCGCAGAGCCAGGCCATGCTGGCGGGTGCCGAGGTCGAGCGGATCTTCCTCAATCCGGACCGCCGGGTCCTCTATGGCCGGGCGGATGAGCGCTTCGCCCGGATGGTCAAGGACGGCGGGGTGGAGGAGGTCAAGGCGCTGCTGGCGCTGGGGCTCGACACGTCGAAGCCGGTCATGAAGGCGATCGGGGTCCGGGAAATCGCCGCCTGGCTCTCGGGCTGGCGAGGGCTGGACGACGCCGTCAAGGCCGGCCAGACCGCGACCCGGCACTATATCAAGCGGCAGCTGACCTGGTGGCGGAACCAGATGCAGGGCTGGGACGAGAGACGCGCTTGACCTTTTGTCCCAGCCCCACTACAAGGCTCGCCATGAACCAATCTCTCGTTCTTATCGTAGGAATGCGCGTCGCCGGGGCAGCCTAAGCTGCCGCGATACTGGCTGACGCGCAAAGGGCTCCCTCGGGGGCCTTTTTTATTGCCCGCGATGGAACGGAAGCGTGACGACAAGAGGAAGAAGGACAAGGACGATGGCTGGCCGAAGCGACGAGCAGATGACAGGCGCCGAGATCATTCTCAAGGCGCTGGCGGACCAGGGGGTCGAACACATATTCGGCTATCCGGGCGGCGCGGTCCTGCCGATCTATGACGAGATCTTCCAGCAGGACAAGGTGAAGCACATATTGGTGCGCCATGAGCAGGGCGCCACCCATGCGGCGGAAGGCTATGCCCGCTCGACCGGCAAGCCCGGCGTCGTCCTCGTCACCTCAGGGCCGGGCGCCACCAATGCGGTCACCGGCCTCACCGACGCGCTCATGGATTCGATCCCTATCGTCTGCATCACCGGCCAGGTGCCGACCCATCTCATCGGCAATGACGCCTTCCAGGAATGCGACACGGTCGGCATCACCAGGCCCTGCACCAAGCACAATTACCTGGTGAAGAACGTCAACGACCTGGCGCGCGTCCTGCACGAGGCCTTCTATGTCGCGACCAACGGCCGGCCGGGCCCCGTCGTGGTCGACGTCCCCAAGGACGTGCAGTTCGCCAAGGGCGCCTATATCGGCCCGAGCAACATCCAGCACAAGACCTACCGCCCGCGCGTGAAGCCCGACCAGAACGCGGTCAGGGCGGCGATCGACCTGATCGCCGGCGCCAAGCGGCCGATCTTCTATACCGGCGGCGGCGTCATCAATTCGGGTCCGGCGGCATCGAAGCTGTTGCGCGAGTTCGTCAAGATAACCGGCTTCCCGGTGACCTCGACGCTGATGGGCCTCGGTGCCTTTCCGGCCTCCGACAAGCATTGGATCGGCATGCTCGGCATGCACGGCACCTACGAAGCCAACATGGCGATGCATGGCTGCGACGTGATGATCAATATCGGCGCGCGCTTCGACGACCGCATCACCGGCCGGGTCGATGCCTTCTCGCCCCATTCGCGCAAGATCCATGTCGACATCGATCCGTCCTCGATCAACAAGAATGTGCGCGTCGACCTGCCCGTCGTCGGTGACTGCGCCCATGTGCTCGAGGACTTCATCCGGGTGTGGAAGGCGCGGCAGAGCCAGGTCGACAAGCCGGCACACGCGGCCTGGTGGAAGCAGATCGACCAGTGGCGGTCGCGGGACAGCCTCAAATACAAGCACCGCAAGGACGTCATCATGCCGCAATATGCGATCGAGCGGCTCTATGCGCTGACCCGCGGCAAGGACGTCTACATCACCACCGAAGTCGGCCAGCACCAGATGTGGGCGGCGCAGTTCTTCAAGTTCGAGGAGCCGAACCGGTGGATGACCTCGGGCGGCCTCGGCACCATGGGCTACGGCCTTCCCGCCACGATCGGCGTGCAGATGGCGCATCCCAAGAGCCTGGTCATCGACATCGCCGGCGACGCCTCGGTGCTGATGACCATGCAGGAGATCTCGACCGCGGTGCAATACCGCCTGCCGGTCAAGATATTCATCCTCAACAACCAGTATATGGGGATGGTCCGGCAGTGGCAGCAGCTGCTGCACGGCAACCGCCTGTCGGAGAGCTATTCGGAAGCGCTGCCCGATTTCGTCAAGCTGGCCGAGGCCTATGGCGCCGTCGGCATGCGGGCGGAGAAGCCGGCCGAGCTCGACGACGCGATCAAGGCGATGATCAATGTCGACCGGCCGGTGATCTTCGATTGCCGGGTCGCGAGCCTCGCCAATTGCTTCCCGATGATCCCCTCCGGCAAGGCGCATAACGAGATGCTGCTCGGCGAGGACGTGCAGGACGACGAGATCGAAAAGGCGATCGGCGCCGAAGGCAAAGTGTTGGTTTAAGGAGCACGGCATATGAACATGCAATCGCAACCGGCTTCCGCCTATTTCCTCGACGACCGCAAGCAGGCGATCGAGACGCACACGCTGTGCGTCGTGGTCGACAACGAGCCGGGCGTGCTCGCCCGCGTCATCGGCCTGTTCTCGGGGCGCGGCTACAACATCGACTCGCTCACGGTCTCGGAAACCGAGCATGAGGCGCATGTCTCGCGCATCACCATCGTGACGTCGGGCACGCGCAACGTGATCGAGCAGATCCGGACGCAGCTCGACCGCATGGTGCCAGTGCATTCGGTGGCCGACCTCACCGTCCAGGGCAACGCCATCGAGCGCGAGCTGGCGCTCATCAAGGTGGCGGGCAAGGGCGAGAAGCGCATGGAGGCGCTCAGGCTCTCGGATGCCTTCCGCGCGAGGGTCATCGATGCGACGACCGAGAGCTTCGTCTTCGAGCTGACCGGCAAGACCAGCAAGGTCGACCAGTTCATCTCGCTGATGCAGCCTCTCGGCCTGGTCGAGGTCTCGCGCACCGGCATCGCCGCCATCTCGCGCGGGCCGGAAGGCATGAAGATCTGACCGGAAAAGCCGCAAGAGCGCACACACTTGCGGCCGTTCCATGTCACCTCATTTGAGGACGTTGGTCCACACCTTGTCGATCAACTTCTGGGAGGCCGCGTCACAGGCCCAGGAGAAGATGATCTTGGCGTCCGCCGGCGGCGCGATCTCCGGCGCCGTGCGCAACTCCTCCGTCAGACCGGCCTCCATCCCCTTGATGCCTGCCGCATAGCCGGTGAAGTTCGCCTGCAGCGCCATGTTCTCCGGCGCCATCATGAAGTTGATGAACTTCTTGGCGTTCTCCACGTTTCGTGCCGTCGTCGGGATCATCATGCCGTCCATCCAGCCGATGACGCCCTCCTTGGGATAGGCATAGGTGAGGACCTTTCCGGATTTTACGCCTTCCTGCCGGCCCTTCAGGGCATAGCCGTTCCAATGCGTGCTGAGCACGCTGTCGCCATTGATCAGGCGGTCGTTCATGCCTTCCGAGCTGTAGGTGTTGACGGCGGGCTTCTGCTCGAGAAGCAGGTCTTGCACCTTCTGCATCTGGGCGGGATCCGGATTGCAGAACTTCTGGCCGAGATAGAGATGCGCCAGATTGACCACCTCCTCCGGCGTCTTGAACAGACTCACGCGCCCGGCCACCTTTGGGTCGGGCTTGAAGAATTCGCCGAGCGATTCGAGCTTTTTGCCATAGAGGTCCTCGCGATAGGCGATCGAGGTGGTGCCCCAGTGGAAGGGGGCGGTATATTCCTGGTTCTTGTCCCAGTCCGGATGTCTCCAGCGCTCCTCGACATGGGCGAAATTGGGCATGGCCGTCGCGTCGTATTTCTGGACCAGCTTTTCCTCGATGAAGATCGGAATGAAATTGTGCGAGGGGATGATGACGTCATAGCCGGTGGCGCCGGCCTTCAGCTTGGCGAGCAGGGTTTCGTTCGAATCGTAAGTGTCGATGGTGACCTTGATGCCCGTCTCGGCTTCGAACTTCTTGATTGCTTCGGGCGAGGTATAGTCGGTCCAATTGTAGAGATAGAGATTTCCCTCCGCCATGGCGGCGGTTGCCGACAGCGCTAGCGCGGCGGCGGTCGTGACGAGCGATTTCATTCTGGTTTCCTCCTTCAGTTTCTGATCTTGCCTGGTGTTCATGGCGCATCGCCGCGCTTGCGGGTGATGATCCAGTAGAAAGTGACCAGCGCGATCGAGGCGACAAGCAGAAGCGACGACACCGCGTTGACCTCGGGAGTCACGCCCTGGCGGATCATGCTGTATATATAGACCGGGAGGGTGGTGGAGCCCGCGCCGGCGACCATCATGGTGATGATGAAATCATCGAGCGAGATGACGAAGCTCAACATGGCGCCGGCGAGGACGCCTGGCATCAGGATGGGCAAGGTGACATGGCGAAACGTCGCCCAGTCGGAGCCGTAGAGATCGGCGGAAGCCTGCTCCAGTGTGGTATCCATGCCCGCGAGCCGGGCGCGGATCGGCATGAAGGCGAAGGGTATGCAGAAGGTGACATGGGCTATCACCACATTGCCCAGTCCGAGCGACAGGCCGGTGCTGGCAAAGACGATCAGCATGGCGACGGCGGTTACGATCTCGGGCACCATCAGCGGCAGCGAGATCACGGCGACGCTCGCACCCCGGCCGCGGAACGCGCCGCCGCGCACCAGCACCAGGGCTGCCAGGGTGGCGAGCACGGTCGCGATCGCGGTCGCCGCTGTCGCCACGATGAACGAATTGAGCGCGGCACGCTGGATATCGGCGTTGGCAAATGCCTTTGCATACCAGCCGAGGCTGAAGCCCTGCCAGACCATCACCAGCGAGCCGGAATTGAACGAGTACAGGACCAGGACGGCGATCGGCAGATAGAGGAACAGCATGAAGGCCATGGCCGCGGGTCCGAGGCCCTTGACGGCGCCGACGGGGCGGAAGGCCCGGGCTCGCGCGGTTTCAGGCATGGGCGAGAGCACCCGCATGGGCTCCGGCGCGCCGCGCAGCTCTTGCATACCAGATGAGGCAGAGCATGACGAAGGCGAGCAGGATCATTGCCACCGCGGCGCCAAAAGGCCAGTTGCGCGCGGTGGCGAACTGGAATTGCACCAGGCTGCCAAGCATCAGCTTCTTGCCGCCGCCGAGCAGATCGGGCTGGATGAAAGCGCCGAGACAAGGGATGAAGACGAGGATCGACCCGGCGACAATGCCAGGCTTCGCCAACGGGACGACGACGCGCCGGAAGGTCTCGAAGGTCGAGGAATAGAGATCGGCGGAGGCCTCGATGAGGCGGAAGTCGAGCTTCTCGAGGCTCGCGTAGATGGGCAGCACCATGATGGGGATGAAGGCATAGATGAGGCCGACCACGATGGCGAAGTCCGTGTACATGAGGCCCAGCGTTTCGTCATCGCCGAGCAGTCCCAGCCAGCGGAACGGCATCTCCACCGTGCCGTTGCGCCCCAGGATGATGATCCACGCGAAAGTGCGGACCAACTGATTGGTCCAGAAGGGTATGGTGATCAGATAGATCCAGATGTTGCGGTGCTGAACAGGCTGGCGGACGATGAAATAGGCGATAGGAAAGCCGGCGATCAGGCAGAGGATGGTCGCCACCAGCGCCAGGACGATCGATCGCAGGACGATGATCAAATAACCGGCATTGAAGACGACATTGTCGGCGAGATCCCGTTCGAACAGGAACTGCACATAGGCGTCGGATGAGAAGCGCCAGACCACGCCGCCGAAGGGATTGGCCTCCAGCACCGAGTAGAGCGCCATGACGGCGACCGGCACGATCATGAAGAGGGTAATGACGACGAGGGCAGGTGACAGGCCGAGCAACCGCCGAACGGCGGGATTGTTCGGCAACTCGATCACTGGACCAGCATCCGCCAGGCATCGGCCGGGATGGCGAGCGCGACGCCATCGCCGACCCTATGAAGTGCGCGCCCATCGTCGCGGTTGCGCTCGAGGGCGATGATCGGCGACTGTTCACCGATATCGACCGCATAGGCGGTCGCCTGGCCGAGATAGTCCGCCGCCTGAATGCGTCCCACGATGCCCGAATCATTGGGACCCTCGACGCGCACCTTTTCGGGACGCAGAAACAGCGTCACCTTGTCTCCTGGTCCGGCGCCTGCGACCGCTGCGACGGCAAAGCTCCGGCCGCGCGGCGACCGGCACAAGGCGATTTCATCCGCCAATGTGTCGATTTCGGCCGCGATGAAATTGGCGTCGCCGATGAAAGACGCGACGAAGCGGTTGGCAGGATATTCGTAGATTTCGGTCGGCGTGCCGACCTGCTGGACCTCTCCGTCCGACATGACCGCGATGCGGTCGCTCATCGACAAGGCCTCTTCCTGGTCGTGGGTCACGAAGACGAAGGTGATGCCGGTCGCCCGCTGCAACTGCTTGAGCTCGGCGCGCATCGCCTGCCGGAGCTTGAGGTCCAGCGCGGACAGCGGCTCATCAAGCAGCAGGACCTTGGGATGCGGCGCCAAAGCACGCGCCAGGGCGACGCGCTGCTGCTGGCCGCCCGACAATTGCGCCGGGCGGCGCTCGGCGAACGCCTCCATCTTGACGAGGCTGAGGACGCGCTTGACCGTGGCGGCAATCTCCGCCTCGGGGCGGCGCAGGCGGCGCGGCCCGTAGGCGACATTCTCGGCAACGCTCATGTGCGGGAACAGCGCATAATGCTGGAAGACGGTGTTGACCGGCCGCCGGTTGGCGGGCAACCCTGCAATATCCGAACCGAACAGCGACACCGTGCCTGCGCTCATCGCCTCGAAGCCGGCGAGAATGCGCAGGAGCGTGGTCTTTCCGCAGCCCGAGGGACCGAGAAAAGTGAAGAACTCGTTGTCGCGGATCGAAAGCGTGGCGTTCTTCAAGGCGGTGACGATGTGCCGGCCTTCGCCATAGCGCTTGACGACTCCGGAAATATCGATGGCGGTCCGGCGCTCCGAAGTTTGCGATGGCATGCTTGCTTCGAATTCCAGCGGCGCCCGGTGCAGCATCAGAGGAACCCGTCCTTCCTGAGATCGTCCATTGTGGCGGTGATGCTCATGCGCAGGATCTCGCCGATCTCCTCGATCTGGGACACGTCGAGGGTGAGGGGCGGCGACAGGATGTTCAGGTGTCCGAGCGGGCGGACGATCAGGCCGCGCTTCTGGCAGTTCTGGGCGATGCGCTTGCCGACATTGGCTTCCGTCGGCAGCAGCGCCTTGGTCGCCTTGTCGGCGACATTCTCGATGCACATCATGAAGTGGCTGCCGCGCACCTCGCCAACGAGGTCGAGGGCCTCCAGCTGCTTCAGGGTTTTCTCGAAGACCGGGCCGGTCTTGCGCACGCGCTCGCAGATCTTCTCGCGCTCGATGATCTCGATGTTCTTGAGGCCGGCGGCGCAGGCGGCCGGGTGACAACTGTAGGTGAAGCCGTGAAAGAAGGCGCTGCCGGGCGCGCTGATGACGTCGAAGATCTCTTCCGACACGATGGTGGCAGAGAGCGGCTGATAGCCGGACGAGATGCCCTTTGCCGTGCAGATGATATCCGGCGTCACGCCGAACTTGTCGAAGGACGCGAACATGTGGCCGAGCCGGCCGAAGGCGGTGACGACCTCGTCGGAAATATAGAAGATCCCGTATTTGCGGCAGAGGTCGTAAGTGCGTTTGTGATAGCCCTTGGGCGGCACGATCACCCCGCCGGCGCCCATGATGGGTTCGGCGATGAAAGCGGCGACATTGTCGGGGCCGAGCTTGAGAATGGCATTCTCCATCTCCTCGATGAGGAAATCGAGGAAGCCCGCTTCACTCACCGCTTCGGGGCGGCGGTAGCTGTGCGGAGCCGAGAGATAATGCACGAGGTCGGTGGCGCCGTCCCAGCCCGCCTGGTAGACGGGACCGGTCAGCGCAATGGTGAGGTGGGTGCTGCCGTGATAGGCGTGCTGGCGCGAAAGGATCTTCTTGCGATAGGGCTTGCCGATGCGGTTGAAGTAGTGATGCACCATGCGCACGGCCGAATCGTTCGCCACCGACCCGCCGGTGCCGAAGAACACATGGTTCAGCCTGCCGGGCGCGAGGCTTGCAAGTTTCGCGGCGAGCGCCGAAGCCGGCTTGTTGGTCAGGTTGTTGAACGCCGAGTAGAAAGGCAGCTCGCGCAATTGCCGGGCGATCGCCTCGATGATCTCTTCGCGGCCATAACCGACATTGACGCACCAGAGGCCGCCGATGCCGTCATAGAAGCGGTTGCCGTCGGCGTCGATTACGTGGACGCCGTCCGAACCGGCCATCACCGTGCAGCCTTCCTCCCGGTTGACGGCCAGACTGGAGAAAGGATGAATAAGATGGGCGCGGTCCTGCTCCCAGGCCTCGTGGGCCGATTGTTCATAGTTGGTGGGCGAGATTTTATCCATGGCTCACTTCATCTGTTTGGGGACGAGAGGCCGGCTCTCTGCCGAGCCGTGTCCAGCGGCCGCACTACATGGCATCATCCAGTCTGCCACCCTCCCAAGTGAATGGACTCACCTTCCCCTCTAGGGCATCCTCGAAGAGGGCTTGAATACCCCTTTGGGGGTAACGGGAGGGTGAGATGGGCAAGTTCGGGATCGGAGACGCGGAAGCCGCGACGATGGTGATTGGCCAGATTGCGCAAGCCTTGGGCACGCCAAGGTTCCACCGCGGGATCCTGGACGTCGTGCGCGCGGTGTTCCCCAGCGACTTCGCCCAAGTCTATCAGATCGAGCGGGACGGCCGCGCCGTGTGCATCGACCCGTGCGATACGCCCGAGAAACATTGCAAATCCTATGTGAGCGAATTCAGCCGCTATTGTCCGTTCTCGCGCTATTGGCAAAGCACCGCCCGGCCCGGGGTCGTGACGATGAACGAAGTGCGCAACCACGACTATGATTTCGGCAACTACTTCACCGATTTCTACGATCCGATCGGCCTGGTCGACGAGATCGGCGTGCTCCTGCCTTCGCCTGGGCGGCGCACGGTCGCACTCTTCATGGAACGATCGAAGCGGTTTTCGGACGAGGCGCCCGACGCCGTGCGCATGCTCTATTCCGCCATCGCCCGGCTGCACCGGACGAATAACCAGCTGCTGTTCCGGGCGGCGGTGGCTCGCACCGCGCGCGGCGCATCGCCCAATGCGGTCTGCATCCTCGACCGGACCGGCGAGGTCGTGTTCGCCAACCGCGAATGGCGGCAGGCCTGCCAGCGCGACCGGTCTCTCGAACCTCATGCCAAAGCCACGCTCCCTCCCGGCGATATGAGCCTCGAGATCGATGGTGGCCGGATGTTCGCCAGCACGCTCGACGACTGGTTTCCGATCGCGCCCGGCGGCCGGCTGTGCGTCCTCAGCTATGCAAACCTCAGGAGCAGCCTGCCGGCGCTGAAGCGGTCGTTCCTGGCCGGCCATGTCAGCAAACGTGAACATGAGATCATTTGCGCGATTCTCGACGGCTATCCCACCCAGGCGGTCGCCGAGCGGCTCGGCTGCGCGCCGCAGACCGTCAAGGCCCACAAGAAGCGGATCTACCGGCGGCTCGACATCACGACCGAGCGTGAAATTTTCCTGATGTTCCTCGAACATCTGCAGGGCCGTAGCCCGAGCCTCCCGGCGGTCGAGCTGAACTGACCTGGCTGTGAGCTCTCAATAGGTGGTCCGCTAAATAGGCGATCGAGACGCACCCCCTGTTTGGCGGGCTCAAGGATGTGATCGCTTCGTCAAGTGGTCTGCCAAAATTGCTCTAAAGCGGACGTTTTTGACTGTCCACTCGATTGCTAGTCTAGCCATCTCAGACGATCCGAGGTGCGCCTTGACTACCAGACTGTCCGTCAATGTGAATGCCATCGCCTTCCTGCGCAACCGGCGCAATCTGCCCTGGCCCAGCGTCGAGGGGCTGGGGCGCATCGCCCTGCAGGCCGGCGCCTATGGGCTCACCGTGCATCCAAGGCCCGACGAGCGGCATATCCGCAAGAGCGATGTCGGAACCTTGCGCGACATGATCCGCAAGGACTTTCCGGGGCGGGAATACAACATCGAAGGCTATCCCGACGCCCAGTTCATCAAGCTGGTGAAAGAGGCGAAGCCCGACCAGGTGACGCTGGTGCCCGACGATATCGGGCAGGCGACGTCCGATCACGGCTGGGACATCGAAGCGCACAGGAGCTTCCTCACCGATGTCATCGGTGAGTTCAAAGCCAGCCGGCTCAGGGTGTCGCTGTTCGTCAATGCCGAACCCGATCTGCCGCGTCTCGCCAGTGAAGTCGGCGCCGACCGCGTCGAGATCTATACCGGCCCCTATGGCGGTGCCTTCGAGAAGGGTTCGATGGAGCGTGAATTCCGCAAGGTGGTCGAGACCGGCAAGGCGGCGGAGAAGGCCGGCGTCGGCCTCAATGCCGGGCACGACCTCACGCGCGAGAACCTGCCGCGCCTGGTGGCGGCCCTGCCCAATCTGCTCGAAGTCTCGATCGGCCATGCGATCACCTCCGATGCGCTGATGTTCGGCATGGCGGAAACCGTCCGTCTCTTCCGCACGGCCTGCGGCGATTTGAGAAGCGAAGCCGCATGAAATAATGTCGGCGGCGGCATTCCGGGGAATACATCCATGACAGCCAGCCTGATCACGCTCGTGACCATCGGTTTCGTGCAACTGCTGGCGGTCATCAGCCCGGGCCCGAGCTTCCTCATCACGGCGCAGACCGCCGTGGCGCGATCGCGCCTCGACGGCATCAAGATCGCGCTCGGGCTCGGCGCCGGCACCTTCGTCTGGTCGACTGCGGCGCTGCTCGGTCTCAATGCGTTGTTCCGGCTGCATCACTGGCTGTTCGTCGGCATGAAGATCGCGGGCGCGCTCTTCCTCCTGTGGATCGCCATCCAGATCTTCCGCCATGCCAAGGCGCCCATCGAGATGAGCAAGGGCAATGGCGAGGCGGCGAAGCGCAATCCGTTCGTGCGCGGTTTCCTCACCCAGATCTCCAATCCCAAGGTCGCCGTCTTCTTCGGCTCGATCTTCGTCGCCATGCTGCCGCAGGACGTGCCGGCCTGGATGGTCGTCGCGCTCATCGCGATCGTCACCGCCAATGAGGTTGTCTGGTACACGCTGGTGGCCCTGTGCTTCGGCTCCGGCCCGGTGCGACGCTTTTATCTCGGCGCCAAGGCCTGGATCGACCGGGTCACCGGCCTGTTCCTGGGCGCCTTGAGCCTCCGGCTGCTCCTGCGCGCCGGCGATACCGCTTGACTGTAAAATAACTAATTATATCAGCTGCTTATAGGCGTATTTCCGGGCGGAATGGATCGGCCGGCGACGCGTATATGGGGGGCGCGAGGGGCTTCCGGAAAGGAAGCACCATGCACAGGGCAAAGACAGTCGATGGGGTGACCGCGGGTGTGGTTTTCAGGCTGACGCGGCGCATCCACAGGCTCAAGGCGCAGGGCCGGACCGGCCATGACCTCACGGCGCTCAACGACCACCTGCTGCGCGATCTCGGCGTCATGCGCGTCGATATCGACCATGTGGTCAACGGCAGGCGGCGGCCTTGATCAAACCGGCATTGCCTGACCTGCGCTCGGCCTCTATTGGCTTCGGCATAACAGCGGACGCGCTTCTCCCCAGCATGACGGAAATGGCGAGGTTCATCTGCCTGAGCCATGGAGACGCGCGCGGTGAAGCCGCTCGACATAGCGATAGCAGGATGCGGACCGGCGGGCCTCGCCGCGGCGTTGGCACTCGCCCGGACCGGCCATAGGATATGCCTCTTCGACCAGTTCGATGCGCCGCGGCCGGTGGGCTCGGGGCTCATGATGCAACCCGCTGGCCTCGCCGCGCTCGACTGGCTGGGCCTCGGCGACAATCTGCGCCAACTGGGAGCGCCCATCGATCGCTTGTTCGGGCGCGAGGTCCGGTCCGGCCGCGTCGTCCTCGATGTGCGCTACCAGGCGCTGGGCAACGGCAAAAGGGGTCTCGCGGTGCATCGCGCGGCGCTGTTCTCGGTTCTTTTCGATGCGGTCGGGGCGGCGGACATCGCCGTCGAAACCAAGGTGAAGATCGGCGCGATCGATCGCGCCTCAGGACGGCGCCCGGCGCTGATCGCCGGCGGGGGACGGCGCTTCGGGCCCTTCGATCTCGTCATCGACGCGCTCGGCAGCCGGTCACCCCTCATCGGTGAAGCGGCCGCGCCGGCCACGCGCCGGACCCTCGCCTATGGGGCATTGTGGACGACACTGCCCTGGGTCGCCGGCGCCTTCGATGAGCGGGCGCTCGAGCAGCGTTATGACAAGGCATCCGTCATGATCGGGGTGCTGCCGGTCGGGAAGCGTTTCAGCGGCGACGGCCCGCAATCGACCTTCTTCTGGAGCTTGAAGACAGAGGACCATGCGCGCTGGCGGGCGGAAGGGCTCGCCCGCTGGCGCGACGAGGTCGCGCGCCTGTGGCCGGCGGCCGATGCGCTCGTCGCCCATATCAACGACCCCGATCAGATGGTGCTCGCCTCCTATGGCCATCACACGCTGCCTCTGCCGTTCGGCGACCGCATCGTCTTCGTCGGCGACAGCGCCCATTCGACCAGCCCGCAATTGGGGCAGGGGGCCAATATGGCGCTCCTCGATGTGCGGGCCCTGGCGCTCGCTCTGGAGCGATCGGCGACGGTCGCGGAGGCGCTTGCGCTCTATGCCAAAGCGCGGCGGCTGCATGTCCGGCTCTATCAGCTCATGAGCTTGATATTCACGCCCTTCTACCAGTCGGACAGCCATCTCCTCCCTGTCCTCAGGGACTGGCTCGCGGCGCCGGCGAGCCGGGTGCCGCCCATGGCGCGAGGGCTCGCCCGCATCGTCTCGGGGGAGGTCGGGCTCGGCCCGGAATTGCGAGTCGTTTGAATCGCTTGGCCGGGGCGGCTAAGGCCCTTTCTAGGCGGGCGAGCCTTTCCCGGGCGGGATTGACCCATGCGCCGAACGCGCTTGCCTTTGGGACACCGATCTCTATTGTGCGCGCCGGTTTTGCGGGTTTGGTCCCGTGTCCTCAATTTGTCAGCGAGAGGGAAGTCTCATGCGCGTTTACTATGACCGGGATGCCGACGTTAATCTGATCAAGGGCAAGAAGGTCGTCATCGTCGGCTATGGCAGCCAGGGCCGGGCGCATGCCCTCAATCTCAAGGATTCGGGCGCCAAGAACCTCGCCGTGGCGCTCCGCCCGGGATCGGCCACCGCCAAGAAGGCCGAGGCCGACGGCCTCAAGGTCATGACGGTCGCCGAGGCCGCCAAATGGGCCGACCTCATGATGATGGCGACCCCGGACGAGCTCCAGGCCGATATCTGGAGAGACGAGATCGCCGGCAATATCCGCGACGGTGCGGCGATCGCCTTCGCCCATGGCCTCAACATCCATTTCAACCTGATCGAACCCAAGAAGACGATCGACGTCCTGATGATCGCTCCCAAGGGCCCCGGCCACACGGTGCGCGGCGAATATCAGAAGGGCGGCGGCGTGCCCTGCCTCATCGCCATCCACCAGGATGCCTCGGGCAATGCCCACGACCTGGCGCTGTCCTATGCCTCGGCGATCGGTGGCGGCCGTTCCGGCATCATCGAGACGACCTTCAAGGAAGAATGCGAAACCGACCTGTTCGGCGAGCAGGTGGTGCTCTGCGGCGGCCTGGTCGAATTGATCCGCGGCGGCTTCGAGACGCTGGTCGAGGCGGGCTACGCCCCGGAAATGGCCTATTTCGAGTGCCTGCACGAGGTCAAGCTGATCGTCGACCTCATCTATGAAGGCGGCATCGCCAACATGAACTACTCGATCTCCAACACCGCCGAGTTCGGCGAATATGCGACGGGCCCCCGCATCATCACCGACGAGACGAAGCAGGAGATGCGCCGTGTGCTGAAGGATATCCAGACCGGCAAGTTCACGTCCGAATGGATCCGCGAATGCAAGGCCGGCCAGCCGAGCTTCAAGGCCATCCGCCGCGTCAATGACGCCCATCCGATCGAGGACGTGGGCGAGAAATTGCGCGCCATGATGCCGTGGATCGCCAAGAACAAGCTCGTCGACAAGACCCGGAACTGACTCGAAATGGACGCGCCGCCGCTTGTGATCAGGCCGGCGGCGCGCTCCGATGTCGAATTCCTGACTGGCCTCGCCATGCGTTCGAAAGCTTCGCATGGCTATGATGCGGCCTTCATGGCGCAGTGCCGCGAAGAACTGGCTGTTCATCCGCACACTCTGAGCCAGCGCGATGTGTGGCTGGCCGAGAAGGACGGCGCGATCATCGGCTTCTTCGCGCTCGAGCCGCCGGCGGACGGCGTCTGCGAGGTCAATCCGATCTTCGTCGAGCCCGATCTGCAGCAGGGCGGTGTGGGGCGTACGCTCTGGCGCAAGCTCGAGGAACGCACCCGGTTCGCCGGCGCAAGTGCGATCGGCCTCGATTCCGATCCCAATGCGGTCGGCTTTTACGAGAAGATGGGGTGCCGGATCACCGGCTGGTCGCCGTCCGGCTCCATTCCCGGCCGCATGCTGCCGCGGATGGAGAAGAAGCTGGACTGACGAGGGCCACGAGCGGTGTGGCTGATCGTAAAAAGAATGGTATTGCGGCAGCCCCGATAACGGGATTGAATTGCGCGCATGCCCTTTCACCGCATCGGGTTCATCCTGTTTCTAGGCGCAGTTGTCGCCTTCGCCGTGCCGGCATGGGCTCAGACACAGCAGCCCCCTCCGCCCGAAAAAGTCGACCAGCTGATCAAGCTGCTGGCCGATCCTGCCGTCAAGGACTGGCTTGCCCGGCAGGTGCAGGCCACAAATCCGCCGGCCGGCGACGCTGCCGCCGGTGCCGGGCCTGCGGCCGATGCCCAGGCCATGGCGCCGTCCATGGTCTCGGTGGCGCTCCAGCGTATCAAGCAGCATCTCGAGCGCATTGCGATGGCATGGCCCGGGCTGCCGGCGAAATTTCAGCGCAGCCGTGACATACTGATGGTTGAATTCGCCGACCGTGGCGTTGCCGGCATCGCTCTCCTCATAGCCTTCTTCATCGCCGTCGGCGTCGGCCTTGCCTATCTGGCCCTGCGGCTGACGCTGCCCTTGCGGCTGTGGACCATCGCTTTGCCGCGCGACACGCCCCAGGGGCGGGTGAAGAAGGTCGGTGGTCGGTTCCTTCTCGTGCTGATCCTGGTGAGCGCCTTCATGCTCGGCAGCGCCGGCACATTCCTGATGTTCGAATGGCCGCCTTTGCTGCGCGAGATCGTGCTGGCCTATCTCACCGCGGCCATCGTGGTCTGGGCGGTGCGCATGTTCGCGCGTTTCGTCCTGCTGCCGCCAAATCTGCAAGTCGAGCATGCCCGCGAGGTGCGGGTCATGAATATCGATGATGACCGCGCCGCTCACTGGTACCGTTGGATCGTCATTCTGGTGACGGTGTTTGCGCTGGTCGCCGCGACATTCAGCCTCCTGCCGACCTTCGGCTTCGGGGTGGATGATCTGCTGGCGCTGGCCGTGCCCGCTGACCTCGTGCTGCTGGCGCTCGGACTTGCCGCCGTGTGGCTCAGGCCTGCACCAGCGCCTTCGGCCGATGAACATCGCGGCCGCATCGGCGGCACCGCCGTGTCCTGGCTGCTGACCGCTTATTTTATCCTCCTGCTGGTGGTTCGCACCAGCGGCGCTTTCATCGTGTTCTGGTTTGCGGTCGCGGCCGTGGCGCTGCCTTTGGCTATCGTCCTGGCCCATCGCGCCGTCCATTATGTCTTGCGCTCGCCGACTGCCGAGAGCGGCGCCAAGCCGGTGCCCGCCGTTACCCTGGCGGTCATCGACCGCGGTATCCGCATGGCTCTTATCGTGCTGGCCGCCATCCTGCTGGCGCGCGCCTGGGGCTTCAACATGCACTCGATGGAGACCAGCGATCCGGCCGTCGCGTCGATTCTGCGCGGGGTTCTGAATGCGCTTGTCATCGCGCTCGCCGCCGATTTCGGCTGGAGCATCGTCAAGGCGCTGATCGAACGCAGACTCGGCGTCTCCCAGGCGCCGGCCGGCGACCAGATGCTCGATCCGCAGCAGGCGCGGCTCAGGACCCTTCTGCCGATCATCCAGAACATCATCTTCGCCATCATCGTCATCATGGCAATCTTGATGATCCTGTCCTCGATGGGCATCCAGATCGGGCCATTGATCGCCGGCGCCGGGGTCGTCGGCGTGGCCGTCGGCTTCGGGGCGCAGACGATCGTCAAGGATGTCATCTCGGGCGTCTTCTACCTGCTCGACGACGCGTTCCGGGTGGGCGAATACATTATCAGCGGGAAGTACATGGGCACGGTCGAGAGCTTCAGCCTGCGGTCGATCAAATTGCGCCATCATCGCGGGTCGCTGTTTACCGTCCCCTTCGGCGAGCTCGGGGCCGTGCAGAATCAGAGCCGCGACTGGGTGACCGACAAGTTCAACATCACTGTCGGCTACAACACGGATATCGACAAGGCGCGCAAGCTGATCAAGAAGATCGGACTGGACCTCGCCGCCGATCCGGAATTCGCTCCCTGGATCATAGAGTCCATCAAGATGCAGGGCGTGAAGGAATTCGGCGATTACGGCATCGTCCTGCGCATGAAGGTGACAACCAAGCCGGGGGGCGCCTTCGCGATGAAACGCAAGTTTTATCTGCAGGTCAACAAGGCGTTCAGAGAGAACGGCATCGAGCTGCCGGTCCCGACCGTGCATGTGCAGCAGGGTGGAGACAGCGCCGCGCCGGCCATTGCCCAGAGTCATCTGGAGGCCAGGAAGAAGGCCGCTGAGGCAGGGGGAGCTGGCGCGGACTGATCGGGAACGATATCAGGCAGTACGATCGAGGAAGCTTTCGAGGCTCTCCGCATCGTGCCCGGTGAGCGTCCGGAAATCGCCGTTCACCGCGACCATTTCACCGGCGGCAGCGGCTTCCCCGAGACTCGCAATGGCCTCCACCACAAAAGGCGGAAATTTGGCGTTCTTGAGGATTCCAACGAAGACCGCGCGTGGCAGCTCGACGGCCTTCACATCCTTGTTCCAGCTCCGGGCAAGGATGTAAGCGATCTCGGCGGCACCGTAGGCTTCAGGACCGGTGATCTCGTAGATCGCATTGGCGGGCTGCGCGAGCAGGGCCGTTGCCGCGGCGAAGGCAATGTCCTGGCGCGGGATGTAAGCGACCTTGCCCTTGCCGCCATAGACGCCGAGCGTGCCGGTCTCCTTCGCATGAGCGATCGTGTTCGCCAGGTTTTCGGCATATTGATTGTTGCGCAGCACAGTATAGGCCAGACCCGAGCTCTTGATATAGGCCTCGGTCTCGGCATGGATCCTGGCGAAAGTGAAGCGGCTCTTCGACGCGGCGTTGGTGAAGCTCGTATAGACGATGCTTTCAAGGCCTGCTGCCTTGGCGGCATCGATGGCAGCCTTGTGCTGGCGGATGCGCTCGTCCACCGCAGTGTCGCCAGAGATCAGAAGCAGGTGCTGGTGGTCCTGCAGCGCATCGCGCATGGATTGCGGATCGTCGAAATCGAAGGCGGCCGTCCTGAAACCTCGGCTTCCAAGGCCGGCGAGCTTGCCGGGATCACGCGAGCCGAGGGTCGTTTGGCCCGCAGCGCCCTGTTTAGCCACTTCGCCCGCCACAAGCTGGCCCAGCCGTCCGGACGCACCGGTCACGAAATACATGGAAATCTCCGCTGTCTTTCTCTATCAAGTCAGTCTCTTTTTGAGACCAGGGTTCAAATAGGGTGTTCCGCGGGTGCGCAAAAGACGGCACTTTCGGCGCGCCTGGTTATGTGGAGGTAACCACCCATGCGATCGCTCGACGGCGTCGTCCGCTTTCCGCCCATGCCGCCCTCGGCGGGCGACGCCATGCTGGCCAAATGTCCGGTGCGCGACGTGCTCGACCGCATCGGCGACAAATGGAGCGTGCTGATCCTCAAGAACCTGGAGGACGGGCCGCGCCGCTTTGGAGCGCTCAAGCGCATGATCGGCGATATCTCGCAGCGCATGCTGACCCAGACCCTGCGCGACCTGCAGCGCGACGGGCTCATTCTGCGCACCGTCTATCCGACCGTGCCGCCCTCGGTCGACTACCGCCTGACCCGGCTCGGCCTGTCGCTCATGGACCCGCTCGAGCAGCTGGTGCACTGGTCGGACCGCAACCATGCGAAGGTGCGCAAAGCGCGCGTCGCCTTCGACCGCAACACGCCTGGAGGCACCAATGTCCGGCAGTGACGATCTCGACCGGCTGGCGCTGCAGGAGCAGCGGCTGCGCTTCACGAGCTTCAACGAAGCGACGGCCTGGGAGATCGGCACGCGGCTCAGGGCGCTTGCCGAGGCCCGCAAGCTGCCGATCGTCATCGATGTCCGCCTCGCCAACCGGCAACTCTTTTATGCAGCACTCGCCGGCAGCACGCCCGACAATCCCGAATGGGTGCGGCGCAAGAGCAATGTGGTGCTGCGCTATCTCAAGAGCTCCTACCGGGTCGGACGCGAGCTTGCGGCCAAGAACGACACGCTCGATCAGCATCGCGGCGTCTCAGCCCTGGATTACGCGCCGCATGGTGGCAGCTTTCCCATCCATGTCGAGGGGACGGGCATCATCGGCGCCATAACGGTCTCCGGCCTGCCGCAGCGCGAGGACCACAGTCTGGTGGTGGAGGCGCTGGCGGCGTTCCTCGGTCAGCCGCTCGACGGACTGGCGCTCGCGCCGGAGTGAGCTTTCGCCATCTCGCTGGTCCGCGCGGCGAGGTCGCGCATGTCCTCACCGAGCTGCTCCAGCGCGAAGCGCAAGGTGAAGAGGCGGGCCGCGTCCTCGCGCGGCAGGCGCGTCCTGTCGTCGACGAGGCCTTCGATCGCCAACGCCAGGGCCCTGACGCTCGCCTGATAATTGTCGATCGAAGGCGCGGCGATGCGCGCGAGAAGCGCTGCCGAGATGCCCCGCAGCATGGCGCCGGCATCCTTGCGCAATGAGGCCAGGAGCGGCGTGAAATCGGCGATGATCGCTTCCGGCAGCGGCTTCACCGCCGCGCGCCCCGTCATCACCAGGTCATGACGCACGCGATAGAGCGTGCGCACGACGGGCTCGGGATCGCGATCGTCGCTGACCCGCATCTTGCGCTCGCGGGCCGCCTCGTCGGCCGCGGTCTCGGCCTGTTTCAGGGCGGCGCGAATCTTGGCATGGAGCGGCGGCACGCCCTGGCGGCCGAGATCGCTGGTGAGCCCGTCCATCAGCCTGTCCATGAGATCGGCATTGAGGCTCGCGACCCTGCCGGCGGCTTCGCGCAACTGGCTGTGCGCGCGGGTGGGCAGGATCACGAAAGTGACGGCCAGCGCCACGATATTGCCGATGACGATCTCGATCACGCGGTCGATCGCCGAGACGAGCGGATTGGCGGCATGGCCATAGATCGGCAGCATGACGATGAGGGCGGTGACCGGCGCCACCCGGAAGATCGGATTGACCGCTGCCAGGTAGGCGAGCGGCAGGATCGCCGCGGCGATGGCGATGCCGAGGCCCACATCGGTGACATGCGGGATGGTGATGGCGACGGCGGCGCCGTAGAGCGCTCCGGCCAGCGTTCCCCAGAGCCGGTCGAGAGCCGCCTTGAGCGAGCCGCCGACGCTGGTCTGGACGACGAGCAAAGCGGTGATGACGGCCCACCAGCCCTGCGGCAATCCCGAAAGCTTCACCACCGCGAAGGCGGCGATGACGGCCGTCACCACCCGCAGCGCATGGCGCAATTCGGCAATGTGCCGGCGAAAGAAGGCGAGCGGGTCCGGCATGTTCATGCGGATGACCTTATCCGAAAAGTCGGGCAACTTTTCGGGGCCATGCGGTCACCGCGTGAGCTCGAGGATGTCGAGCTTCGATTCATATTTGGGCGAGGGGAATTCGAGGCGCACGCGGTTCTCGTCCGGACGCAACGCATAGGCGACCTGGTCGCGATCGGGATCGCTGCCGTATTTCTTGGGTTCCTCGTCGCGATAGTGGAGGGCGCCGAGATAAATGAGGCGCGTGTCGTCGTCGGTATAGAAGGCGCCGGCGGTGCGCTGCGACCCGGTGAGCTTCTCGAGCTTCCAGCCCGAACCGTCGTCGCTGACCCGGCATTTGAACCAGCCATAGACGGTGAGCGGCAGGTTGCCGCCGAGCTTCACGGTGCGGCATTGCCAGTCGCCGGTCATGTCGAAGTCCTTCGAGAAGGGGAGGGTTTTGCCGGCGAGGATCGCATCGAGGGTTGCGACATCCGCGGGCGAGCCGCCTCTTTTTGCTTCGTCTATGGATTCGGCACGGATCTTTTCGAAGGACGCAAGACGGGTCTTGTCCGCCGCCGTCATGATCTTGTCGATCGCGCCATCGGCGGCGGCCGTGGTGGCGAAGCCGGCCATGGCCAGGACCACGGATCCGCTGCGCATAAGGTCCTTCAGCATCATGGGATTCTCCGAGTCGACCGGGGAGGTGATGGTAGAGGCATGGCGGTCGAGCAGCAAGTCTGCGGCACGTGACGAGCGCAGTGATTCCCTTGCCGCGCCGGGCGCTCTATAGTGACCGGACGGAACCGCTTCACATGGCAATGTTCATGACACGAGTGCCGCTCATCTGGCTGGCCTTTCTCGCGCTGCTCCTGTCCGGATGCGACTCTGCCGAGGACCTGGTGAATCGGAGATTGCCTCCCGTGCCGGCCGAACAGCACCGTGCGACCGCCATCCAGGCCGCGCGGGCGGCAATGGCGGAGCTCGACGATGCCAATGTCGGATTCAACCTGCGTATCGAGGACATTGCGGCGGCCTTGAATGCGAGCGGTGGCACCGAGCGGCTCGGCGTTGCGCAATTCAGGATGCGCGGAGACCGCCAGCTCGTTCTTGCGGAAGCGGACGTGACGCGGACGTTTTCCAGGGCGGATTTTCCCGAGCTCGATGAGAATACAAAGCGCCTCATCGAAGCGCTGAAACCGGAAATAAAAGGAAGGATTGCTTTCGGATTGGGCATCACCGGCACGAACGCCCTCACGAAGGACGGGGAACTCACGATCGGACTTCGCCTGCACCCGCTCTTTCGAAACATGGAGGTCGAACGCGTGGCCTTGGCGGGGGAACTCGACGTTGATCTCGTGATAACGCTCATGAACAGCCTGGCGGACAAGATTTCGGGCGAGCTGAGCCGTGTGGAGGTTGCAACCTTGTCCATTCCGACCGTTCCCTTCAAACGGGGTGATCTCTTGCACGCGATCGCGCTCGAGACTGCCGGCGGTGTCGGTGAAAAGATCACCATCTCGGCAGGACCGGTTTCATCACCGGTCGATGTGCGGTCAGTGGCGTGGCTCGTCGATGGCGGCAATGTCGCTGTCATTGCCGAACTTGCGCCGGTCGGCGCTTCGTCCGTCGCCCGCTCCGGCCCTGCGGGCAAGGAGGACTTCGCTCGGCTGCAAACGGAGTTCGCGCGGAAATTGACGGCGGGCCTGGGTGTCGCACACCCGGCTTTGGCCAATTGGGCCGGGGTGAGCAAAAAGCTGGTCGCCGAACTCGTCAATGCCGCGCTTGCGCGGGCGCAGCCGTGTTTTGAAGCGGAGGCTTCCCTGGTGGATCGCAGCTTCAGCGCCAGAATCGAGCTGCCCGACAATTCGCCGATCGACTGCACACCGAAGATCGATTGCACGCCGAAGCGAGACTGCAGCACTGCACGCAACTGCATCCAGGCGGAAGACTGCACACCGACGCGTGACTGCCAGGTGTGCGCGCTGGGAGCATGTTTCGACGATCCGGCCTGCAAGCGCGAGAACGGTGTCGCGAGAGACAATTGTGAGATCGGAAAGGCCGTGCGCAAGCTCGAATGCGAGCGCCTCGGGGCTCCGGACCTGGCCGTGTGCGAGACGGAAAGGGCAGCGGAAAAGACAACGTGCGAGGCTGGCAAGGCGGCAAGGAAGCTCGCCTGCGAAGCGGGAAAACAACGCCTCGAGAAACTGGCGGGAACCGGAAGGCTTGCAAACCTTGCCGGGAGAATTGGCGGGTCGGCCGACATCTCCGTCTGCATGAAGGAATTCGCAGCGGCGCCTTCGCTGGATAGGGCGGCGGTTTCAGCAACCGTCGGCGGCCGGGGCGTCGTCGATCTCGGAATTGACTACGTTCCCCTGGAGATCGCAGGCTACTTTGCCTGTCAGCCGCCATGGACCGAAGACAAGCGCATCCAGGTCTCGGTGCCCGAGCAGCCCGTCAAACTCGATGCGCCCCTGATCCTCGAAACTTCGACATCAAACGCGACGCTGAGAACCAGCCTCAACACCTTGGCGCTTGCCGCCCATATGCGTCCGGGTCCCCGTGACCTCATCCTCGGAAGCTACGGCATGCGTGCCAGCTGTTCGCCGGTCGGCGCGATGCTCAATGCGGTGACATTGGACGGCACACGGTCGGTCCCCGAGATCAACGGAGACTTCAGGCTGCCGGGCGAGGACCGTACGCTTGTCCTGACATTGGAGCCGGTGACATTTCGCGTCTCCGGCACGAATGCGGTTGCCAATGCGGCCTATGCGCCGAATGCGAAGGCACTCATTCTCGACGGCGCCCTTTCGGCTGCGCCTGCCAATTAATACTCGCTGCGCGGCTGCGGCTGGCCGGAGACGAAGCCGGTGAAATCGAGATGATAGATATCGGGGCGGAAATGGATGCGGCCGTCCTCGGTGGCCCAGGCGGTCAGATACATGATGCGGAGATCGGGGCCGTTTTTCACCGGCTTGTCGAGGCGCCGGCCGGTCGCGGCGATGTTCTCGATCATGTTGGCGTCGAAGCCGTCCTGGCCGGACAGGATCCAGTCGACCAGCACATCGACGCGGTCGACGCGGATGCAGCCCGAGCTCAGATAGCGGGCGTTCTGGCCGAACAATTCGCGCGTCGGCGTGTCATGCAGATAGACCGCATATTTGTTGGGGAAGTTGATCTTGACCGTCGCCATGGCGTTCTGGTCGCCGGGATCCTGGCGGAACAGGAAGAGGTTGCTCGGCGTCGCCCCCCAGTCGACGTAACGCGGATCGACCTCGCGTCCGGTCGCCTTCTCGATGACGCGGATGCGCATCTTGCTCAAGACATCGGGGTCCTTGGCGAGCTTGGGCAAGAGGTCGCGCTTGACGATGGAATCGGGCGCCGTCCAGTAGGGATTGAAATTGATGTCGCTGATCCGGCTCATGAGCACCGGCGAGGGGCGGTCGATCTTGCCGGCGACGATATTGTGCCGGGAGTAGACGGCGCCGAAATTCACCGCCTCGAGCTGGGCCGAGGGGATATTCACCAGGATGTAGCGCGGCCCGAGCTTTGCGGCATAGGCGGCGACGCGCGGCTGGTTGATGCGCAACTGCTGCAGCCGCGCGCCCGCTGGAACATTGAGCTCGGCCAAAGTGCGGTCGTCGGTCTTGCCGGTGGTGGCGAGGCCGTGATTGGACTGGAAGGCCTTGAGCGCGTTGCGCACCTCGAGGGAGAACTTTTCCGGCATGTCGACGTCGAGGCTCTCGGGCGGCAGATAGCCTTCCGCCACCAGCCGCTGGCGCAGGAAGACGACCTGCCGGCTGACGTCGCCCTTCTCGAGGCCGCGCTCGCTGAGCGTCGGCCAGCCGCCGATGCGGGTGATGTGCTCATACATGGCGACCGCCGCGTCCATGGCCTGGGGCGATGCCGGGGTGAGCAGGGCGGCCTGGCTTTCGCCGCCCAGGATTTCGGTCTGGGTGGCCAGCTTGCCGTCGGGCGCCTTGCGCGTGAGCGAACTGATCGAGCCCGTATAGTCGTCGGACTGGGCGAAGGCTGCGGCGCCAAAGCCCATGCAGAACAGGAAAGCGAAAGTGTAGATCGGCCGTGTCATGATCGTGAGACCCCCAAGTCCCCACAAGACTCGGCGATCTTGGTAAACCGACGCTTAATCGGCGGAGACTACGTGCCACTAGGCCGGATCGGTGATCTCAGGTCCGAATCGCCGGCAAGTCCTTCGGACTAGGGCTTTCTCTAAGTTAATCTGGGTTGTCGCATTCCATGGTCCTGCCCCATTCATCGTCCGCATGGGCGGTCGACTGGGTTCCTAATTATTCGTAAAAATCGTTACTTTACAATATATTACATCTACTGTGACCTGAAAGCCACAGTCGCAGACAAGTTTCGGTCGGATGCACAAGACAGCTTGCGAGAGTACCAATAATTACTTTACGTTATTTTTCACAACGGGGGTTGGTTCTGAAGGGGATGACTATGAAAAGAGCATTGCTGGGTGTGGCTGCGGCGGTAGCGATCATGACAGGGCCGGCTTTCGCGGCCGATATCGTGGCGCCGGAGCCCATGGCCCCGAGTTGGTCGGGCCTCTATCTTGGTGTCCATGGCGGCTGGGCCTGGGCCGACCTCGATGCCCAATACAACAATCCGGAAACCGACGAAGAATGCTTCGAGAATGACAGCGAATTTCCCGGTGGCTGCGCGATAGACCTGAAGGCCGATGGCCCATTCGTCGGCGGGCAAGTCGGCTACAATTTCGTCTTCGACGGCGGCCTGATGGTCGGTATCGAGGGTGATTACGCTTGGATGGACCTCAAGGACGATGACTTTGGCGGCAATCCCGAAGACAACCCGCCCGGCCCCGCCAACTCCTGGGAAACCCATGTGGAGCAAGAGATCGATCAGGTCGCGTCCGTCAGGGCCAGGCTCGGCTTCGCCATGGACAACTTCCTCCCCTTCATCACGGGTGGCTGGGCTTGGGCTCACTCCGAGCGGTCGGCGCATGGCGACTTCGTCGACGACTCGGACAAGAACTGGCACGACGGATGGACGATCGGCGGTGGCTTCGAATATCTGATCAGCGAAGACTGGTCGGTGAAGGCCGAGTATCGCTATTACGACTTCGGCAAAGAAACCTACATGGTCAATGAGATCACCGACGGCACGGAAGTCGACTTCGACATGCACACCGTGCAGATCGGCATAAACTTCCGCCTCTTCCAGTAACGAGAAAATGGCTGTCGCCTGACAGCCTCCCTTCGGTGAAGGCGCGATGGCTCGGTCATCGCGCTTTTGCTTTTTCGTCGTCAGCCTCGGCCGGCGGAGAGCGCCGTCAGTTCGCGACGGAAGGGCACCTCCAGGACATCGCGAGGCTCCGAATCGAACTCCTCGGCGAAACGGCGCCCGGCATAGACGGCATGGGCAATGGCGGCGGGCGCCCAGGCATCGCCAATGGCCGTCACCCGGGCATCGCGCTGCTCGAGGTCGCGATAAAGCGCATCGTAGGGCGTGCGCGAGGTGACGAGGACGACATTCGCCGTCTCGTGCCGGCGTTCCCTGCCGCTGTAGACGCAGGCGGTGACGAGACCCTGGCCTGAGACCCTGGACAGCGCCTCGCCGGCGTGGATCGCGACGCCGAGCTCGATGAGCCGCGCCTGGATGAATTTCTGCTCCATGGTGTTGGCCGTATAGGCGGCGGCGACCGAAGCCGGCGTCACATAGGTGATCTTGGTGCCATGCTTCACCAGGAGTTCGGCAAGGACGCTCGCCATATAATAGTGGTCGTCGTCGAAGATGACGGCCTCGGCGCCCGCGGGCCGCGCGCCCGCCATGATGTCGTCGGGGGTGAGCACATTCACACCCTCATCCACCGCGACCGGCCCATATTGATGGTGACCGGCGCCGTCGCGACGCCATCTGGCGCCAGTGGCGCAGACGATGTGATCGGCGCCGAATTCGAGCGCGGTCTCGGCCGAGAGCTCGCTTTCGAGATAGAGGTCGACATTGGGCATCTTGCCGATCTGCAGGAGGCGCCAGTCGCGCACCCGGCCCCAGGCGGCAAGCCCGGGCAGCCGGCATTCGCGGGCGACGCGGCCGCCGGCCTCGCTCGCGGCATCGGCGATGGTCACCTGATAGCCGCGCTGGCCCAGCGCGCGCCCGGCCTCGAGGCCCGCAGGCCCCGCGCCGATGATGAGGACCCGGGCATCGCGCGCCTTGGCGCGGATGCGCTCCGGATGCCAGCCCTTGCGCCATTCCTCGCCCATCGACGGGTTCTGGGTGCAACGGATCGGTGTCTTCGTATAGTCGCCGGTGACGCAAATGTTGCAGCCGATGCATTCGCGGATGTCGTCGAGGCGGCCATCCTCGATCTTCTTCGGCAGATAGGGATCGGCGATCGAGGGCCTGGCGGCGCCGATCATGTCCATGATTCCCTGGCGGATGACGCGCACCATGGTGTCGGGCGAGGTGTAGCGTCCGACGCCGACCACCGGTTTCGTGGTCAGCTTCTTGACGCCCTTGATATAGGGCTCCTGGAAGCCTTCCTCGGCAAAACGCGAGGTCTGCGAATCCTTGGGCCAGGCGGACAGCGACAGGTCCCAGAGGTCTGGAAGCTCGGCCATCATGGCGATCGCGTCCTCGACTTCGTTCGGCTCGAGCCCGGCCTTGCCCATGAACTCGCTCATGGCGATGCGCACCGGCACGCCGCAGCGGTCGCCGACCGCGTCCTTGGTGTCCTCGATCACCTCGCGCAGGAGGCGGGCGCGGTTTTCGAGCGCGCCGCCATATTCGTCGCTACGGTCATTGGTGGCGCGCGACAGGAACTGCTGGAAGATGCCGAGGCCGTGGCCGGCATAGACATAGATCAGGTCATAGCCCGCCTGCCTTCCGCGCAGCGCCGCGGCACGGTGAATCCGGCGCAGGTTCCGGATGTCCTCCTTGTCCATGGCGCGGGCATGCACCGGATCGAAATGATAGGTCGAGGCGTTCATCGCCATGGGCGCCATCGGCGCCTCGCGCGAATAGAGGTTCGCCGCCGTGAAACCCGAATGGCAGAGCTCGAGCCCGGCGAGCGACTTGTGCTCGTGGATCTTCTCGGCGATGCGGGCGAGGGTGGGGATGTCGCGGTCGTCCCAGTTGCGCAATTCGACATAGGGCGCCACGTCGCTGCCGTGATGGATCTCCACCATCTCGGTGCATACGACGCCCCAGCCGCCTTCCGCCTTCATGCCGCGCATGGCGGCCAGGGCCGAGACATCGCGATAGCCCATGCCATTGCAATGCGGGACCTGATAGAAGCGGTTGCGCGCGGTGACCGGGCCGATGCGGACGGGCTCGAAGAGGATGTCGTAACGGGGGTCGCGGGTCATGAAGGGTCCTGCCAAAGGGAACCACTCTGTACCAATGACGGACCAAATCCGCCAGTGCACGACCGGCAAGGAACCATGAATGAACGACCAGCGCCCAACCGCCCTGATACCCATCCCCATCACATCGCTCGACCTCCGTTTGCAGCCCGGCACTTGGGCCTTCGCCGATGCCGAGAGGGCGCGGATCGATGACCATTGGCGCAAGCTTGCCGACGGCAATCCCCGGATATGGAACGGCGATGTGCTGATTTGCACCGACGTCGAGCTGAAGGACGGGGGGCTCAAAGGCAATTTCCTGAAGTCCGACTATGCCAGTTTCGTCGCCTGGCGCGACTGGGATTGGCCCGACAAGTCAGTCCGCAATCTCTTCGGCTCGGCGGCCGTCCTCAGCGCCGACAAAGCCGTGCTCTATGGACGCATGGCGGGCCACACGCTCAATGCCGGGAAAGTCTATCCGCCGGGCGGCTCGCTCGAGATGAAGGACGTCCAAGCCGATGGCCGTGTCGATGTGATGGGCTCCATCATCCGCGAACTGGAAGAAGAGACGGGTCTCAGGGCCGCTGACGCCGAAAGGGGCGAGCTCCTCGCGATCTTCGATGATTATCGCTTGTCGGTTGCGCGGGTGTTCCGCTTCGGCGACACGGCCGAAGCGCTGGCGGGCAAAGTCCGGCGCTATCTGCGCTCGGCTCACGACGACGAGCTGAGCGATATCGAGATCGTCACCGCGACCTCGCGGCTCGATTCGGTCGAACCGTATGCCGCCGCGCTGGCGCGGTATTTGACGAGCCGGACTTGACCAGAAGGCACTTGGCGAAAGTCGAATTGTGCTTGACCGGTTGGGTCTGAGAGAACACTCTCAGGATTAAAGAGAAGAGCAATGGGAGGAACTGCAATGACAAGGATCTCACGCCGTAACCTCTTCGCGCTGCTTGGAAGCGCCTCCTTGCTGCCGGCGCTCGGCGCGGGCGCAATTCCCGCGAGCGCGCAGGAATTCATCAATGTCCTGACCGGCGGGACCAGCGGCGTCTATTATCCTCTCGGGGTCGCGTTGTCGGAAATCTATAGCAAGAACATCGAAGGGGTGCGCACCCAGGTGCAGGCGACAAAGGCCTCGGTGGAGAACCTGAACCTCTTGCAGCAGGGCAAAGGTGAGATCGCCTTCGCGCTTGGCGATTCCGTCAAAGCCGCCGCTGAAGGCGATGCCGAGGCGGGCTTTTCCAAGAAGCTCGACAAGCTCCGGGCCATCGCGGCGATCTATCCGAACTACGTCCAGGTCGTCGCCAGCCAGGAGTCAGGCATCAAGTCGTTTGCCGACCTGAAGGGCAAGAGCCTATCCGTCGGTGCCCCGAAATCGGGCACCGAGCTCAATGCCCGCGCCATCTTCGGTGCGCTGGGCATGAGCTATGACGACCTCGGCAAGACCGAATACCTGCCGTTCGGCGAATCAGTCGAGCTGATCAAAAACCGGCAGCTCGACGCCACGCTGCAATCGGCCGGCCTCGGCGTCGCTTCGATCAAGGATCTGGCGACCTCCTTGCCGATCACCGTCGTTGCGGTTCCGGCCGAAGTCGCACAAAAGCTCGGAGCACCTTTCCAGGCGGCTATTATCCCAGCAGGGACTTATGAGGGCCAGAAGGAAGATGTGCCGACATTGGCGATCACCAACATCCTGGTCACTCACACCGATGTCTCGGACGATCGAGCTTATCAGATGACCAAGCAATTGTTCGATCATCTCGACAACCTGGTCGCAGCCCACAACGCCGCGAAAGACATCAAAGCCGAGGATGCGGCCAAGAGCCTGCCGATCCCGCTGCATCCCGGCGCCGAGCGCTATTACAAGGAGAAGGGACTCCTCTAGCCATCGGTGCTCCCGGCACCGTCACCCCTGGCCGAGGCTTAGATGAAGACCACCGACAAAGCCGTGTCCATGCCTGCCGTGGATGTTGCCCACGATCCGACCGGCGGCGGCTTCCCGTCCACGACCGAAGGCCGGCTGCTGTTCTGGATCGCGGTCCTCTTCTCGCTGTTCCAGGTCGCGACCGCAGCCCATCTTGTCAACGTGCCGAGCCAGATCCTCAGGGCTTTCCATGTGGGCTTCCTGATCCTGCTGACCTTTCCGCTGATCGCGAGCGCCCGCCGCCTGGCGATGACCGGAAAGGCGGTCGCATGGCTCCTGGCGCTAGCCGGCGTCGCCGTCGCTCTCTACCAGTATGTCGAGTATCAGCCGCTGATCCTGCGGGCGGGTGAGCCCACGACGCTGGACATCATCTTCGGAGTGATCGCGCTCATAACCGTTTTCGCGGCCGCCTATGTGATGATGGGGCCGGCCTTGCCGATCATCTCAGGCTGCTTCCTGGCCTATGCACTCATCGGCGAATACCTGCCGGCGCCGCTGAACCATCGCGGCTATGATTTCGCGCAGGTTATCGACCAGATGGCCTACGGCACCGAAGGCATCTACGGCATCCCGATCTATGTCTCGGCAACCTACATATTCCTCTTCATCCTGTTCGGATCGTTCCTGGAACGCGCCGGGATGATCAAGCTGTTCACCGATGTCTCGCTCGGTTGGGTTGGCCATGCGCGCGGCGGCGCGGCCAAGGTCGCAGTCATCGCGTCGGCGCTCATGGGCACGATCTCGGGCTCGGGCGTCGCCAATGTCGTGACCACCGGCCAGTTCACGATTCCCCTGATGAAGCGCTTCGGCTATCGCCCCGCCTTTGCCGGCGGCGTCGAGGCCACAGCGTCCATGGGCGGGCAGATCATGCCGCCGGTGATGGGCGCGGTCGCCTTCATCATGGCTGAAACTCTGGGCATCGAATACTATGAAGTGGTCAAGGCGGCGGTGATCCCCGCCTTGCTCTATTTCGCCTCGGCCTTCTGGATGGTGCATCTGGAGGCGGGCAAGCGCAGGCTCATCGGCATGGCGAAGTCGGAGCTGCCGTCGCCCCTTAAGGCACTGCGTGACGGCTGGTATCTGATCCTGCCCCTCGCCGTGCTGGTCTATCTGTTGTTCTCCGGATATACGCCGCTCTATGCCGGCATGATCGGCCTGGTGCTGACGGTACTGTTGATACTCGGCGGCTCGGTGGCGCTCGGCCTGCCGACGGTTGTGCTGCGTGCCATCTTCTGGATCGGTCTCGGCCTCGTCGCCGCCAGCTTCTTCAAATTTGGTATCAACATCATCCTCATCGCCGCGGCGTTGCTCATCCTGGCCAATGTCTTTGTCAGCGGCGGGCGCCAGACCTTGATCGATTGTCGCGACTCGCTTGCCGAGGGCGCGCGCACCGCGCTGCCGGTGGGCGTCGCCTGCGCCGTCGTCGGCATCATCATCGGCACGCTGACTCTCACCGGCGCCGCCACCACCTTTGGCGCCTTCATCGTCTCCGTTGGGGAAACAAGTCTGATCCTGTCGCTGCTGCTGACGATGGTGACCTGCATCATCCTCGGCATGGGCATTCCGACGATCCCGAACTACATCATCACATCGTCCATCGCCGGTCCGGCATTGCTGCAGCTCGGCGTGCCGCTGCTCGTCAGCCACATGTTCGTCTTCTATTTCGGCATA
>JBFWNN010000026.1:0-72268 GCA_050251035.1 Parvibaculaceae bacterium
ATCCGCATCGCGACGCCTATTGGAAGCATGCCAGCGTCGGCGAGGACTTTGGCGCCATCGACGCCGCCTGCCTGGTGGTCGGCGGCTGGAACGACGCCTATTCCAACGCGGTGCCGCGGCTGATGGCGGGCCTGCGCTCGAGCTGCAAGGCGATCATCGGCCCGTGGATCCACAAATATCCGCATTTCTCGATGGTCGGCCCGCGCATCGGCTTCCTGCAGGAGGCGCTGCGCTGGTGGGATTTCTGGCTCAAGGGCGAACCCACGGGCGTCATGCGCGATCCGCCCTATCGCATCTATGTGATGGACGCGATCAAGCCGACCAGCGGCCCCGACGAATGGCCCGGCCGCTGGATCGCCGAGCAGGTGTGGAATGCCGGCAACACCGAGATCAAGCAGTGGTATCTCAATGACGACGGCATCGGCGGCGCGGCCCGGCCGGAGACGCCGCTCACCGTCCAGTCGCCGCAGGACATCGGTCTCGACAGCGGCGACTACTGCATCATGTTCAATGGCTCGGGCTTTCCGGGCAACCAGATCCGCGACGATGCCGGGTCGCTCACCTTCGATTCACCCGCACTCGTCACCGACATGGACATTGTCGGCCAGCCTGCGGTCGAGCTCGACTTCAGCGTCGACAAGCCGGTCGCCTTCGTCGCGGTCAGGCTGAACGACGTCTGGCCGACCGGGGAGGTGACCCGCATCACCTATCAGCTGCAGAATCTCTGCCAGCACAAGAGCCGTGAGACGCCCGAGGCGCTCGAGCCCGGCAAGCGCTATCGCATGAAGATCGCGCTCGACGACATCGCCTGGCGCATCCCCAAGGGCCACCGCCTGCGTGTGTCGATCTCGACAACCTATTGGCCGCTGATGTGGCCGGCGTCGGAGCCCGTGACGCTCACCGTCCATGGCGGCGCATCGCGCGTCCATGTGCCGGTCAGGCGCGAGATCGCCGGCGAGACGGCGCCCGTCTTCAAGCCGGCCGAAGGCGCGGCGGAAGCCCAGCGCACGGAGCTGGAGAAGCCGCAGGCCAGCCGCAAAGTGTGGACCGACGAGGTCACCGGCGAAACGGTCATCGCCGAGCGCGACGACGGCGGGCGCTATGAGATCGCGCCGCATGGGCTCATCGTCCACTCGGCCGCCAAGAAGACCTATCGCATCCGGCCGGACGATCCCCTGTCGGCCCGCATGGAAACGCATTGGACCGAGGAACTCGGAAGAGGCGACTGGCGGACCCGGATCGAGACCCATACGCGCCATGAGGCGACCAAGACCCATTGGATCATCTGGGGCCTGATCGAGGCCTTCGAGGGCGACGCCCAGGTCTTCCGGCGCGAATGGAATGAGACGGTCGAGCGCAAGCTGAATTGAGGCCTCATAAGTTCCCTTCCTGGAACATGGCTCATGTGAGCAAGGCGCGCTTGTCATGCCCGGAGGTCACTTCTATCAAGCCCGCGAGGAGACCCGTTTATGCCTGAAGCCTCGAGCCTCATCGCCTTCGCTCTCATCGCGCTCGGCATGGTGCTGACGCCCGGCCCCAACATGATCTACATCATCTCGCGCTCGATCACCCAGGGACGGGTCGCGGGCCTGATCTCGCTCGGCGGTGTGGTGCTCGGCTTCGTCCTCTATATGCTGTGCGCCGCCTTCGGCATCACCGCCCTCGTCATGGCCGTGCCCCATGCCTATGACGCGCTGCGCTTCGGCGGCGCCCTCTATCTCCTCTATCTCGCCTGGCAGGCGGTGAAGCCCGGCGGCCGGTCGCCCTTCCATGTCAAGGCATTGCCTAAGGACAGTCCCGGCAAGCTGTTCGCCATGGGATTCCTCACCAACCTGCTGAACCCCAAGATCGCGGTCATGTATCTGTCGCTCCTGCCGCAATTCATCAGCCCCGACCATGGCAGCGTGCTCACGCAATCGCTCGTCCTCGGCTTCACCCAGATCGTCGTCAGCGTCAGCGTCAATGCGGTCATCGCCATGCTCGCCGGGACGATCGCGGTATTCCTGGCGGGACGCCCGGCCTGGCTCGTGGCGCAGCGCTGGCTCATGGGCACGGTGCTGGCCGGGCTTGCCCTGCGCATGGCGACGGAAGCCCGGCGCTAGCCATGCCGCAGCAGCTCAGCCTCGTCACGCTCCTCGTCGACGACTATGACCAGGCCATCGCCTTCTATGTCGGCAAGCTCGGCTTCCGCCTCAGCGAAGACCGCCCGCTGCCCGCGGAGAAGCGATGGGTCGTGGTCACGCCGCCCGCCGGCGGGACCGGCCTTCTCCTGGCCAAGGCCGCCAATGGCCGGCAGGTGGCCGCGGTCGGCAACCAGGCGGGCGGGCGCGTCTTCCTGTTTCTCGACACCGACGACTTCAAGCGCGATCACGCGGCCTTCGCCGCACGGGGCGTGCGCTTCGTCGAAGAGCCGCGCGAAGAGCCCTATGGCACGGTGGCGGTGTTTGAAGACCTTTACGGCACGCGCTGGGACCTGATCGAGCGCAAGAGATGAGCCGCGCCGCGCCGCCCGTCATCCGCATCGCCGCCGCCCTCATCCGCAACCATGAGGGCCACGTCCTTCTCGTGCGCAAGCGCGGCACCTCCTTCTTCATGCAGCCCGGCGGCAAGATCGAGCCCAGCGAGACGCCACGCATGGCGCTGGCGCGGGAATTGCGCGAAGAGCTCGGCATCGGCGTCGATGCGGCGGATCCTGCCTATCTCGGACAGTTCACCGCCGCGGCGGCGGGCGAACCTGGCGTGCTGGTCGAGGCCGAGCTGTTCGACGTCAGGCTCGACGGCCCGGTCAGCCCGGCGGCGGAGATCGAAGACACCGTCTGGGTCGATCCCTACGCCTTGCCGCCCTTTGAGATTGCGGCGCTCTCCGGGGACCACATCCTGCCCCTCGCCCGCCGGACCTCGCCATGAAGACGATCCTCATCACCGGCGGCAGCCGCGGCATCGGGCGCGAAACCGCGATCCTCTGCGCCCGGAAGGGATGGTCGGTCGGCATCAACTATGTCGGCAATGACACCGCCGCCGAAGCGGCGGCAGAGGCGGTGCGCCAGGCGGGCGGGCGAGCGGTCCTGGTCAAGGGCGACGTCGCCGTCGAGGCCGATGTCGTCGCCATGTTCGATGCGACGGAAAAGGCGCTCGGCCGCCTTTCGGGCGTCGTCGTCAATGCCGGCATCGTCGCGCCGTCGCTGCCGCTCGCCGAGATGAGCGGCGAGCGGCTGCAGCGGGTCTTCGCGGTCAATGTGCTCGGCGCCTATCTCTGCGCCAGGGAAAGCGCCCGTCGTCTCGCCCGTGAGCGCGGCGGCGCGATCGTGCTCGTGTCCTCGGCCGCGGCACGGCTCGGCGCGCCTTTCGAATATGTCGACTATGCCGGGTCGAAGGGTGCCATCGACACCTTGACCATCGGGCTCGCCAAGGAGCTCGGGCCGCAGGGCGTGCGCGTCAACGCGGTGCGTCCGGGGCTGATCGAGACCGACATCCATGCGAGCGGCGGCCAGCCTGGCCGGGCCTGGCGGCTCGGCGCCACCACGCCTTTGGGACGGCCGGGCCGTGCGGCTGAGGTCGCGGAGGCGATCACCTGGCTCTTGAGCGACGCCTCGTCCTACGTAACGGGCGCGCTCCTCGATGTCTCGGGCGGGCGCTGAGCGCTAACCGTTCGACACCTTGCGATGGCGGCGGTCCTGCAGCGGCTGGTAAGCGAGCCGTGCGTGATATTCGCAATAGGGCGAGCCGTCGCGCGGCTTGTGCCCACAGAAGCAGAAATCCTCAGCACCCGGGTCGCCGATCGGCCATTTGCAGGTCTTGTCGGAGAGGTGGAGGATGGTCACCCGCCCATCCTTGGGCAGATCGACCAGCCGCAAGGGCTGAGGCTCGGGCACCGGCAAAGGCCGCGGCTGGGCCTCGGCACGAAATGACGGCTTGAGGGCCGTGGCGCCGGTGGTCGGCAGATGAATGGAGGGGGTGGAACGGCCCGGATGCGACGGCTCCCGGGTGCGGCGCGGCCGCGGCACGGAACTCCGCGGCTGGGGCGCCCGGCCCGAGAGATTGAGGCGATGAACCTTGCCGATGACGGCGTTGCGCGTGACCCCGTTGCCCAGGCGCCCGGCAATCTGGCTGGCGCTCAGGCCCTCCGTCCATAGCCGCTTCAAGAGCTCCACCCGCTCATCCGTCCAGGACATCTTATCGCCTCCGTGGCTGGCCCCAATTTCGCTGTTCACGATCGAATCCCTCACACTTCGCCGGACCCGCATGTCCAGCGTCCTTTGCCCAAAACTGACTAGATGAACGCTACATCTCGTAGCTTGATGGCCCAACCATACAATATACCGTGACTCACCATCAAGAATCCGGCGCTGACTTTAAGAGGTTTTCCCCAACTCTCTGAGGGTCCCATCCAACTCGCACGAGCCCCGTACGGTTAAGGAAAGCCTAACAGGCGAGCGAATCAGGGGTCTATGCGGCGGTTTGACTCAGGGGCGGGCTTTGTCAGAGATTTCGCGCGAGCCCCGTGATTGACCCCCAGGGAGGGAACACATATAAGAAAATCGAAGGCCGCCATCGATCCTTTCCCAGTCGGGTCTACGATCCCGAGTGGGATAAAAAGGATCGATCATGAAAATTGGAGCATTTCCTTATCGCCAAAGTCAAACAACTTTGGCGGGAAATGCTCTAATGGCGGTATTTTCATTTGGGCTCCGCCATGACCACTTCCGTGCTCCCGACCTATAAGCGCGCGCCTCTGGCCTTCGATCATGGCAAGGGCCTGCGCCTCTATACGGAAGAGGGCAAGGAGTATCTCGATTTCGGCGCCGGCGTCGCCGTCACCAGCCTCGGCCATGCCCATCCGCATCTGGTCAAGGCCCTCACCGACCAGGCCCAGAAGGTCTGGCACACCTCCAATCTCTATGTGATCCCGGGCCAGGAGAAGCTCGCCAGGCGCCTGACCGAGACGACCTTCGCCGACGCCGTCTTCTTCACCAATTCGGGTGCCGAGGCGCTCGAATGCACGATAAAGATGGCGCGCAAGTACCACGCCGCCAAAGGCAACCCCCAGCGCTATCGCATCATCACCTTCGAAGGCGCCTTTCACGGCCGCACGCTGGCGACGATCGCCGCCGGCGGCCAGGCCAAGTATATCGAAGGCTTCGGCCCCAAGGTCGACGGCTTCGACCAGGTTCCCTTCGGCGACGAGAAGGCGCTCCTCGCCGCCATCACCGACGCGACCGCCGGCATCCTGATCGAGCCCGTCCAGGGCGAAGGCGGCCTGCGCCCGGTGCCGCCCAGGATGCTGAAGCGTCTGCGCGAGATATGCGACGAGCACGGGCTGCTGTTGCTCCTCGATGAAGTGCAATGCGGCGTCGGCCGCACGGGAAAGCTCTTTGCCCATGAGTGGGCGGGCGTCACCCCCGATATCATGGCGATCGCCAAGGGCATCGGCGGCGGCTTCCCGGTCGGCGCCTGCCTCGCCACCGCGGAAGCAGCACATGGCATGACCGCCGGCACGCATGGCTCGACCTTCGGCGGCAATCCGCTCGCCATGGCGGTCGGCAACGCCGTGCTCGACGTCGTCCTCGCCGACGGCTTCCTCGACCGGGTGCGGCAACGCGGCCTCAACTTCAAGCAGAAGCTTGCCGGCCTCAAGGACAGCCATCCCGACATCATCGAGGATGTCAGGGGCGACGGGCTGATGATGGGCATCAAGACCAAGGTGCCGAACACCGATTTCGTCGCGCATGCCATCGATCAGCAGCTCCTCACCATCGCCGCCGGCGACAATGTGGTGCGCCTCCTGCCGCCGCTCATCGTCTCCGACGACGACCTGGCCGAGGCGGTGGCGAAGCTCGACCGCACCTGCCAGTCCTTCAAAGCCCAGCGCGCTTAAGATTTTCGCCATGGCTGACGCTCTCCGTCATTTTCTCGATATTTGCGATTTAAGCGCGGACGAGCTGCGCGCGGTCCTCGACCGGTCGCAGGCGATGAAGACCGCGCGCAAGGGCTGGCCCAAGGGCCATGTCGAAGCGGACGCGCCGCTCAAGGGCCGGGTGCTGGCGATGATCTTCCAGCAACCCTCGACCCGCACGCGCGTGTCCTTCGAAGTGGCGATGCGGCAACTGGGCGGCGAGGTGCTGGTCATCTCGGCCAACGACATGCAGCTCGGCCGCGGCGAGACCGTCGCCGACACGGCGCGCGTCCTGTCGCGTTATGTCGATGCGATCATGATCCGCGCCAAGCGCCACGACCATCTGCTCGAGCTCGCCGAGCATGCCACGATCCCGGTGATCAACGGGCTCACCGACAAATCGCATCCCTGCCAGGTCATGGCCGACATCATGACCTTCGAGGAGCATCGCGGCGCCATCGACAAGCATGCCATCGCCTGGGTGGGCGACGGCAACAATGTCGCGACCTCGTGGATCCATGCCATGACCAAGCTTGGCGGCGAATTGCGGCTCGGCTGTCCCAAAGAGCTTTCACCCGATGCCGCGGCGCTCAGCTGGGCCCGCGACAAGGGCGGCAAGGTCAAGGTCACGACCTCGGCAGAGGAGGCGGTCAGCGACGTCTCCTGCGTCGTCGCCGATGTATGGGTGTCGATGCACGACACCGATGCGGCGGCGCGCCACAATATGCTGAAGCCTTACCAGGTGAATGCGGCGCTGATGAAAAAGGCGCGGCCCGACGCACTGTTCATGCACTGCCTGCCGGCGCATCGCGGCGAAGAGGTGACGGCCGACGTGATGGACGGGCCGCAATCGGTGGTATTTGACGAAGCCGAAAACCGTCTCCATATCCAGAAGAGCATTCTGCTCCGGTGCCTCGGCGGCGAATGACGCCATAAAACCCAGCCATGACGAGGGCAGACGGCCTCTGCCCTTGCGGAAACATGTGAAGTCCATGACCGAACTGCCCGACAACACCGTTATGCCTTTCGAGATCAAGCCTTTGGGCGTGCGCGGCCGCATCGTCCGCTTAGGCAGTGTCGTCGACGACATCCTGCACAAGCATGACTATCCGGCGCCGGTCTCGGCGCTCCTCGCCGAAGCCGTGGCGCTCACCGCCATGCTCGGCGCTTCGCTCAAATTCGACGGCAAGTTCATCCTGCAGACCAACAGCGACGGGCCGGTCGACCTCCTGGTCGCCGATTTCTCATCGCCCGGCGGCATCAGGGGCTATGCCCGCTTCGATGCCGCCACGGTGGCCAAGCTCGAGCAGCCGACGCCGCAGGCGCTGCTCGGCAAGGGCCATCTCGCCATGACCATCGATCAGGGCCAGGGCATGGAGCGCTACCAGGGCATCGTGGCGCTCGGCAACGTGACCCTCACCGAGGCGGCGCTCGGCTATTTCCAGCAGTCAGAGCAGATCCCGACGCGGCTCAGGCTCGCGGCGGGCGCGCTCGCCCAGTGGGGCAAGCGGCAGGAAGCCTGGCGAGCCGGCGCCATCATGGTGCAGCATTTGCCGAAGGACGGCGGCATCAGTCCCCTGCCCGTCCATTCCGGCGACGCGCCGGAAGGTCATGAGGAGACGATCGTCGAGGACGATCATTGGGTGAAGGCACGGCTGCTGCTCGACACGGTCGAGGACCATGAGTTGCTCGACCCGATGCTGACGCCGGAGGAGCTGCTCTACCGTCTTTATCACGAGGACGGCGTCACGGTTTACAGGTCGGTCACGCTGGAGCGGCATTGCACCTGCTCGCGCGACAAGATCGGCGACCTGCTCAAGAGCTTTTCCGACGACGACCGCGCGGCGATGAAGGCCGACGGCGTCATCGATGTGACCTGCGAATTCTGCTCTACACACTACCGGTTTGCGCCGGAGGAAGTGGAGCCCCAGGCACAGCCGCAGTAGGGCCGCGGCCGGCGCGGGCCCGCTCGATCGTGTCGTAATCGACGACGGTCTTGCCGACCGGCAGGAGCGAGGCGACGGCGAGCTTCAAATGCTGCACGGCGAAGGGTATGCCGATGATGGTGATGCCCAGCGCCACGGCGGCGGTGATGTGCCAGACCGCGAGCCACCAGCCGCAGAGCACGAACCAAACGATATTACCGATGAGTCCGATAGTGCCGGTGCCGAGATCGTCTTCACCGGTCAGGTCCTTGCGCGAGACGACGTCACGTCCGAAGGGCCAGAACGAAAATATCGCCAGGGTGAAGCAGGAGCGCACCCAGGGAATGCCGATGATGGTGATCGCCATCAGCACCGTGGCCAGAAGCCAGCCCAGGCCAGACAGGAATCCGCCCAGGATGAACCACACTATGTTCAGGAACAGCGTCATGCCGGCCTCACGTCGAATGTCACGACGCATATGGGGATGAGGCGAGGCAGGTGCAATGGCCGTACCCTCGCCCGCTGAAGCGGGGCAAGGACAACAGGCTCACCCCTCGCAGTGCCGGATGAGCCTTTTCATGAAGGTCTCGCATTTCTCCATCTCGGAGATGGCGATGAACTCGTCGGGCTTGTGCGCCTGCTCGATCGAGCCCGGCCCGCAAATGATCGACGGGATGCCGATCTCCTGGAAGAGCCCGGCTTCGGTGCAATAGGACACGGCCTCGGTGCCGTTGGCCTCGGCCAGATGCAGCGCCAGATGCTCGGCGGGCGAATCCTGCTCCGGCCTGAGGCCCGGCACCGCATTGGTGCGCTCGGTCCTGATGCCGGTGTCCGGGGCCACCGCCTGCATGGCGGGCTCGAGCGCGCGCGCGAAGCGGTTGAAGCGCTCCGGCACTTCCTCGGGATCGCTTCCCGGCAGGAGCCGCGTCTCCCACTTGAACGAACAGCGGCGCGGGATGATGTTCTTGGCGGTGCCGCCTTCGATCAGCCCGACATGCACGGTCGTATAGGGTGGGGTGAAGCGGCCGGACGGATCGCCCCTGTCGCGCATCTCGGCGGCGAGACGGCCGATCTCGGTCAGGAGTTCGCCCGCCACCAGGATCGAATTGACGCCGAGATGCGTGTAGCTCGAATGCGCCTCATGCCCGAGGATCTCGGTCGAGAAGGTGTGGGCGCCCTTGTGGGCATTCACCACCTTCATCAAGGTGGGCTCGCCGACAATCACCGCTCGGGGTCGGGGCAGGTGCTCCCTCATATAGGCGACGAGCGGACGCACGCCGACGCAGCCCACTTCCTCGTCGCAGGACAATGCCAGATGGATCGGCGCCGTGAGCTTCGCTGCCTTGAACTCCGGCACCAGCGCCAGAGCGGTGGCCAGGAAGCCCTTCATGTCGCAGGTGCCGCGGCCATAGAGCTTGTCATCCTTCTCGACGAGCGCGAAGGGGTCGCTCGACCAGTCCTGGCCGTCGACCGGCACGACGTCGGTATGGCCCGACAGCACGATGCCGCCGGCGATATCGGGACCGATCGTGGCATAGAGATTGGTTTTCTTGCCCGCTTCGTAATCGACGCGCAGGCTCTTGATGCCCCAGTCTTCGAGATAGGCCTCGACGAATTCGATGAGCGGGATGTTGCCGTCGCGGCTCGTGGTGTCGAAAGCGACAAGGCGGGCCAGCATGTCGCGCGGCGTGTAGCGTTCTGCAGTCATGAGGTCAGTTGATCAACCGGTGGGATTGCGGGGAATCGAGCGAGAAGGCGGGAATGTCGACATCGAAGCGCTCACCGCCCGAGGTCTCCATCTGGTAGGTCCCGACCATGAAGCCGGACGGCGTCGAGAGCGGGACGCCGGAGGTATATTCGAAGCTTTCGCCCGGCGCCAGGGTGGGCTGCTCGCCC
This sequence comes from Parvibaculaceae bacterium, assembly GCA_050251035.1. Classification (GTDB taxonomy): domain Bacteria; phylum Pseudomonadota; class Alphaproteobacteria; order Rhizobiales; family Aestuariivirgaceae; genus Taklimakanibacter. The sequence continues at coordinate 9,715 of JBFWNN010000026.1, forward strand.
ACCACCCCATCGCCCCGCACCTCCTGCAGCTTGCCACGGTCGTCGGTGATCCGCCAATGGCGCGAGCGCAGAGTGACGATCTCGACGCCCTTGTTGGCAATGGTGACCGTGTAGGCCCAGACGAAATGATCGTCGTCCGGGCGCGACTGGCTCTGCAGGTACTTCGGCCGCACGACGACATGGATATTGCGGGTCACGCTTTCATACATGACGCCAGTTTAGACGATGTCATGGGGTTTTCCACTGGCTCCAGATAAAGCTTGCCTAAAGCCGCCAATGCTCCTCAATAACGCCATGCCGCAACCGCAACGCAAGCCCACCAATGCGCAACTGCCCAGGGGGATCCTGCCCGCGCGGACGCTCGCCGACTTCTGCAACCGGGGCTTTATCGATCCCGGCCGGCCCCTGGCGGATGGCCAGATCCAGCCGGCGAGCCTCGATCTGAGGCTCGGCGAATGGGCCTATCGGGTCAGGGCCTCCTTCCTGCCCGGCCCCGGCGTCAACGTGGCGGCGCGGCTGGAAAAGCTGCAATTGCACAAATTCTCCCTCGCCCAGGGGGCGGTCTTCGAAGCGGGCTGCGTCTATATCGTGCCGCTCATCGAATCGCTCAAGCTGCCGGAAGGCATCTCGGCTGCCGCCAATCCCAAGAGCTCGACCGGGCGGCTCGACATCTTCACCCGCGTCATCGCCGATGCGGCGCGCGAGTTCGACAAGATCCCGGCGGCCTATCAGGGCCCGCTCTATGCCGAGATCTCGCCGCGGAGCTTCTCCATCCTGGCGCGCACCGGCTCGAGGCTCTCGCAGATCCGCTTCCGCTCGGGCCCGCCGCTCGCCTCCGACGAGATCATCGCCATGCTGCATGAGAGCGAGGCCCTGATCTCGAGCGCCAAGGCCAATATCGACAACGGCATCGCGCTTTCGGTCGACCTCTCCGGCCAGCCCGCGGGCCAGCCGGTCGGCTTCCGCGCCAAACGGCATTCGGGCCTCGTCGACGTCGACAAGGTGGGCGCGCTCGAGGTCGCCGATTATTGGGAGCCGATCTGGCAGAAGGGCTCTTTGATCCTCGATCCCGACCAGTTCTACATCCTCGCCTCCAAGGAAGCGGTCAGGGTGCCCCCGACGCATGCCGCCGAGATGGTGCCGTTCAATCCGCTGGTCGGCGAGTTCCGCGTCCATTATGCCGGCTTCTTCGATCCGGGTTTCGGCCACCAATCGGGCGGCGGCGAGGGTTCGCGCGCGGTGCTCGAGGTGCGCTCGCATGAGGTGCCCTTCATCCTGGAGGACGGCCAGATCATCGGAAGGCTCATCTACGAGCCGCTGACGGAAGCGCCCACCCAGGTCTATGGCCAGGGCATCGGCTCCAACTACCAGCGCCAAGGCCTGAAGCTCTCCAAGCACTTCAAGCCGTTCGTGCCCTGAGCGGCGGGATTCCGACGCCTCTGGACGCCGTCCGTTGAAATCGATATCCCTATGGCCGGCAAGCGGGCGTAGTTCAGTGGTAGAACGACAGCTTCCCAAGCTGTATGTCGAGGGTTCGATTCCCTTCGCCCGCTCCAATACTTTGCTTGTCCAGCCCGATGCCTCTGCCGCGCTGCCCGGCGCCTGTCACCGCCGGTTGGCGGTGCGCCAGGCCGCGTAATCGTCCTTGGCCTGCGGATCGGTGGCCGGATAAAGCCCCAGGATGGAGCGTCCTTTAGCGACCTCCTCGGTCACAAAATCCTCATAGGCGGTCATTTCGACCGCTTCCGCAGCGATCTCGTCGGCGAGATGGGCCGGAATAACGGCCACGCCCTCCGCATCGCCGACGACGACATCGCCCGGAAACACCGGCGCATCGCCGCAGCCGATCGGCACATTGATATCGATTGCCTGATGCAGCGTCAGGTTCGTCGGCGATGACGGGCGCTGGTGATAGGCCGGAAAATCCAGACGCGCGATCTCGGGCGAATCGCGAAAGCCGCCGTCGGTCACGATGCCGGCGACGCCGCGATGCATCAGGCGCGTCACCAGGATGGAGCCGGCGGATGCGGCGCGCGCATCCTTGCGGCTGTCGATCACCATCACGGCGCCGGGCGGGCACTCCTCGACCGCCTTGCGCTGCGGGTGTGCCCGATCCTGAAAGACAGTGAGCGGGTTGAGGTCTTCGCGCGCCGGCATGTAGCGCAGCGTATAGGCCTCGCCGATCATGTTTTTCCCACCGGCGCCGAGCCTGCTCACGCCCTGGATGAACTGGTTGCGGAAACCCCGCTTGTATAAGGCGGTGCATAGCGTGGCGACGCTGACGAGCCCGAGCCTGTCGCGTGTCGAAGGGTTTAGCGGCATTCGTTTTCTCCTGCTCAGCCTTGGCCGCTTCTCGTTTTCATGGCCTCGGTGATCTCTCTGACATTCCTTTCCAGGTGCTCGCGCATGGCCTTGCCGGCGGCGCTCGCATCGCGGGCGCGAATGGCCGCGAGGATCCTGGCGTGATCCTCGATATCGTCCTGGCTGCGCAGATGCATCGTCGCCAGCTCGCGCACATCGCGCAGATTGCCGATGATGCTGTTGAGGCTGTAAGCCAGCACCGGATTGTGCGACGCCTCGGCTATCTTCAGGTGGAAGCGCACATTCTCGGAAAAATAGGCTTTGCCCGCGGCGATCCGCTTCTCGACGGCATGCGCCGCATCGGCGATCGCCTGCACGTCGTCATCGCCGGCGCGCTGCGCGGCGCGTTCGGCCGCGTCGGTCTCCAGCAGCAGGCGCACCTCGAATATGTCGATCAGACCCCATTCGGTGATCGCCGCCTTGATGTCCTTCCCCGCAACGGAAGGCGACAGGACGACCGTGCCGCGCCCCGATTGCGATTCGACGACGCCGATGATGGCCAGGCTGCGCAACGCTTCACGGATGCTCGATCGGCCGACACCCAGCAACGCAGCGAGACTATGCTCGGACGGAAGCCTTTCGCCGGGCTTCACCTGCCCCGAGCTGATCAAGGACAGGATGCGCTCGGTGACGGTTTCGACTACAGATACGCGGTTGATGGGGTCGAGTTTCATGAAGATCCATCCAGTTTCCGGTCGCGAGGCGCCGATTATCCGGCGAAGCGCGCCATGGGCAGGCCGCCGACACCCGGATGATAGGCGAAGAGCCCGCCGGCAAGGGGCTGATCGGCGAGTTCCTCGTCTGTCAGGTCCTCCGTCGCAGACGTGATGTAGAGCGTCCGCAAGTCAGCGCCACCAAAGGCGCAGCTCGTCACATGACGAACGGGAAGCATGATCGTGCGGTCGATTGCACCGTCCGGCCGATAGCGCGTCACACGCCAGCCATCGAAATGCGCGCTCCACACGAAGCCCTCCGCATCGACGGTCAATCCGTCGGGACGGCCGACGCCTGCGGGCAGCGCGGCGAAAACGCGGCGATTGCCGAGCGCTCCGCTGGCCGGGTCGAAGTCGAAGGCGTCAATGCGGTATGTCGGCGTGTCGGTGTAGTACATGGTGCGGCCGTCCGGGCTCCAGCCTATGCCATTCGAGCCCCGCACGCCATCGAGCATCTTGTGCCAGGTTAGATCGGCATCGAGCCGGTAAAGGGCAGCCACCGGCTGACGCTTCTTTGGATCGGGAAGGTCGTGGAAGGTGCCGCACCAGAACCGTCCCTGCGGGTCGCACTTGCCGTCATTGAACCGTGTGTCGGAACGATCCGCCTCGGGATCGCCTATGAGCTTCACCGTGGCGGAGCCGGGATCGAAGAAGGCGAAACCGCTGCGCAGGCCGGCGACGATACCGCCATCCGCACGCAACGCCATGGCGCCGATGTCGGTGCCAACGGACCATTGCGTCACCGCGCCGTCCGCCTCGCTGCGGCGCAGAATGAGCCCTTGCGGTATGTCGACCCAATAGAGCGCCTGCTCCTTGCCGTCCCAGACGGGGCCCTCGCCGCATATGTTCTTGCCCTCGTGGATGCAGACCGGTCCGTTCTTCATGCTGTTCTCCTGCTCGTCTCTAGACTTCGGCGTGACCGCCGAGATAGCGCTCCTTGACTTCCGTATCGGTGAGAATGGCCTGGGCCGGCCCCTCCTTGAACAGTCGGCCGAGGTCGAAGACCAGCGCCCAATCGGAAATCTGCAAAGCGCGCGCGGCATTCTGCTCGACCATGAGCACCGTCACTCCCGAACGCTTGATCTCCACCAGCTGGGCGAAGACCTCATCGAAGAACTTGGGCGACAGGCCGAGTGTTGGCTCGTCGATGAGCAGCAGCCGCGGCTGCAGCACCAGGGCCATGGCCATCTCCAGGATCTGCTGCTGTCCGCCGCTCAGATTGCCGGCCATGTCCTTCGCCTTCTGCCGCAGCATCGGGAATATGGACAGCACGCGCTCGATCTCGCCCTCGATCCGCTTGCGCTCCAGCGTGAAGCAGGCGACCTTGAGATTCTCGACGACCGACATCATCGGGAAATTGCACCGCCCTTGCGCCACATAAGAGACGCCCCGGGCTATCCGCCTCGATACCGGGTCCGTCGTCATGTCCGTATCGGCGAGCAAGATCCGGCCGGAGCGCACATTGGCATAGCCGAAGACGGTGCGCAGGATCGTCGATTTTCCGGCACCGTTCGAACCGATGATGCTGGTGATCCAGCCGCTGCGTATGCGGAATGAGACGTCCCTCAAAATGTCGATTTCCGAGACATATCCGGCCGTGACGCCGTCGAAGGCGAGGAGGGCGTCGTCACTTGCCAAAATACGCCTCCATCACCCTTTCGTCCTGGCGCACGGTCCGGGGATCGCCTTCCAGCAGCTTGCGGCCCTGATCGAGAACGCAGATCGTATCGCAGATATCCATGACCAGGTTCATATTGTGCTCGACGAGCATGATCGTCTTGCCCATCGCTTTGAACTTCCGGATGTGGAGCTTCATCTGGTTGATCATGGACGGGTTGATCGCCGCCGCCGGCTCATCGAGCAGGATGAGCTTGGGGTCCGGCATCAGCACGGCGGCAAATTCGACGAGCTTGCGCTGACCGTAGGACAGTATACCCGCCTGGAGATCGCGCACATCGCTGAGGCCGAACTCGCCGAGAGCGAACTCGGCGCGTTCATGCGCCTCAGCCTCCTTCCGGCGCGCCTGCCGCGAGCGCATGATCCGCCCGACGAAGCTGCGCTCCTGGTGCTCCTGAAGCGCGATGAGCAGATTCTCGACCACGGTGAGACCCGGATAGATCTGAACCATCTGAAAGCTGCGGGTCAGGCCGCGCAGCGATATCTCATGCGGCCGTGCATTGGTGATGTCGCGGCCGTCGAACTCGACGCTGCCGCCATCGACGGGGTGTATACCCGTGATGCAGTTGAACAACGTCGACTTGCCGGAGCCGTTGGGGCCGATCAGCCCCACGATCTCGTTCTCCCGCACCGATATGTCGACGTCATCGAGGGCGGCAACGCCGTAGAACTTCTTGCTCACGCCGCGCACGGAGAGGATCGTCCCGCTCAACTGAAGGCCCTCCGCCACAGCTTGGCAATGTGCTGCTCGAGCCGCGCGACGGCGCCTTCCATGCCTTGCGGAAGATAGAGCGACACGAGAAGGAGCAATATGCCATAGAGGACAAGACGCGCCTCCTGCGTCACGCGCAGGACTTCCGGCAGCAGGGTGAACAATATGGCCGCAAGGATGACGCCGCGCAGCGAGCCGACGCCCCCCAGATAGACGATGATGAGGAGAGCGACCGTATAGGGATAGCCCATCTCAGTCGGACACACCAAGCTGCTGTAGGAGGCGTAGTATCCGCCGGCTACGCTGACCAGCGCCGCGCTGATGCCGAAGGCGGCAAGCTTATAGAGCGTTGCATTGACGCCCTGGGAGCGGGCAAGGACGGTATTCTCCCTTATCGCACGGAAGGCGCGCCCGACGCGCGAGCTCGTGATGATCCACACGATTGCGGTAATGACGACGGCGAGGACCAGGACGCCGTAATAGGCATGGTCGACCTGCGCCGTCGAAAACGTTTTACCCAGAAACGAGAATTCGAGCGCCGGTACGCCCGCCGTGCACATCGGGCCGTTGGTGAGATCGATCCAATTGTTGGCCACCAGCTGCAGCACGATGCTGAAGCCCAGCGTGCCGATCGCGAAGGAGTGCTCGGACAGCCGAAAGCATGGGATGCCGATCAAAATTGCGCTTGCAAAGGCGATCAGCGCGGCAGCAAGGAAGGCCAGGGGAAACGGCACCTGATAGGACGTGACCAGGATGGCGACGGTATAGGCGCCGATGCCGTAGAAGGTCGGATGGGCGAGCGACAGCGATCCTGTCTGGCCGACGACAAGATCGTAAGTAACGGCCATGACCACGAACAGCCCGGCGAAGATCGCCACCCGCAAAACATACTGGTCTTGGGTCACGAGAGGCAGCGCTGCGGCGATCGCGACGGCCAGGACGGACTGAATGACGCGAGCGTTCATATGCCCACCTTGCGCCCGAAGATTCCGTGCGGCGAAACCAGGAGCACGATGATCATGGCGATAAAGGCGAAGGCATCGGTGAAGCTCGCGCCGAAATAGCCGATGCCGAAAGCTTCGGCTATCCCGAGAAGGAAGGCCGCGAGCACCGTTCCATTCACCCGGCCGAAGCCGCCGACGACCATCACAGCGAAACCTTTCATCGTCAGCGTCATCCCCATGGCCGGAAAGACGGTATAGACCGGCGTTATCAGAATGTTGCCCAACCCGATCAGCGCCGTTCCGAGGGCGAAGGTCGCGATGCCGATCGTCTTCGTCGCGATGCCGGCGGTGCGGGCGGCCTCGCGATTCTGCGACACCGCGCGCATCGCCATTCCGAGGCGGGTGTATTTCAGGAAGTAGTGCAAGCCGACGAAGACGACCGGCAGGATTACCAGAATGGCGACGCGCTGCTCCGAGAGCCTCACGCCGAACAGGGTTACCGAGGTCTGGCTCCACGGCGTCGGCGCGCTCTGCGGTACGTTGCCCAGAACCCAGATCACACCGTTGTTGATGATCGTCGCCGCCGCCAGCGTGGCGATGAGCTGGATATGCCAGGACTTGTCGAGCACCGGCCGGATGATGACGAGGAAGAACACGACGCCAAGCAGCGCCATGAGCGGGATCGTCAGAACGCCGGCCATCACGTAGGGCAGCGAGGCCTGCACATAGAGAAACCAGAACAGATAAGACCCGAGCATGAACAGATCGCCATGGGAGAAGTTGACGACCCTGAGCACGCCGACGGACAATGCCAGTCCGGCGGCAACTATGGCATAGATCGCGCCGATGGATATGCCGTTCACGAGCTGAGCGAGAAGCATCATCGCCGGTTCACTCCGCACGCAGCCGCGGCTTATCGATATTCATCGGCACGACCCTTTCCGGCATCAATGTTGCGTCGGCTTGCGGTCGCGCAGGACGATCTCACCGTCCTTCCACTGGATGACGAACATGTCGGGATGGGCCTGGTTGTTCTGATCGAACTTCACAGGCCCCAGACCGGAAATGGTGAGATCGGTCTTCTCCAGCGCGTCACGGATCGCACCGCGCTCGTCGGAGCCGGCCCGCTTGATGGCGTCTGCCAGAACCTCCACGGCATAATAGGCCATCGCGGCATTGAGCTCGGGCGGATAGCCGAAGCGCTTCGTATAATCGGCCGCGAATTTCTGTGCGTCCGGATTGGCGACCCAGCGATTGGCCTCGAGCGCCCCGTTCCAGATGTCCTTGTTCTTCACTATCGACTGGAATTGCGGCGTGACGACGGTCCCGCGGCCATAGACCTTGGGCGCGAATCCGAGCTCGGCCGTCTGCAGGGCGAGCGGTGCCGCGTTGGGCGCGTCGAGAATGACGATCAGCCCCTCGGGATTAAGGGCCTGGATCTTGGTGATCAGCGGACGGTAGTCCACCGTTCCCGTGGTGGTGAAGTCGGTGCTGAGGATCTCGATGCCTTGCGGCGAGAGCTGCTCGCCGAAGGCCTTGGCGGCGCCGCGGCCATAGTCGTCGTTCTGCGCGATGATCGCAACGGTCTTGACCTCCTTGGCGATCGCGCCGCTCAGCTCGCGGATCATGATGCTGTCGTCGATATTGAGCCGGAACTGCCATTTGTTGCCGCCGGCGCCTGATTGCGCCGCGATGCGCGGGTTGGTGGCGAGATATTCGAGCTGGACGACATTGGAGCGCTGGATGATCGGCATGGTGGCGAGCGTCACCGAACTGCAGCTCGTGCCGATCAGCGCCGCCACCTTATCACCATTGATGAGGCTCGCGGCCGCGTTCATGCCTTGTGCCGGATCGCAGGCATTGTCGGCGAAGGTCAGGCTCAGCTGACGGCCGAGAATGCCGCCGCCGGCATTGATCTCCTCGACCCTGAGTTCGGCACCTTCCTTGGTCTGCTGGCCGATCAACGCGACCTGGCCGCTCAGAACCGTAGACACGCCGATCTTGATCGGCTCGGCGGCTGCGACCGGCGGCGCGAGAAGCGTGGCGCCGGCCGACAGCGCCCCGCACAGCAGCAGTGCTACGGAAGCCAATGAGGCACGGGGTATCTTACGTCTTGTCTGGCTCGAGACCTGGCACATGTTTTCACTCCCTGGTTATGATCTGGTCATGATGCTGTTCTGGCGAGTTCCTTGTGGTAGGCGAAAATGGCCGGCAGCCCGCCGGTGTGCACGAAGACGACACGCTCGCCCTTGCGTACGATGCCGCGCCGCACATGATCGATCAGTCCCGCCATGCCTTTCCCGGAATAGACCGGGTCGAGGAACATGCCTTCCAGCGATGCGGCCATCCTGATCGCCTCGAGGCCGTCCGGAGTCACGATTCCGTAGCCCGGCCCGGCGTAAGATTCGTTGCGAATGTCATCGTTCGACAAGGAAACCGGCAGGCCGAGCAGCTCGCCCACCTGTCGGCCGAGATCGATCATGCGCGGAACGAGCGAGTTGCTTGCGGCCGTGTAGCTGATCCCGGTCACCTTGGGTTGCGCGCCAAGCATCTTGAGCCCCAGCGCCAGCCCGACCTGCGTGGCGCCGGCGGAGGTGAGATAGAGATGATCGACGGCGAGCGCCTGGGTCGCCATCTGCTCGACGATCTCGATCGCACCGTCGACATAGGCCGCGGCCCCCAGCACATGGAATGACGTCGGCAGGACGTAGCAACTTTCGCCCCTGCGTTCATATTCGCGGGCCACGCGGTGCATCTGACCCTCGAGGGCGGTGCGCGCATCGATAGCGGAATCGATCGTCGCTCCGTCGATGAACCGCACGTCCACATCCATGAGCCGGTTGAGCAGGACATTGCCCTGCGCCTCGTCACGGAAACGGTGCAGGACCATCACCGGATGGAGACCGGCGCGGCGCGCGGCCGCGGCGCATTGCACCGCGTGATTGGACTGGGCCGCGCCGCCGCCGGCTATGAACACGGTGGCCTGGCGCTGGAGCGCGTCACCGATGAAGAAGTCAAGCTCGCGCGTCTTGTTGCCGCCGAAGGCAAGACCGCTCATGTCCTCGCGTTTCACGAACAGATCGATGCCGAGCTCCTTCGACATACGCGGCATGTGGTCGAGCGGCGTAGGCAGGCGGGCGATGCGGTAACGCGGCAGCGCGTCGATCTTCGCACGCAGCTCGGTGATGGTGAATGTTGAGGATGACAAGACTTCTGCTCCGATTGCGTCTTCCGCTCAAGCCGTCGTGCCCGCTTGTGTGGGTATTTCCGTGCCGAGCTGCACGATGCAGTCGCCGCGTCTGGTTCGCCCGGGATGGCGCAGGCAGAGAACCGTGCCATCGGTGCGGGCGTGAACAGTCGCGGGCGGGCGCAGCGGGTCGTCTACGTAATGAATGAGACCGACAAGGGCGCCGGCGCGCACCGCTTCGCCGAGGCCACAGCACGGCTCGAACAAGCCGGGATGCGGCGCGTAGATATTGTGATTGCGCCCCGCGATGTCGAAATAGCGCGTCGCTTGCGGCGGAGTGATCGCGAAGGGCGCCGTCGGCGCGAGGACGCCGAGATGCTTCAGCACGCGCAGGGTTCCGTCATAGGCGAGCGCCACGCCCGCGCGATTGACCGAGCCGCCGCCGCCGAATTCGCTGCCGAGATAGACGAGACCGTGGCGTTCGGCGCAGCCCTTGGCCATGCGCGGCTCGTCGAAGAACGACCAGACCACGCCGACGGGACCACCGAATGCGGCGAGCGCGCGCAGGTTCGTTTCCGTCAGCGCCGCGTCGCGAAAGCGGTGAATGGAGGCGAAAGGCATATAGTCGAGTGACCAACCGCCGGAATGCCAGTCGAGCCAGACATCGCAGCGCGGCAGCAGGACGGAATCGACATAGTGGGCAAGCTGTTCCGTCGGACGTCCGTTCGGATCACCCGGAAAGCAGCGGTTCATGTTGAGATCGTCAAGCGGCGAGACGCGTGTGCCCGCCATCGCAGCCGGAAGGTTGACGGCTGGTATGAGTATAACGGTGCCCCGCAGGTGATCGGGCGCGAGCTCGCGCATCAGGCGGCAAATGACGATCTGAGCCTCGTATTCATCACCATGGATGCCGCCCATGATGAGGACGGTCGGGCCTTTACCATTGCGGATGACGGCGATCGGGATGGCGATGGTGCCATAGGCCGAATCGTTGACGGAGTGCGGCAAATGCAGATAGCCGCTGTGTTTTCCCTCAGCGTCGAAATCCAGTTCGGTCCAGATCCGCGACCCGCTCATGCCATTCCCTATTCTTGTTAGACATCATGCTGCCTGACAGCTGACTGCCTGTCAAGACAGATCGGCGGCCCGCGCGTGCTCCATGTCTCGCCAATCAGCGGGCTGGAGTGATTTACCTGTTCCTTATTTACGCCGCGCGGCTTTCGCCGGTCTCTCGTTCGCGGCCGGAGGAAGGGGCCGCCTCCTCGCCATCCTGTCTGCGCGGCGAAGCGGCACCGGCGATCATGTCGGCCGCCTTTTCCGCAATCATGATCGTGGGGGCATTGGTGTTGGCGCCGACCAGCCTCGGCATGATCGAGGCATCGACCACCCGCAGACCCTGAAGGCCGTGGACGCGCAGCGACGAATCCACCACCGCCATATCGTCATTTCCCATCTTGCAGGTGCCGACCGGGTGATAGTGCGACGAAATGAATTTTCCCATGAAGGCGTCGATATCGGAGTCCGATGTGCAGGCGGGTCCGGGATCGACCTCTTCGCCGCGAAACGCATCGAAAGCCTTCTGAGCATGGAGCGTGCGGGCCAGGCGGAACGCATAGCGGTTCAGCGCCTGATCCGCCTTCGTCGAGAGATAGTTGTGTACGACCCTGGGCGCCTCTTGCGGATCTGCCGAGTTGAGCGCCACGGCACCGCGGCTCTCCGGCCGCAAGTCGCACCAATGAATGTTGTAGCCGTGATAGCGGGGCCAGTGATCCGTCGAACCATTGGGATTCATCGCCGTAGGCACGAGGTAATACTGAATGTCGGGCCGCTCCAGGGCCTCGTCACTCTTCAGAAACGCCATGGCATTCATCGGAAAGACCGACAGGGGGCCGCGGCCCATCAGCGCATATTGCGCCGCCGCCCAGGCAAGCTTCAGCGGATTGCGCATGTTGTAGTAGGTGATCGGCTTGAGACAGCGATGCTGGACATAGGAGCCCACATGGTCCTGGAGGTTCTTCCCGACGCCGGGCAACGGATGACGGCAATCGACATTGTGCCGCGCAAGTTCTGCCGGGTCTCCGACGCCCGACAGCATCAGAAGCTGCGGCGACTGGTAGGCGCCTGCCGACAGCATGACCTCGCGGTCCGCCGTCACCGTCAGCCGCTGACCGCGATAGATCACTTCAACGCCCATGGCGCGCTTGCCGGAGAAAATGAGACGCTGCGCGCGCGCTCCCGTCCATAGAGTGAGGTTCTTGCGTTTCAGTGCCGGCCACACATAGGCGCGCGCCGCGGAACATCGCATGGGAAAACGATGGGTGTGGGTATACTGGGTATAGACGAACCCTTCCGGGTCCGCGCCATTGTAGTCGGGATTGTACGGATAGCCCGCCTGCCTGCCCGCTTCGATGAACGCGTCGAACAGACCATTGTTGTAGCGGCCGAAAGCGGTTCGCAGCGGCCCCGCCGTCCCGCGCAACGAACCCGCCGGGCCGTTCCATTGCTCCGCCTTGCGAAAATAGGGCAGGACGCTCTCCCAATCCCAGCCGTCATTGCCGAGCTGCCGCCATTCGTCATAATCGCGATGATGCCCGCGGCAATAGACCTGGCCATTGATGGACGAACTGCCGCCCAGCACCTTGCCGCGCGGCAAGGGCACGCGGTAGCCCGCCAGCCGCGGCTCGGGCTCGGATTTGAATTGCCAGTCGACACTGCTGCCGACCATGAAGATTTCGCCGGTCGGCATGTGGATCATCGGATGCCAGTCGCGCGGGCCCGCTTCCAGCAGCAGCACACGGTTCTCCGGCGCCTCGCTCAGCCGCGCCGCCAATACGCAACCGGCGGAACCGCCGCCGACGATGATGAAGTCGAATTGCGAGTCCGTTCTGGAAGACATGGTCCACCTGAATTGCGAAGTTGAATCTACAATGAACGTCAGGCTGCGGCGGAGAGCGCCTTGTGGACCTCGGCGTGCAGGCTGTGTTGGATGCGGCGCTTGAGCTCGACGAAAGCGGGCTCCGTCGACAGCTCGTAGCCGCGCGGATGCACGAAATCGACAGGGATCGTGTCGATGATCCGGCCGGGCCTTGCCGACATCACATAGACTTTCTCACCCAGAAAGAGCGCTTCGTCGATATCGTGGGTCACGAACAGGATGGTCTTATGCTCCTTCTCCCAGATGCCGAGCAGCAATTGCTGCATGACGGAACGGGTCTGGCTGTCGAGCGCGCCGAACGGCTCGTCCATGAGGATGACCTTAGGATCGTTGGCCAATGACCGGGCAATGGCCACCCGCTGTTTCATTCCGCCCGAGAGTTGATTGGGATAGGCATTCTCGAAGCTCGAAAGCCCGACAGCGTTCACATAGTAGCGGGCCCGTTCGGTCGTTTCGGCGGCCGGCCGTCCTTGCAAAGACAGGCCGAACTCCACATTCTTCAACACGGTGAGCCAGGGAAAGAGCGAATAGTTCTGGAACACCATGCCGCGCTCCTTGGCCGGCCCGCCGATCGGCTTGCCGTCGAGGCGGCATATGCCGCCGCTCGGCTCCTTCAGGCCGGCGATGATGTCAAGCAGGCTCGACTTGCCGCAGCCCGAGGGCCCGACGATCACGGCAAACTGCTTGTCGGGGATCGTCATCGACAGATTGTTGAGGGCGATGATATCGCCGCCGGCCCCCGCCTTGAACCGGAGATCGAGAGATTCAATCGTGACAGTTCCCATTGGACGTTCCCTTACCGTTGCCGCGCCCAGGGCAGCGCCGCGAGCTTGACCCACTTGAAGATCTGGTCGGCGACGAGGCCGAGGAAGCCGATCACCAGGATGGCGACGAAGATCAGGTCGGCGTGGAGGCCACGCATCGCCTGCATGCTCATGTAGCCGAGCCCCGCGCTCGAGGCGACGAGCTCGGCGACGACGAGATAGGTCCAGGCCCAGCCCATGGTCACCCTGAGCGTATCGATGACGCCCGGCAGCGTGGCGGGGAGCAGAACCCGCATGACCACCTGCCTCCGGCTGGCGCCGAGAGTGTAGGCGGCATTGAACAGCTCGTTGGGAACCCGCGCCGAAACGTCCGCGAACATCACGATCTGCTGAAAGAAGGTGCCGAGGAAGATGATGGCGATCTTCTCTTCGATGCCGATGCCGATCCACAGGATGAGCAGCGGGATCATCGACGTCACCGGCAAGTAGCGGGTGAAGTTGACGACCGGCTCGAGGGCCGCCTGCACGATGCGGAAACTTCCCATCATGATGCCGAGCGGAATGGCAATCAAAGACGACAGCAGGAATCCGAGGTTGATGACGACGAGGCTGGCCCAGGCATTGCGCAGGAGCGAGCCATCCAGCAGGACCTTCCAGAAGGCTGCGACGACGCTGTGCGGCGCCGGCAGAAATGTCGTATCCGCCAGCCCGCCATAAGTGAGGACACCCCAACCCAGGAGGATGATCGCGGCCACCAGACTGCCGGCCCCGAGGCTGACCGCCGGTGAAATCGCCCGGCGCGGCGTCAATACGCGGTCTATCGTGCCCAACATCGCGGTCATGATCCTAGCCACCGATGAAGCTGTAATCGATTATGTCCTCGGGCTTGACGTCGACCTGGACGCGGCCGAAGCCTCTCCAGATGTCGAGAGCGGCGCCCAGCGTCTTGCTGATCTGGCCGGGGGCCTCGGCCGTTCCGAACAGTTCCTGATTCTTGCCCTTGTCGAGATATTCGATGCCGGAGAGCGTCTCGGCGAAGACCTTGGGATCCTGGAGCCAGCCGCCCACGCCCTTGGCCATGAGAGCGTTGGCGTCCTCCGGGTTGGACTTGATGTAATCGAGCGCCCTGTACCAGGCACGCACGAAACCCTTCACGTCCTCCGCCTTGTCCTTGAGCGTGGCGTCCGTCGCCGCCACCACGTCGGTGATGAGCCCGGGCTTGTCGGCGCTGGTCAGCAGCATGTGGCCGTGCTCGGCCTTGGCGCCCTGGCTCAAAGCAGGCTCCCAAGTGACCGCCGCATCGACCTGCCCGGCGCTGAAGGCGACGCCTGCGTCGGTCGCCGCCATGTTGACCGGCTCGATATCGTCCTGGCTCAATCCCGCATCCTTGAGAAGCGCGTTGAGGAAGAACTGCGAGACCGAGCCTTGCTCGAAAGCGACCTTCTTTCCCTTGAGGCCTTCTATGCCCGTGATGTCCTTGTTGGCGACGATGCCGTCGCCGCCCTTGGAATTGTCGACGGCCAGCACATAATGGAGTCCGATGCCCGGCTTCATGTAGATCGGAAATTCGTCCGCCGTGGAGGCGACGAGATCGAGCTGTCCGGCCATCAGCGCGCCCATCTTGATAGGCGTGTCTTCCATGATCACGAGCTCGACATCCACGCCTTCTTCCTTGAAGAAGCCCTTGTCGCGGGCGATGTAGAACGGCCCGTAGCCGACCCAGGTGGAGTGGCCGATCTTGAGCGAGCCCGCATCGGCAAGACTGGCGAGCGCCAGGGATGAGGCAAAGACCGTAACCCCGATCAGTTTCTTGAGCATGTTCCTCTCCTCGTTCACCGCTTCTCCGGCGGTGAGCATGCATAATCATATTCGATAGACTGAAAAATCACTTTGCTTCATGCTTTACTATGATAAATTTCATCGTATGGCCGCCCGCAAAGCTCCGCTTGTCAGCTTTTCCCCGACAGACCTGCGGCTGCTCAGGATTTTTCAGGCCGTGGCCCGGCACGAGGGCTTCGCGGCCGCCCAGGACGAGCTCGGCCTGACGCCCGGAACCATCAGCAATCACATCGTCCATCTCGAGACCCGCTTCGGGGTCCGGCTGTGCGAGCGGGGGCGAAAGGGGTTTTCCCTGACGCCGGAAGGCGTGCGCATTCACGAGGCGGCCGAGAACCTGCTGCGGTCCATTGAAAACTTCGCCGGAATCGTGGGATCGGTTCGCGGCGAGCTGACGGGAACCGTTCATCTGGGCACGGTCGATGCCATGCACACCAATTCCGCCGCCCGCCTCGATCAGGCCATCGCGCGCTTCAGCGGACTGGCGCCAAAGGTGATCCTGCATGTCGAGATCAGCTCGCCTCAGGACCTGCTGCAGCGCTTGCTGGACGGCCGCTACTCCGTGATCCTCACGCCGATCGCGGAAGGCCACCCATCGGTCATCGCAAAGCCGCTGTTCAACGAAGAGCAGCGGCTCTATTGCGGACGCGATCATCCGCTCTATTCCCAGACCGGCCCGCTCAGCGTCGCGGCCGTCAAGCGTCATCCCTATGTGGCGCGATCCTACATGAAAGGCACGAGCACCGTGCAGCAGGAGGCGTTCGATCACCGCGCGATGACATCGCATATGGAGGCCCTGGCGATCCTGATAAATTCAGGCCGGTTCCTCGGCTATCTCCCGGTGCATTTCGCTCAGCCCTTCGTCGATCGCTGCGAAATGAAGAGCTTGCTCGATGTGGAGTTGGCCTACTTCGATACGTTCTACCTCGCCAACCGCAAGGCCGAGCACAGCCGCGCCACCGTCCTGCTGTCGCAATGCCTCACCGAGGTCCTCTCAGATCCCGCTCTGCCTCAACCGCGCGGATGAGCCTCAAGATCGGTCATTCCTGTTCATTTGAAGGGGCCGATCCATGCGAGGTTGGCCCGATCCTTCTCCCTAATAAGGACATAAATCTCCCCCTATCAGGATGCCCCCGAAGGAGACGAGCATGAGCGACAGGACATCCCGCACCCTCTTATCGCGGCGCAGGCTTCTGGGCTTCACCGCCCTCGCGCTGGCCCTGCCGGCTGCCATGCCGGCCCTGGCCAAGGTGCGCACCTTGCGCGGCACCGTCTCCTATCGCGAGCGCATCGCGCTGCCACCGCATGCAATCCTGGAAGTGAGTCTCATCGACGTGACGCTTGCCGATCAGCCGTCGGGCATCCTCGGCAGCGTCCGGGTGCGCACGCGCAACCGCATGCCCATCGCCTATCGCCTGCCCTTCGACGACAAGCGCCTGCGGCGCGGCGCCGCCTATGCGCTCCAGGCCCGCATCCTGGTCGACGGCAAGGCGTGGTTCGCCACTCCCGCACCCAAGCCGGTCGCCAACGGTCCCCTGCAACCCGACATCGTGGTCCGGCGCGTCGCGACGCAGGCACCCGACAAGCCGATGCCGAAAGGCAAATGGCTGGCCGAATCGATCCGCAATGGCGGCGTCATCGACAATCTGCAGAGCACGGTCGAGATCGGCGAGGACGGCACGGTCACCGGCCATGGCGGCTGCAACGGCTTCGGCGGCAAGGCCACCATCACCGGCGACAAGATCAGCTTCGGGCCGCTGGCGGCGACCCAGAAGGCTTGCCCGCCCGCGATCATGGACCAGGAGGGCAAGCTCTTCGGCGCCCTCAACGACGCGCGGCGCTGGCTGATCGACGAGGAGCGCGGCAAGCTCATCCTGTTCGACGCCGGCAACCGGGAGATCCTGCTGCTTGCCCGCATGTAGGCAGCAAGGCTATCGATCATAATACTAGACACACGCCTTTGGAGAAACGCAGAATTCTCTTCTATGTCGTAGCGAGTATGAAAAGGCGTTTATTTTAATAGACGTCCCTGTGCGATCCCGCTATCCATGCGCCGGCACATTCAAGACAACCGGACCTGACGAACTGCTTCCTTCCGCATGGCGCCCATCACCACCCCTTCGCCCGCCCGGTCAGATATGCCGGTTGAGACCACCATCGACCAGGATGTTCTGCCCGGTGATGTAGCCCGCATCGGAAGAGGCCAGGAAGGCGACGGTCTTGCCGATCTCATCGAACCGCCCGGTGCGCATCATCGGGATGGTGCGCAACACCGTCTCGTCGACGAGCCAGTTTTCCATGAAGCCCGGCAGCACATTGTTCATGCGGATGCCGGCACGGGCATAGCGGTCGCTGTAGATCTTGGCATAACCGGCGAGAGCAAGCCTGAGCGACGACGAAATCGGGAAGGACTGGCGCGGCTCCAGCGCCGCGAAGGTCGATATGTTGACGATCGCGCCCGCGCCCTGCTTCACCATGTGCGGCGTCACCAGCCGCGTCATGCGCACGACATTGAGCAGGACGAGCTCCATGCCGGCATACCAGTCCGCGTCCGGTATATCGATCGGCGAACGGTCGAGGTCGGGATCGAAAGGCGCGGTCGAGCCCGCCGATTGCGGCGCATGGCCGGTGCTGTTCACCACCGCATCGATACGGCCAAAGCTCGCGAGCGTGAGATCGACGAGCTTGGCGAGATCCGCGGGCTCGGTCACCGAGCCGTCGATGCCGATCCCGCCGAGGTCGGCCGCAAGCCGGCGCGCCGACCCCGAGGGCGACATCAGGGCGACGTCATAGCCCCGCGCCGCCAGCGCCCGGGCGCTCGCCGCGCCCATGCCGCGGCCGCCGCCGACGACGATGGCCGCTTGTGACTGTTTTCTCATGCCTGTCCTCCGTTGCTTCGCCATCCAGCTCCCACGAGCCAAATCGTCAATTCACAGTCCTTCATCGCCCGTGATAGATTGACCGCCTCCGTGAATCTCATCCCGCCCCGCAACCTCACATCAGCCGAAGAGCGCTATGAGCCGTCCGAGAAAACCCCTCCCCGCCGATTCCACCCCGCCGCCGCAGACCATGGCCGAATTGTTCAGGGCACGGACGGTTGCGCGCAAGGTCGAGGAGGAGCCCGGCGACGATGTCGGCGTGCGTCTGGCCAAGCTCAGGAAGGCCTACGGCCTGTCGCAGCGTGAGCTGGCGCGGCGCGCCGGCGTCACCAACGGAACGATCTCGTCCATCGAGCTCAATCTGACCAGCCCGCAAGTCGGATCGCTGCGCAAGATCCTGGCGGTGTTCCCGATCACCATGGCCGACTTCTTCTCCATGGATACCGAGCAGAGCCAGCAGATCTTCTTCAGCAGCAAGGACCTGGTCGAGCTCGGCGCCGGCGGGGTGTCGATCAAGCTGGCCGGCGCCCAGAACCGGCAGCGCAAGATGCAGATCTACCACGAGGAATATGAGATCGACGGCGACACCGGCGAGCAGATGCTGGTGCACGAGGGCGAGGAGGCGGGCATCGTCATCCGTGGACGCCTGGAAGTGACCGTCGGCAACCAGAAGAACGTCCTGCGCGCCGGCGACGCCTATCATTTCGACAGCTCGATCCCGCACCGCTTCCGCAATGTCGGCGATGAGAAGTGCGAAGTGGTGTCGGCGGCCACCCCGCCGAGTTTCTGAAGCATCGCCGGGACGGATCATTCGGTCTGGCCGACGTCAGGCCCGCCCAGCGAACTTGGACACGCCGGCTTCGAGCGCATCCGACGACAGGACCGACATGTCGGCCAAGAGCTCGAGCTGGCGCCCGGTGCGTGGCGGCGCAGCGATCCCATGGGTGACGAGGCCCTTGACGATGGCGAAGATGCCGCGATCGGTGCGGGCGACGTGATCGCGGGCGAAGTCGCGCGCCGTCTCCAACGCCTTGCCGGTCGGCACCGCGCGGTGGATCAGGCCCCATTGCACCGCCTCCTCAGGCGTTAGCTTGCGGCCGAACTGGATGACCTCGCGCGCCCGGCCCACGCCCACCAGCCGCGGCAGGCGCACCGTCCCGCCCCAGCTCGGCAAAGCATTGAGATGGATCTCCGGGAGGCCGAGCGTGGCGCCTTCGCCGGCAATGCGGTAGTCGCAGGCCATCGCGAGCTCGAGCCCGCCGCCCAGGCAGAAGCCTTCGATCGCGGCGATCACCGCTGCGGGATGCTGCTCGATGAGATCGCCCACGGTCTGACCGAGATCAGTGTGGCCGATGCGCTGCTCGCGGTTCTGGCCGGCGAGCTCCTTGATGTCGGATCCGGCGCTGAACGCCTTGAGGCCGGCGCCCGCAAGCACGATCGCCGCCACGTCCTGGCGCGCGGTCTCCTGCAGGAGATCGCGCAAGGCGAACAAGGTCGCATCGTCGAGCGCGTTGCGCGCCCGCTCGCGATTGATCGTGGCGACGACGATGCGTCCTTCACGCTCGACGATCAGTGATTCCGGCATCTTCAAACTCCCTTCACGTTGAGTATCCATCGGCGCCTTCGTCTCAGGCGAAAGGCAGGCCGGTCTTCTCGAGATAGCGGCCGATGAGCATCTTCTGGATTTGGCTCGCGCCGTCGAAGATCTCGAAAGCCTTCACATCGCGCATCATGCGCTCGACCGGATATTCCCGGCTGAGGCCGTTGCCGCCCAGCGCCTGAACTGCATCGGTGGTGACCCGCATCGCGGTTTCGGTGCAAACGAGCTTGGTCATGGCGGCCAGGGTGCTGGTCTGCTTCGAGCGCTCGGAGGCCAGCAGCGCGATGGTCTTCTCCCACAGGCTGCGCGCCGCCGCGAGCTCGGCCGCGTTGCCGGCGAGCAGGAACTGCAGCCCCTGATGCTGGATGATGGGCTTGCCGAACTGGACGCGCTCGCGGGCATAGACGATGGCGTGATCGAGGGCTGAGGTAGCCGCCCCCAGCGCCATGGCGGCGCAGTTGGCGCGCGCCTCGTCGAGTGACACCATGGCGATCTTGAAGCCGTCGCCCTCCTCGCCCAGGCGATTGCCGGCGGGCACCCGCACATTGTCGAAGAACAATTGCGTGGTCGGACTGCCATGCAGGCCGATGAGCTTCTCGTTGCGCCCGATCACCAGCCCCGGCGTGTCGCGCGGCACGATGAAGGCCGTAACACCCTTGTTGCCGGCCTCGCGGTCGGTCTTGGCGAAGACGGTATAGACGTCGCCGACGGCGCCGTTGGTGCACCAGGCCTTGCGGCCATTGATGACATAGCTGTCGCCCTCGCGCGCCGCGGTCGTGGTGATGCTGGCGGCATCGGAGCCGGCGCCGGGCTCGGACAGAGCAAAGCACGGGATGAGACCGCCGGTGGCGATGCCCGGCAGGTATTTGCGCTTGATGTCGTCGGACGCGGCATGCACGATCGGCGTGCAGGCATCGCCGCAATTGGAATAGATCAGGGCGAAGGCGGCGCTGGCGCGAGCCAGGCGCTCGGAGATGAGCAGCGGGGTCACCACGTCGGGGCCGCTGCCGCCATAGTCCTCCGGAATCCACAGGCCGAACAGGCCGAGATCGGCCGCCATCTTGTAGAGCTCGCGCGGGAACTCGCTCGTCTCGTCGAGCGCCGCGGCTCTGGGCTCGACCTCGGCGCGCGCGAATTTGTCGACCATCTCCAGGATCTCGCGCTGCGCGGAATTGACCTGATGCACGTTCTGTCCTCCGAATCTCAAGCCGGTCACGGCATGACCAGGCCGCCGCTGACGCTCAGCGTCTGGCCGGTGATGTAGTCGGCGTCCTTCGAGAGGAGGAAGCTCACGGCGGCCGCCTGCTCTTCCGGCTGCGACACGCGGCGGAACGGGATGAGCCGCACCATGCGCTTGATGAGCTCCGGATCCTCTTTGATCTCCTCGCGCAGCAGCGGCGTCTCGGTCGGTCCTGGAGACACACAGTTGACATTGATGTTGAAACGGGCGTTCTCGCGCGCCAGTGATTTGGCAAAGGCGATGATGCCGCCCTTGGTCGCCGAATAGACGACCTCGCCGCTGGTGCCGACGCGGCCGGCATCTGAGGCGAAGTGCACCATCTTGCCGCGCTTGCGTGCGATCATGCCGAGCAGCACGGCATGAGACACATAGAGCACCGCCTCGAGATTGATCGCGATGATCTTGCGCCAATAGGCCGAATCCTCCTCGGCGAAGCGCGTGGTGCCGACCCAGCCGATGGTGTTGACCAGGGCCTCGACCGGCCCCTCCTCGGCCTCGATGCACTTCACCGCCGCGAGCACTTCGGGCTCCCGGGTCTGGTCGCACGGCCACAGCGAGACGGCATCGCCGCCCGCCTTCTGCGCCACCTCGCGCAGGCCGGCCTCATTGCGGTCCATCGCGGCCACCTTGAAGCCGTCCGTCACCAGGCGGAGAACCACGGCCTGCCCGATGCCGCCCGCGGCACCGGTGACCAACGCCACTTTCCTGTCTGTCATCCTGCATCCATCCTTGCTCAGCCGAGGGCAAAGACCCGGGCCGCGTTGTCATAGAGAAACTTGCGCTTCGAGGTCTCGCGCAGGCCCAGCGCCTCGACCTGGGTGAGCGATTCCTTGTGGTCGATCAGCGGATAGTCGGTCCCCCACACCACCTTGTCCTGGCCATGCGAGTTGATGAACTTCACGAGCTCCGGCTTCCAGTATTTGGGCGCATGGCCTGATGTGCCGAGAAACACATTGGGGTGCTTCCAGGCGAGAGCGATCGCCTCTTCCGTCCATGGCCAGCCGGTATGGGTGCAGACGATCGCGAGGTCGGGGAAATAGAGCGCAACCGCATCGAGATGCATCGGCCGCCCCGGCTCGTTCGGCATCAGGTCGAGCGTGTGGCCCATGGAGGCGACCAGCGGCACGCCGAGCTCCTGCGCCTTGGCATAATAGGGAAAGTAGAAGGCGTGATCGGGCGGCAGCCGGTAGCCATGCGGGTGCAGATGCAGGCCCTTGAAGCCCCTGTCCTTCACGGCGCGCTCGAACTCGGCGACGCCCTTCATGCCGATATGGACGTTGATGCCATAGAGGCCGAAGAGGCGGTCCGGACTCTGTGCGGTGATCGCGCTGACCTCCTCGACGCTCGAATCCTCGAGCGTGCGCTGATTGCGGAACGACCAGGTCTTGTAAGCGCAGACGAAGACTTTCTCGACACCGAGCGCGTCCATCCGCGCCAGGAACTCGGGCGGCTCATAACCCACGAAATTGCGCGTCCGCCCGACCTGCGCGAAGCGGCTGTGCTCTTCCTCATTCTCCAGAAAGTTCTTGGCTATGCCCGCCGGGGTGAAATCCGCGGACAGGATGTCGATGGCGCGATTGTTGCTCACTTTGGCTCTCCGACAGCTCTTCGATTTCTCGAGGTGTACTGAATTATAGACGGCGTTTTTATTTTCTGCTACGTTTTTTTAGACACAAAGCCTAAAATAACTCAAGGGAGAATTGAATGTATACTTTCAAGTGTCTATTTAATCGTGTCATTGCAAGCGCCGGCTGGCCGGCGTTGGCGATCTGCGGCCTGATTCCCATGGCGGCCATCGGCGCAGGCGCGGCGCTGGCCCAATCCACCACCATCGTCGTCAACAGCTCGGGCGGCGCCATCGATGAGGCGTACAAGGCGTGCTTCTGGGACGACTTCGAGCGCGAGACCGGCATCAAGGTGCAGAGCGTCGGCAATGCGTCGCAGACGCTCGCCGGCCTCAAGGCGCAAGTCGGCAGCGGCAATGTCGAATGGGACCTGACCGAGATCTACGACACCGAATTCGGCATCGCGCTCGCCAACAACCTCCTCGACAAGCTCGACCTCGGCAAGCTGCCGACCGGCTCCTGGGAGAAGGAATGGTACAACGACTATGGCGTCTGGGAGCTGCCCTATGGAACGGTGCTCGTCTACAGCACCGAGAAATGGCCGAATGGCGGGCCGCAGCCCGAAAGCGTGACCGACCTGTGGAATGTGGAGCAGTTCCCCGGCCCGCGCGCCATCCAGAACAACCCTTATGACAATCTCGAATATGCCATGCAGAAGGCCGGCAAGGCGCCCTATCCAATCGACTATGACACGGCCTTCGCCGAGCTCGACAAGCTGAAGCCGCATGTCGGCGTCTATTGGACGACCGGCGCCCAGTCGACGCAGCTCATGCAGACGGGGCAGGTGGACATGGCCACCATGTGGAACGGCCGCGCCTTCAGCCTCCTGCAGCAGAACCTGCCGGTCAATATCGTATGGAAGGGCGCCTCACTGCATGTCTCCTATTGGTCGGTGCCCAAGGGAGCCCCCCATTACGACGCGGCGATGAAGCTCCTGGCCTATATGTACGACCCCGCCAATGCCGAGAAGGACGCCTGCTTCGCCAAGAAGATCGGCTACGCCATCCCCAACAAGCGGCTGGCCGAGGTGCTCGACGCCAAGACCCTGTCGGCGCTGCCGACTTCACCCGAGAACCTGAAAGTGCAACATCCGGTCGACGCCGAGTGGTGGACGAAGAACCTCGATGAGGCGACCCGCCGCTGGCAGGAATGGACGGCGAAATAGCGCGTCCCGCACTCGAGAGGGCGCCGCTGGCGCCCTCTTCTCCCCGAAATCCCGCATGCAAGAAGGTGAAGCCATGGGGGCCGCACTCGAAAACACGACCATCACTCCGCAACGCTCGATCAGCTCAGAGCAATTGCGTGGCCTGGCGCTCATCTTGCCCAGCGTCATCCTCATTGTCGCGCTCTTCGTGGTGCCGCTCGGCCGGCTGACGCTGCAGAGCTTCACCTATCCCGAGCTCGGCCTGCACAACTACATCGCGGCGCTGACCGATCCGCTGATCTGGAAGGTGCTGTTCATCACCTTCCAGATCTCCGCTATCGTGACCGCGGCCTGCCTCGTCATCGGCTATGCGGTGGCGCTCTCGCTGACGCTCGCTTCGCCGCGCCTGCGCCGTCTGATGTTCTTCTTCGTGCTGGTGCCGTTCTGGACGAGCACGCTGATCAAGAGCTATGCCTGGGTCATCATCCTGAGCCGGCGCGGCGTGCTCAACACGCTCTTCGCCTATCTGGCGATCCCGGAGCAGAGCCTAATCTACAACCGCACCGGCACGATCATCGGCATGGTCTATATCATGCTGCCCTATATGATCCTGAGCCTCTATCCGGTCATGATCTCGATCGACAAGCGCCTGTCGGAGGCCTCGGCCTCGCTCGGCGCTTCCGATTTCGAAGGCTTCTGCCGGATCTTCCTGCCGCTCTCGGCGCCCGGCATCTTCGCGGGCTCGCTCATCGTCATGATCCTGAGCCTCGGCTTCTTCATCACGCCTGCGCTGCTCGGCAGCCCGCGCGACCTGATGGTCTCCGTCTATATCGACGTCCAGATCGAAAGGCTGCTCAACTGGGGCATGGCGACCTCGGTCTCGGTCATCCTGCTCGTGATCACCATTGCGCTGACCATCGCCTTGCGCCGGATCGCGATCAAGAATCCCAAAGGCTTCGCCATGGAGCGGACATGACCGCGCGCGCTTTGCGGCTTTTCCTGACCGCGGCGGCCTGCCTGTTCCTGGTGCTGCCGCTCCTCGTCATCATTCCGGTGTCGTTCAGCGACAGCCCCTATCTCGCTTTTCCGCCGCCGGCCTATAGCCTCAGATGGTATCACGACTTCTTCACCAGCGAAGCGTGGATCGGCGCGCTGGTCGAGAGCCTCAAGATCGGCGTCATGGTCGGCATCCTCGCGACCGTGCTCGCCTATCTGGTGGCGGTCGCGCTGACCCAGGATCTCGTGCCCTTCGGCCTCGGCGGCGCCATCCGCGGCGTCCTGCTCTTCCCGCTGATCATCCCGGTCATCGTCATCGCCATCGCGGTCTATGGCTTCTACGCCGATCTCAAGCTGGTGGGCACGCGGCTCGGCATCGTCATGGCCCACACCGTGCTGGCGCTGCCGGTCGCCTATATCATCCTCGAAGCACGGCTCACCGGCCTCGGGCGGGTCCTGACACTCGCCTCCGAGTCGCTCGGCGCCACCTGGTGGCAGACCACCTGGCACGTGACCTTGCCCCTGGTGCGGCCCGCCTTCTTCGCCGCCTTCCTCTTCGCCTTCTTCACCTCCTTCGACGAGGCGGTGATCGTGAACTTCATCGGCGGCACGCAAGCCGTCACCTTGCCGAAGCTCATGTTTTCCTATCTGCGCACCGAATTGCAGCCGACGGTGGCGAGCGCCGCGACGCTGCTGGTCGCCATATGGATCGTCGGCTTCATCCTTTTCGAGGCCGGCCTCGCCTGGCGCAAGCGGTCGCTCGCCCGCGCCGGCGATGCGAGGGCGGCGGAATGACCGCGCTCGTGAGAATCGCGCAAGACGAACGCCCCAAATCGAGGACAGGAATGACCGGCATACATGGACGCCTGGAAGTACGCGCTCTCGCCAAGATGTATGGCGGGCTGAAGATCCTGCGTGACGTCTCGTTTTTCGTCGAGCCGGGTGAGTTCGTGACCCTCCTCGGCCCGAGCGGCTCGGGCAAAACGACGACGCTCAAGATCATCGCCGGACTCGAGCGGCCGAGTTCGGGCCAGGTCGTGGTCAGCGGCAGGGACATCACCCGGCTGCCGGCGCGCGAGCGCAATCTCGGCCTCGTCTTCCAGCAATATGCGCTCTTCCCGCATATGACGGTGGGCGAGAATATCGGCTATCCGCTGATGATCCGCCGCAGGCCCAAGGCCGTCCGCGAGGCCAGGGTCGACAGCCTGCTCGAGGTCGCCTCGCTCACGGGCCTCAAGCAGCGCCGGCCAGGCGAGCTCAGCGGCGGCCAGCAGCAGCGCGTGGCGCTGATGCGGGCGCTGGCGCACGAGCCGCCGGTCGTCCTGCTCGATGAGCCCTTGGGCGCGCTCGACCGCAATCTGCGCGAGCAGATGCAGACGGAGCTGAAGCGCATCCAGTCCAAGTTCGGCGTGACCATGATCTATGTCACGCACGACCAGGACGAGGCCTTGTCGCTGTCCGACCGGATCGTGGTGATGGCCAATGGCCGGATCGAGCAGATCGGCACGCCGCAGGAGATCTATGCCGAGCCGCGCACCGCCTTCGTCGCGCGCTTCATCGGCACTGGCAACCTGTTCCGCGGCACGATCACCGCCGACGCCAGCGCGGGTGGCTACGGCACCATCCGTGTGAAGGAGATCGGCATGATCGAGGCGCGGATCGCCAGGCCGGCGAAGGCGGGCGAAGAAGCCTCGATCCTCATCCGACCCGAGCATGTCAGGATCGGACCTTGCGCCCAGAGCGAGCCGCGCAATTCGTTCCGGGTGGCGGGCGCCGAGCTCAAGGCCTATCTCGGCAATGTGCGGCGCTATGAGGTGAGACTCCGAGCCGGCAGCGCTATCGATCTCGAGTTGCATGGCACCAGGCCGCTCACGGCAACGGATGGCGGCGACGGCAATCTCAGCCTCGAGATCGCCAGGGAGCATGCAGTCATCCTGCCCGAGACGAAGGAGTGAGGTGAGACGCCCGGAACCGGAAAGATATGGGAGAGCACGCCGTCACTGCGGCGCGCTTTTCCAGCTTGCACGATGCTTCAGGGGAATCGTTCCGAGCCGTCAGGCCCGCTTCGCATGAGATCGTTCGTCGATCCAGCGCTTGGCCTTGTACTCGCTGCGGCCGATCGTGCCGGGCGCCAGGATCTCGACGACGAACTGGATGCCGGTGGTGTCGCGCATGCGCTCGGCCAGGCCGCGGCGATAACCCTCCATCTCCTCGTCCGACAGAATCCGCTTCGGCGCGACGCGCAAGGTCGCGACATCGGCCTGGTTGCGGTCGGAGGTGAGGACCACCTGATATTCATCGAGGGTCTGATCGGCGAAGAGAGCGCCGTCCACCGCCTGTGGCCAGATATTGACGCCCTTCACCTTGCGCATGTCGTCGAGGCGGCCGATCGAGGCGGCCTCGATGCCGGCGAAGGGCCGCCCGCAGGAGCAATAGCGGTGCTCGCGATAGATGCCGCGGTCGCGCATGCGGCAGCGGATGAGGGGCGTGTCGGTGTGATAGAGGCTGGTGATGACGATCTCGCCCATCTCGCCGTCGGCGACATGCTTGCCGGTCTGGGGATCGACGACCTCGAACAGGACGAGGCTGTCGATATTGTGAAGCATGCCGGGGCGATCCCGGCTGCCGATGCCGGCCTCGCAGCTGAACATGTGGTCGTTGCGCGACTGGGTCGAGCCATAGCGGTCATAGATCCTGGCGCCCCACATTTCCTCGAGGCGCTCAAACCAGGAGAAGCCGGCGCCTTCGCCGCCGGTCAGCAGCACTTCGGTGCCGAGCGTCGCCGGGTCCGGGCACAGCGCGGCGAGATGACCAAAATAGGAGGTGGTGCCGAACAGCGCCTTGGGGCGATAGCGGCGCATCAGCTCGATCTTGCGAGGGGCGTCGTAATTGCCGACCGCGAACACCGTCTGGCCGTTGCCGACGGCGCCATGATATTCGCAGCGGCCGCCGGTCATCATGGTGACGGGCAGAGTGAGGAACACGCGGTCGCTCGGCACGAGTCCCGACCAGCGCATCAGATAGCCATAGATGTGCTCGGTGGTCTTGAACTCCTGCGCGGTCTGCGAATGGATCTCGACGCCCTGACCGGAGGTGCCGCTGGTGTTGGTGATGATCATCGGCACATTGAGACTCAAGGCATGGCGGTGGCGGCGGCCGAAAGGCGGCGCCATCGCCTGGTCCTCGACGAAATCCTGTTTCTCCACCGTGGGCACCATCGCGGTGAAGTCGGCGAGCGTCCGTATCTTGTCGAGGACGACGCCGGCCGCCCGCCACTTGTCGCGATAGAACTCGTTTTCGGCCCAGGCCTTCGCCAGGAGGCGCTTCAATGTCGCGAACTGCCCGGCCAGCACCGCCTCGCGGCTCGAGGTCTCGACTGCAGGATGATGAAGCCTTCGTTCCATGTGCCTTCCGATGCTGCCTTTCCATTCCGGGGCTCAGGGTCGGCACGATAACCGGCTTTATCGTGTGTGTCTATTAAAATAGACACAATGAAATAAACTTCGCTATTATCACTTATATTTTTGTCTCATTCTGTCTATTTTAAAGGTCATTTACTATTGAAGGAGACGCGGGTGGTTCGGCGGCACGCCGCGCGACCGGGCGTTTCTCAGGCAAAAATTAAGGGTGCTTATCTCCGGTCGCGCTTGCGCGAGAGGGCAATGAGAACGAGGCCGGCCAAGGCCAGGAGCACGCCCCAATAGATCCAGGGCGTCTGATTGATCATGAAGCTTTCGGCCGGATACGGGAAATAGCCGCTGCCCTGGCCGATCCAGACCAACCCCAAGAGAACCATCAAGCTGCCGATGATCCGCAAGACGATGCGCGTCAGCGCCATGGGCCCGTCTCCTTCTTCACCGGACGGAGCCTACCCGCTTCGGGCCCGGTTTCAAGGCCGGATCTGCTGCAGGAATGCCAGCGTCAGGCGGTCCAGCCGATGCTCGGAATTGATCGCGATCTCGAAGGTCGACTTGTGGGTGAAGCGCCCGGGCAGGATCGGGCGCATATGATCGCTCCTGGTCCATACCGCAGCATAGTGCACCGGCATGAAGCCGATGAACTGGCCGGACAGAACGAGATGCGCCATGGCCTCCATGTCGGTCACGGTGGCGCCGCCGGTCACGCTGTCATTGGCGAGCTCGACATGGCTCGGCAAATGGCTGCGGATGACATAGCGGCAGTCGCGCAGCTCGGCCATCTCGATGCGGTCCGGCGCCCGGCCGAACAGCGCATGGCCGCGCCCGCAATAGAGCTCATGCAGCTCCTCGAGCAGCGACTGGTACTGGAGGCCCGGCACGTGATGATAGAAAGCCGAGATGCCGATCTGCAGCTTGCCGTCCAGAACACCGCGCTCGATATCGGGCGGCTCCATCACATGCAGCGCCAGATGCACTTGCGGATGCCTCAGGCTGAAGCGGCGCACCAGGTCGGAGAGCCGCATGTCGGGATTGGTGACGGTCGAATCGACGATGCCGATCTCCAGCCGACCGACGAGCTCCTCGCGCAGCTGGCTCACTTCGCGGACGAAGGCGACATGCGATTTGAAGATCGCGGTCGCCGCCTCATAGACCTTCTGGCCCTCGCTCGTCAGGCTGAAGCCGGCGCGCCCGCGCTGGCACAGGCGCAGGCCGAGCCGGTCCTCGAGCGCCGCCATCTTGCTCGAGATCGCGGCGGCCGAAATGTTCATGCGCGCCTGGGCGGCGGAGAAGCCGTTGCTTTCCACGATGACGCAGAACATGCGCAGGAGATTGACGTCGATGCCGTCCAGGGCAATCTGCGGCTTGGCTTCGCGCGGCATACTTAAGCTCAGGCAGAAATAAAGTTCATTTATTTAATATCGACTATAAGTAATTCCTGATCAAGACTGTCCCTCGCCAAGAACGAGCCGCGGCGCAGCCGCTGCCAATCAAGGGAGAGAGACATGATCATCAGCAGACGGTCATTCATTGCCATGTGCGGGACGGCCGCCGGATTAGCCGTGTTCAAGCCCGCCGCCGCCGATACGATGAAAGTGGCCATCGTGATGCCCGGCAACATCACCGACAAGTCGTGGAGCCAGTCCGGCTATGAAGGCATCATGCAGGCCAAGGACAAGCTCGGCATCGAGGTCGCCTATAGCGAGAAGGTGGCCCAGGCCGACCAGGCCGAGGCGATGGCCGACTATGCGCGGCGCGGCTACAAGCTGGTCATCGGCCATGGCGGCGAGTTCCAGGATGCCGCCAAGCGCGTCGGCCCCAAATATCCCGACACCCTCTTCGTGGTGAACAACGGCCAGTTGGGCGGCGGCAATATCGCCTCCGCCGATTTCAACTTTCGCCAGTTCGGCTATCTCATGGGCTATCTCGCCGGCAAGATGTCGAAGAGCGGCAAGGCCGGGTGGATCGGGGCCCAGAAGATCAAGTTCTCGCTCGATCTCAACTCCGCCTATGAGGAAGGCTTCAAGGCGGCGGGCGGCAAGGAAGTCTTCACCGCCTACACCAACGACTGGGACGACATCGCCAAGGGCAAGGAAGCCGCCCTCAACCAGATATCGCAAGGCGCCGACGTCATCTTCCCGACCATGGACAATGCCGTGATCGGCAGCCTGCAGGCCTGCAAGGAGAAGGGCGTGTGGGCTTTCGGCCTCTATTACGACGCCGTCGTCGACTGGCCGGACACCGTGCTGCAGTCGGCCATCTTCGACATCAAGGGCGCGATGCTCGACTATATCAAGTTCGCGCAAGAGGGCAAGCTCGAGGGCAAGAACTACAATTTCGACCTCAAGACGCCGGAAGCCGCCCGCATCGGCTCATTCCACAAGGCCGTGCCGGAAGATGTCCAGAAGGAAGTCCTGGCGCTCGCCGAGAAGATGAAATCGGGCGAATTGAAGCCCTGAGCCCATCTTGATCATGCATCGGGCGGGGAAGCATCCTATGCTTCCCCGGCCTCCTTCACCGCGGGCAGGATCGATGGATCACATTGTCATTGATGGGATCACCAAGTCGTTCGGCGCGTTCAAGGCCCTCGACACGGTCTCGATCACCATCGCCAAGGGCGCCATCCACGCGATCCTGGGCGAGAACGGCGCCGGTAAGACGACTCTGATGAACATCCTCTACGGGCTCTACCGGCCCGACGAGGGCCACATCCTGCTCAACGACTCACCCCTCACGATGACGTCGCCGCGCGATGCCATCGCGCGGGGCATCGGCATGATCCATCAGCATTTCATGCTGGTGAACTCGCTCACCGTCACCGAGAACATCGTGCTCGGTCTCGACCGCGGCCTCGAGCAGGTCGACTTCAAGACGCATGAGAGGCGCATCCGCGAGCTCAGCCATGGCATCGGCTTCGACATCGATCCCGGCGCCGAGATCTGGACGCTGCCCATGGGCATGCGCCAGCGCGTCGAGATCCTGAAGGCGCTCTACCGCAGGGCCGAGGTCCTCATCCTCGACGAGCCGACCAGCGTGCTGGCGCCCTCCGAGATCGGCTCCTTCCTCGACAGCCTGAAGGCGCTGCGCGCCGCCAACCACACCATCTTGTTCATCACCCACAAGCTCGAGGAAGTGATGCAGGTGGCCGACCGGGTGACGGTGATGCGGCATG
Source organism: Parvibaculaceae bacterium (assembly GCA_050251035.1). Taxonomy (GTDB): domain Bacteria; phylum Pseudomonadota; class Alphaproteobacteria; order Rhizobiales; family Aestuariivirgaceae; genus Taklimakanibacter. Next base: position 40,916 of record JBFWNN010000026.1, read on the forward strand.
GCAGGGTGACCGACGAGGTCGACGCCAAGGACACGACGTCGCGGCAGCTGGCGCGGCGCATGGTCGGGCGCGACGTGATCACGAACCTGAAACGGGTGAAGAGCGCGCCCGGCGATGTCGTCCTCAAATGCGAAAAGCTCGTCGCCACCAATGATCGCGGGGTGCGCGCCCTCGACGAGCTGAGCCTCGAACTGCACGCCGGCGAGGTTCTGGGCGTCACCGGCGTCGACGGCAACGGCCAGCGCGAGCTCAGCGAGGTCATCGCGGGCCTCAGGCCCCTCGACGGCGGCCGCGTCCTCGCGGGCGAACGCGACATCGGCCCGCTCGGCGTCAAGGCGCGCAAGAACGAAGCCGGCATCGGCTTCGTGCCCGAGGACCGGCAGCAAACCGGTCTCGTCCTCGACTATCCGGTGGCGACCAATCTCATCCTGCGCGACTATGACCGTCCGCCCGCCTCGCGCCGCGGCATCCTCGATTTCGCCTATATGGCGAGGAACGCCGTCGAGCTCGTCAAGCGCTATGACGTACGCCTGCGCTCGCCGCAGCAGCCGGCACGCTTCCTCTCCGGCGGCAACCAGCAGAAGGTCATCCTGGCGCGCGAGATCGAGGCGAAGCCGCGCATCCTCGTCATCATGCAGGCCTGCAAGGGGCTCGATATCGGTGCCATCGAATTCGTGCAGAACACCATCTTCGACCTGAAGAAGGCCGGCGTCGGTGTCCTCTATATCTCGACCGAGCTCGAGCATGTCATGGACATCGCCGACCGCATCGCGGTCATGTATCGCGGCCGCATCACCGGCATCCTGGCGCCGGAGGAGGCCACGCCGGAAAGGTTCGGCGAGCTGATGGCCGGGGTCGCGGGGGAGGCCGCCTGATGGCGCGCGCGATGCAATTCATCTATGCGACGAAAACCGTATGGGCGGTGATCCTGTCGCTCCTCGTCGGCTCGATCCTGATGCTGATCGCCGGCGCCAATCCGATCGCCGCCTATCGCTCGCTGTTCGGCGAGGCCTTCTTCGACTATTACGGCTTCGGCGCCACGCTGGTGAAATTCTCGCCCATCCTGCTCGCCGGCCTCGCAGTCGCGATCCCGCTCAAGGCGGGATTGTTCAATGTCGGCGCCGAGGGCCAGATCTACATGGGGGCGCTGTTCTGCGCCATCGCCGCGCTCTATCTGCCGGAAATGTACTGGCCGCTGCATCTCCTGATCTGCGCCCTCGCGGGCGCCGCCGGCGGCGCCTTCTGGGCCGGGATCGCGGGCTGGCTCAAGGCCTATCGCGGCATCAACGAAGTCATCGTGACGCTGCTCCTCAACTATGTCGGCATCAACATCGTCAGCTATGCGGCGGGCGGGCCGATGATGGAGGAAGGCGCGCCCTATCCCTATTCGCGCGAGATCCCGGCGAGCCTGTTCCTGCCCCATATCATGAGCCCGACCGACGCCCATGTCGGTGCCATCGTCGGCGTGCTGCTCGCCGTCGTCCTGGCGCTGGCTCTCAAATATACGACCTTCGGCTTCGCGGTGACCACCGTCGGCAGCAATCCGCAGGCGGCGCGCTATGCCGGCATCTGGGTGCAGAGGCAGATGGTCGCCACCATGGCGCTCGGCGGCGCGCTCGCCGGCCTCGCCGGCGCCTTCGAGATCCTCGGTGTCAAATACCGCCTCTTCCACATGTTCAGCCCGGGCTACGGCTTCGACGGCATCGTCGTCGCCTTCATGGCCGCCGCCAACCCGATCCTGGTGCCGGTCGCCGCCTTGTTCTTCTCCGGCCTCAGGTCCGGCGCCCAGTTCATGCAGCGCGCCTCCGGCGTCGACAGCACCGTGATCGACGCCATCCAGGGCCTGGTCGTCATCTTCGTCGCCGCGAGCCTCGCGATCAAGTTCAGCGACTCGCCCTGGGGCAAGATCCTGGCGCGGCGCCGCGCCCTCGAAGCCCAGCTCACGCCCGGGGAGAAACAGAATGTTTGAATGGCTCGACCTGACGCTGGTGACCGATGTGCTGCGCACCAGCCTGCGTCTCATGGTGCCGATCGCCTTCGCGGCATTGGGCGGCGTCATCTGCGAGCGTGGCGGCGTCTATAATGTCGGCATGGAGGGCATGATGCTGTTCGGCGCCTTCGGCGCGGCGCTCGGCACGTTCCTCACCGGCAGCCCGGTGATGGGCGTCGCCGTCGGCATCCTGCTCGGCGCCATGGGCGGCGGTGTCCTCGGCATCCTGTCGATCCGCCTCAATGTCAACCAGATCGTCACCGGCATCGCGATCAATCTCGTGGCGCTCGGCCTCACCGCCTTCCTGGCGCGCCTCATCTTCGGCCTCGACGCCACCACCAAGACACTCGCCGGCTTCACACCCTGGGCGATACCGGGCCTCTCCGCCATCCCGGTGATCGGCCCGGTCTTCTTCGACCAGGATCCGCTCATCTATCTGCTCTATCTCCTGGTGCCGTTCCTCTACTGGCTGCTCTATCGCAGCGCCTTCGGCCTGCAGGTGCGCGCCACCGGCGAGAATCCGGGAGCCGCCGACTCGGCCGGCGTGCCGGTCTATGGCGTGCGCTTCCTGTGCACCCTGATCTCGGGCGGCCTCGCCGGCCTCGGCGGCGCCTATATCGTCGTGTCGCAGGTCTTCGTCTTCACCGAGCATATGAGTGCCGGCAAGGGCTTCATCGCGCTCGCCGCCATCATCCTCGGGCGCTGGGATCCGGTGGGCGCGCTGCTCGCCTCCTGGTTCTTCGGCTTCTGCGACGCGCTGCAATTGCGCCTGCAATTCGCCAACCCCTCCGTGCCCTATCAGATCTTCACCGCCCTTCCCTATGTAGCCTCGATCCTCGCCCTCATCGGCCTCTATGGCAGGGTCAAGCCGCCCGCCGCGGTCGGCCTGCCCTATCAGCGCGAATCGAAGACCTGAGCCATGCATCTGCGCTCCGGCGACCTCGACCTTGCGGATCTGCGCGACTTCGCGCGCGACAACCCCAAGCTTACGCTCGCCCCTGAGCATCGCGCCCTCATGGCCAAGACCCGCCGGATCGTCGAGGAGCGGATCGCCCAGGGCTATCCGACCTATGGCGTCAACACCGGCTTCGGCACGCTCTCATCCCATCTCATCGGCGCGGCTGACCTCGCCGACCTGCAGCGCCGCCTCGTCCTCTCCAATGCGGCAGGAACGGGCGAGCCCATGCGCGTCGCCGATGTGCGCCGCATGATCCTGCTCAAGGCCTCGGCCCTGGCGCGCGGTTATTCGGGGGCGCGGCCGGAGCTCGCCGAGGCGCTCCTCGCCCTGCTCAACCACGACATCACGCCCATCGTGCCGTGCAAAGGATCGGTCGGCGCCTCGGGCGACCTCGCCCCGCTCGCCCATATGGCGGCTGCCCTCATCGGCACGGGCGACGTTGTCCATGCCGGCCGCGTCATGCCGGCGGCCGAGGCCTTGCGCGAAGCCGGCCTCGCGCCCTTCGTGCTCGCAGCCAAGGAAGGCCTGTCGCTGGTGAACGGGACACAGGCCTCGACCGCGCTCGCCGTCCATGGCCTGTTCGCCGCCGAGGACATGCTGGCCGCGGCCCTCGTCGCCGGCGCCTTGAGCGTCGAGGCGGCGCACGGCCAGGACATGGCCTTCGACGCCAGGCTGCACGCGGCCCGCGGCCAGCCCGGCCAGATCGCGGTGGCGCGCTTCCTGCGCACGCTCCTGTCCGGCAGCGAGATCCGAGCCGATGCCCGGCGTGACGGGCGGTTACAGGATCCCTATTGCCTCAGATGCCAGCCGCAGGTGATGGGCGCCTGCCTCGATCAGCTGCGCCAGGCGGTGACCATCCTCAGCGCCGAGATCAATGCCTGGACCGACAATCCGATGGTCGATGCCGAAAGCGGCGACATCCTCTATGGCGGCAACTTCCACGCCGAGCCCGTCGGCCTGGCGGCCGACGGCATCGCGCTGGCGCTGGCCGAGATCGGCGCCATGGCGGAACGGCGCATTGCCATGCTGACCGATGCGCAGCACAGCCGGCTGCCGGCCTTCCTGGTCAGGGAGACGGGCCTCGATTCAGGTTTCATGGTGGCGCAAGTGACAGCGGCGGCGCTCGCCAGCGAGAACAAGTCGCTCGCCCATCCGGCGAGCGTCGATTCGATCCCGACCACGGCCAATCACGAAGACTTCGTCAGCATGGCGACCTTCGCCGCCCGCCGCCTCGCCGACATGGCGGACAATGTCGCGGCGATCGTCGCCATCGAGCTGCTCGCCGCCTGCCAGGGGATCGACTTCCGCCGGCCCCGGCGATCGAGCGCCGTCCTCGAGGACGTCCATGCCAGGATCAGGCGGCTCGCGCCCGCCTACGAGGAAGACCGGTTCTTCGCGCCCGATATCAGGGCGGTGAAGGACTTCGTGCTGTCGGGCGCGCTGCGCCCGCTTTTGCCGGGCGATCTCGCGCTCACGTCAGTCGTTTCGAACCCATAACGGAGGCACTATGTCCACATCCGAGATCTTCACCCTCCCGGCGCGCAAGGGCCGCGCCTGCCGCCTGGGCTCGGGTCAGGCGATCAAGATCGTCAACACCCATGGTCACCAGGTGGTCGACACCTGGGCCTTCAGCGCCGAGGACCTGCGCGAGTTCATGTCGATGGAGCATATGCGTCCGACCATCGGCACGATCTTCCCCAGGAAGGGGCATGACCTCGTCACCAACCGGCGGCGCGCCATCCTGCATTTCGAGGAGGACACCTCGCCCGGCATCCATGACACGCTGCTCGCGGCCTGCGACGACTATCGCTATGGGCTCCTGGGCTGCACCGACTATCACGACAACTGCACCGACAATCTCCATGCCGGCATGCGCCAGATCGGCCTCGAGCCGCCGGAAGTGCCCTCGCCGCTCAATCTGTGGATGAACATCCCCGTCGACCGGGACGGCAAGACCGGCTGGGGCGAGCCCGTGTCGAAGGCCGGCGACTATGTCGTGCTGCGCGCCCGGATGGACTGCATCGTCGCCATGTCGGCCTGCCCGCAGGACATCCTGCCGATCAACAAGGGCAAGACCGTCGAGGCGCATTACCAGATTCTTTCGTGAGGATGATCCCATGATCAGACGTCCCGTCCCCTGGCCGAACGGCGCCAAAGTCGCCGTCGCCATCACCTTCGACATGGATGCCGACAGCCTCGTCCATATCGAGCATCCGCAGGATTCGATCACCCGCGTCTCGACCATCTCGATGCTGAAATACGGCCCGCAGGTCGGCGTGCCGCGCATCCTCGAAGGCTATCGCCGCTACGGCCTCAAGCAGACCTTCTTCGTGCCGGCCTGGTGCATCGAGCACTATCCCGAAGCGGTCGACGCCATGGTCAAGGACGGCCACGAGGTCGGCTTCCACGGCTATATCCACGAGGCGCCCAACGCGCTGTCGCGTGACGAGGAGCAGTATTGGATGCAGCGCTCGATCGCCGTCATCGAAAAGCACACCGGCAAGCGGCCGCGCGGCAACCGCTCGCCGCTCTACAACTATTCCATGCACACCACCGATCTCCTGGTGGAAGAAGGCTTCCTCTATGATTCATCGCTGATGGGCGACGACGTTCCTTATATTCTCGATAACGGCAAGGGCGAGATCGTCGAGCTGCCGTCGAGCTGGGCGCTCGACGACTGGCCGCCTTATGTCCATTCGATCGATCTCAACTACATGTTCCAGATCATGTCACCGGACCGCGCCATGGAGAGCTTCATGGCCGAGTTCGAGGCGATGCGCACGGCCGGCGGCGGCCTGTGGGTCGGCGTGTGGCATCCTTTCGTCAGCGGACGGCTGTCGCGCTGGCTCAGGATCGAGAAGATGATCGAATACATGCTGAACACCGGCGATGTGTGGTTCGCCAGGCTCGAAGACATCGCCGGCCACATTCAGACGCTGCGCCAGCAGGGCGCCTACCAGGCGCGGGTCGACAAGCTGCCCTATTACGACAAGCTCCAGATCCCCTCGCCGCCGCCCTCGCCGATGCTGCGCAAGCCCGGCCACTGACGAGGAGGCAAGACCATGACTCTTTCACCCTCGGAAGTCCCAAAGATCTTCGGCGACGTGCCGGCCTTCATGGCCTGCCCCTATGCCCGCGACCTCTCCACCTGCGGGTCGCCCGACGCCGTCGTCATCGGCATGCCCTATGACGGCATCGCCACCTTCCGCGGCGGCGCAACCCGGCGGGCGCCGCAGGAGATCCGCAAATACTCGCTGCTCTTCGGCTCCTATCATTTCGACTGGGACCTCAATGTCGACGATCATGTGACGATCGCCGATTGCGGCGATGTCGACGTCGTGCCGGGCGACACGCCGGAAAGCTACCGGAGGCTCGAGCAGAAAATCGGCGATATCCTGAAGGTTGGCGCGGTGCCCATGATGATGGGCGGCGATCACGGCGTCACCTATCCCGCGGTCAAGGCGGTGGCGGCGCATCACGGCGGCCCCTTGGGCTTCCTTCTCTTCGACACCCATCTCGACCTGTCGGAGAGCTTCAACAACGACCGGCTGACCCGCGCCTCGCCGGTCCTGCGCATCTGCGAATTGCCCGAGGTCGACCCCAAGCGCATGGCGATCATCGGCCCCAAGGGGGCGCGCAACCTCGCCGACTGGACGCCGCTCGCGCGCGAGCTCGGCATCACCATCTATCCCGACCGGGTCGTCCAGAAGCGTGGCATCGAGGCGGTGGTCAAGGAGGCGCTCGGCATCGTGTCGCCCGACAGCCGGCCGCCTTATGTGAGCGTCGATATCGACGTGATCGATCCCGCCTTCGCGCCCGGAACCAACAGCATCGAGCCCGGCGGTTTCACCGCGCGCGAGATCATCAACGCCGTCAGGCTCGGCTGCGAGCGCGGCTTTGCCGGCTTCGACGTGGTCGAGGTCTCGCCCGACTATGATTCGAAGAGCGGCCATACCGCGACGCTCGCCGCCAAGCTGATGGCCGAGGCGGTCACCTGCCTCGCCGCGCGGAAGGCCGGCAAGGTACGGTCGTGGGAGCGGTCATGATGCGCGCCGTCGTGCTCTCAGGCCCCGGCGACATCGATCGGCTCGAGATGAAGGACGTGCCGACGCCAGAGCCGTCCGACGGGGAGATCCGGATCAAGGTGCGCTATGCCGGCATGAACTGGGGCGACATCCAGAAGCGCCAGGGCGTCTATCCCGATCCGATCGCCTATCCGGCCGTCATCGGGCTCGAAGTGTCGGGCCATGTCGAGGCCAAGGGCGCCCGGGTAAAGGGCTTGCGCATCGGCCAGCCGGTCACAGCGTTGACCGGCCCCCGGATGCTCGGCGGCTATGCCGAGTGCTGCGTGGTGCCGCAGGACTATGCGATCGCCTTGCCGGACGACTTTCCGCTCGATCTCGCGGCCGCCATGCCGGCCGCTTCTCTCACGGCCTGGCATCTCCTCCATACCGCGCATCGCCTGCGCCGCGGCGAGACCATCCTCGTCCATGCCATCGGCGGCGCCGTCGGGCTGATGCTGACGCAGCTGGCCCGTCTCGCCGGTGCCGTCGTGATCGGCACGGTCGGCTCGGCGGTAAAGGGCGAGCGTCCCTTGGCCTATGGCGCGCATCATGTCATCGACCGCTCGGCCCAGGACTTCGTCGCCGAAACCATGCGCATCACCAAGGGGCGCGGCGTCGATCTCGTCATCGATTCGCTCGGCGCCGACATCCTGGAACGAAGCTTCGACGCGCTCAGGCCCTTTGGCCGGGTGATCAATATCGGCGAGGCGGCGGGCTATCCAAGCTTCGACATCCGCGCCAAGCTCTATCAGCGCTCGACGTCGCTGGCGGGTTTCGAGCTCCTGCATGCGAAGCCCGGCTCGCCGGCCTGGCGGCGCGGCCTCAAGGCCGTCCTCGCCTATCTGGAGGAAGGCCGTCTCACCATGCCGATCGAAGCCGTTTTGCCGCTCGCCGACGCCGGCAAGGCGCACAAGCTGCTCGAATCGCGCCAGGTCTCGGGCAAGCTGCTGCTGGAGGTCGGCGAAAGATAGCGTTATTCGAACGGCAGCAGCGCCGTGACCTGAACGTCATGGCGGATCTCGCGGCCGAGGCGTTCGTCCGTCAACAACATGGTGACGTCATAGGGCGGCGGCGGAAGCTTGCCCTGCGTCGCGATGGTGCCGGAGAAGATCATGCGGCCGTCATCGCGCGCGCCGTCGACGGCTATCACCTTTTCGCGCAGCACGTCCGGCCGGATCAGCACGGCCAGGCGATCCTGCTGCATCAGCGCACCGTTCACCGCCAAGGTCAGCCGCAGCTCGTCCCAATGCCCCAGCACGTCGACCAGGCGCCAGGCCGCGCGGGCGAGGACCTTCGGACAGAGGTTCTTGGACTTCTCGGCCGACAGCCGGGCTTCGACGTCGATATCGCATTGGTCGTTGCCCAACGTGACATAGGGAACGCCCTGCCAGGTGAAGAGCACATATTCGACCTCGGGCGTGGTGTCCGGTCCATAGACCGCGATGCTGTTGCTTTGGGTCAGGAGATGCGGCAGCACCGGCCACAGCATCGGAAAGCGCTTCGGGCGCGGCACGCCCTGCAGCGCCATCTCGGCGACATGCGCTTCCACCTCTTCAAGGCTTCGCCCGGCGAAGCCCGCGAGGATCAGGCGGTCGATGGCGGGCGCGATGGATGCCCCGGCGCCGGTCAGGAAGGTCAGTGCCATCAGTCGACGAAGCGGCGCGCCGCCGCCCCATGCTCATGGCGCAGCCGCTCGATATCGACGCCGACCGGCATGCCGTCGGTCACCAGCCAGCGGCCCTTGACCATCACCCGGTCGGCGCGATGGGCGCCGCACAGGACGAGCGCCGCGAGCGGGTCGCCGGCGCCGGAGAAGCGCAATTCGTCCAGCGTGAACAGCGCCAGATCGGCCTGGCAGCCTGGCGCCAGCCGGCCGATGTCATGGCGCCCGAGGCAACGGGCCGAGCCTTCCGTCGCCCAGCGGAAGGCGTCACGATGGGTGATGGTCGCGTCATAGGTCAGGCGGTTGATCATCAGCGCGTGCCGCACGCTTTCGATCAGGTTGGAATTGTCGTTCGAGGCCGAGCCGTCAACGCCGAGCCCGACGGTGACGCCGGCACTTTCGAGATCGCGGGTACGGCAATGACCGGACGCCAGCACCATGTTCGAGGTCGGGCAATGGCAGACGGCAAGCCCGTGGCGGCCGAGCCGGCCGATCTCGTCGTCGTTGAAATGGATGCCATGGGCGAGCCAGACATCGGCTTCGAGCCAGCCCGTCTCTTCCAGGTAGTCCACCGGACGGCAGCCGAAATGCTCCTCGCAATACTGCGTCTCGTCGCGCGTCTCGGCGATGTGAGTGTGGAGCCGGCAGCCATGCCGGCGCGCCAAGGCCGCCGTGTCGGCCATCAATCCGCGCGTCACCGTAAAGGGCGTGCACGGGGCGAGCGCGATCTGGATCATCGCGCCGTCGCCCGTCTCGTGATAGCGCCCGATCACCCGCTCGCTGTCGGCGAGGATGGCGTCGCGGTCCTGCACGACGCTGTCGGGCGGCAGGCCGCCGTCGCGAACCGACAGGTCCATCGAGCCCCGGCTCACCACCATGCGCAAGCCGAGCTTCTTCGCCTCATCGACCTGGATGTCGATCGCCTCCTCGCAGCCCTGGGGAAAGAGATAGTGATGATCGAAGGCGGTGGTGCAGCCCGACATCAGGAGCTCGGTCAAAGCGAGCCGGGTGGCGAGACGATGCGTGTCGGGCGTCAGGCGCGACCAGTAGCCATAGAGCGTCTTGAGCCAGGGAAAGAGCTCCTTGTTGATCGCTTGCGGATGGGCGCGCGTCAGCGTCTGATACATATGATGATGGGCATTGACGAGGCCCGGCAGCACGACATGGCGGCCGGCATCGAAAGTCTCGTCCACCGGTTTCGCCGGCTTGGCGCCGGCGGCGACGAGCTCGGCGATCCTGCCGTTCTCGATGACGAGCCCGCCGCCGGCAGTGTCGGCGAGACAGGCCAAGGGATTGCGTATCCACAGGCGCATCGCTTCCTCCCAATATTCCCGGCTCGTTTATTTCGGAATTTTCATTACCGTGTAATGGAACAATTGCCCGAGGCGATTTCAAGGGCAAATGCAGAAAGCGGATGCAGGCTTCCCATGCAGAAAGGTAAGGCCGGATGAAGGACGCGAAGCGGCGCAAGGGCCGCGCGGTCCGTGCTCGCGACCTGCAGCGAAAAGAGATATCGGCCCTCCTCCGACGAGGTACGGCCGCGTTGAAATCCCCTTGTCCCGGCGAGGCCGATCCCTATGATCGCTCGCCGGCTTTCAGATCGCAGCTACGGAGGGTTCATTGGCTCAATCCAAGATCGCATTGGTCACAGGCGCAAGCTCCGGCATCGGGCGCGCCGTCTCGATCGGGCTCGGCAAGGCGGGCTACAGCGTCGTCCTCACCGGCCGCCGAAAGGATGCGCTCGAGGAAACGAAGAAGAGCATCGCCGGCCCGTCATTGGCGCTCGCCGCCGATATCGGTGATCCCAAATCCGTCGCGCGCCTCTTCGCCGAGATCAAGACGAATTTTGGACGCCTCGACGTCCTGTTCAACAATGCCGGCGTCAACGCGCCGGCGATTCCACTCGATGAGCTGACCGCGGAGCAATGGCAGGCGGTCGTCGACACCAACCTGTCGGGCGCCTTCTACTGCACCCAGGAAGCCTTCCGGCTGATGAAGACGCAAGACCCGAAAGGCGGGCGCATCATCAACAACGGCTCGATCTCGGCGCATGTGCCGCGGCCGTTCTCGGCGCCCTATACCGCGACCAAACATGCCATCACCGGCCTCACCCGTGCTGCGTCCCTCGACGGGCGCCGGCACAATATCGCCTGCGGTCAGGTCGACATCGGCAATGCCGCGACCGACATGACCGCCAAGATGAAGACCGGCGTGCTTCAGGCCGACGGGTCGACCGCGGTCGAGGCGACCATGGATGTGCGCCATGTGGTGGATGCCGTCGTCCATATGGCGTCGCTGCCGCTCGACGTGAACGTGCTGTTCATGACCGTGATGGCCAATCAGATGCCCTTCGTGGGCCGCGGCTGAACGGCGGCCGGCTGGAGGCCGGCCGGCGGTTTCTCCACTTTCTTTTCCGGCGGCCTGTCCGCTTTCTTTTCCGGCGGTTTCTCCGCTTTCTTGTCCGGCTGCTTCTCTGGCTTCTTGTCTGCCATGGCCTGCGGCTTCATGCGGCTCACGCCATGCGGCGTCTTCGCCCAGCGCGTGACGCCCCAGAAATACTGCGCCATCGCGATCCAGCTCGCGATGGAGATCAGCAGCCAATAGACGGGCAGTGTCAGGATGGTGGGAATCCAGGCGCCGCGGCCGAGGTACAGGCTGGTGCGGACCGCCGCCGCCATGGCCGCGACGAAGGCGAAGGCGGCAACGATCACATAGAGGCTCTGCAGGAACAGCCAGAGGCGGCCGGGCGCCGGCAAGCCGAGCAGCAGCAGCACGACGCTGGATGCCACCCAGAGCAGGAACAAGGGATGCGCCAGCGCGGCGATGAGGCTCGCGCTGGTGACGAGCTGGGTCAGGAGGAAATTGCGCGGGCCGAGCTCGCGCGACATGCGCACGGGCGAGCGGCTGTTGACGATCGTGGTCTGGATCGCGCCCCTGATCCAGCGGATGCGCTGCGCCATCCAGTCTTTCAGACGCGTGGCGGCTTCCTCGCGCGTCGATGAGGGGATGAGGGCGGTGCGGAAGCCGAAGCGGGCGAGACGCAGGCTCAAGCCCGAATCGCGCGCGACATTGTGGGGATCGAAGCCGCCGACATGGCGCAAGGTGGCGATCCGGTAGTGGCTCGACGCGCCGGCGAAGAGGAGCGGTGCTCCCGTCTTCGCAAGCCGTGGGAACAGCAGCTTGAACTCGAAGGCATATTCTAGGGCGCTCTGCCGCGTCAGCCAGTTCTCATTGCGGTTCCAGTAGCCGAGCTGCGTCTGCAGGCAGGCCACCGTCTTGGGCGCCAGCGCGAAAGTGCCGGCGACGCGGCGCAGCTGATCGGCGGCCGGAACGCTGTCGGCGTCATAGACCGCGAGCACTTCACCGCGCGCGAAGGGCAAGGCATAGCTGAGCGCCCGGAATTTCGTCTGTGGACTGAGCTTCGGGACCGCGATCACTTCCATATGCCCCGGCAGGCGCATGTCGTCGAGGCTCTTGCGCAAGGCCTCGTCCTCCGCCTCGACGATCAACTTGATGTCGAGCTTGGCCGAGGGATAGTCGAGCGCCTTGAGGCCGGCGAGCGTCTGCTCGACGATCTTGCTTTCGCGGAACAAGGACACCAGCACGCTGTAGACCGGCAGCTCGGCGTCGGGGATGAGCTTCGCTATCGGCGCATGCGGGAGCTTCGCCGGCAGGACGCACCAGATATGGAAGCCGGCAAGGAGCGCGAACAGCGCCAGCATCGCGGTGAAGCCGGCGACGAGGCTGGGCTCCCTGTCCCACATCAGGGCGAAGGCGACGAAGCCCAGGGCGAAGACCAGCCACAGCGCCTGCTGGGCGGCGAAGGGCTGGGCGGCGGAATGCGCCGGAAACCGGGTCTTGAGGCCCCAGAGCGCGTTCTGGGCCAGCTCGTTTTCCTGGCCGCGCTGCAACTCGCGCAGAAACATGCGCTCGTTGCTGATGGCCGTGACCTCGAGCCCCTGCTCCTTGGCATAGGCCTTGGCGCGCTCGCCCGCCGCCACATAGCCCGTCTTGCCGGGCTCCCAGGAAATGGGCAGGACGCGATGGCGGAAGGCCTGCTGGGCCTCGACCGGCGTCATCCGCTGGATCGCCTCCAGCAATTGCGCAGACGTTGGAATTGTCGGCAAAATGAAGGACTTAGCTGGAACAGCTTTCCTGTTCCCGCTGTCACCGCGAAGCGTCTCTTTTGGCCCCGTTGCCACTTTGCCGTCCCAGGCTGTGTCCGCCGCCTCGAAGTTTCACAGACTTCGGATTCGGCGAGATGGCATCAGCTTGTGGCGGTTTCACCAGCAATTGCAACAGGATTCGCCCGGGAATCGCCGTTTCGTGATGTTGCTTGTCAATATCCCCGACCCGCTGCCAGACCTTCGCATTTAACGCGCAATCTTGGTCTAGCGATCGGTTAGGTTCCACGGGAACAGATGGGAGAATCAGCATGAAATCGGGGCATTCCCGCTTGGCGCTGTCGCGCCGGAAGCTCATGGGCCTCGCTGGCGCGGCGCTCGCCCTGCCGGTGCTGCCGGCGCTCGCGGCCGGCCGGACCCTGCGCGGCCGGGTCACCTATCGCGAGCGCATCGCACTGCCGCCCGAAGCGCTCCTCGAAGTCCGGCTTCTCGATGTGTCGCTCGCCGATGCGCCGGCGCGGAGCCTCGCGGTCACGCGGGTCAAGACCCGCCACCGGATGCCCATCCCCTATCGCCTGCGCCTCGACGACGCCAAGATCCAGCGCGGCCGCACTTATGCGCTGCAGGCGCGCATCACCGTCAGGGGCAAATTGTGGTTCATCACCACGACCCGGCACACGGTCTTCGGCGACGGCCCCGATGAGACCGACATCAGGGTCGAGCTGGTCAAGTCCGCCAGCGCTGCGCCCCTCGCTCCTGGCGGACGCTGGCGTGCCGAAGCCATCCGTAATCGCGGCGTCGCCCCCGACTTCACGGCCTCGATCGAGATCGCTGCCGACGGAAAGGTCACCGGCACGGGCGGCTGCAACCGGATCAGCGGCAAGGCGACCGTCGCCGGCGCCCATATGAGCTTCGGACCGATCATCTCGACCAAGATGGCCTGCGCCCCTTCCGTCATGGATCAGGAGAGCAATTTCCTGGCGGCCCTTGCCGATACGCGCCTGTGGCGCATCGACGAGACCCGCGACAAGCTCATCCTCGTCGATGCGCATGGGGTCACCGTGTTGCGTCTGGCCAGGATGTGAGGCTGAGACTTTCATTTGCCGCATCCAGGTTGTAGGTCTTGACGGTGACGCAACAGCATTCTTCGGATAGATCCGGGCTCCCATGATCGGCCGCGCCTTCCAGATACTGGTCCTCGCCGCGCTCACCGCCGCCATGCCGGGGAGCCTCTCCCGGCTCGCCGCGCAGGATCTGAGCGTCACCACGGCACCCCAAGAGAAGCAGGAGGAGGCCCCGCCCCTGCCGCGCTTCCGCCAGGTCGATCTCGGCGGCAAGCCTCTGTCCTTCGCCCGCGACCAGATCATCGTGGTGGCCGACGACGATTTCCCGCCCTTCAGCTATGCCGGGCCAGGCGGCGAGCCGCAGGGCATCGCGGTCGATGCGGCGCAGGCCGCCTGCCGGGAGCTGCGCACCAAATGCCAGGTCGTGCTGATGCCGTGGCAGTCGCTCGCGGGCGACCTCACGGCCGGCGGCATCGTCGCCGGCCTCAGGCTGGACGATGCGACGCTGGCCAAGTTCCAGCCGACCCGGCCGATCTACCGGGCGTTCGGACGGTTCGCGGTGCGCCGGGAAAGCGAGCTCACCCAGATGACGCGCGCAGCGGTCGCCGGCAAGCGCATCGGGGTCGTCGCCGGCAGCGGCTATGAAGCCTGGCTCAAGCGCAATTTCGACGACTCGGTGATCGTCACCTATCCGAGCCTCGCCGACCTGCAGGAGGCGCTGCGCACCGCCAAGGTCGAGATCCTGTTCGGCGATGCGCTGCAGCTCGTCTATTGGATGCGCGGCAGCGCCTCGCAGAGCTGCTGCAAATATGTCGACGGCGCCTATTACGACGACTCGTCCTTCGGCCGGCCCTATGCCTTCCTGGTGCGGCGCGGCGATGAGGAATTGAAGCAGGCTTTCGACTACGCACTCGACCAGCTGCAGGAATCGGGCGCCTTCGCCCGCATCTTCGGCCGCTACGTTCCGGCCCAGTTCTGGTAGGCCTCGGCCTTGCGGCCGACGATCTCAGCGAAACCGCCGGCCGGACGCCGCGCGGCGAGTCCCGCGACGATTTCCGTGATGAGCGCCGGCCCCTTGAAGACGAGCGCCGAATAGAGCTGCAGCAGGCTGGCGCCGGCCTCGATCTTGACGAAGGCCTTGTCGGCATCGTCGATGCCGCCGGCGCCGATGAGCGGGATGCGCCGCTCGAGCCTCAGGAACAGGCGCGCCAGTGTCCGGGTCGACAGTGGAAAGAGCGGCCGGCCCGAAAGGCCGCCGGTCTCTCCGGCGAAGGGTGAATGGAGGACGGGCCGCGCCAGCGTGGTGTTGGAGACGATGACGCCGTCGACCTTCATGGCGAGGAAGACCGCCGCCATATCGTCGAGAGCGGCCTCGTCGAGATCGGGTGCGATCTTGACCAGGAGCGGCGGCGATGTGCGCCCGCCACGCGCGTCGTTCAGCCGGCCGAGCAAGGCCTCGAGCTCGGTCTTCGCCTGGAGATTGCGCAGGCCCGGCGTGTTGGGCGAGGAGATGTTCACCGTCAGGTAGCTCGCAATGTCGGCGAAGGCCCGATAGCCCTGGACATAGTCGGCGATGCGGTCCTCCGCGTCCTTGTTGGCGCCGATATTGACGCCGACGATGCCGCCGAGGCCGCGACGCGCTTCGAGCCTGCGGCGCAACGCATCATGGCCGTCATTGTTGAAGCCCATGCGGTTGATGACCGCCTGGTCCTCGCGCAAGCGAAACAGCCGCGGCCGCGGATTGCCCGCCTGCGGCTTCGGCGTGACGGTCCCAACCTCGACGAAGCTCAGGCCCTGCGCCAGCATCTCGTCCGGCACTTCGCCATTCTTGTCGAAGCCGGCGGCGAGCCCCAGCGGATGGGCAAAGGCGAGTCCGAAGACGTCGACCGCCAAAGCGGCGGGCGGCTGCGGCGGCGAGACACCGGGCGCCAGGCGCAAGGCGCGAATGGTGAGACGATGCGCCGTCTCGGCGTCGAGCGCGTGAAGCAGCGGACGTAAGATCGGGAAAGCCCGTTCGGCGAGCGTCATGCGGGAATGTCCGCCGGAAAATCATGCGCGGCACCGCGCCAGGGCAAGGGCACGACTGAGCGCACATGCGTCACCGCGAGCGGCGCATAGAGATGCGGAAAGAGATCGCCATCCCGAGATTTTTCCCAGCGCAGATCGGGCCCCAGAGCCTCTGCAGCGACGGCGAGAAGCACCAGATCTTCTCTCCCCGCGAAATGGCGCCGCGCCGTCTCGCGCAGCTGATGGGCGGCCGAGAAATGGATATAGCCGTCCTGCCGGTCGACCGCGGCCCCCGCAAACAAGCCTTGCGCCACAGCGCTTTCCCATTCCTCGCGGTTGCAGATCTTGTAGATCGTCGGCATGGCCTCACCCTTTTGCGGCAAGAGCCATAGACCATAGATCTGCCGCCTGGAACGGCGCAAAACGCCATCCCGGCCCAGCTTTTGGCGGGATTCGCGGGACTCGACAAAGGTCACAATTTAAGGTATTAGTTCCTATAAATACGAAAACAACGAACTCTACCGGCACCCTGTCAGGGAGCGTGGCCATGTTCACTCACAAGCAAGTTTGGGCAGCGATCGACGTGATCGCCGAACGTTACGGCTTCTCCGCCTCCGGCCTCGCCAAGAAAGCGGGGCTCGATCCGACCTCCTTCAATCCGTCCAAGCGTCACGGGCCGGACGGACGGCCGCGCTGGCCCACCACCGAAAGCATCGCGCGCGTGCTCGAAGCCTCGGGCGCCTCGATCGAGGAATTCAGCGACCTGCTCAGCGGCCGCAAGGGCCAGCCGCCCAAGCGGCGGCAGATTCCGATGATCGGCCTCACGCTTGTGGGCAAGCCCGGTTTCTTCGATGACTCCGGCTTTCCGGTCGGCACGTCATGGGACGAGATCGAGGCGCCGGGCATCGTCGACCAGAATGCCTATGCGGTCGAGATCCAGGGCGAGAACATGCTGCCCGTCTATCGCGAGGGCGACATCGTCATCGTCTCGCCCTCGACATCGATCCGCAAGGGCGACCGCGTGATCGCCCGGACGACAAGTGGCGACGTGCTGGCGCGCATCCTGCATCGCCAGTCGGCCAAGACGGTCGAGCTCGCCTCGTTCAACAGCGTCGACGACATCAAGAGCATCGAGATGAAGGATATCGACTGGATCGCGCGCATCATCTGGGCGGCGCAGTAGGCATCTTCTCGCTTCGATGATTTCCGTGCCAGGGAGAGCTCGCCTGCCCCTGGCCACCGTACACTTCGTCCCCGGCACGCAGCAGGATCGGAGGCCTGAGTGGAGCATCGGCCAGGTATCAGTTGACAAAAAGCCCATGGTTAACCTAAGGTTAATCTTTAGAGAGGGGGCGTGTGGGCGATGAGCCCCGCCTGGGAGACGTGTCATGCGTATTTGGCACCTGAGCGCCTTCGCGCTTTTCTCTATCCTCCTGTCCGGCAATCCCGTCAGCGCCGTCTCGCCGATCGGCAATACCGTGCAGGCCTCGACGACGGTCAGCGCCAACGGCCGCACCTTGCGCTCATCGTCACCAGTGTTCTTCAACGACGTGCTGCGATCGAATGCCACCGGGATCGGCCAGTTCGTCTTCGACGACGGCACCAAGCTCGCCATGGGTCCGTCCGCTTCGGTCACCATCGACAAATCGATTTATAAAGGCGCATCCGTCCAGCGCACCAGCATCCAGGCGTCCAAGGGCGCCTTCCGCTTCATCAGCGGCAAGCTGTCGGGCCGCAAGATCGCTACCCCCTATGGCACGATCGGCATCCGCGGCACGGCCTTCGACTTCACCATCCGCAACGGCCGCCTTCACCTCCTGCTGTTCCGCGGCGCCGTCACCTTCTGCGGCGGTGGCGGATGCAAGACGCTCACCCGCTCTTGCGACTATCTCGTCGCCGGCGGCGGACGCATCAGCGATCCGCAGCCTTTGGCGAGCGGCGTCCAGTCCGGCCTGAATGTCGGCCAGGCCTTCCCGTTGCTCGTCTATCAAAGCCGGCTCACCTCGCAATTCCGGCAAGGCGGCAAGGCTTGTCTCAGCCGATCGGCCCTGAAGACCAGAGGGATCGTTCCGGGGAAAGTGCAGGCCGCCGCGACGGCATCCGAGCCTGGACCAGGCCCCGGGCCCGGGCCCGGGCCGGGACCAGGGCCTGGATCTTCCGGCAAGGGGAATAAAGGCTTTGGCAATGGCGGCGAGAGCGACGACGGCGGCTCTCCTTCCGAATCGAGGAATCCCGGCAAGGGCAACGCCTTTGGCCGGAGCAAATAGCCCGGTGCTCTTCTGGCTTCAGCCGAGATCGCCCTTGAGCGCCTTGGCGATTAGGGCCCGCGTGTCGTCCAAGCCGTAGAGCGCCGCGAAGGAGCCGAAGCGCGGGCCCTTTTCCTCGCCCAGCAACACTTGATAGAGCGTGTTGAACCAGGCGAGCGAGACGCCCACCGAGCCGTCCTTCTGCACCGTCTTGTAGGGATCGCGCCGGCCGACATCATAGACGGCCTGCTGGATCTCCTCGGGCGTCGCCGCTTTGGGCAGGCGGCCCAAAGCCTCCGCGAGGTCGGCCAGCGCCTGGCGCTCGTCCGCCGTCGCCTGGCGATAGCGCTTCTGCGGCTTCACGAAATCTTGGAAATAGCGGATCGCATAGCCAACCAGCGCATCGAGGCGCGGATGCGTTTCGGGCGACACCGCGGGCGCATAGCGCTTGAGGAACGCCCATAGCACATCCTTGCTCTCGGCATTGGCGACAGCCACCAGATTGAGGAGCAGCGCGAAGGACACCGCCTGGGTGCGGCCACCCTGATCGGAGACCAGCACTTCGGGCTGGGGCGGCGCGCCCGCATGGATGTGCCACACGGGATTGGTCAGCCGCTGCGCCCCGTCCTGGCGCGGATAGGCGTCGAGGAAGGCCTGGTAGTCGTCGACGGCGCGCGGGATGACGTCGAAATAGAGCTTCTTCGCCTCGCGCGGCTTCGCATACATGAAGAGCTGCAGGCTCTGCGGATCGGCATAGGTCAGCCACTCATCGATGGTGAGGCCGTTGCCCTTGGACTTCGAGATCTTCTGGCCCTTCTCGTCGAGGAAGAGCTCGTAATTGAAGCCATCGGGCGGGGCCGAGCCCAGCACCTTGCAGATGCGGCTCGCGAGCTTGACCGAATCGATGAGGTCCTTGCCCGACATTTCGTAGTCGACACCCAGCGCATGCCAACGCATCGCCCAATCGGGCTTCCATTGCAGCTTGCAATGCCCGCCGGTGACCGGCGTCTCATAGGCCTTGCCCGAGGCCGGATCGCGCCAGACGATGGTGCCGGCCTTCACGTCGCGGCTCTCGATCGGCACCTGCATGACGATACCTGTCACAGGATGAACCGGCAGAAAAGGCGAATAGGTCTGCGAGCGCTCCTCGCGCAGCGACGGCAGCATGATCGCCATGATCTCGTCATAGCAAGCGAGCGCGCGCAGCAATGCCTGATCGAAGCGGCCGGACGTGTAATATTCCGTGGCGCTGGCGAATTCGTACTGGAAACCATAGGCGTCGAGGAAGCGGCGCAGCATGGCGTTGTTGTGATGGCCGAAGCTCTCATATTTGCCGAAGGGATCGGGGATCGTGGTCAGCTTGCGGCCCAGATGCTGGGCGACCATTTCCTTGTTCGGGATGTTGTCCGGCACCTTGCGCAGGCCGTCCATGTCGTCGGAGAAGCATAGGAGACGCGTCGGGATATCCGACATGGTCTCGAAGGCATGGCGCACCATCGAGGTGCGCGCCACCTCGCCGAAGGTGCCGATATGAGGCAGCCCCGAGGGGCCATAGCCCGTCTCGAACAGGACTTCCTTCATCGGCCCGCTTTTGCCCTTCACGCGCTCCAGGAGCTTGCGGGCCTCTTCGAAAGGCCACGCCTTGCTGGCGAGAGCGGCGGCGCGAAGGTGCTGGTCGGTCATTGTCCTGTCTTTGCTGGTTAGCGCATGATCCGGAAAAGTGGACACCGGTTTTCCGAAAAGATCATGCGCAAACAAAAAGATAAAGCGTGATGGCGATCCCGTCTAAAGCCATCACGCTTTAGATGAAAAAGCCCGGCAAATGGCTATTTGCCGGGCCCCTGCTGTATAAGCCGCCCAAGGCTGCGTCAACCTCGGTCGACCGGGAAGGGATTGCGCTCGGCAAAGCCCAGCTGGTGCCAATAGGGATAGGGCGAGGTGGTCAGGCTCGCCTTGTCGAGCTTCGCCACCTGCTCCGTCGTCAGGTCCCAGCCGACCGCGCCCAGATTCTGCTTGAGCTGCTCCTCAGTGCGGGCACCGATGATCACGGTCGAGACCGTCGGCCTCTGCAGCAGCCAGTTGATGGCGATCTGCGGGACGGTCTTGCCCGTCTCTTTGGCGACTTCGTCCAGCGCATCGACGACCTTGTAGAGATATTCGTCCGGCACCGGCGGGCCGTCATCGGCAGTCTTGTGCAGGCGGCTCTGCTTCGGCAAAGGCGCGCCGCGGCGCAATTTGCCGGTGAGGCGGGCCCAGCCCAAGGGCGACCACACCACGCACCCGACGCCTTGATCGAGGCCGAGCGGCATGAGCTCCAACTCATAGTCGCGCCCGACCAGCGAATAGTAGGCCTGATGCGCCACATGACGGGCATAGCCATAGCGCTCCTGCACTGCGAGCGATTTCATCAGATGCCAGCCGGAGAAATTCGAGCAGCCGAGATAGCGGATCTTGCCCTGGCGCACGAGGTCGTCGAGCGTCGAGGTCACTTCCTCGATCGGCGTCCTGGCGTCGAAGCCATGCAATTGGAAGAGATCGATCACATCGGTGCCGAGGCGCTTCAGGCTGCCCTCGACCTGCTTGACGAGATGATAGCGCGAGGAGCCGACATCGTTGGGCGCGTCGGAGAAGCGGAAGGTGGCCTTGGTCGAGATCAGCACCTTGTCGCGGCGGCCCTTGATCGCCTTGCCCAGGATCTCCTCGGACAGGCCGTTGGAATAGACATCGGCGCTATCGAACATGGTGACGCCGGCATCGAGACAGACGCTGACGAGGTTCGTCGCCCCCGCGGCATCGCTCGAGCCCCATGCCTTGAAGAATTCACTGCCGCCGCCGAAAGTGGCCGTGCCCATGGTGAGGGCGGGCACCTTGAATCCCGAGCCGCCAAGCTGCCTGAACTCCATTGTTCGCACTCCTGATCTCGAATTTGCTTGAGAATGGTTGACGCGAGGCTGGAGAGATGAGCCTCACGGGGTCACATCTTCCGCAACCCTTGCCGGTACGACAAGGGTCATTCGCAGATGGTAGCCATCCCGAAAGACGCGTGATCAGAGCGTCTGCTGCCTAAACTTCAGGCAGTGGCGAGATTCTTCCGGAGGAATTCCACCGTGCGGCTCCAGGCCAGCTCGGCCGCGTCCTTGTTGTAGCGCGCCTCATTGGTGTCGTTGTTGAAGGCGTGATTGGCGCCCTCATACATATGGAGCTCGTAGAACTTGCCATTGTCCTTGAGCGCCTTCTCGAAATCCGCGATGCCGGCATTGATGCGCTCGTCGAGCCCGGCATAATTCAGGAGAAGCGGCGCCTTGATGGACGCCACCTGGTCGGATTTGGGCTGGACGCCATAATAGACGACGCCGGCCGCCAGGGCGGGCTCGGCCACCGCCAGCTCGCCGACCTTGCCGCCACCCCAGCAGAAGCCGACCGCCGCCACCTTGCCGGTGCAATCGGGCCGCGCCGCGAGCGCGGCGAGGCTCGCGCGCGAGATCGCGACCGTCTCTTCGGGCTTCAGCGTGCCGATCATATCGCGCGCCTTGTCGGCGTCCTCGGGCGTGCCGCCCCTGACGCTCAGATAATCGGGCGCCAGCGCCAGGAAGCCCTCGGTCGCGAGCCTGCGCGCCACGTCCTTGATATGCGGATTGAGGCCGCGATTCTCCGAGATGACGACGACACCGCCGGCTTTGGGAAACTGCTTCTGCTTGACGAGATAGCCCGATATCTTCCCCGCGGTCGATTCAAAGGTGATCGTCTCGGGCAGGATGCGGGTGTCGTTCTCGGCCACCATCTCGGCCCGGGCATAGTTGTTTTCGAGCGCCGGAAGAAGCGCCGAGGCCGCCGCCGTGCCGCCCGCCAGCAGGGTCAGCCTCTCCAGGAATTCTCGGCGCTTCATCTGGCCATGGGTATAGCGGTCGAACAGATCGATATATTTCTGGTCCATGATGTTTCCTCCTCTATCGAGCGCCTGAGGGAGAAGAATGCCGCCACCAGGCGTCATGTTCCAGAACGGCATGATCACGATTAGCTGAGTGCAAGATGCAGAGATTCCTGTACCTCCCGGTTTGGTCACTGTATGTTCCGGGCAAATGTCCCTTTCCTCCGCCTTGCTGTTCCCGCAAGCCCTCGCGGCGCCGGTCGCCGTCCTCGACGGCGTTGCGCTCAGGCTCGCCGGCGGCAAGCGGCTGGACGCGGGCGAGGCCCTCACCCATCTCATCCGCGAACCGCATCTCCTCTGCCATTCGGCCTTCGTCATCGAGCGCTTAGGGATCGCCGCCGAGGCGCCGCGCGCCGTCATCCGCCAGGCCCGCGAACAGAAGCATTTCGACCTGGCCGAGCTCTTCGCCTTCGTCTGTCCGGCGCGCTTCGCCACGCCGACGCCCAAGGGTTTCGCCCGCTCGCTCCATCTCGATCCGGCGGGCGAGGAGACCGAGCTCCTGCGCGCCATCGCCCAAGAACTCCTGGCCAGGCTCGCGAGCCCGACCTTCCCCCTGATCCGCGAGACCGCCGAGATCGCGACCTTCCTCGCCCGCGCCAACTGGCCCTGGGCGCGCGCCGTCATGTCCGAGCTCACCAAGGCCAATCCGCGGCTCGACATCGGCACCTTCGTCACCGGCCTCAATGTGTGGGACCGCATCGACGAATGGGAAGATGACGGCGGCCGCCCGCCGGGCTCGCACCATGGCGTGACCGCCGACGAGGCCAAGGATTTCCTCGACAAGCTCCTGGGCGACGACGCCGAACCGAGGCTCGAGCAGAAGGATTACGCCGCAACCACGACGCATGCCTTCCAGCCGCGCGACGATGAGGCCGCCAATCACATCCTCCTTGCCGAGGCCGGCACCGGCCTCGGCAAGACGCTGGGCTATCTGGCGCCGTCCTGGCTCTGGGCACGCAAGAACAGCGCGCCGGTATGGGTCTCGACCTACACCAAGAACCTGCAGCGCCAGATCGACCAGGAGACGCAGCGCATCATCGCCGACCCGGCCGAGCGGCGCGACCGCATCGTCATCCGCAAGGGCCGGGAGAACTATGTCTGCCTGCTCAACCTGCAGGAGGCCGTCGGCAAGATGGGCTCCGCCAATCCGCGCTCGGCGCTGCTCGCGGGCCTCATCGCGCGCTGGGCGAGAGCGAGCCGCGACGGCGACATGGTGGGCGGCGACTTCCCGTCCTGGCTCCTGCCGCTGTTCAGCGATGTCGCCTTCGACGGCGAGACGCGCGCCATTTCGCCCGCGTCCCTCGGCCTCACCGACCGGCGCGGCGAATGCATCTATTCGGCCTGCCCGCATTACCGAAAATGCTTCATCGAGCGCGCCATGGTGCAGGGCCGCAAGGCCGATCTCGTCATCGCCAACCATGCGCTCGTCCTGCGCAAGGCAGCCGTGGACCAGGCCATCGGCCAGGCCAGCACCAAGGAAGAGTCCTCTAACCCGCAGGATCTGCGCCGCATCGTCTTCGACGAGGGCCATCATCTCTTCGACGCCGCCGACAGCGCCTTCTCCGGCCACCTGACGGCGCTCGAGACGGCCGAGCTCAGACGCTGGCTCAGGGGGCCTGAAGCGGCCGGGCGGCGCGGCCGCGGCTTGCGCGACCGGGTCGGCGATCTCGTCGCCGATGACGAACTCGCCGAGAAGCACATGAATACCGTGCTCAACGCCGCCTATGCGCTGCCCGGTCCCGGCTGGACAAGGCGCATCCAGGCCGGAACGCCGGAAGGAGCGGCGGAGGTGTTCCTCTCGCTGGTGCGCCAACAGGTGCTGGCGCGCGCCGAGCAGAATTCCGGCCAGACGCTCGAGACCGATTGCGCGCCACTGGCGGATGGGCTCGCCGCGGCCGCGGGCGAGCTCGCCGCCGCTTTGATCGACCTCAAGAAACCGATGGCCAATCTCGCCCAGGCCCTCGCCAGGAAGCTCGATGACGAGGCCGCCGAGCTCTCCACCCATGACCGCGGCCGGATCGAAGCGATGTCGCGATCGCTGAGGCGACGCGGCGAGCTCATGCTGGGCTCCTGGATCGACATGATCGAAAGGCTGCTCGACAAGCCCAATCCGCTGTTCGTCGAATGGTTCTCGGTCGACCAGATCTTCGGCCGCGAGGCCGATGTCGGGCTGCATAGTCACTGGATCGACCCGACCGAGCCTCTGGCGCTGGTCGTGCTCAAGGAGGCGGACGGCGTCGTCATCACCTCGGCGACGCTCAAGGACCGGCCGCCCGAGGCGCCCGATGACTGGACCAATGCGGAGATGCGCACCGGCGCCGTGCACCTGCCCTATCCGGTCAGGCGGGCGAGCTACGACTCGCCCTTCGACTATCGCCGGGCGAGCCGCATCATCGTGGTGAACGACGTCAATCGCGAGGACATGGACCAGCTCGCCGCCGCTTACCGCGAGCTCTTCGCCGCGTCGGAGGGCGGGGGCCTCGGCCTCTTCACCGCCATCTCGCGCCTGCGCGCCGTGCATAAGCGGCTGGTGCGGCCCATGGCGCAAAAGGGCCTGCCGCTCTATGCCCAGCATGTCGATCCGATGGACACCGGCACGCTGGTCGATATGTTCAGGGCCGAGCGCGACGCCTGCCTTCTCGGCACCGATGCGGTCAGGGACGGCGTCGACGTGCCGGGCGATTCGCTCAGGCTCATCGTGCTCGACCGGGTGCCCTGGGGCACGCCCACGATCCTCGAACGCGCCAGGCGCCTGGCCTTTGGCGGCCAGGCCTATACCGATATGTCGGTCAGACTCAGGCTGCGCCAGGCCTTCGGCCGGCTCATCCGCCGCGACGGCGACCGCGGCGCGTTCGTGGTCCTCGATCCGAGGCTCGCCTCGCGCTTCTGCACCGCCTTCCCGCCCGGCATGCGCATCGAGCGCGTCGGCCTCGTCGATGCGATCGACATGGTGCGCGATTTCACGCAGACTCCCGCGCCATGAAGACCGCCGCCTACAGTTTCTTCCCCACCGGGATCGGCGCCTGCGGCATAGCCTGGGGCGCCCAGGGCATCACCGGCGTGAGCTTGCCGGAAGCGCATGAGGCGCGCCTGCGGGCGCGGTTCAACACGCGCTTCCCCGAGGCGCAGGAAGCGCCGCCTCCGCCCGAGGTCGCCCGGGCCATCGCGCGCATCCAGGCCCTGCTCGCGGGCGGGCGCGACGATCTGCAGGACATCGCGCTCGACGATGCCGAGGTGCCGACCTTCAACAAGCGCGTCTATGCAATCGCGCGGCGCATCCCGCCCGGCGCCACCCGCACCTATGGCGACATCGCCAAAGAGCTCGGCGACCCCCTGCTGGCGCGCGAGGTCGGCCAGGCGCTCGGGCGCAATCCCTTCCCGATCATCGTGCCCTGCCACCGCGTGCTGGCGGCGGGCGGCAGGACCGGCGGCTTCTCGGCAACAGGCGGCGTCGAGACCAAATTCCGCATGCTTGCCATCGAGCGCGCAAAGACCGACAATACGCCTTCCCTCTTCGACGAGCTCCCGCTCGCCGCCCCACCCAGAAGACCGCACAACGCAAGATCATCATGACTCACGACCTCATCCTCACCGGCGGCCGCGTCATCGACCCGTCGCAGTCCCTCGATGCCGTGACCGACATCGCTTTTTCGCAAGGCAAGGTGGCGGCCGTGGGCCAAGACCTCAGGCGCGACGCCGCGACCAAGGTCAGGGACGTGTCGGGCTTCATCGTGACTCCGGGCCTCATCGATCTCCACACCCATGTCTATTGGGGCGGCACGTCGCTGGGTGTCGATCCCGACTTCTATGCGCGGAAAAGCGGCGTCACCACCTCGGTCGACACGGGTTCGGCCGGCCCCGGCAATTTTCCGGGCTTCGTCAAGCATGTGATCGAGCCGTCGCGCTCGCGCATCTACGCCTATCTGCATGTGTCGCATGCCGGCATCTACGGCTTCTCCACCGACGTGCATGTCGGCGAAAGCGAGGACATGCGGCTCATGGACCCGCGCGGCGCGGTCAGGGTCGCGGCCGAATATCCCGAGCATATCGTCGGCATCAAGGTCAGGGTCGGCCGGCATGCCTCCGGCGATCAGGGCATAGCTCCTCTCGATGTCGCCCTCCAGGCGGCCGAGGAAGCAGGCATGCCGATCATGGCGCATATCGACGAGCCGCCGCCCACGTATGAAGACGTGCTGGCCAAGCTCAGGCCGGGCGACGTGCTCACCCACGCCTTCCGACCCTTTCCCAACGCGCCGGTGACGGCGCAGGGCACGGTCAAGCCCGCGGTGCTCGCCGCCCGCAAGCGCGGCGTGCTGTTCGACATCGGCCATGGCATGGGCTCCTTCGCCTTCAAGACGGCGCGCGCCATGCTCGCCAACGGCTTCCTGCCCGACACGATCTCCTCCGACGTGCACGCTTTGTGCATCGACGGGCCGGCGCATGACCTCGTCACCACCATGTCGAAATTCCTCTGCCTCGGCATGGGCCTAAACGACGTCATCCGCGCCGCGACGGAAACGCCGGCGCGCGCCATCAAGCGGCATGATCTCGGCACACTCAAGGTCGGATCGCTCGGCGATGCGACGCTCATCCGCGTCGATGACGGCCGCTTCGACTATGTCGATGTGACGGGCGAGCATCTCGACGGCAAAAAGCGCATCACGCCGCATGGCATGGTGATGCGCGGCGAATGGTGGGGGTAGTGCATCCGACGCTGGACAAAACCTCCCTCTCCCGCTAGCCAGTCGAGCCTCAAGAGCAAATCCCGCCAAAGGTCTGCCCCGGATCCGATCCGGGTAGAAGACTCTGGCGATAAGGATTTGCTCCAACACATTGATTTGGCGCGAATCCTTTTCGGCAAAGTGAGTCCACCTCGCCGGGATGCGCGCTGAGAAATCGGAGCTTCCTGTGGCCAAGACCGTCAGCACGCACCATGCCTTGATCTATGTCATGGTCACCATCGCCGCCGTCGAAGGGCATCTCGGCGACCGCGAGCTCAAGGCGATCGGCCGCATCGTCAAGCAATTGCCGATTTTCAGGTCCTTCGACGCCGACAAGCTCACCCATGTGGCGCAGGAATGCGGCGAGATCCTGCAGGACAAGGAAGGCCTCGACGCGGTGTTCGGCCTCGCCGCCGAGGCGCTCACGCCCAAGCTGCGCGAGACCGCCTATGCGCTCGCCGTCGAGATCGCCGCCTCCGATCTCGCCGTCGGCAAGGAGGAACTGCGCTTCCTCGCCATGCTGCGCGACCATCTCGGCCTCGACAAGCTCGTCACCGCCGCGCTCGAGCGCAGCGCCATCGCCCGCTACCAGACGGAATAACGGGAACTCCGACGCCCGCCTCGCGTTGTCATGGGAACATTTCCCTCAAACGAGGCTCAAATGACCACCATTCTGTTGATCATCCTGATCCTGCTCCTCATCGGCGCCCTGCCGAACTGGGGCTACAGCCGCGGCTGGGGCTATTATCCGAGCGGCGGCGTCGGACTGATCCTCATCATCCTGCTGATCCTCATGCTCACCGGCCGCGCCTGACGTCACATCGTTTTCAACCAACGATCGCCCGCGTTAAGCCGAGCCGAACGCCGTCCGCCGCAAGGCCGGCATGCGCAATGCGAAGAGCACGCCGCGCACGGCGAAGAACACGATCATCGACGCCCACAGGCCGTGATTGCCGTAAGCCTGCTCGAGCGGCCACCAGGCGAGCAAGAATACGATCATCGAGACCAGCATCAGGTTGCGCATGTCGGCGGTCTGGGTGGCGCCGGTGAAGATCCCGTCATATTGGAAGCAGGCGACGCCGACGAGCGGCGCCAGCGCCGACCATAGAAGGTAATGCCGCGCCGTCTCGCGCACCTCTTCATCGACGGTCATCGCCTCGATGAACGTGGGCCCGCCGAGCCAGATGACGGCGAAGGTGAGGAAGCCGACGACCACGGCCCAGATCGAGGTGAGCCGCACCGCCGCCGTGAACCGCTGCCGGTCGCGCGCGCCGATCGCCTGTCCCACCAGCGCTTCGGTGGCGAAGGCGAAGCCGTCGATGAGGAAGGCGGCGACGTCGAAGAAATGCATGAGGATGGCATTGGCGGAAACGATCACGTCGCTCGCCTTGGCGCCGCGCGCGGTGAACCAGGAGAAGACCAGCACCAGGCAGACCGTCCTGATCATGATGTCGCGGTTGATCGCCAGCGTGCGGATGAGCTTGGCGCGGTCGAAGACGCGATGGCGCTCGAAGCGGGCGCCCATCTCGCGCAGGCGACGCCAGGCGACGACGAGGCCAAGCAGCGCCGCCGTCACCTCGGCGATGAGCGCCGCCAGCGCCACGCCGTCGGACGTCATGCCGAGCCCCATGACGAAGAGCAGGCTCAAGGCCATGTTGGTGAGATTGAGGTAGAGCTGGATGACGAAGGCGGTGCGGGCGCGGCCCTGTCCCACGAACCAGCCGAGCAGGCAGAAGCTCGTCAGCGCGAAGGGCGCCGAGAAGACGCGGATATAGAAATAGGTGGCGGCATGGCTCTCGACCTCGGCCGAGCCTTCGAGGAGGCTGAAAGCGAGACGGCCGATCAGCGGCGACAGCAGGATGATGGCAATCCCCGCGAGCCCGGCGATGATCAGGGCCCGCATGAGCACGGCGACCAGCTCTTCGGCGTCGGCCCGGCCGGTGGCCTGGGCCGAGAGCCCGCCGGTGCCTAGTCTCAGGAAGCCGAAGCCCCAATAGATGAAATTGAAGATCAGGCTGCCGACGGTGATGGCGCCGATATAATAGGCGCCGGGAAGCTGGCCGATCACCGCTGTGTTGACCACGCCGATCATAGGCTCGGTCACGTTGGAAAGCATGATCGGCACGGCGATGGCGAGCACGCCTCTATGCGTCACCGGCGTCGATTGTGGGGAATGCATCGCGGCAGATTAGAACGATTCCGGGCGTGGGCAAATTTCACTTTTGGCTGTACGGGTTACGAAAACCGTACTGCTGACAGATTCTGGCAGCATTGGTGCTACGAGACCCAATCCGGCTATGCTCCGGAGCAGCTATGGATAACCCCGCGACAAGACTGCCTCAGGTCTTCACCGACTGGTTCCGGGCGCGCGGCTGGGTTCCGCGTCCGCACCAGCTGCAGGTGCTGGACAAGGCTCAGGCCGGATCGGACGTGCTCCTGATCTCGCCGACGGGCGGCGGCAAGACGCTCGCCGGCTTCCTGCCGAGCCTCGTCGAGCTGACCGGTACGAGGGAGCGGCACGGCATCCACACGCTCTATATCTCGCCGCTCAAGGCGCTCGCCGTCGACATCGCGCGCAATCTCGAGACACCGGTCAGGGAAATGAACCTGCCGGTCCGCATCGAGACGCGCACCGGCGACACGCCGCATTCGCGGCGCAAGCGCCAGCGCGAGAAGCCGCCCGACATATTGATCACCACGCCCGAGCAGGTGTCGCTGCTCGTCGCCGATGCGGGGGCGGCGCATATGCTGAAGGACCTCCGCACCATCGTTCTCGACGAATTGCATTCGCTCGTCACCTCGAAGCGCGGCGTGCTCTTGTCGCTCGCACTGTCACGGGTGCAGACTCTCGCGCCCGCGGCGCGCCGCATCGGCCTTTCGGCCACGGTCGCCGATCCGGACGCGCTCAGGGCCTGGCTCACCCCGCAGGGGCGCGGGACGAATCTGGCCGAGCTGGTGCTGGGGGCCGCCGGCGCCGCGCCCCAGATTCGCATCCTCAAATCGGCCGAGCGCGTGCCCTGGGCCGGCCACACGTCGCGCTATGCGATCCCCGAAGTCTATGCCGCCATCAAGGCGGCGCGCATGACGCTCATCTTCGTCAACACCCGCTCGCAGGCGGAAATGACCTTCCAGGGCCTGTGGACGGCCAATGAGGACCATCTGCCGATCGCGCTGCATCACGGCTCGCTCGACGTGGCGCAGCGGCGCAAGGTGGAAGCGGCCATGGCGGCCGGCAAGCTGCGCGCCGTCGTCTGCACCTCGACCCTCGATCTCGGCATCGACTGGGGCGATGTCGATCTCGTCATCCATGTCGGCGCGCCCAAGGGATCGAGCCGCCTCCTGCAGCGCATCGGCCGCTCCAACCACCGGCTCGACGAGCCCTCGCAGGCGCTGCTCGTGCCCTCCAACCGCTTCGAGGTGCTGGAATGCGAGGCGGCGCGCCACGCCGCCGCCGAGGGGGCCCAGGACACCGAATACCCGACGGTGCTCAAGCTCGACGTCCTCGCCCAGCACATATTGTGCCGCGCCTGCGCCGCGCCGTTCCATCCCGACCAGCTCTATGACGAGGTCAAGACCGCCTGGACCTATCGCAACCTGACGCGCGCGGACTTCGACCGCGCCGTCGAATTCGTGACCAATGGCGGCTATGCGCTCAAGGCCTATGAGCGCTATGCCAAGCTCAAGCCCTGGGGCCAGGGCGAGCTGCGCCTCGCTCATCCGCGTCTCGCCCAGCAATACCGGCTCAATATGGGCACCATCATCGAAGCCGAGATGCTGAAAGTCAGGCTGGCGCATATCCGCAAGCGGCTCGGCAAGCGGCTGGTCACCGGCGGGCGGGTGCTGGGCGAGATGGAGGAATGGTTCCTGAGCCAGCTCGGCATCGGCGATACCTTCGTCTTCGGCGGCGAGGTCCTGCGCTTCGAAGGACTAGACGAGTTCGGCGCGCTCGCCTCGCGCTCGACGGCGAGCGATGCCGCGGTCCCATCCTATGAAGGCGGCAAGTTTCCGCTCTCCACCTATCTCGCCCTGCGGGTTCGCGAGATGCTCGCCGATCCCCAGACCTGGCCGGCGCTCCCGCCGCAAGTGCGCGACTGGCTCTCGGTCCAGCGCTGGAAGTCGATCATCCCGTCGCCCCGCCAGATGCTGATCGAGACCTTTCCGCGGGCGCAGCGCCATTACATGGTGTGCTACCCTTTCGAAGGACGGCTCGCCCATCAGACGCTCGGCATGCTGCTGACACGGCGGCTCGAGCGCCTCGGCGCCCAGCCCATGGGTTTCGTCGCCTCCGAATATGCGCTCGTGGTATGGACCCTGCGCGACCTGTCGCTGATGATCTCGTCCCGGCGCCTCGATCTCGGCCGGCTCTTCGGCGAGGACATGCTGGGCGATGACCTCGATGCCTGGCTGGCCGAATCCAACCTGATGAAGCGCACGTTCCGCAATGCGGCGATCATCGCCGGGCTCATCGAGCGGCGCTGGCCCGGCAAGGAGAAGACGGCGCGGCAGACGACGGTCAATTCCGATCTCGTCTATGACGTGCTGAGACGGCACGAGCCACAGCACAACCTGCTCCGCGCCGCCGGGGATG
>JBFWNN010000027.1:0-72231 GCA_050251035.1 Parvibaculaceae bacterium
GCTATGGCCAACCGCACAAACTCTTGCCTCTTACTCATCGCGCTTGTGTCTCTGAACGGCATCCGAACCCCCCGGCGCGCGAATCGCGCCAAACTGTTCGCGATGTCCTCGCACACCTGTTCGCGATCTCCCCGGTCCAAACAATGCTGAGGTGCGAGCGCAGCGAGCCTCGAAGCATCCATCAGGATAGAGCGAACTCGCTGCACCAACCCTTCGAGGCCCGGCTGCGCCGGGCACCTCAGGGCGAGGGCTGATAGAGCGGTAAAGCGCATGAACATCGTCTTCGAAGCGATCGCGGAAGACCGGCCGGGGCCGAAATGGCGGGCGATCTATGACCGCCACTGGCATGCCTATAGCCGCTGGTTCATGCGCGACGGGCTGAAGGCGCGGCCGACCTATCTCGCGAGCCTCAGGGCCATCCGCCAGCACATGCCGGAGCTCGTCCCATCTTACGAAGCGGTGGCGGAAGCGGCAGGCGGCGGCGATCTCGAAGCCCGCTTCCTGTCCATGTGGTGCCCGCCGATGTATGTCGGCGGCTGCTCCCAGGCGATCAGCGCTGGCCCCGAGCCTACCCTCATCCGTAATTACGACTACAGCCCCAAGCTGCTCGAGGGCACCTGGCTCGCCTCGCGCCTCAATGGCAAGCGCGTCGTCGCCATGGTCGACTGCCTGTGGGGCGTGCTCGACGGCATCAATGAGGACGGCCTCGCCGTCTCGCTCGCTTTCGGGGGCCGCACCGCCGTCGCCGACGGTTTCGGCATCCCGATCGTCATGCGCTATATGCTCGAATTCGCCGCGACCGTCGCGGAGGCGGCGAAGATCCTCGATCGCGTGCCGGTGCATATGTCCTACACGGTCTCGCTCCTCGATCGCTCCGGCCGCCATGCCACGGTCTTCCTGGGTCCCGACCGGCCGACCGAGATCCTCGATCACCGCGTCGCCACCAATCATCAGCGCGAGGTCGAATGGCCGCGCCATGCGACGGCGACGCGTTCGGTCGAGCGGGCCGAGAGCCTCGAGCAGGCTATGGTCGATGCGCCCGGGAGCGAGGCGCTGCTCAAGGCCTTCCAGCGCCCGCCAGTCTACCAGACCTCTTACGGGCGGGGCTACGGCACGCTCTACACGGCTGTCTACAGGCCGTCCGACGCCTCCGCCGAGCTCGTCTGGCCGGCGGTGCGCTGGCGCCAGTCCTGCGCCGCTTTCGCCGAAGGCGCGCGCACCATACGCTTTGCCGAAGGCAATGCGCCGGCCCGCATGCGGCCGGCCAAAGGCATATCCGTTCGTGGAGGCATCCTATGAAAGTGCTGGTTCTGGGCGGCGGCGTGGTGGGCGTGGCGGCGGCTTATTATCTCGGCCGCGACGGCCATGAGGTCGAGGTCGTCGAGCGCAATGCCGCGGCCGCGAGTGAGACGAGCTACGGCAATGCCGGCCTCGTCTCGCCGGGTGATTCCTATGCCTGGGCGTCGCCGACGGCACTTGCCGTCTTCATCAAGTCGCTCTACCGGCGCGATCTCGGCATCAAGGTCGGGATCAATCTCGACCCGCGCTTCATCGCGTGGACCTGGAAGTTCCTGTTCGAATGCACCCATGCGCGCGCCCATATCAACACCCTGCGCAAGCTTCGACTCGCCTTCTATTCCCGGACCTGCATCAACGACATCCAGGCTCACACCGATGTCGCCTATGACGAGGGCCGCAAGGGCATTCTCTATTTCTACCGCTCGCAGGCGAGCCTCGATGCCGGCGCCAAGCACATGCAGATCCTCGCCGACAACGGCCTCACCATCGAGAAGATCGGCCGCGAGCGTATGGTCGAGCTCGAGCCCGGCCTCGCCTCGGCGGCGCACGGGATCGCCGGCGCGCTCTATTCGCCGCTCGATCAGACGGGCGACAGTTGCAAATTCTCGCGCAACCTCGCGTCGTGGTGCGAGCAGAATCTTTCCGTCCGCTTGCGCTTCGGGACGACGGTCACAAGCATAGAGACCGCGGGCGGCAAGGTGACGGGCATCGTCACCGACAAGGGCAAGATCGCCGCCGATGCGATCGTGGTGGCGCTCGGCCCGGAAACCCCGCTCGTCACCCGCGGCATCGGCCTTGATATCCCGATCTATCCGGTGAAAGGCTATTCGGCCACCATCCCGCTGGCCGATCCGTCCGTCGGACCGACCATGGGCGGCGTCGATGAGGATCGCCTCATCGCCTATTCCAGACTGGGCGATCGGCTCAGGGTGGCGAGCACCGCGGAATTCGCCGGCTATGACCGCGGCCACAAGCCGGCCGATTTCCGCCGCCTGCTGGCGACGGCGAAGGATCTCTTCCCCGGCGTGGTGGACGAGTCCAAGGCAGAATTCTGGGCGGGCCTCAGGCCGATGACGCCCACCTCCGTGCCCATATTGGGGCCGGCGCGTTATCCCAATCTCTTCCTCGATTGCGGCCACGGCCATGTCGGCTGGACGATGGCGGCGGGCTCGGGCAAATTCGTCGCCGACCTCGTCGCCGGCCGCAAGCCCGAGATCGATACGGACGGCCTGCTTTATGTAAACTGACGCTCGCCATGAAGCTTTCGCAACTTTCCTTACACCGTCATCCCGGCGAAAGCCGGGATCCCCTGAATAAGCGCAACGCGGGAGGCGCTGCTAGCGCGGAAAGGATTTTATGGATCCCGGCTTTCGCCGGGATGACGAAAATAGGGAGAGCGGCGAGCTCACTTGCAATAGTCTCTACCAACTCGGGGCAATAGCTCCAATGCCCGGCCCGCAAGTCACCATCGACCTCGAGAAGATCGAAGCCAACACCCGCGCCGTCGTCGCCTGGTGCGAGAAGGCCGGCATCTCCATCTTCGGCGTCACCAAGGGCGCCTGCGGCATGCCGCAGGTGGCGCGCGCCATGCTGCGCGGCGGCGTCGCGGGGCTCGGCGAATCGCGCCTCGAGAACATCCGCCGCCTGCGCGACAGCGGCATCGAGGCGCCGGTGATGCTCTTGCGCAGCCCGCCGCTCTCCTTGATCGACGAGGTCGTCCGCTCCGTCGATATCAGCCTCAATTCCGAGCTCGCCGTCATTCGCGAGCTGTCGCGCGTCGCCGAGCGCATGGGCCGCGTTCACGACATCATCCTCATGGTCGATCTCGGCGACCTGCGCGAAGGCGTCTGGCCAGACGATGTCGTGCCCACGGTGGAGCGGATCCTCGAACTGCCCGGCATCCGCATTGCCGGCCTCGGCACCAACCTCACCTGTTTCGGCGCCATCATCCCGACCGAGGTCAATCTCGGCCAGCTCGCCGATCTCGCTTTGACGGTGCGCGAGCGCTTCGGCCTCGATCTCACTTATATATCGGGCGGCAATTCGAGCTCGCTGCCCTTGCTGCTGTCAGGCGGCATGCCCAGGGGCATCAACCACTTGCGTATCGGTGAGGCGATCCTCCAGGGCGGGCGCGACACCTTTCTCGACCAGCCGCAAGCGGAGCTCGACCGCGACGTCTTCCTGCTCTCCGGCGAGTTGCTGGAGGTGAAGACGAAGCCCTCGATGCCGATCGGGATTTCGGGCGTCGACGCCTTTGGCGGCCGCCCGGTGTTCCAGGACATCGGCGAAAGGCTGCGCGGCATCGTGAATATCGGCCGCGAGGACGCCAATATCGAAGGGCTCCTGCCGGTGACGCCGGGCGTCGCCGTGCTCGGCGCCTCGAGCGATCATCTCATTCTCGATGTCTCCGAGGCTCGTCCTGAGCCCAAGGTCGGCGACAAGGTGAATTTCCGCATGAGCTACGGCACCCTCCTCGCCGCCATGACCTCGGAATATGTGGAGAAGGTGCCCATGTATGACCGTCACGCAGCCGCAGCCCCATCGCGGGTGAGCATTTTCACCGACGCGGCCATCCTGCCGGCGCTCACCAAGCACACGCTCGACGGCCGGCTCGCCAATATCGGCTATGATGTCGACCTCACAGCGGAGATTTCCGTCGCGCGGATCGAAGCGGCGCTCGACCGGCGGGCCACCCCCTTGATCTTCGGCGACGATCATCGGGCGAGCTTCGCCGGCATGAGCGCCTTGGCGCAAAGCCTCGATGCCTTCGGCCTGCTGTGGTTCGATTCGGTGGCGAGTATCCTGCCGCAGCACGGAGCCACGGATGTCGAGAGCCAGTCCGTGCTCTACCGCGCCCTCGGCCTCGGCCAGGGCGAAGGCGCTCTGGCGCCAAGGCTGAGCCCCGAGAATGTCGTGCTCATCGGCCTGCGCGAGACGGCGCCGGAAGAGGTCGAGATTCTCAGATCGTCGCGGGTGCGCATCTTCACCATCGCCGATATCGACGCGCTCGGCATGCGCGAGGTGGTCCGCCAGGCGATCGGGATCGCGTCCGCCGGCATGCAGGGCTTCCATGTGAGCTACAACGCGGCGGTGACCGACATTCCGGGCTATCTGCCGGGCTCGGGCGGCATCACCATCCGCGAGACGCATCAGGCGATGGAGGCCATCCATCAGAGCAAGGCGATGCGCGCCATGGACGTCACCGGCCTCGATCCCGAGGCCGAGTCCCGCCTCGCCTCGGTGATCGTGCATTTCGCGCTGTCTGCCTTCGGCAAGCGGATCCTGTGAGCCAACATTCGACATCTGGAGACCGGGATGACCAAGAGCAATCGCCCAAAGGTGCTGACCTTTGAAATGAATCCCGACCGGGACGAGCTCGAAATCCATTGCAATAATGAGGGCATGGACGAATTTATCGCAAGGCTGACTGCGCTGCGGGCATCCAAAAGACGACCGGATCATGATCACTTAATGACGCGGAGTTGGTCTGGACACGAGCTTACAGAGGCCTCGCAATCAGACCAGGGCAGGCTTCTGCACATGGTGACTATCCGACTGCAGGCGGATGAGTGAGGTCGATGTGGGGCTTCCAGTCCCAGCCTGATCCGCAATACTTCCATTCGCAAAGTGGTCAACCGCCAGATATCGCGCTCAAGCTAACCCGTTTTCCTCCGCGGTAGGCTTTCCGTCTGATAGAGCGAGAGCTGATGGCCGTCCGGGTCACTGAACTCGGCCGACCAGCCGCCCGGCGCATGGCTCACCGGCGTCACGATGGTGGCGCCCTTGTCGGCGAGCCCCGCGACGACGTCGTCGATGAGCCCTTCGGCGAGATCGAAGACGACGATCGGCGTCGTGCCGGGCCGGCAGTCGCCCTTGAAGAAGATCAGCTCGACATTGCCCTCGATCGTGGCGAGCAGCCAGTCATTGCCGCTGCCGTCGTCCTCCATCCGCTTGACGGCGATGCCGAGGACGTCGCGATAGAAGGCCTCGGTGCGGGCGATATCGGTCACATAGAAAAAGATGCCTCCGATCCGGCAGGTCTTGAGCATGGGTCACCTCTCGTAGAAATTGTTGACGGGATCTAGTTGCCGCGGCCCGGATTTTTGTGAGCACCGCTTTCGGCGATTTTCACGATAAAAAGATGCCCGTCCGGATCGTGGCTGCCGAGATGGGCGTCGCCCTCTCGCAGCACCGGCAGGAGCGCCCGGCGCAAGGCGCCGAAAGCGAGCGGACCGCCGAGGCCGGCGAATTCGGCGGAAGGCCGGTCCGTTCCCGCCTCCGCGAGCTTGCGCCGCAAGGCGCTGAGGCGCTGGCGCAAGGTCGTATCCGGGATGCGCAGCAGATGCGCGATCTCGGCCCGGTTGTGCCCGGTGAGGATGAGCAGCGCCACGATCCGCAGCGCGGACGGAAGACCCGCGACCGCCGGCCAGGGCTCGGCCGGCGTGTCCTCTTCCGTGTCGCCGGGCTTCACCGCCAGCAGGTCGCGCCGGCGTCGCCGGACGGCACTGCGCGCATCCATGGCGGCGCGCTTGCGCAAAACCGCGCTGAACCAGGCCGTCCCCTCGCGCCAGGGAAGCCGGCCGGCGGCGACGGCGGTGGTCAGCGCGTCATGCAGCAGGTCCTCGGCCTCGGCCTTCACCTTGGCATGCCGGCGGGCGAGCCGCAGAAGCGACTGGTATTGCACGCGCGAGAGTGACGGGCTCATTCCGGCCGGTGGCAGACGGCTTCGATGTTGTTGCCGTCGGGATCGAGGACGAAGGCGCCGTAATAGTCGGCATGATAATGCGGCCTGGGGCCCGGCGCGCCATTGTCGCGCCCGCCGGCAGCGATCGCCGCGGCGTAGAACGCATCCACCGCCTTGCGGCTTTGAGCCGCGAAAGCGACATGCTGACCGCCCTTCGGCTTGTCGCCGGTGCCGATCCAGAAATAGGGCTTCTGCGCGTCGCCGAAGCCCGCGGCGGCGACGTTGCCCGTCTGCTCCGGCGTGACCTCCATGACGACGCTGATGCCGAGCGGCTTCAGCGCCTTTTCATAGAAGGCCTTCGCCTTCTCATAGTCGGCGACGGCGAAGCCCACATGATCGAGCATGGTGTCCTCCTATTCCGGCAGCAGGGCGCCGGGCCTGGCGAGATCGCGCAGTTTGCCCATGGCAAAGTCACAAGCATATGGCCCCTCCGCATAAGAGCCGATCGAATAGGCGTTGAAGGTGACGGTCGCCTTGTCCGTCCAGAAATTCCAGCGGTCGAGGGATCTCAGGTGCTCGACCACGGTCCGCTCATTGTACATCGGATCATTCGCCGGGTCGAAATCTTCGCCCGCGAGCTTTTCCTTCTTCTGCGCCAGGATCTGCTTCACACAGTCGTCCTTCAGGGCCGTGATCGCCTTCGTGTCGAAGAGGTCGGCCGTCTTCATCTCGACGCCGCGGACGAGATCGATGGTCAGCCCCGCCGTGCCGCCATTGCCATGCGCGCCGCCGGTGAATACCCAGCCCTCCGTCTGCGCCGACAACAGTTTCGGCGAGGCATAGGTGAGCGCCAGCGTCATATAGGACATGTAGGTCATGCCCTCGGGCGCGGCCTCCGCCTCGCGCGCCAACGGCGCTGCCTTGACGAGCTTCGCCACTTCCGCGTTGAACAGCGTCTCGCCACGCGATGTCGGCTTGACGAATTTGAGCAGCGTGTAGTCGACCTCGTAGTGATGCGAATCGCCGTCCTGCTGGATGAAAACCGGCATCAGCCGGGAGCCCGAGCCCGGCCCGCTTTCGGGCTCGGCGGCGAGCAGGCGGCGGCGCTCCTCGGTGCGGCTGAGGATGCAGCCATCGAGCTCGGCCCCTTGCTGATAGCCGCAATTGTCCTCGCGCGCCTTCACCCATTTGCTCTGCGACGCGCCCAGCACCTTGCGGTCGGAACCGGTGAGCGCTTTGCGCAAGGCCAGATAGGCGTCCGTCATCGCGTCATCAGCCACCTTGAGCCTGGCGTCGGCGCAGATGGCCTTTTCGACGATGCTTTGCGCCTTGGCGCAGTCGAAGGCCTGGGCCGGCGTCACGCCGGCCGCGAAGAGGACGGCCAGGATTGCGTATGTCCGCAGTCGCATGGTCACCCTCATTTGCCCGGCCGCGGATCGATCGGCGTGATCCGTCCGAGACCGAGCACATCTTCCAGAAGCTTCGCCCCCGCCAGCAGGCGCGCTTCTCCGCGGCAGGGTGCGGCGATCTGGATGCCGACCGGCAGCTTGTCGCGGGTGAAGCCGGCCGGGATCGAGATCGCCGGCGAGGCGACATTGGTGAACGCATAGACGATGGCGAGCCAGTCGATATAGGTCGCGAATCTGTGGCCGTCGCATTCCTCGACATAGCGCTGCTCGACCGGAAACGGCGCCACGATGGTCGCCGGGCACAGGATCAGGTCGTACTGGCCGAAGAACTCGCGCATGCGCCGGAACATCGCGCCTCTTTGCATCTCGGCGCGCGCGATCTCGGCGGCGCCGAGCGCCAGACCCTTCTCGATGTTCCAGACGACGTCGGGCTTGAGCTTGTCGCGATGGTTCTCATAGAGCGTCTTGAAGCCGGTGGCGTAGGCCAGCGCCCGCAGCACCTGGAAACACTCATGCGCCTCCCCGAGATCGGGATGCGCCGCCTCGACGATGACGCCCGCCTCCTCGAGCTTGTAGGCGGCACGCTCGACGATCTCCGCCACTTCAGGATCGACCGGGGTGATGCCGAGATCGCGGCTGAAGGCGACGCGCTTCGGCTTCTGACCTGAGCGGGCCGCCGCCAGATAGGAGACATCCTCGCGCGGCAGCGACAGGGGATCGGCCGGATTGGCGCCCGTCATCGCGTCAAACAAGAGTGCCAGGTCCTCGACATTGCGCGCCATCGGCCCTTCGGCGCCGAGCGTGCCGTCGATCTTGCCATAGACGCTGGCCGCCACCCGCCCGGGCGACGGCCGCAAGCCCGTGACGCCGCAGAAGCTTGCCGGATTGCGCAGGGAGCCGCCCATGTCGGAGCCATGCGCCACCCAGGCCATGCCGGTGGCGAGCGCCACGGCGGCCCCGCCCGACGATCCCGCCGCCGAGCGCGTGAGGTTCCACGGATTGAGGGTGCGCCCGAACACTTCGTTGAAGGTGTGGGCGCCGGCGCCGAATTCCGGCGTGTTCGACATCGCATAGACGATGCCGCCTTCGGCCTCGAGATTCTCGACCAGTATGTCCGACTCGGTCGCGATGTTGTTGGCGAAGATCGGCGACCCTTGCGTCGAGCGCACGCCCTTGACGTCATTGAGGTCCTTGATCGGGACGGGCAGGCCTTTTAGCCGTCCGCGCGCGCCGACCGGCTTCTGCATCAGGGCCCTGGCGTGGTCGCGCGCCCGCTCGAAGCACAGAGTCGGCAGCGCGTTCACCGCCTTGTCGACGTCCGCGATGCGCCTT
This sequence comes from Parvibaculaceae bacterium, assembly GCA_050251035.1. GTDB lineage: Bacteria > Pseudomonadota > Alphaproteobacteria > Rhizobiales > Aestuariivirgaceae > Taklimakanibacter. Next base: position 8,725 of record JBFWNN010000027.1, read on the forward strand.
TCGAGCGCATCGAGGCAATCGAGCGGGGTGATCTCCTCCTTGTGCAACAAGGAGACAATTTCATGGGCATTCAAAGGGATAAGATCGGTCATGTCAGCTCCGCGATTTGCCGGGATTGAATCCATTTGCCGCCTCCGGGTCAATGGAGGTAGAAGGCCGCAGCATTGCCCGTGAGGAGATCAGAACATGAACGTCAAGGCATCGGCCAAGGGCCTCAACGAAGCTTGGGTCGAACGGCGCAGCAAGGCCGTTTCGCGCGGCGTCGGCATGGCCGCGCCGGTGATCGCGGCGCGCGCCGAGGATTCCGAATTGTGGGACATCGAAGGCCGCCGCTATGTCGATTTCGGCGGCGGCATCGCCGTGCTCAATACCGGCCATCGCCATCCCGCTGTGATGAAGCGGGTGCAGGAGCAGCTCAGCGCCTTCACCCATACCTGCTTCATGGTGGCGCCCTATGCGCCCTTCATCGAGCTCGCCGAGAAGCTCAACGCCATCGCGCCCATCTCGGGCGAGAAGAAGAGCCTGTTCGTCACCACCGGCGCCGAGGCGGTGGAGAATGCCATCAAGATCGCGCGCGCCCACACCGGCCGCAGCGACATCATCTGCTTCCAGGGCGGCTTCCACGGCCGCACGTTGCTCACCATGGCGATGACCGGCAAGGTCGTGCCCTACAAGACCAAGTTCGGCCCCTTCCCGGGCGGCGTGTGGCATGTGCCGTTCCCGGTTCCCCATAAGGGTGTCACGGTCGAGGACACGATCCACGCCATCGAATGGCTGTTCAAGTCGGATGTCGAGCCCTCGCGGGTCGCGGCCATCGTCATCGAGCCGGTGCAGGGCGAAGGCGGCTTCTACATCGCGCCCAAGGAGCTGATGAAGGCGCTCCGCAAGATCTGCGACGATCACGGCATCGTGTTGATCGCCGATGAGATCCAGTCGGGCTTCGGGCGCACCGGCAAATGGTTCGCCATGGAGCATATGGGTGTCGAGCCCGATCTGATGACGGTCGCCAAGTCGCTGGCCGGCGGCTTCCCGCTCGCCGGCGTCGTCGGCCGTGCCAAGATGATGGACGCCCCGGAGCCGGGCGGCCTCGGCGGCACCTATGCCGGCAATCCGGTCGCCTGCGCCGCCGCACTCGGCGTCTTCGACGCCTTCGAGCAGGACAAGCTGCTCGAGAAGGCGCAAAAGCAGGGCAAGCTCATGGTCGAGCGCCTCAAGGCGATCAAGGCCAAGAACCAGGGCATGCCGATGGGCGACATCCGCGCGCTTGGCGCCATGGTGGCCTTCGAGCTCGTCACCGAACGCGGCGGCGACAAGCCGGACGCGGCGGCGGCCAAGGCGCTGGTGGCGAAATGCCTGGAGCGCGGCCTGCTCATCCTGAGCTGCGGCGTCTATGGCGACACGATCCGCCTGCTGACCCCGCTCACCGCCTCGGACGCCATCCTCAAGGAAGGCCTCGATATCCTCGAATCCGCTCTCCTCGGCAATTAAGAGTTTGCAGCATATACAGCAATGCTGTATATTACAGCATTAAAGGATATGCTGCATGACCTCTTATTCGACCAGCGATCTCTCACGGAAGTCAGGCGACATCATAGCTGACGCACTGCGCCGGCCTGTGATGATCACTCAAAGGAACAAGCCTCGCCTGGTTCTTCTGAGCATTGAGGATTATCGCCGGCTGACCGAACGCGCCGACCCGCGCAAGGCCGGTACACTCGAAACCATGCCTGATGAGTTGTTCGAAAAGGTCAAGGCTGCGGTCGACCTCTATGAACGCGAAGCCGAAGAGCCGTGAGTTTCGACGAGATCCGCACGGCCTGCGTGATCCATTATCCCTATTTGTGGGTGCGTGAAGCGAGCGCGGGCGAGACCGAGGGTCGGAAGCACCGTCCCGTGGCTGTCGGTATTCGTTATCCGACGACAAATGGTGAAGATCTCCTCCTTCTCCTCCCGATCACGACGCAGCCGCCGCAACCCGGCCGTTTTGCCGTCGAGATTCCCGAGATCGAAAAGCGCCGTGCCGGCCTCGAGGTTGCCGTGCGGCTCTGGCTTATCTTCGATGAATATAACGAAGATGTTATCGGCAAATCCTTCTATCTTGAACCCGATCCGCCACTTGGCCGGTTCAGTATGGCGTTTTTCCTGCCCTTGATGAGAGAATTCATCAGGCGCCGGTCGGAAGCGCGCGGCATCAACCGGCATCGGTGATAATTGGACACCAAATCGACGGAGTTTGCTTCCATCTTCCGTCTTGAGAGCATCGACACTTCAGGAGACCCTTTTCATGCATCGCCGACTGTTTCTGTCCGTCATGGCCGCGGGCCTGGCGGCGTCTGCCTTTCCGGGCCTGGCCCAGGCGGCGAAGCAGAACCGCCGCGCTCCCTATCGGGGCGCCGAGATGGTCTATCTCGACACCTATGAGCGGCCGGGCACGGTGATCGTCGATACCCATGCGCGCGCCCTCTATCATGTGATGGGCGACGGCGAGGCGATGCGTTATGGCGTCGCCGTCGGCAAGGACGGCTTCTCCTGGGCCGGCATCGCCCAGATCGGGCGCAAGACCGAATGGCCGCGCTGGACGCCGCCCGCCTCCATGATCAAGCGGCGCCCCGAGCTCGCCAAATTCGCCAATGGCATGCCGGGCGGCCGCCCGGACAATCCCCTGGGCGCCCGGGCCCTCTATCTCTTCGCCAACGGTCGCGACACGCTCTTCCGCATTCACGGCACCAACGAGCCGCAGTCGATCGGCACCGCTGCTTCCTCGGGCTGTATCCGCATGCTGAACGAGGAAGTGACCGAGCTCTATGAGCGGGTCACGATTGGCACCAAGGTGATCGTGCTGTAACCACCAGGCTCCCAAGGCTGCGGCGCTGCGTCTCAGATGGCCCGCGCATCGGATTCACCACATAATGGGCGAAAGCCTTGGAGCATCCCGTGCCGAAGAATTGGAAGCCCCAGCCTGCCGCCGACCTGCCGGACGGCCTGTTGCTGTTCGACGGGTTTTGCCATGTCTGCTCGGGCAGCGTCCGCTTCCTGCTCGAGCGCGACCATGGCCGGCACTTCACCTATGTGCCCTGCCAGTCGCCCTGGGGGGAAGAGATCATGGCGCGCTTCGGCATCGATCGTGATTTCGCCGAGAGCTTCGCCTTTGTCGACAAGGGAGAGATCCTGTTCAAGTCAGATGCCGCCATCGCCGCGGCGCGCCGCCTGCCCGCCTGGCGCTGGATCGGGATCGTGAAGCTGGTCCCGCGCCCCATCCGCGATACTTTCTACGATGTGCTCGCGCGCAATCGGTACAAGTGGTTCGGCAAGCGCGACACGTGCCTGGTTCTGCCGCCCGAGACGCGTGCCCGGTTTCTCACCGAGGCGCCTAAAACATCGATTCATTGAAGATTTTTGCATATTGGCCGGGTCGACACGCCACGATAGGATTCAGCTCTCCCGGCCTGAGCCGAATACCGCGACGACGCGCACCCGCTCGAATGTGTTGTTTCCGGCGGAGGCGAGCTGCTTCGACCGCACATCGATCGAATATTCCCGCAAACCCGCCCCCAGCATGAGATCGCGCAATTCCTCGACCGAGCCGATCTCGCCGGGTTGAACAAGATAAGCCTCGCCCGATTCATGCATCTTGCGCAGCATGCGCGCTGCGTCCTCGGCGATGGCGATCTCGCCTTTGCTTACCGCCGCCTGCGCCTCGGCAAGGCTGTGCTGCAGTCTTTGTGACTCCTTGGCGAAATGCGCCGGATCAGGCGGCCGGACCGATTGCGAGACGATGATCCGGCCCTGCGGCTTCAGCCATGTATCGAATTTCCTGAGAAGAGCGGTTTGCCCATTTCGGTCTATGAAGCGCAGGAAGCTATGGGCGATGATGAGGTCGGCGTCGACGTGTGCCGCCCCCTCCGGCAGATCGACTTGCCGTGTCTCCACATGGAGGCCGTGCTGCTCGGCGAATTCCGCGCACAAGGTGAGGGGCGAGCGACAACGATCCAGCACCGTAAACCGGCAGCGCGCCTTGATTTCGGGTCTCAACCTGGCCGCAGCATGCGCCGCGGTCGCGAGGACGCCGGTATCGGCGGCGCCGGCAATGACGATCTGGAGGAAATCTTCGGGGGAACGGCTGCCGTCGGCGAGGACGCCTTGGATGCGCTCTATCAGCAGAGGACGGTCCACCGCGATGCTCTTGTCGGGCGCGATGCAGCGGGTCATGGCGAATTTGACATGATATTCCGCGCAATCGACGCACAGGACCGGCGCGATTTCGGCCATCCGGCGGGCGAGCTGCCTCAGGTCTTCACCACAGGTTTCGGGATCGAGCAGGGGTGGCGCGGCTTGTGGCATATGTGCCTTTCGCACTAGGATTGACCAGGGGTAATCAAAAGCCTCGCGTCTTGCAACCAGGACAGGGATATCGATGATCGGACGGCGCAGATTTCTGGGTTGCCTGCTCGCGGCTTCGGCAGCCTCCCGCCTCGTGGCGCATGCCGCGGAGAATTTCTTCGCCGGCAAGACCATCACCTATATCGTCGCGACCAAGCCGGGCGGCGGCTATGACACGATGGGCCGGCTGGTGGCCAAATATCTCGAAGCCCACATTCCCGACGCGCAGATCGTTGTGAAGAACATCGCCGGCGCCGGGCACCTGGTCGGATGCCAAACGATCTATAATGCCGCTCCCGACGGTCTCACCATTGGCACCTTCAATACTTCCCTCATTTATTCTCAGCTCACCGGCGCGCTCGACAGCGATCTCGACCTGCGGAGAATGAGCTGGATCGGCAAGGCCGCGATCGAATCGCGCGTGATCGTCGTGGCGGCGCGATCGGGCATCACCAGTGTTGATGCGCTGAAGCAGACGGACCGCGTGTTCAACGTCGCCGTGACGGGAAAGGGTGCGGCGTCGCATGTCGATGCCATGCTGCTGGCACGGGTCTTCGGCTATAATTTCAGGCCCATTTTCGGTTTCGAGGGCACCGAAGCGGAGCTGAGCATGCTGCGCGGCGAGATCGATGTGCAGGTTGCCTCGCGCAGCTCGCTCGAGCCTTTCGTGGCGAGCGGTGGCGGACGCTTCCTTCTCGAATTCGGCGGCGCGCCGGACTCGACCCTGCCGCAAGGCGACGCCCTGGCCAAAAGCCCGACCGACAGAGCCGTGATCGACCTTATCGAAGCCCAGGCGAAATTCACCCGCGTGACGGCCGGGCCGCCGGGCATACCGCCGGATCGCCTGCAGTTCCTCAGATCCGCCTATCTCGCGATTTTCTCGGATTCCGGCTTCCTGGCCGAGGCAAAGGCGCTCCAGCTTCCGATATCTCCGGCGTCCGGCGAAGCGGTCGCGGGACGGATCACGGCCGCTCTCGATCCGTCTCCCGAGATCCACGCGATCCTCGCGGACCTGCTCAAATAGGCACATGCTTGACATTCGCCGTGATCCAACACCGGACCCTCGATGCCGATCGACACTAGCCTCCAGTCGCTGATCGACATCCTCGCATCACCGCATATGCTGATGCTGCTGACGATCGGCGTCCTTGTCGGCCTCATATTTGGCATCCTGCCCGGTTTGGGCGGCAAGCTCGGTCTCGTCTTCCTCATTCCCTTCACCATCGGGATGGATCCGCTCGCCGGCGCGCTGTTCCTCATCGCCATGCACTCGGTCGTCCATACCAGCGGCGCCATACCCAGCATCCTGTTCGGCATTCCGGGAACCGGTCCCGATGCCGCGACGATCGTCGACGGCTATCCCATGGCGAGGAACGGCGAGGCCGGACGGGCGCTCGGCGCGACATTGTTCGCCTCCGGCATAGGCGGGCTGATCGGCGCCGCCTTTCTCAGCCTGTTCCTGCCCTTCGGCAGCGCGGTTGTGCTCGCCATCGGCACCGGCGAATATTTCCTCGTGGCGGTGCTCGGCATCACCTTCATCGCCTCGCTCAGCGGCCGCGACATCCTCAAAGGACTGATCGTCGGGATGTTCGGCCTGATGCTGTCCTTCGTCAGGCTCGACCCGCTCACCGCCGAGCCCCGTTACACTTACGGCCAGTCCTTCCTCTGGGACGGCATCGACCCGGTGACCGCCGTCATTGCGATATTCGCCATCCCCGAGCTCATCGCCATGAGCACTGGACTCGATACCCGCAAGGTGACCGGCGGCCCTGTCGGCAACTACCGCTTCCACGACGTGTGGGAGGGCTGCCTCGACGTTCTGAGACATCGCTGGCTGACTTTGCGCACCTCGCTCATTGGCGCCGTGATCGGCATGATCCCGGGCCTCGGCGGCGATGTCGCCACCTGGTTCTGTTATGGCCATGCCGCGCAGACATCCAAGACGCCCGAGCGCTTCGGCAAGGGCGCGGTGGAAGGGGTCATAGCACCGGAGACCGCCAACAATTCGAAGGAGGGCGGCGCTTTGGTGCCGACGCTCTATTTCGGCATCCCCGGCAGCGCCAGCATGGCGATCCTGCTCGGGGCACTGGTAGCGCTCGGCGTTCAACCCGGCCCGCAACTGGCGACGAACGGGTCGAATCTCATCTGGATCCTCATCTGGACCCTGGCGCTCGCCAATATCCTGGCGGTGATACTCCTCCTTTTCTGCGCGCCGTGGTTCAGCCGGCTCGCCTCGCTGCGCGTCGGGCTCCTGGTCCCGTTCATCATCGTGCTGTCCTTCCTCGGCGCCATCATCGGCGGCGGCGCCTGGCAGAATCTCATCCTCCTGGCGCTACTCGGCGCCATTGGTTATCTGCTCAAGCAGTTCGATTGGCCACGACCGCCCTTCGTCGTCGGCATCGTTCTGGGACCGATTGCGGAAGTGTCGCATCACAAGGCGATGGCGATCTGGGGTCCGGCCTTTCTCCTGCACCCGCTCGCTCTCGTGCTTCTCGTTTTGATCGCCGCGACCATTCTCGCCAACATCGTCAGATTCTGGCGCATGGAGAAGTCCCATGAAATTTGACGGCAGGCTTGCGGTGAGCCTGATGATGCTCGCCATCTTCGTCTTCTTCGTCGGCCAGGCTCTGACCTTCCGCCCGGATGCGCGCGCCATGCCGCTGCTGATCGGCGTGCCGGCAATCCTCCTGTGCATCCTTCAGATCGTCTTTGACCTGCACGACCGACGCCCGAAAGCAATCGTACCCGTTGGCGACTGGCCGCTGATCGCCTGGCTCGCGGTTTTTTTCGCCGGCATCCTCGCCTTCGGCTTTGCTTATGGCGCGCCGCCTCTGGTCGCGGCCTATCTCTATTTTGCCGCACGTGAACGCCTAGCCGTGGCCGTCGCGGGTGGCGTTTTCTGTGTGCTCATGCTCTCCTTTGGTTTCGAGAAACTCCTATACATCCAGCTCTTCGAGGGGCTGATCACGCCTCTGCTCTTCTGACGGATCCGACCATGCCGACTGCCGCCGACAAGACTTCGCAACTGTTCGAGCGCGCCAAGAGCCATCACCGCTCCGGCAATCTAACCGCCGCGATTGCAGACTATGAAGCCCTGCTCAAGGACGATGCGACGGATGCCGATTGCCTGGGCCTTCTGGCGATGGCGCTCCATCAGTCGGGCCAGCACGATCTTGCGCGCGACAAATGGCTCGAATGCCTGGCATTGCCCGCCGAGCCGCAGCTCCGGCTGCGCAATCTGAACAATTTCGTCGCCGCCCTGATTGCCGAGGACGTTGCGCCCGATGCGGCGACGGCAAAGCTGATTTCCGTGCCGGACTGGCCCGCGGCGCGCATCCCTTCGGCGCCGGAGAAGGATCTGATCATCTCCGCCGCCCGCGGCCTGTCACAGATCGGCAAGCGCGATGAAGCCCTCCGGCTGATCGATGGCACGGCGCGATTTGCCGGCGATGATCTGATCTTTGCCAGGAATCTGGCCGAGATTCTGATCGCAGCCGGGCAAGCGGAAACGGCCCGGCAGTTGCTGGCGAAGAGCACCGGGGTGGACAAGGGCAAGAGCGGCGAATGGCTTCTGGCGCGCGCCGGGGCCGCTCATGCGGCGGGCAAATATGAGGAGGCCTTCGCGCTGACCAGAGAAGCTGCCGCCGCCTTGCCGGTGCATATCACCGCGGCGGAGCCCGGACAGCGCTACCTCATCGGCGTCATCAATCCGGCCCCTCCGATCGTCACGACGATCATGTCGCCGCAGCTCTTTCACTTTTCCAACAATTCACCGGCCAACCTCGCCTGGAAGCACAACCACCTCTACCGGTTCTGGTCGGTTTTCCCGGAAACGCCGGGTGCCGCCGCTGCGGCGGACAAGCTGCCGCGTGCCGCTCTCATCCTCAACAACTGGGTCAATGGCGAGCGCCTGTCGACGCCGGATACGCTCGAACTGGTTGCCGGATTCGCCGACCGTTTCGGATTGCCGGTGCTCAATCATCCGCGCCAGGCGGCGCTCGCCACGCGCCAGCGCAATGCCGAACGCCTGTCGGGCATTCCGGGGCTTGTGGTTCCGCGCTTAGCGCGCTTCCGCAATGAGCCGGAAAAACGCCAGCTTGTGATCCGCGCCATTGCCGACACGATCGGCTTTCCGGTCATCATCCGCGATCCCTTTCGGCAGATGGGCAAGGCAGCCGAGAAGATCGCTTCAGCCGAGGCGCTGGCAATATACCTCGCCGGCCAGGCCGCCACCCAGCTCTATGCCATCCAGTTCATCGACAACCCGCTTGCCGGCGGGCTCTTCCGCAAGATCCGCGCCGCGGTCATCGGCGATGAGGTGATCATCGCCCATGTTCATTTCGACGTGCGCTGGAACGTGCATCGCGAACGTGATGCGGCATCCGCGGTGGAGGTTTCAGTACCTCCGGGAGAACAGGCTTTTGCCCAATCGATCCTGTTCAAGCCTGACGAAGCACTGGGCCCGACTGGCATCGCGGCGTTGCGCGCGATCCGCGAGCGCATCCCACTCGACTTCTACGGGATTGATTTCGACATCCTGCCCGATGGCAGGCTGGTTTTCTTTGAAGCCAATGCGGCGATGAATGTCAGCATGACCGGCCAGAAGAGCAAAGGGGTCGCGCCCATACGTGCCCGGATGCGCGAAGCATTCCACCGCCTGATCCGCAGAACCGCCGGTTCGGCCAAATAAAAAAGGCCCCCTACGGGGCCTTATGATGCGCTGTCTTCGTCTCAGAAGTGGAAGTTCACGCCGATGCGGGCGATGAAAATGTCTTCCAGCTTGATGAAATCGCCGATCTCGGAATCTTCGGTGATGAACTCGGTGTCTTCCTTGTCGTCGAAGATCAGATAGAGGGCTTCTGCCTTGATGCTCCAATTCTCGTCGAAGGCATACTCAGCGCCGCCGCCAACGGCAAATCCGATATCATCAAGATCGACCTTGCCGGTCGCGTTGCCACCGCCATCGCCGTCATCTACTTCGAATTTGGTGTCGGTCCAGGCCACGCCGGCAGTGCCGAAAAGAAGGAAATTATCCATAGCGAAACCGGCTCGGGCACGCAGCGTGGCAACAAAGTCGGTATCGAACGAGACCTGCTCGCCTTCGAAATTTGTTAGTTCCTCATCCCAGTTGACGAAGGACACGTCACCTTCGATGCCGAGAACGAAATTGTTGATCTGCAAGTTATAGCCAGCCTGGAGACCGCCCAGGAAACCGTCGTCCTTCAGCTTGAAGGCACCTTCGCCACCGTCAAGGAAATCAAGACCGGGCACTGCATCTTCCGTCTGGTAGCTGCCCTTGAGGTCGATCCAGCCCCAGCCGACATGGCCGCCGACATAAAGGCCGGTCCAGTCATGCATATAAGGCTGCTCGACATCGGCCGCCATGACCGCACCGCTGAGGGCTGTCGAAAAGAAGAAACCGACTGTGAGTGCCGAAAGGCGCCGCGAAATCATGATGTCCCCGCATCCCGTCACTGAGAACGACCCAAAGTCAAAATCCCACAGTACGGGCGTCGGGACTATGACTTTTATGCAACACTGGAAATAATTTTGCAGCGGCGGCCCCTTCGGCCCCACACTACATAAATAGCTGATTAATATGGGTTTTTCCAGCCCCAGGCTTGGAAGATGCGCGGCAGGGAGACGATCGTGTCGGGGCGCCGGTTGAAGTCCTCGAGCTCCCGGCTGATGCGGGCGATTTCCTCGGCGCTGGCGATGCCCTCGGCCTCGAGCCCGTCGGCGATCGCGGCGAAGGTCAGGGTCGCCACCTCTTTCGCCCCGCCTTGGCGCGAGAAGGGTTGGACCACCGTCGTCTGCACATCCTTGAAGCCCGCCGTCTCGAGCACGAGGTCCAGGCTGCGGCCGATGAGGGGATTGCCGCCGCGCCGCCGCGACAGAGCCATGTAGAGCTCGGCATAGGCCACGATGGTCGGCGAGTCGGGATGGGAAAAATGCCCGGCGATGTCGATGTCCTCCACCAGGATCATCCCGCCCGGTTTCAGCGCCGCCATCGCCTGGGCCAGCAGCGCCTGGGGCTCGGCGAGATGGGTGAGGATGAAGCGCGCATAGACGAGATCGACATCCTTGATCGGCCATGGTTTCGCGACATCGATCGCCTCGAATGTGACATGGGCGATCCCTTGCTCCTGGGCCCCGGCGCGCGCCCAGGCCAGTTTCTCCGCATCGAGATCTATGCCCATGACCCGGCCGTCCGGCCCGACGCGGCGCGCCAAGGCGAACGTCACATCGCCACCGCCACAGCCGACATCGACGGCGGTGCGTCCGCTGAGCGGTCCGGCCCGGTCCAGATGCCACTCGGTTGTCGGCGCCAGCACACCGGCGAGGACGGCAAGGCGGGCGCGTCCGGTTTTCCCGCCCTTGATCGGGTAGGCCTTCAGAGCGTCAGTGGTCATGCCGGCCATCCTTCTCGGGTGGGCTACGCTACACCTGCTTCTGGTAATCCTTCACATCGGCAAAGGCGATCTTGGGCCAGCGCTCCTGCTCATATTGCAGAAGGAATGCGCTGCCGGCCAGGAAGACCGGCGCCTGGTCGAGATCATGCGCCATGCCGGACCGGTTCGCCTCGATGAACCGCTCGAGCTCCTGGCCGTCGTCGGAGGATATCCAGCGGCAGATCGAGAAGCGCGGCGTCTCATAGGCGATCGGCAGGCCATATTCGCTCTGCAGGCGCTCGGCCAGCACGTCGAGCTGCAGGGCGCCGACGACGCCCACCATGGCATTCGATCCGTCATAAGGCAGGAAGAGCTGCACCACGCCCTCTTCCGCCATCTGCTGCAGCGCCTCGCGCAATTTCTTCGCCTTCATCGCGTCCTGCAATTTGATGCGGCGCAGGATTTCCGGCGCGAAGCTCGGCACGCCGCGAAACACCAGGTCCTCGCCTTCGGTGAGCGTGTCGCCGATGCGCAAGGTGCCGTGATTGGGAATGCCGACGACGTCGCCGGCATAGGCCTCGTCCGCCAAAGCGCGGTCCTGGGCGAAGAAGAATTGCGGCGCCGACAGGCTCATCGGCTTGGCGGTGCGCACCAGCTTCACCTTCATGCCGCGCTCGAGCTTGCCGGAGCAGACGCGCAGGAAGGCGATGCGGTCGCGGTGATTGGGATCCATATTGGCCTGGATCTTGAACACGAAGCCCGTCATCTTGGGCTCGTTCGCCTCGACCATGCGGCTTGCGGCCTGCTGGCTCCGCGGCGAGGGCGCATAGCTGCCGAGCCCGTTGATGAGGTCGCGCACGCCGTAATTCCTGAGCGCCGAGCCCCAGAAGACCGGCGTCAGATGGCCTTCGCGGAAAGACGTGAGATCGAAGGGCTTGGACGCCTCGCGCGCCAGGAGCACTTCCTCCTGGAAGGACTTCACTTCGTCGGCGGGCAGGAGGCTCGTCACCGCCGGATCGTCAGGCCCAGAGACCTGTCTCGGCGTCTCCTCTTCGTCCAGGCCGCGCACCGCGTTGCGGGCGAGGTCGTAAGTGCCGGCGAAGCTCCGCGCCCGCCCGACCGGCCAGGTCATCGGCGTGACATCGAGGGCGAGGGTCTTCTCGATCTCGTCCAAGAGGTCGAAGGGATCGCGCGCCTCGCGGTCCATCTTGTTGATGAAGGTGACGATCGGGATATCGCGCAGGCGGCAGACCTCGAACAATTTGCGGGTGCGCGCCTCGATGCCCTTGGCGGCGTCGATCACCATGATCGCGGAATCGACCGCGGTCAGGGTGCGGTAGGTGTCCTCGGAGAAGTCGGCATGGCCCGGCGTGTCGAGCAGGTTGAAGACATGGCCGCCATATTCGAAGGTCATGACCGAGGTCACGACCGAGATGCCGCGCTGGCGCTCGATCGCCATCCAGTCGGAGCGGGTCGAGATGCGGTTCTTCTTGGCCTTGACCTCGCCGGCGAGCTGGATCGCCCCGCCGAATAGCAGCAGCTTCTCGGTCAAGGTGGTCTTGCCGGCGTCGGGATGCGAGATGACCGCGAAGGTGCGGCGCCGCGCCGCTTCCGTCGCTGCGGCGGATTTTTGCGAAATATCCATGATTTGGGGCTCTTTTGCCCGGCCTCCTAGCATCTCAGGGCTGCCATGTCACCCCTGGCCATCCCGATCATTGCAGTGCAGCATGGACCGGGTTAATAAGACCTCCAGCATGAGACCAAACAAGACCAATGGCTGAGACACATACCGACAAGCGGCCCTTGTCGCCGCATCTCCAGATATACCGGCCGATGCTGACCATGATGATGTCCATCGTGCACCGCATCACCGGCGCGGGCCTCTATTTCGGCATCATCCTCCTCGTCTGGTGGCTGCTCGCGGCGGCGATCTCGCCCGACTATTTCGCCATGGTGCAGGGCTTCTTCGGCCATTGGTTCGGCAAGCTCATCCTCTTCGGCTTCACCTGGGCCCTCCTCCACCACATGTTGGGCGGCCTGCGCCATCTCCTGTGGGACACCGGCCACGGCTTCAAGCTCACCACCGTCGAGTGGCTCGCCCGCGCCAATCTCGCTTTGTCGATCATCGGGACCCTCGCCCTCTGGCTCGGCGTCTATCTGGCGAGGGGCACGCTATGAGAACACCGCTCGGCACCGTATTGGGCCTCGGCTCCGCCAAAGCCGGCACCGAGCATTGGTGGCTGCAACGCGTCACCGCGGTCGCCAACATCCCGCTGGTCATCTTCCTCATCCTCTTCATCCTGTGCCATCTGGGCGTCGACCGCGCTGGCCTGATAGCCAGCGTCAAGCACCCGCTCATCGCCATCGGCCTCGTCCTCTCCTTCCTCTCCATTTTGTGGCACATGCGCCTCGGCATGCAGACCGTCATCGAGGACTATGTGCATGGCGGCTGGCGCGTGCCCTTGCTCCTCGCCAATCTCTTCTTCACCACCGCCTTGGGAATCGCCGCCCTCTATGCGATCCTGTCTTTAAGCTTCGGAGCCTGAGCGCATGGCCGCGCCCAAAACCAACGGATCAGCCGCGCCCAAGTCCTTCGCGATCGGCGACCGCGCCTATCCGGTCACCGATCACAGTTTCGACGTGCTGGTCGTCGGCGCCGGCGGCTCGGGCCTCAGGGCCACGCTCGGCGCCTCGCAGTCGGGCCTCAGGACCGCCTGCATCTCGAAGGTCTTCCCCACCCGCTCGCACACGGTCGCCGCGCAAGGCGGCATCGCCGCCTCGCTCGGCAATATGGGCCCCGACAACTGGCGCTGGCACATGTATGACACGGTCAAGGGCGCCGACTGGCTGGGCGACCAGGACGCCATCGAATATATGTGCCGCAACGCGCCCGTCGCCGTCTATGAGCTCGAGCATTTCGGCATGCCCTTCTCGCGCACCGAAGAGGGCACGATCTATCAGCGTCCCTTCGGCGGCCATATGATGAATTTCGGCGACGGCCCGCCGGTGCAGCGCACCTGCGCCGTCGCCGACCGCACCGGCCATGCCATGCTGCATACGCTCTATGGCCAGTCGCTGCGCTATTCGGCCGAGTTCTTCATCGAATATTTCGCCCTCGACCTCATCATGGAGGACGGCGCCTGCCGCGGCGTGATGGCGATCAGCCTGGAAGACGGCTCTATCCATCGCATCCGTGCCCACCGCACCATCCTCGCCACCGGCGGCTATGGCCGGGCCTATTTCTCCGCCACCTCCGCCCATACCTGCACCGGCGACGGCAATGCCATGGTGCTGCGCGCCGGCCTTCCCTTGCAGGACATGGAATTCGTCCAGTTCCATCCGACCGGCGTCTATGGCGCGGGTGTCCTCATCACCGAGGGCGCGCGCGGCGAGGGCGGCTATCTCACCAATTCGGAAGGCGAGCGCTTCATGGAGCGTTACGCGCCCTCCGCCAAGGACCTCGCCTCGCGCGACGTCGTCTCGCGCTCGATGACCATCGAGATCCGCGAGGGCCGCGGCTTGGGACCCGAGAAGGACCATATCCATCTCCATCTCGAACATCTCGACCCCAAGATCCTCGAGGAGCGCCTGCCCGGCATCAGCGAATCGGCCAAGATCTTCGCCAATGTCGACGTCACCCGCGATCCGATTCCGATCGTGCCGACGGTGCATTACAATATGGGCGGCGTGCCCACCAACTATCACGGCCAGGCGCTCGCCGGCGACCCGCAGGATCCCGAAAAGGTCGTGCCGGGACTCTATGCGGTGGGCGAGGCCGCCTGCGTCTCCGTCCATGGCGCCAACCGTCTCGGCTCCAACTCGCTCATCGACCTCGTCGTCTTCGGCCGCGCCGCGGCGCTCAAATGCGCCGAGGAGATCGAGCCCAACACGCCGCATGCCGAATTGCCGAAGGACGCGGGCGAGGCTTCGGTCGCCAGGCTCGACCGCTTTCGCTTCGCCGACGGCGGCACGCCAACGGCGAAGCTGCGCGATCGCATGCAGCGCACCATGCAGAGCAACTGCGCGGTGTTCCGCACCGGCGATATCCTCGCGGAAGGGGCCAGACTCATCGACGAGGTCTGGCGCGCGACCGACGACATCAAGGTCTCGGACCGCTCCCTGATCTGGAATTCCGACCTGGTCGAGACGCTCGAATATGACAATCTGATCCTGCAGGCGGCGGTGACGGTCGAGGGCGCGCTCGCCCGCGCCGAGAGCCGCGGCGCCCATGCGCGCGAGGACTTCCCCGAGCGCGACGACAAGGACTGGATGAAGCACACGCTCTCCTGGGCCGACGACGCAGGGCGCAAGGTGCGCCTCGATTACCGCCCGGTGCACACCTACACCTTGTCCAACGACATCGCCTATATCAAGCCGAAGGCGCGGGTCTATTAGGAGTTACGATTGAGATGGTCGCCTTCAGCCTTCCGCAGAATTCCAAGGTCGATACCGGCAAGGCCTGGCCCAGGCCGGAAGGCGGCGACCTCAAGGAGTTCCGCATCTATCGCTGGTCGCCGGACGATCACCGCAATCCGCGCCTCGACACCTATCATGTCGATCTCAAATCCTGCGGACCGATGGTCCTCGACGCGCTCATCAAGATCAAGAACGAGCAGGATGCGACGCTGACCTTCCGGCGGTCGTGCCGCGAGGGCATTTGCGGCTCCTGCGCCATGAATATCGACGGCACCAACACGCTGGCGTGCCTCAAGTCGATCGTGGACGTGAAGGGGCCGGTCAAGATCTATCCCTTGCCGCATATGCCGGTGGTCAAGGACCTCGTCCCCGACATGACGCGCTTCTATGCCCAGCACCGCTCGATCGAGCCCTGGCTCAAGACCGTCACGCCGACGCCGCAGATCGAGTGGAAACAATCGCGCGCCGACCGCGAGAAGCTCGACGGGCTCTATGAGTGCATCCTGTGCGCCTGCTGCTCGACCTCGTGCCCGAGCTACTGGTGGAACGGCGAGCGCTATCTGGGCCCGGCCGTATTGTTGCAGGCCTATCGCTGGCTGATCGACAGCCGCGACGAGGCGACGGGCGAAAGGCTCGACAATCTGGAAGACCCGTTCCGGCTCTATCGCTGCCACACCATCATGAACTGCGCCAAGGCCTGCCCCAAGCATCTGAACCCGGCCAAGGCCATCGCCGAGATCAAGAAGATGATGGTCGAGCGCCGGCTCTGATTGCCTCGCCCCGCGCAGCGGGGCGAGGCAGGGGCCCTTTGCGACGCAATGGGACGGTGAGGGGCGCCTTCATCCCCGATACTTGCTCACCCGCAGCGCCAGCGCCGCGAGCCCTACCGTCAGCACCAGCAGGATGGTCGCGATCGCGTTGATCGAAGGATCGAGCGTGGTGCGCATCTTGCCCCAGACGAAGGTCGAGAGCGTGTTGCCGCCGCCGATGGTGAAGGAGGCGATGATGAAATCGTCGAGCGAGATCGCGGCGCTGACCAGGGCGGCGCCGACCAGCGCGCTCGCGATCTGCGGCAAGGTGACGAGCCGGAAGGCGGTGAAGCGCGACGCGCCGAGATCACGCGCCGCATCGACCGTCGCCTGATCGAAGCGGGCGAGCCGCGCCATCACGATCAGGATGACGAAAGGCTGCGCCACCAGGATATGGCCGAGCACGACGACCGGGAGGCCGAGGCGCAGGCCGAGGCCGCGCACGATGAGGACGACGATGGCGATGGCGACGACGAGCGGCGGCAGCAGCACCGGCAGCGACAAAGCCGCAAGGAAGCCGCGCTGGGCGCCAGGCGTCACCTTCATGAGGCCGATGGCCGCCAGCGTGCCGGTCGCCGTGGCGAGGACCGCCGTCGCCAGCGCCACGACGAAGCTCGCCCGGAAGGCCGTGAGGAAGCCCGTGTCGGCGGCGAGCCTCGCATACCAGTCGAGGGTGAGCCCGCCCATGGGAAAGCCGATCAGCGCGTTCGATCCGAAGGAGAAGAGGACGACGAGCAGGATCGGCCCCAGCATGAAGACGAGGAAGAGGGCGAGGACGGCGCGCCACAGCCAGGTCATGGCGCAGCGCTCCGCGGCCGCCGCAGGATGCGCCCGCTCACCCAGGCGATGAGCGCGAGGACGGCGAGACAGGCGAAGAGGAGGCCGAAGGACAGAGCCGATCCGGCCGGCCAGTTGAAATTGGTCGAGAATTCGAGCAGCACGAACTGCCCGAGCATGCTGCCCGACGTGCCGCCGAGCAGCATCGGCGTGACATAGTCGCCAGCGGCGAGCAGGAAACAGAAGGCGAAGGCGGCGTAGAGGCCGTCGAGCGCCTGCGGGACGACGACACGCGTCACCACCTGTACGGCCGTGGCGCCGAGGTCGCGCGCCGCCTCGATCGTCGCCTCGGGGACGTTGCGCAAGGCGGCATAGATCGGCAGGATGGCGAAGGGCAGCAGGAAGTGGACGAGCGCCACGATGACGGCGCCGCGGCTGTAGATGAGGAAGGCGAGCGGCTGGTCGGTGAGGCCCAGGGCCATCAGCGCCTGGTTCATGAGCCCGTCGGCGCCGAGGATCGACTTCCAGGCATAGATCTTGACCAGATAGCCGCCGAACAGCGTGATCAGTGTCGCGACCAGCAGCAGATCGCCGAATCGCCCCGCCTTGAAACGCGCCGCATAGGCGAAAACGAAGCCAAGCCCGGTGCAGAGAAGGCCGGTGACGAGCCCGATCAGCAGCGTATAGAGGGTGAGATCGCCATAGACGCTGACGAAGCGCTGCCAGGCGGCAAGTGAGAAATCCGGCTGCAGCTTGAAATTCTTCACCGACCAGAAGCTCACCGCGAAGAGCAGCGCGATCGGCAAGGCGAAGACGCCGATGAGCACGGCGAAAGCGGGAGCGAGGAACAGATTGGCGTGGCGTGTCATGGGAGGTCGATGACCTGCTGGTCATGGGCGTCCCAGCCGACCGCGAGACGAGTGCCGATCTGGTGCTCCGCGGCGGCATTGGGGGCGCTGCTGCGCAGGATCAAGGTTTCGCCGGACGGAAGCTTGAGCGTGACCTTGAGCGATGACCCGAAGAACACCGCATCGCTCACCACCGCCTCGAGGCCCCCCGGCCGCACCGCGACGCGCTCCGGCCGCACCACCAGGCGAACCGCGCCGTCGCGGCCGGCATTGTCGAATTCGAGGCCGGCCTTGAGCCGGACCCGGCCATTGCGCCTTTCGCCTTCGAGCAGCGTGGTCTCGCCGACGAAATCGGCGACGAACAGGGTTTTCGGATGGAGATAGATCTCGGCCGTGCTGCCGGTCTGCTCGACGCGCCCCTGATTCATCACCACCACCAGATTGGCGAGCGCGAAAGCCTCGCTCTGGTCATGGGTCACGAAGATGAAGGTGCCGCCGATCTCACGATGGATGCGGCGCAATTCGTCCTGCATCTGGTGGCGCAGCTTGAGATCGAGCGCCGCCAGGGGCTCGTCGAGCAGCAGGACCTTGGGGCGCATGACGAGGGCGCGGGCCAGCGCCACTCGCTGCTGCTGGCCGCCGGACAGGCGATCGATCATGCGCTGGCCGAGATCGTCGAGCCGCACCAGCCGCAGCGCCTCCGCCACGCGCCGGGCGATCTCGTCGCGCGACCGTTTCCGGAGGGCGAGGCCGAAGCCGATATTCTCGGCCACGGTGAGATGGGGAAAGAGCCCGTAGCTCTGGAACACCATATTGGTCGGCCGCTTTTCGGGCCCGAGCCTCGTGACCTCGACGCCTTCGATGATGACCGATCCGGTCGAGGGCGCGAGGAAGCCCGCGATCATGCGCAGCAGCGTGGACTTGCCGCAGCCCGAGGGCCCGAGGATGGCGCAGAAATCGCCCGCCGCGACATCGAGATCGAGCGGCGCCACCGCGGCGACGGGGCCGAAGGATTTGGAGAGGCCGGAGAGCCGGAGGAGCGGGGAAGAGGACGTCATGCTCTTCTATCCTTCCCCCTTGCGGGGAAGGTGGCTCCCCCGGCCTCAAGCCGGGGGAGACGGATGGGGGTTGCGCGACAGCCTGGTCCTGTTTGAAGCTTGAGTTCAGGAGGCGAACGAATACTCATTTGCGGAAATGTAATCCTTGTTGCGCCGACCCCCATCCGGCGCTGCGCGCCACCTTCCCCGCAAGGGGGAAGGAGAGATGCGGATGCAAAGGCAACTCGGTCACGCCTTCAGGAAGCGCTGATACTCCTCCATCACCTGGGCATGGGTGACGAAATCGCCGTCCGCCTCGAGCGGCCAGAACGGATTGAAGCGGGCCTTCTCGAACAGCTTCGGCAGGTCGTCATAGTGATAGATCGCCTTGTTCTTGTCGTCGATCAGCGGCAAGGCGGCCTTGGTGATGACCGCCTGCGTCAAGGCGTCGGCGATCTGCTTCTGGCCATCGGGCGAGGTCGACTGGCCGAGGAGCTTGTAGGCGAGGTCGCGGTTGGGTGCGCCCTTGGGGATGGCGAGCGTGTCCATGAACACCATGGCGCCCTCTTCCGGCACGACGAAGTCGAGCGCCTTGTTCTTGGCGGCGGCGAAACCCACCATCGCGTCCCAGCCAATGGCCGAGGTCACCACCTCGCCGCGCGCGAAGAGATCGACCGCCTCGCCATAGGAGGCGGAGAAGGTGCGCGCATGGTCCTTCTTGATGGTGATGAGGACGTCGATCGTCTTCTTGAGCTCGTCCATGGTGAGGCGGGTCGGCGTCTTGGTCCCGGTGACGATCGGCGCCCAGGTCGAGATGAGCCCGGTCATGTCGTCGACCATGGCGACCTTGCCCTTGACGTCGTCCTTGAGCGCATCCTTCCAGGAGGTGGGCTTGGCCGTGGCCTTCGGATCATAGACCATCGACAGGGTGCCCCAGGTGAAAGGCACCGCATAGAGCGTGCCGTCCTTGCGGATCGTGTCGACCTTGAGGAATTCCGGGAAGATGTCGGCGATCCCCGAAACCTTGCTCTCGTCGATGGGCTCGATCAGGTCGGCCGCGATGAGGATCGGGATATGTCCAAAATAGATGGTGATGAAGTCGATCTGGCCGGCGCCGCCCGCCTGCAGCCGGGTGATGATCTCTTCATTGGTGTTGATATAGGTCGTCGCCAGCGCGATGCCGTTGTCCTTCAGGAACGAACCGAGCTTCAAGGGCTCGTCATAGCCTTGCCAGCCGAGCCAGTTGACCGTCGTGTCGGCATGGGCCGGGAGGCCGGAAAGCGTCAGCGCACCTGTCGCCGCGGCCATCGCCGCCATGAACCGGCGGCGATCCATCGTCATGAGACGGCTGAGATCGTCCTCGTGGATAGCCATGGCATTCTCCCTGGTCGCTGGCTGCGCTGCCGCATCTTGTGCAGCTTTCGCGAGCGATCTCAAGAAGATCGATTATACCCGGCGGTCGGTTTTTGCTGGAGCGCGGGCAGGCTCTTGAAGGCTGTCGGCAAATCGGCTTGACTCGGCGCAAGCAGCGGGGGAGCTGGATCAAAATGCATATTCTTCTGGGTCTTGTGGCCATCCTTGGGGGTGCCGCTTTCTGGTACTGGCGCGTCAAGGCCATCAAGGAGACCGCCGATGACGTGACCGACATGGCCGGGCGGGCCTGGGGCAAGTGGAAACGCTACAAGTTTCGCAAGAAAGCCGAGGCCGCGCCGGTCGAGGCGGTCGACGATCCGGTGGCAGCCGCCGTCGTCATGATGATCGCCATCGCCTCGGAGGAACATCCCTTGACGCCCGCGGCCGAGAGCGTGATCCGCGATGCGGTGGTGAAGACGATGGGCATTGCCGACCCGACCGAGCTCATGGTGTTCGGCAAATGGGTGGCGTCGCATGTCGAGGACGCCAACAATGTCTCGCTGCGCTATACGAAGCTGTGGATGCGCGACCTCAGCGAAAGCGAGCGGGCGGATTTCGTCCAGATGGTCCGACGGGTGGCGGCCGCCGACGGCGAAGTCACCGCGCGCCAGCAACTCAAGATCGCCAAGCTCCAGGAGCGCCTCGGGCTCAAATGAAGCTCGTCGTGCTCACCGCCACCTTCAACCGGCCGGAAAGCGAGGCGGTCGTTTCGTTTCTCGCAAGCGAGGGCATAGAGGCGGTCGTGGGCGAACGCCATCATGCCGCCATCCATGGCGACTGGCTGGTGGCGCTGCAGGGCATCCGTATCCTGGTTCCGGAGCACGAGGCCTCACGGGCGCGGCACTTGCTCGCCGCTGCGGCCGAGCCCGTTGAGCTGTGGGAGAGCCATGGCTTCCGGCGGCAGAGCCTCACCAACACCGTGGCGCTGCTCTGTCTCTTCTTCGGTTTCGGCTTCGTCTATTGTCCCTATTGGATCAGGACCCCGCCATCGGGAAGTGCCGTCGAGTCGGCGCGTTGATCAGCCGACGACGCGCCAGCTGCCGTCGCGCATCTCACAGGCCGTGCCTTCGATGAGTTCCGGCTCGCCATCGACCCAGATCGTGTGCTCGAAATCGCGGCACATGCGGTCGTCGTCATCGCGGTAGGACCGGCGCGGCACGAAACGGCCGCGATGGCCGTTTTCGGGGTTCCGCCAGGAGGCTTCACGGCCGGTCCGGAACGACCGGTCGGCCGCATAATAAGCCCGCTCGCGGTCGGCATCATCGAGATTGCGCCCGACCGCGCCGCCGACCACCGCGCCCAGCGCCGCGCCGAGGATCGTCGCCGCCGCGCGTCCCTTGCCGTGGCCGATGGTGTTGCCGAGGAGGCCGCCCGCGACGCCGCCGATGACGGCACCGCCGGTTTCCTTCGGACCCGAATTGGCGCATCCCGCGAGCAGGAGACCCGAGAGGGCAATGATGGCGACAGACTTGAATTGCATTCGACTTCCCCAGCATTCTAAAGACATGCCTCATCCCCTGAGGCTGGCGCATGCCTGCTTAAGGTCGGGCAGTGGCGGCAACGGGGGCGAAATGTGGTAAGTCTTAGGCATAATTAGGCAAAGTTAACCAAATGTCACTGAGCGATCTGCCCACTTTGATGGCCGCCCAAGGCTTCACCGAGCGCGAGGAGCCGATCTCGCTGTTCGAGGAATGGCTCAAGGACGCCGGCAAGACCGAGCCCAACGACCCCAATGCCATGACGCTGGCCACGGTCGACGAGGAAGGCCTTCCCAATGCGCGCATGGTCCTGCTCAAGGCGGTCGATGGCCGGGGCTTCGTCTTCTACACCAATTTCGAGAGCCAGAAGGGCCAGGAGCTTCTGTCGGCCCGGAAGGCGGCGCTGTGCTTCCACTGGAAATCGCTGCGCCGCCAGGTCAGGGTCCGCGGCCCCGTCGAGACGGTGAGCGACGCCGAGGCCGACGCCTATTTCGCCTCGCGCCCGCGCGACAGCCGCATCGGCGCCTGGGCCTCGCAGCAGTCGCGGCCGCTGAAAGGCCGGTTCGAGCTCGAGACCGCGGTCGCCATGTATGGGGCGCGCTACGCCATTGGCGACGTGCCGCGCCCGCCTTATTGGTCGGGCTTCCGCCTGCGGCCCGTTTCCATCGAATTCTGGCATGACCGGCCCTTCCGCCTTCACGACCGCGTCGTCTTTCGCCGTGAAGCTCCCGAGGATGGCTGGACCAAGGCCCGTCTCTATCCCTAGATAGACCTTATGACCACACCCCCCGAGAGTGAACGCAAAACCTTGATCCTGACCGGCGCCTCGCGCGGCATCGGCCATGCGACGGCGAAACGCTTTTCGACCGCCGGCTGGCGGGCGATCACCGTGTCGCGCCATCCCTTTCCGGAGGACTGTCCCTGGGATGCGGGGCCGGAGGATCATATCCAGGTCGATCTCGCCGACCCGCAGGCGCTGGCCGAAGCCATCCACCAGATGAAGGAGCGCTTGAAGGCGCAAGGCTCGCGCCTCCATGCGCTCATCAACAATGCCGCCATCTCGCCGAAGAAGCCCGGCGGCGCCAGGCTCAATTCCATCGAGACGATGGAGGAAGACTGGAAAACCGTCTTCCAGGTCAACTTCTACGCCCCGATCATGCTGGCGCGGGGCTTGATCGACGAACTGGCGCGCGCCAAGGGCGCGGTCGTCAACGTCACCTCGATCGCGGGCTCGCGCGTCCATCCTTTTGCCGGTGCCGCCTATGCGACATCGAAAGCGGCGCTCGCCTCCCTCACGCGCGAGATGGCCGGCGATTTCGGCCCCTTCGGCGTGCGCGTCAACGCCATCTCGCCGGGCGAGATCGAGACCTCGATCCTCTCGCCCGGCACCGAGAAGATCGTCGCGCAGATCCCGCTCCATCGCCTGGGCCAGCCCGAGGAAGTGGCGAAGTCGATCTATTTCCTGTGCACCGACGCGTCGAGCTATGTGACGGGGGCCGAGCTCCACATCAATGGCGGCCAGCATGTCTAACACCAAGCCCCGGCCGGAAACGGTCGCGGCGCACGCACTCAAGGCCATCGACGACGCGACAGGCTCGATCACGCCGCCGCTCCATATGTCGTCGACCTATGCGCGCGACGATAGCTACACGCCCAGGCTCAAGGAGAACTACATCCGCAACGGCAATCCCACTTTGTGGCATGCCGAGGCGGCGGTGGCGGCACTCGAGGAGGGCAATGAAGCTTTGCTCTTCGCCTCCGGCATGGCGGCGATCACCACCTTGCTCGAGACCGTGCCTTTGGGCGCCCATGTCGTGGCGCCCGACGTCATGTACTACGGCACGCGCGACTGGCTGAAGCGGCTCGAAGCCAAGGGCCGCATCACGCTCACTCTGTTCGATCCAACCGATCCCGACGCCATTGCGGGCGCGATCCGCAAAGGCGAAACCGATCTCGTCTGGATCGAGACGCCGCTCAACCCGACCTGGGACATGATCGACATCGCCCGCACCGCCGGGCTCGCCCATGCGGCGGGCGCCATTCTCGCCGTCGACGCGACGGCGAGCGCCGCCGTGACCACCAGGCCTCTGACGCTCGGCGCCGACATCGTCTTCCATTCGGCCACCAAATATCTCAACGGCCATTCCGACGTGCTCGCCGGCGCGCTCGTCGCCCGGACAATCGATGCGCGCTGGACGGAGATCGCGAGCTTGCGCACCAAGATCGGCGCGCCCCTCGCCCCGTTCGAATGCTGGCTGCTCATCCGCGGCCTGCGCACGTTGTTCGTGCGCTATCGCCAGGCGTCCGCCAATGCGCTCGCCATCGCGCGGCATTTCGAGAAACATCCCAAGGTCGAGCGGGTGCTCTATCCGGGCCTGGCGTCGCATCCGGGCCACGACGTCGCGGTGCGCCAGATGACGGACGGCTTCGGCGGCATGCTCTCGCTCCTGATCAAAGGCGGAGCCGCCGACGCCGTGCGCGTCTGCACGCGCCTCGAGGTCATCGTGCCGGCCACCTCGCTTGGCGGCGTCGAAAGCCTGGCCGAGCACCGCAAGACGGTGGAAGGGCCGGCGAGCCCGGTGCCCGACAACTTGATCCGCCTCTCCATCGGCATCGAGCACGCCGATGACCTCATAGCAGACCTCGAGCAGGCGCTGGGCTGAACCCCACCCGGCGCTTCGCGCCACGCTACCCGCGAAAAATGCGGGGGAGGGAGAAATACCAGCAAATGCAGCGGCTCTCTCCCTCCCCGCGCGGACGCGTGGGGAGGGTGTCACGCGGAACGCGTGACGGGTGGGGCCCACTGGTAACCTTTTTCCAGCCTCCCCATATGCTGTGCCGGAGAACTCTCATGCTCGATCTCGATGGACAAGGCCAGGCCCTGCCGGAGGCCGCCCCGGCGGTGGCCGACGGCGAACTGCTCGATGCTTATTCGACGGCGGTGATCGGTGCGGTCGACAAGGCCGGGCCGTCCGTCGTCCACATTGCCGTGACCAACGGCCAGGGCCGCCAGGGCGGCGGCTCGGGCTTCATCGTATCCTCGGACGGCCTCATCTTCACCAACAGCCATGTCGTCTCGGGCGCCAGGACCATCACGGTCGGCACCGCTGACGGCCATCGCGCTGCGGCGCGCATCATCGGCGAGGATCCCGACAGCGACATCGCCGTCATCCGCACCGACGAGAATCTGAGCGCCGCCCCCCTCGTCCTGCATGATTCCAAGGCGATCAAGCGCGGCCAGCTCGCCATCGCCATCGGTAATCCCTTGGGCTTCGAGCAGACGGTGACGACCGGCGTCATCAGCGCCATCGGCCGTTCGCTGCGCGCATCGACCGGACGTTTGATCGACGACGTGATCCAGACCGATGCGGCGCTCAATCCCGGTAATTCCGGCGGCCCGCTGGTCGATTCGCGCGGCCGCGTCATCGGCGTCAACACCGCCGTCATCCTGGGCGCCCAGGGCATCTGCTTCTCGGTCGCCAGCAACACCGCGCTCTATGTGCTGAGCCAGATCCTGCAGCACGGTCGGGTGCGCCGGGCGGCGATCGGCATCGAAGGCCAGCAAAGTGTCGTGCCGCGCCACATCGCGCGCCATGCCGGCATCACCCAGGAGATGGGCGTCAGGGTGATGAAGGTGGTCGAGAAGAGCCCAGCCGACGAGGGCGGCATCAAGTCGGGCGATCTCATCATCGCCATCGATGGTCATGCCGTGTCGGGGATCGACGATCTGCTGCGGCTCCTCGATCACGAGCGCGTCGGCCATGAGACGCGTGTCACGGTGCTGCGCCGCGGCGAATTGCGCGAGCGCTTCATCGTGCCGGTGGAGCGGCGCTAATTCCCGTCACCGGGCCTTGCCATACCGGCGGCGATACAGCTCGTGCACTTCGTCCTCGACTTCCGGCACCGGCCCCTCGACCTTTACCTTGGGCGCAATCTCCGCGATCGGTCGTTGCCGGACGGCGAAGCTGTCGCTGATGCCCAGTTCGGCCAGCCAATCGACAAACTGCTGCGAGGACACTGCATAGACGATGCGGCCGAGCCCCACCAAACCATGCGCCGCCGCGCACATGGGGCAATGCTCACCCGACGTGTAGACTGTGGCCCGGGCGCGTTCGTCAGGTGTCATATGGGTTGCAGCCCAGCGCGCCAGCTCGAATTCCGGATGCCGCGTCGCATCACCGCTCGATGTCCGGTTGCGGTCTTCGGCAAGGATATTACCGTCGCCGGAAACGAGCACCGAACCGAAGGGCGCATCGCCTGCCTCGAGCGCTTCCGTCGCGAGCTCGACGCAGCGGCGCACATAGGCAAGTTCGGCCTTCTCCGTCATCAGTAAAGCCCGGTCTTGTATTCTTCCTGGATTTCGGCTTCGACCTTGTCGGACTCCTCGTGGTCGACCTCGCAGGCGCGCGCCTGCTCCATCACCATATGGGCGAGGCTCGGCAGGAAGCCGCGGTCCTTCTGCGCCGCGGGGTCCCACAGCTTGGAGCGCCGGAATGCCTTGGCGCAGTGGAAAAAGACCTCTTCCACTTTCACTTTGATGCCGAGCTTGGGCGGCTTTCCGTTGACGGCGGCCGCTGCGAGCTCGGCCGGATCGTCGATGATCTCGGCCCTGCCGTTCACCCGCAGCGTGTCGTCGATGCCCGGAATGAGGAACAGAATGCCCACTTGCGGATTGGCGACGATGTTCTGCATCGTGTCGACCCGGTTGTTGCCGGGCCGGTCCGGGATGATCAGCGTGTGGTCGTCGACGATGCGCACGAAGCCTGCCGGATCGCCGCGCGGCGAGACATCGGCATGGCCGTTCTCGTCGGCCGTGCCGATGCACAGGAAGGGCGAGTTCTCGATATAGGTGCGGGCATATTTGTCGAGCCGGGCGAGCGTCTTCTTGGCAGCGAGCTCGCTCACCTCGCCCATTTTCGCCCGGAGGGCACTCTTCTCCTCGATCCGGCTCATGCCGCTCCCCTTAGTTTCGCAGATTCTCCTTGAGCACGCGCTCTTCCAGAATGCGCAGGCTCTTGCCGACGATGTCGAACATCTCGTTGATCTCGTCCTCGCGGATGATCAGCGGCGGGCAGAAGGCGACCGAATCGCCCATCGGACGCACGATCAGGCCGTTTTCCTGCATGATCTCGGCGGCGAGCGCGCCCACGCCCTTCTTCGGATCGAAGGCGCGCTTGGTCTTCTTGTCGGCGACGAGCTCGATGGCGCCGATGAGGCCCCGGGCGCGGGTCTCGCCGACCAGCGGGTGGTCGGCGAACTGGGCGATGCGCTTCTCGAAGGTCGGCGCCACCTTGCGCACATGCTCCACCGTCTTGTCGCGCTCATAGATCTCGATCGTCTTGAGCGCCACCGCGCAGCCCACCGGATGGGCCGTATAGGTGAAGCCGTGGCCGAAGGTGCCGATCTTGCGGCTCTCATCGAGCATCGCCTGATAGAGCTCTTCCTCGATGGTGATGGCGCCCATCGGGAAATAGGCCGAGGTGATGGCCTTCGCCATCGAGATCGAGGACGGCTTCATGCCCATGGTCGTGGTGCCGAACCAGTTGCCGGTGCGGCCGAAGCCGCAGATCACTTCATCGGCGATGTAGCGGACGTCGTATTTGGCGAGCACCTCGTTGATCCTGGTGAAATAGCCGGCAGGAGGAATGATGACGCCGCCCGCGCCCATGATCGGCTCGGCGATGAAGGCCGCGACCGTGTCCGGCCCCTCCTTCTGGATGAGATCGTCGAGGTCCTTGGCGAGGCGCTCGGCGAACTGCTCCTCGCTCTCGCCCGGCTCCGCGAAGCGGTAGTGATGCGGGCAGGAGGTGTGCACGACATTGGCGATCGGCAGGTCGAAGTCGTTATGCACCCAGGGCAGGCCGGTGAGCGAGGCCGAGGCGATGGTGACGCCATGATAGGCGCGCTGGCGCGAGATGATCTTCTTCTTTTTCGGCCGCCCCTTGGCATTGTTCATGTACCAGGTGAGCTTGATCTGCATGTCGTTGGCTTCCGAGCCCGAGCCGCCGAACAGCACCTTCGAGGCGGGGCAGGGCGCGATCTCCTTCAGCTTCTCGGACAGCTCGATCGCCGCGTCATGCGACTTCCCGGAGAAGACCGACGTATAGGAGAGCTTGCGCATGGACTGCGCCGCGGCCTCGACCAGCTCCTCGTTGCCGTAGCCGAGCGACGTGCACCACAGCCCGGCCAGGCCCTCGATATAGCGCTTCCCCGTGTCGTCATAGAGATGGATGCCGCGTCCCTCGTTGAGGATGAGCGGACCGGTCTCGCGATGGCGGACAAGATTGGTATAGGGGTGGATGACCGTCTCGATATCGCGGACGGCCATATTTGACAGACGAGGCATGGGAATCCTTGCGTAAAGTGCGGGCGCATTCAAGCGCCGGCACTTTGCCACGCCCGCCCCTCAGTCGGCAATGGGACGGCTATACAATCTAAGCACGCCTGTTCTGCCGGTTGGCGATGAGGTCCTCGACCACCGCCGGATCGGCGAGCGTCGACGTATCGCCGAGATTGCCGAACTCGTCCTCCGCGATCTTGCGCAGGATGCGCCGCATGATCTTGCCGGAGCGGGTCTTGGGCAGGCCCGGCGAGAACTGCAGGAGGTCGGGCGAGGCGATCGGGCCGATCTCCTTGCGCACATGCTGGACCAGCTCCTGGCGCAGGCCGTCCGACCCCTTCTCGCCCGTCATCAAGGTCACATAGCAATAGATGCCGGTGCCCTTGATGTCGTGCGGATAGCCGACCACCGCGGCCTCCGACACTTTCGGATGCGAGACCAGCGCCGATTCGACTTCCGCCGTGCCGAGCCGGTGGCCCGAGACATTGAGCACGTCGTCGACGCGGCCGGTGATCCAGTAGTAGCCGTCAGCGTCGCGCCGGCAGCCGTCGCCGGTGAAATACATGCCCTTATAGGCCGAGAAATAGGTCTGCACGAAGCGCTCGTGATCGCCATAGACGCTGCGCATCTGGCCGGGCCAGGAATCGAGGATGACGAGATTGCCGGACGCCGCGCCATTGAGGATGGTGCCCTTGTCGTCGACCAGCGCCGGCTTGCAGCCGAAGAACGGCCTGGTCGCCGAGCCGGGCTTGAGCTTGGTGGCGCCCGGCAGCGGCGTGATCAATATGCCGCCGGTTTCCGTCTGCCACCAGGTATCGACGATCGGGCAGCGGTGATCGCCGACCACGCGGTGATACCATTCCCAGGCTTCCGGATTGATCGGCTCGCCGACGCTGCCGAGGAGCCTGAGCGACTTGCGCGAGGTCCGCTTCACCAGCGCCTCGCCCGCGCCCATCAGCGCGCGGATGGCGGTCGGCGCGGTATAGAAGATGTTGACCTGATGCTTGTCCACCACTTCCCAGAAGCGCGAGGCGTTCGGATAGTTGGGCACGCCTTCGAACATCAAGGTGATGGCGCCGTTGGCGAGCGGGCCATAGAGGATATAGGTATGCCCGGTCACCCAGCCCACATCCGCCGTGCACCAATAGATGTCGCCGTCGTGATAGTCGAAGACATATTGGTGGGTCATCGACGCGAAGAGCAGGTAGCCGCCGGTCGTGTGCAGCACGCCCTTGGGCTTGCCGGTCGAGCCTGACGTGTAGAGGATGAACAGCGGGTCTTCCGCCTTCATCTTCTCCGGCTTGCATTCGGCCGGGACCTTCGCCGCCTCCTCGTGATACCAGAAATCGCGGCCCGCCTGCATGGCGATGTTGCCGCCGGTACGCCGCACCACCAGGACCTTCTCGCCGCCTTCGCATTTCTTCAGGGCCTCGTCGGTGTTCGCCTTGAGCGGGATCTTGCGGCCGCCGCGCAGGCCCTCATCGGCGGTGACGATGAATTTCGACTTGGCGTCGGTGATGCGGCCGGAAAGCGAGTCGGGCGAGAAGCCGCCGAACACCACCGAATGCACCGCCCCGATCCGGGCGCAGGCGAGCATGGCATAGGCCGCTTCCGGGATCATCGGCATGTAGATGGTGACCCGGTCGCCCTTCTTGACGCCTTGCGCTTTCAGCACATTGGCGAAGCGGCAGACCTGCTCGTAGAGCTCGCGATAGGTGATCTTCTTGTCGTAATAGGGATCATCGCCCTCCCAGATGATCGCCGTCTGATGGCCTCGCTTCTTGAGGTGCCTGTCGATGCAGTTGACCGACACGTTGAGCACGCCGTCCTCGAACCATTTGATCGATACATTGTCATGGGCGAAGCTGGTATTCTTGATCTTCTTCGGCGCCTTGAACCAGTCCAGCCGCTTGGCGTGCTTGGCCCAGAACTTGTCCGGCGCGGCGATCGATTCCGCATACATCTTCTTGTATTGGGCGTCGCTCACCAGGGCCCGCTTCTTCCACTGGGCCGGAACCGGATAGACCTTGTCGGACATAAGCAAAATCCTCCCTCTCATGCCGCGTTCGGGCGAGTATTATCGGCGCCCCGTCTTATCCTTGCAATCCGCCAACTGTCTAAGAAAGTCAAACCTTCTAAGGCCGCATGCCCATCCATCTCCTCTGGTTCATCGTCCTCGGCTGCTTCTGGGGCCTCACCCCGTCGCTCTACAAGCTCATGGGCGAGCACGGCCTGCCGATCACCCATATCATCGTCTATACCGGGCTGATCGTCGGCCTGGCCCTCGCCGTCCCGCCGCTCGCCCGCGGTCGCTTCGTCGTGAGCCGGGAGGTCATGCTCTATGGCCTCGGCTGCGCCGCTTTGCTCAACATCCCTTTCGCCATGAGCCTGTTCTTCTCGCGGCAGGTGGCCGCCACCGAATATGCGCTCATCGTCTCGACCGCCCCGTTCTGGAATTACCTCCTGGCCCTGTTCACCAGGCGCGAGATCGCCCATCCGCGCCGGATCGGCGGCCTCATGGTCGGCTTCCTGTCGAGCGCCGTGCTGATCTTGTCGCGCGGCGGGACGGGTCAAAGCGTAATGTCGTGGTGGGTCGTCGCCGCCTTCGCCGTCCCCATCGTCTACAGCGCCTACAACTGGTTCGCCGGCGCCTATTGGCCGAAGAATGCCGATATCATGACGGTCGGCGCGGCCGAGTCGGTCTTCTCCGGCCTCCTGGCCATACCCTTCATGCTGGTCCTGGCGCCGCCCTGGGGCGAGACGGCGCCGGCGCTCTTCGCCTATTGGACGGCGGGCCTCGCCGCCCTCCTGTGGATCGTCGAGCGCATCGCCTTCTTCACCCTCATTCGCGAGAAGGGCGCCTTCTACACCATCCAGGCGATCTATGTGTCGACGCCGGCCGCGGTGCTGTGGGCAATCTTCATCTTCCAGCGGCCCGCCGATCCCTGGATCTGGGTCAGCCTCGCGATCCTCATGGTCGCCTTGTGGCTCAACAACAGCCGGCTGCGGACCGGCGTCTAGATCCGCCACACCGCCGTGCGCTTGATCTCGGCATCTTCCAGCTCGCGGGTCACCGGCACATTGTAGTCGATGACATGCAGCAAGGCGGGTTTCGGCAGATAGGACCGGCCGGGATCGCCGATCAATATGTCGGCCCCCTTTGCTTTGGCCGCGCTGAGCCAGGCCTGCACACGTTCCGCGAGCGCTTTCTCATAGAACAGGTCGCCGACCAAGACGACGTCGAAGCCGGTCGGAGCGCTGTCCAGCAGGTCTTCGTCGCTGACCTCGATCGCGACGCCGTTCGCCTGCGCATTGAGGCGCGCCGCGGCGCAGGCGAAAGGATCGATATCGGCGGCGAGCACCGCGCGCGCCCCCGCTTTGCCGGCGGCGATGGCGACGAGGCCCGAGCCCGTGGCGAGATCGAGCACGGTCTTGCCTTCGACCAGTTGCGGATGATCGAGGACATAGCGCGCCAGCGCCTGGCCGCCGGCCCAGGCGAAGGCCCAGAAGGGCGGCGGCAGGCCGATCTCGCCCAGTTCCTCTTCGGTCTTCTGCCAGATCGGCACCGCCTCGTGCGCCAGATGCAGAACGACCTCGGGCACGAGCGGTGGCGCCAGGAGGCTGGTATTTTTCCGGATGAAGCCCGGGTGATCGACGATCTTCAGCACATCAAGGTTTCTTCACGCCGCCCATGCCGCAGACCATCTTCCATTCTTCAGACGTGACGGGCTGCACCGAGAGCCGTGAATTGTTGACCAGCACCATGTCCTTGAGCCGCTTGTCGGCCTTGCACTGGGCGAGCGTCACCGGCTTCGGCACGTCCTCGACGGCGCGGATGTCGACGCATTCCCACGGGCCTTCCTTCGCGGTCGAATCCGGATGCGCCAGCTTCGACACCTCGACGATGCCGACGATCGCCTTGCTCTCGCCCGAGTGATAGAAGAAGCCCTTGTCGCCGAGCTTCATGTCCTTCATGTTCTTGCGCGCCTGGAAGTTGCGCACGCCGGTCCATTCCTCGCCGGCCTTGCCTTTCGCCTTCTGCTGGTCCCACGACCAGGTTTCGGGCTCCGATTTGAACAACCAATAGGCCATCACTTCACCTCCGGATTTTTGAGACCCCATGTCCAGGCGCGGATCTCCACCGCCGCGAACAGCCCGGCCTTGGCGTAAGGATCGTTCTTGGCGACCTCCTCGGCCCCCGCCCGGTCCTTCGCCTCGACGATGACCAGCGATCCGATCGGGCTGCCGGCCTCGTCGGTGAACGGCCCCGCCGCCTTGAGCCGGGCGCCCAGGCTGTTGAGATAATCGATATGGCCGGGCCGCTCCTTCAGGCGCAAGTCGACCGAATCGGGTTTGTCCGTGCAGATCAAGGCATAGAGCATGTCTTCGTCCTTTTAGGCGCGATGGAATTCCGGGTTGACGGGGCGGGCCAGGAGCCGCGCGATCTCTTCCTCGGGTTTGGAGCCCTGGTCAATGATCGCGTGGACGGCGGTCGAGATCGGCATGTCGATATTCTGCTGCCTGGCGAGCTGGGCGACGATCTTCGCCGTGGCGATGCCTTCGACCGTGCCCTTGGCCAGGGCCTTGGCCTCGGCGGCGCTCTTGCCCTCGCCGAGCTTGAGCCCGAAGGAGAAATTGCGCGATTGCCGGCTCGAGCAGGTGAGCAGGAGATCGCCGAGGCCCGACAGCCCGGTCAGCGTCTCAGGTCTTCCGCCCAGCGCCTTGCCGAAGCGGGTCAGCTCGGCGAAGGCGCGGGTGGTGAGGGCGGCGCGGGCGCTGTCGCCGAGATCCTTCCCGGCCGCGATCCCGCAGGCGATCGCCAGCACGTTCTTCACGGCGCCCCCCAGCGCCACGCCGCGCAGATCGTCGGACGGATAGATGCGAAAGGTCGTGAGACTCAAAGCCTGGGCCCAATCCTTGGCGAGCCTGAGATGGGGGCCGGCGAGCGTCACCGCGGTCGGCTGGCCCAGCGCCACATCGGCGGCGAAGCTCGGACCCGAGAGCACGAGGCCCGGACATTGGGGCAGGCAGTCGGCGAGGACTTCCGGCATGAGCTCGCCGCTTTCGGCCTCGATGCCCTTGGCGCAGACGATGACGGGCGCGCTCAAGCCCCGGAACTGGCCGAGGACCTGGCGCAGATGTTGCGCCGGAACCACCGCCAGCACCGCGTCCGATGCCGCGAGGTCACCGGGCGCGGTGGTGGCCGCCACCGCCGCGCCGAACGTGACGCCCGGCAGCCGGCTGGTGAGCGTGCGCTTGGCATTGATCTCCCGCGCCGCTTCGGGCCGGCGCGCCCAGATCGTCACCGCGTGTCCGGCGCGCTCGGCGACGGCGGCGAGCGCCAGGCCCCAGCTGCCGGCGCCGATGACGCCGATGCGGCTCATGCCTTCACTCCGGCGCCCGTCATGCGCTTGGCCTGAGGATCTAGCGGCCAACGCGCCTTGGCTTCCGCATCGAGCGTATCGCTGAGGCCGAGGGCGAGGCGCTCGGCGCCGGCCCAGGCCACCATGGCGGCATTGTCCGTGCACAGATGAGCCGGCGGCACGATGAGGCTGACGCCGTGCCGCGCCGCGAGCGCCTCGAATGTGCTCCTGAGCGTGCGATTGGCGGCGACGCCGCCCGCCACCACCAGCGCCGGCCGGCGGACATCCGGGAACGCCGTCTTGAACAGCCTGAGCGCGCGCGAAAGCCGGTCGCGCATCGTGTCGGCGATCGCCGCTTCGAAGCTGGCGCAGATGTCGGCCTTGTCGGCAGGGCCGAGCGCGCCCAGTCCCTGCACCGTCTCGCGGACCGCGGTCTTGAGGCCCGAGAAGGAGAAATTGCAGCCCTCGCGGCCCTTGAGCGGGCGCGGGAAATCGAACCGCTTGGCATCGCCCAGGCGTGCCAGCGCCTCGACCTCCGGCCCGCCCGGATAGTTGAGGCCCAGAAGCTTGGCGGTCTTGTCGAAGGCCTCGCCGAGGGCGTCGTCGATGGTGGTGCCGATGCGGCGATAGCGCCCCACCCCTTCGACGATCTGGAGTTGCGTGTGGCCGCCCGAGATCAAGAGCAGCAGATAGGGAAAATCGAGCGGCTCCAGGAGTCTCGGCGTCAGCGCATGCGCTTCCAGATGGTTGATGGCGAGGAGCGGCTTGCCCTTGGCGAGCGCCAGCGCCTTCGCCGTGGTGAGGCCGACCAGAAGGCCGCCGATGAGACCCGGCCCCGCGGTTGCCGCTACGCCATCGATATCGTCGAGCGAGAGACGGGCTTCGTCCAGCGCGCGCCTGATCAGCCCATCGAGATGGCTCGCATGAGCGCGCGCGGCGATTTCGGGGACGACGCCGCCATAGGGCGCATGGTCCTTGATCTGCGACAGGATGACATTGACCAGGATCTCGCCGGCACCATCTTGGCGGCGGCGCACCAGCGCGGCCGCGGTCTCGTCGCAGGAGGTTTCGATGCCTAGAATGGTCTGGTCCGGTGCGGCCATGAATGTCGATGACGTCGAAGACGTAAGAGATTAAGAGGGGCTAGTGGATAGCACCTCATGGAGTTGACTTGCAAACGCCTCGCCTGAAGATCGGAAGCCGCGGATCGCGCCTGGCGCTCGCCCAGGCCGAAGAGACGAAACAGCGGCTCTGCGCCGCGCATGGTTTCGATCCGGCCGAGATCGAGATCATCGCCATCACGACGACGGGCGACAAGGTGCGCGACCGGCCGTTGAGCGAGATCGGCGGCAAGGGCCTGTTCACCAAGGAGATCGAGGAGGCGCTGCTCTCCGGCGCCATCGATCTCGCCGTCCATTCGATGAAGGACATGCCGGCGCGATTGCCGGACGCGCTGGTGATCGCCGCCCTGCTGCCGCGCGAGGATGCCCGCGATGCTTTGATCAGCCCGCGTTGCGCAAGCATCCGCGGCCTCCCCCAAGCGTGCGTCGTGGGCTCGGCCTCGGTGCGCCGCTCGGCCCAGCTCAAGCGCCTCCGGCCCGATATCTCGGTGGTCAATCTGCGCGGCAATGTCGAGACGCGTCTCGCCAAGCTCGATCAAGGCGATGTCGCCGCGACCTTCCTCGCCTGCGCCGGTCTCAATCGCCTGGGCCTTGCGCATCGCATCACGGCGCCCGTTCCGGAAACCGACATGCTGCCGGCGGTGGCGCAGGGCGCCATCGGTATCGAGATCCGCGCCCATGACGATTTCGCGCGCGAGCTGCTGGCAGCGGTCAATGACATGCCGACCGAGACCCAGGTCGCCTGCGAGCGCGCTTTCCTCGCCACCCTCGACGGCTCGTGCCGCACCCCGATCGCCGGCCATGCCGTGATCCGGGACAACCATTTGGAATTTCGCGGCGAGGCGCTGACGCTCGACGGCCGTATGACCTTCGCCGCCGAGCGGACCGGCGCCCTCAAGGACGCGGCCCGTCTCGGCCGCGAGGCCGGCGAAGAAGTCAAAGCCAAGGGTGGCCGACATCTGGTCGACATCCTTTCCTGACATGCGTCTCCTCGTCACCAGGCCTCGGGACGATGCTCAGCCTCTCAAGGCCAGGCTCGAGCAGCTCGGCCATGACGTGATCACGTCGCCTCTCCTCGAGATCGCGCCTTGCCGTGACGTCGACATTCCGATCGTCCCCTACCAGCTTGTTGCCTTGACCAGCGCCAATGCCCTGCGCTGTCTTGCCGGCGATCCGCGTCTCGACCGCCTGCGCCATGTGCCGGTCATGGCGGTCGGCCCGCAATCGGCTGCCGCCGCGCGCCAGGCGGGATTCACGCGCATCACCGCGGCGGGCGGCGACGGCGTGGGGCTCGCGCGCCACATCATCAACCATGCCCGGCCCGAAGCCGGCCCCGTCCTCTATCTGTCCGGCCGCGACACGGCGAGCGACTTCTCCGGCCATCTCGAGCGCTCGGGCTTCGCGGTGACCCGCGTGATCGTCTATGAGGCGCGCCCGGCCCAGGCGCTGGCGCAGGAAGCGGCGTGCGCCGAAGGTGTCCTCCTCTATTCGCCGCGCTCCGCCCGCCTGTGGCTCGATCTCGCCGGCCGGCAGGACATCGCCGCCGATGTCATGATGCATTTTTGTCTGTCGCCGAATATTGCCGCGATTTTGCCCGACGGCTTTGCCAGACGGGTTGCGGCGCGCCCCGACGAGGACGCGCTTCTGGAAATCATTGGCCGGGCCTGAGTTTTCAGGCAGATTGCGCAGAGGATGAACGGTGGCGATGACCCATATCGAAAACGAATCGCAAGGCTCTGAGTCACGGCGTCCCGTCATCGATCTCGAGGCGGAGGACATCTCGCCCGCCGCCGATACCGGCGACACGAGCCCGGGCGACAGCGAGCCCCCGAATAAGGAGGCGGATCCACCGCCGCCACCGCCATCCGAGAAGGCGTCGTTCTGGACCACGGGCCGCATTGCCGGCGCAGCCGCCGTCATCGCCGCCCTCATCGGCGCCTGGGCCTATCGCGAATTCGGCGCCCATTGGTTGCCGCCTTCGGCCATGTCGGCGATGGAAGAGAAGCTCGGCACGCTCGAAGCCGGCAACCGCACGCTCAATGAGCAGCTCGTCGCGCTGTCCGGGGCTTTCGACGACTTCAAATCCGGCGCCGCCCAAGGCACCGACGCGCAGGCGGCGAAGACGACCGCCCTCGAGGCGCGGCTCGGCGATCTCGACAAGGCCTTGGGCGAGCTCCGCCAGTCGGTCGCGAGCCTGGGCTCAGGGGCCGGCGGCTCGGACGATCCCGCCGCTCTCGCCGACATCACCCGGCGCATCGAACAGCTCGAGCAGCAGGTGTCGGCCTTGCGCGACGGCGGAACGCCGGCGCCCACGACCGGCAATGAGGATTTTGCCGAGCTGACGCAGGCGCTCGCCGATCTCAAGGCCAAGTTCCAGGCGGGCGTCGCCTACAAGGATGAGCTCGACCGCATCGCCGTCTATGTCCCCGGCAATGCCGATCTCGCCGACCTCATGCCTTTTGCCGCGTCCGGCCTCGCCAATCCCCAGGCTCTGGGCAGCGCTCTCGAGGCGCTGGTCCCGAGCCTTGCCGGTTCGGGCACGGATCAGCCGGCCACTGCGGAAGCAAGCGGCTTCTGGGCCTGGTTCGGGACCGTGGTCAAGATCCGCGACCTCAACACGCTCGACTGGAGCGATCTCGCGCAGGCCGCGGCCGCCGATGCCAAGGCGGGCGACCTCAAGGCGGCCATCGCCAGGCTCGAGGAGCCGGGCGGCGAGCTGCCGTCAGGGCTTGGCCAGTGGCGCGACAAGGCCCGCCAGCGGCTCGAGGCCGAAGCGGCGATGGCGCAATTGGCGGCGGCGGTGACCCAGGTCATCATGGGCAAGCCATGATTCGCCTTCTCGTTCGTTTCCTGCTGCTCGCCGCCGCGGCGGCGGGCTTCGCCTGGATCGCCGACCGGCCGGGCACCATCGTCATCCGCTGGCTCAATCGCGAGATCGAGACTTCGGTGCTGGCGGGCCTCGCCGGCCTCGTCTTCGCCGTGCTCGCTCTGTGGTTCCTATTCTCCCTGCTGCGCCGCCTGATCGGCACCCCGGGCGCCATCACCGGCTATTGGCGCTTCCGCAAGGCGCGACGGGGCTATGAGAGTCTGTCGCGCGGCATCATCGCCGCGGGCGCGGGCGACGGCCAGAGCGCCCATCGCTTCGCCGCGATCGCCGCCAGATCCCTGACCGACGAGCCCCTGCTGAAGCTTCTCGAAGTGCAGGCGGCCCAGCTCAGGGGTGACCGCGCCAAGGTGCGGCGCGGCTTCGAGGAGATGCTGAAGGCGCCCGAGACCGAGGCGCTGGGCCTGCGCGGTCTGTTCGCCGAGGCACGCCAGTCGGGCGATCTCACCGCCGCGCGTGGCTTTGCCGAGCGCGCGCTCAAGCTCAATCCGGCGCTCGGCTGGGCGTCGTCGGCGATGCTCGCCATCCAGTCGCAGGCGCGCGACTGGGATGCGGCACTCCTGACGCTCGAGGCGCAGCGCAAGACCAGCCAGGTGAGCGCCGATCAGGCCAGGCGCATGAAGGCGGTTCTGCTCGCGGCCAAGGCGCTCGCCGGCGAGACGCGCGACCCCAGGGGCGCGCTCGACTGGGCGCTCGAGGCACACAAGCTCGATCCGGCCCTGGTGCCGGCCGCCTGTGTCGCGGCGCGGCTCTATGCCGCGCAAGGGGCGCAGCGCCGCGTGTGGCGCGTGGTCGCCAAGAGCTGGGACGTCGCTCCCCATCCCGACCTCGCCGAGGCCTATGCCTATGCGCGTCTCACCGATTCGCCGCAGGATCGCTATGACCGCGTGCGCCGGCTGATCGGATCCTTCCATGGCGGCGTCGAGGGCGCTTATTCCCTGGGGCGGGCAGCGGCCCAGGCGCGGCAGTGGAACGATGCGGTGAAAGCCCTTGCGCCGCTGGTCGCCGGCGAGCCCCAGGCGCGGGTCTGCGCCCTGATGGCGGAGATCGAGGACGGCCGCGGCGACAAGGGCCGGGCGCGCGAATGGCTCGCCCGCGCGGTCCGGGCGCCGAGCGACCCCATGTGGGTGATCGACGGCGCCGCCTCGCCCTATTGGACGCCGGTCTCAGCCGTGACCGGCGAGATCGCCTTTGCCGAATGGAAGGCGCCGTTCGAGGCTTTGCCGCGCCGGGCAGGATCCGACGCCGAGCCGCCGCCCGAGGTCGAGGAAACACCCTTGCCGGCGCCCGAGGCCGCCAGGCCGGCCCCGCCGGCGGAACCCGTTCCGGCACCTCCCCCGGCCGCGGTTCCGGCTCCGCCGCCCGCCGCCAAGGCCCGTCCGAAGCCGCGGATCGTCGAGCCGGTCCGTCCGCCGGACGATCCGGGCCTGCCCGAGGACGATCCGGACCGGCGCGCTTCTGCCGATGGTTGAAATCGCCGGGCGAACCTTGTATCAGTCCGCCCGGCAACGGATCGAGCCACCGGAGCCGCCTTAGCTCAGTCGGTAGAGCGGCGCATTCGTAATGCGTAGGTCAGGTGTTCGAGTCACCTAGGCGGCACCATCTTATCGAATCTGTTCCATTGCTGCGGCGCCGACCTGCCCAGGCCCCTGGAGCCGAAAGGACGGCAGGCAAGAGTGGCGCGTGCGTCCCCCAGGCAGCCCCCGACAAGATCGGCCGTCCCTGGAGCATTTGCAGAATCCGGCGCGGCCTTCAATCGCTGCAACCGGTGTCGATTGAAGCGGGAGCCTCCCGACGAACGTGCCTGACGTCGCATCGCTCGCTACAAGGGGAGGGCTCCGGCCCGCCCATTCATTTCTTCGCCTTCAGGTGAGCCCACAGGAACACAGCCAAGCCACCGATAAATCCGAGCGGCCACCCCCAGGTGCTCCACCCGGCGGCCCAGCTCAAGCCCAGGACGATGATGACCGCCCCGACGAAGAAGATGGCATAGGTGGCGAAATTGCTCATTTTGTTCTGAGCCGGGAGCGCGAGCGCCCCGCATCTGGCTTGTCACATCGCCCCGAAGTGCCAGCTCAAGCCGATACGGATCGCGTGAAAGGTCGTCTCCGTCTCGGCCGAGATTTCCGTGCCCTCCTCGTCGCTCGCATCCGCCCCGATGTCTCCGAGGTCAGTATAGCGATACTCGATGCGCCCGCTGAGCTCGTCGGTGAGGGCGACGTCAAGTCCGCCGCCGATCGTCCAGCCCCATGCGGTCTTATGCTTGTCGGCGAACTCGACACCGTTTTCGTCGATGATGGAGAATTCCACACCGCCGACCGCCAGGCCGCCCGTCGCATAGATCAATGCACGATCCATGGCGAAGCCGGCACGCAACCGCAGAGAGGCGAGCCAGTCGATCTCCTGTTCGAGCCGACCGGGAGGCGGGTCGCCGCCTTCCAGGACGTCGGTGTGGCCGTCGATGTCGGCGAACTCGCCGTCACCTTCAACGCCGAACACGAAGCTGTCATGCTGCCACAAATATCCAAGGTGCCCGCCGCCGACCCAGCCATCAATGGCGATGGTCCCGTCGTCCCCGTTCAGGGTCACATCTTCGCTGGCGATGGCGGCACCGCCTCCCTCAGCGGGTGATGTCTCTGTCGCACTGGCGTCGTTCTCGCCCCAAGCATAGCCGCCCTGAATGCCGATATAGGGGCCTGTCCAATCGTAAGCGGCCGCTTCGGTGAAGTCTGCTGCATGGGCGGCGCCGGTGAGGGCCATGGAGAGCGCCCCGGCGATCACAGATGTCCTGAACATATGATCCCCCCTTAAGGGTTGTCGCGCGACACGATAGTCATCGCAACCCCGGCGCGCGTCAATCACCCGGCGCTCGTCCAACGCAAATCTTGCTGCGGGTGTGGCTAAAAAGTCACTAAATGTG
Organism: Parvibaculaceae bacterium; assembly: GCA_050251035.1. Classification (GTDB taxonomy): domain Bacteria; phylum Pseudomonadota; class Alphaproteobacteria; order Rhizobiales; family Aestuariivirgaceae; genus Taklimakanibacter. The sequence continues at coordinate 48,903 of JBFWNN010000027.1, forward strand.
CCTTTGGTAAAGCCAGCCTTGTCGCCAGCGAGCCGCGAACAGGTACCATACTGTTGCCGTCCGGTCACAGGCGCGCTCCAATCGCCGGCAACCCCATCATTTCAAGTTGAAAAAGCACGGTCCTCTGATATGGCTACGGATCGAGGGCATGTTTTCGGGGACCGACTAGAATGAACAGACTTAAATTCTCTGCCAGCGCGGCCGCCTTGGCGCTCCTGGTGACCTTCGGCGCGACGTCCGTGAAGGCCGCCGACTATGTCGAGGAACCGGGCTGCACGCTCTCCGGGTCGGTCATGGCCGGCTACATGTACAACTGGCAGTCCTCGGAATTCGCGGATGAGGGGGAAGAGTTCGACGGCAAGGATGTCGATTGGGACACGCCCTTCGGTGAGGGCGCCGGCCTCGTGACCTGCGGCGGCTTGAACATTCAGGCCGATGTCGCCTATTACGCCCATTCGGCCGACATCGATGGCGACGATATCGATCTCGACCAGACCAACTCCCATATCGGCGGCGCTTTGTTCTATCGCGATCCGGCCTCATGGGCGGGCGGCGTCCAGGCGTCCTGGATATCGCAGGACATCTTCGGTCTCGATCTCGACGTTTTCCGTGTCGGCCTGTTCGGCGAACTCTATCTCAATGACGCGTTCACCTTCGGCGGGTCGGCCGCCTACTACAATTCCGACTGGCCGGAAGGCAAGGACGAGGACGGTTTCGAGCTCGCCGCCTGGGGCCGCTTCTATGCGACGCCGGACCTCGCCTTCACTTTGCGCGGCGACGCTCTGTTCGCCGAGATGGATTTCAATGGCGGTGACGACGCCGATATCGACGGCTTCGCCATCACCGGCGACGCCGAATATCTCGTATGGGACCAGGGTCTGGCGCTCTTCGCCGGCGCCCGCTATGCCGAGCGCGACTTCGAGTTCGATGGCGATGATGAAGAGTTCACCATCGAGGACTTCCAGGTTTTCGCCGGCATCAAGTTCTACTTCGGTCACGACGGCACTCTGATCGAGCGCCAGCGTACCGGAACGGTCGACAACACCAGTGTCTTCAACGAGAAGCTGCCGAACCTGATTTCGTCGGCCGCCGCTGCTGACGGTGGCGTGTCGATGATCGAATAGATCAAGCTCGCTTCGGTTTGCCGAGATTGACGTGTCACGGGAGCCTTCGGGCTCCCGTTTGTTTTACGGGGCACATACATCCTCAGTCCATATGCCGCTCGCTTGAGGCTACCGCACCAACATCTTTGGCTTACCTCCCTTGGGCTTCGTCTCCGTTTGCCTTAAGTCTTCAAAGCCGATGGCAACGAGCAACAGAGCTGGAGCGATGACCGATCTCACCGGCAAGACCGTCCTGGTGACCGGCGGATCGCGCGGCATCGGCGCGGCCATCGCGCGGGCGACCGCGGCGGCGGGCGCCAGGGTGCTGCTGCATTATGCCAGGAGCCGCGACGCCGCCGAGGCGGTCCGCGCCGAGATCGGACCTGCCTCCTGCCATCTTCTCGCCGCCGATCTCGCCGCGACCGATGCGGCAAGCGCCTTGTGGCATGACGCCGAGGCCGTCGCCTCGCGCGTCGATGTGCTCGTCAACAATGCCGGCATCTTCGCGCCCGTTCCGATCACAGAACCCATGGCCGATTGGCGGCGCGATTTCGCCCAGGTGATGCAGGTGAACCTCACCGCGCCGGCCGAACTGTGCAAGCTCGCCATCATGCATTTCCGCAACCGGGGCGGCGGCAGAATCATCAACATCGCCAGCCGCGCCGCGCAGCGCGGCGACGCGCCCGATCAATGGCCCTATGCCGCCTCCAAGGGCGCGCTGGTGGCGCTCACCAAGACCATCGCCCGCGGCTATGCGGCGGAGAACATCCTGGCCTTTGCCGTGGCACCGGGCTTCACCGCGACCGACATGGCCTATGTCGGCATGACGGCAGCCGACATCAGCCGCATCGTCTCCGAGATCCCGCTCGGCAGCATGGCTCGTCCTGAGGAGGTGGCTGCGCTCGTCGCCTTTCTCTGCTCCGACCAGGTGCGCCATATGACCGGCGCCACCTTCGACATCAACGGCGCGAGCTATGTCCGCTGAGTCTTTTCTTACGATCATTGCCGAGCTGCGACACGCTTTGGGCGACGATGCGGTGCTGACCGGCGCCGAAATCGCCGAGCGCCATCGCAGCGACGCGAGCCAGACCGGCCGACACTTGCCCATGGCCGTGCTGCGCCCCCGGAGCGTCGAAGCGGTGGCCGCGGCGCTGCGCATCTGCAATGCGCATCGCCAGAGCGTGGTGCCGCAAGGCGGCATGACCGGCCTTGCCGGCGCCGCCAATGCCACGGCGGCCGATTTCGCTCTGTCGCTCGAACGTCTGTCCGGCATCGAGGAGATCGACGCCGCCGCCCAGACCATCACGGTCAAGGCTGGCACCACGCTCGAAGCGGCGCAGAACGCCGCCGCGGCGCAAGGCTTCCTGCTGCCGATCGATCTCGGCGCCCGCGGCAGCTGCCAGATCGGCGGCAATCTTTCGACCAATGCCGGAGGCATAAGGGTGATCCGCCACGGCGTCACCCGCGACAACGTGCTGGGCCTCGAAGTGGTGCTCGCCGACGGCACGGTGCTGACCATGCTCAACAAGATGGCCAAGAACAACACCGGCTATGACCTGCGCCAGCTCTTCATCGGCGCGGAAGGAACGCTCGGCGTCATCACCCGCGCCGTGCTGCGTCTCAGGCCCTTGCCGCAAGGCCGGTCCACCGCGCTCCTGGCGTTGGCGGCCTATGACGACGTGGTCGCCTTGCTCGGTCGGGCGCGCGCCGATCTTTCCGGCCTCTCCGCCTTCGAGGCCATGTGGCGGAGCTATTACCGCTTCAATACCGAAGTCGAGGGCCTTCGCCTGTTCGAGCACGATCCGGCTTTCGCCGTCATCCTCGAGACGGAGGGTGCGGATCACGATATGGCTCTCCAGACTTTCCTCGAAGGCGCTCTCACCGACGGGCTGATCGCCGATGCGCTCGTCGCCCAATCGGAGAAGGAGCGGCGCGCCTTCTGGACGGTGCGCGAAGGCCTCGCCATGGACCGCCTTCTGCCGTCGCTGGTCAATCTCGATGTCAGCATGGCGATCGGCAGTCTCGATACGTTTGCCACGGCCTGCGCCGAGGCCCTCGACCGGCGCTTTCCCGGCTGCCATGTCTCCTTCTACGGCCATATCGGCGACAGCAACGTGCATGTTTCCGTCTCGGTCGCGGGTGCGCGCCAGGCGGACCTGCATGAGATCGACGAGATCGCCTATCGGCTCGTCGCCCGACATGGCGGCTCGATCTCGGCCGAGCACGGCATCGGCACGCTCAAGCGCGATTACCTCGGCTATTCGCGCCAGCCCGCGGAGCTCTGCGTCATGCGCCGTATCAAGTCGGCGCTCGACCCGAACGGCATCCTCAACCCCGGCAAGGTGCTGAAGCCCTTCTGACGGCCCTTGTCGCACACCGTGGGCCATGGCGGCGCCCAACTGTTGCCCTTTGGTCACAGGTGCGTTCCAATTTGTGGGAGATTCGCCTATGCCATGGGCGTCGTGTTCTTCTACATGCCGCTCGGCGCGCGCTCATCGGCGGCATCATCGGCGTGGTCTGGGTGATTGTCCGGCGGAAGCCGGCGCCGTGAGGCATTGGCTCGTGGCGGCAATCGTGGCATGACCCTCGCATGTCGTCCGGACTCCATCACGTCACGCTGGTGAGCGCCAATGCGCAGCGCAATGTCGACTTCTATGCGGGCTTCCTGGGCCTCCGGCTGGTGAAGCGGACGGCCGGCTTCGAGGACGCGACCCAGCTCCATCTCTTCTATGGCGACCGCCTGGGCTCGCCCGGCTCGCTCGTCACCGCGCTGGTCTGGCAGGACGGCGCCCGCGGCCGCCAGGGCCTCGGCCAGGCATTCGAGATCGGCTTGGCGATCCCGGCCGAGGCCATGGGCTTCTGGCTCACCCGGGCGATGACGGCGGGATTGAAGACCGGACTGCCGAGCCGCGAATTCGGCGAGCCGGTGCTGCGCCTCAGCGATCCCGACGGGGTCATCGTCAAGCTCGTCGGGGCCGACGAGCTCGCAGCGCCGGCTTTGTTCCACCCGCCCGACGTCCCCGCCGGAATGGTGGTGCGCCGCATTCGCGGCGTCACTTTTTTGTCCAATGATCCGAACGGGACGCGCGCTTCATTGCCCGAGAATTACGGCTATCGCGAAGCGGCGCGCGAGGGCGCGACCACGCGGTTCGTCTCCGCGAGCGGCGACGTCGTCGATCTGCGCGAGGCGTCTGGCTTCTGGCCGGGCGCGCCGGGCCCCGGCACGATCGACCATGTGGCCTTCAGCGTCGACGGTACGGCGGAGCTGAAGCGCCTCCACGCGGCCTTCGCCGCCGAGGACCGGGTGACGAGCCCGGTCAAGGACCGCCGCTATTTCACCTCGCTCTATGTCCGCGAGCCGGGCGGCATCCTCACCGAATTCGCCACCGACACGCCCGGCATGACAGTGGATGAAGACGATGCCGAGCTCGGCACGAAGCTCTTCGTGCCGCCGCACGAGGCGGCGCGGGAGAAGGAAATCATCGCCATGCTGCCGGATTTTTCGCCGCCCGGCGCGCCACGCGATCCCAACCTCGAATTGCCTTTCGTCCACCGTCTGAAGCGGGCGGAAGATCCCGACGGCACGACCCTGATCCTGTTCCACGGCACCGGCGGCCACGAGGCGGATCTCCTGCCGCTCGGCCGCGAGATCGCACCCCGCGCCGATCTCCTGGGTTTTCGCGGCCGCAGCAACGAAGAAGGAACCCCTCGCTGGTTTCGCCGCCACGGCATGGATCGTTTCGACCAGGCGGACATCGCGCACGAGGCGGAAGCCTTCGCCGCGACCTTGCCGAAAGCCCTCGCGCGCTACGGGCTCGATGCCCGTCGCGTCACGGCGCTCGGCTACTCCAACGGCGCCAATTTCGCCGCCGCCCTCATGCTGCTTCATCCGGGCCTCATCGCCCGCGCCATTCTGCTGCGGCCGATGCTGGTGCTGGAAAACCCGCCGGCGCCCGACCTTTCGCAGACGAAAATCCTGACGATTGCCGGCCAAGCCGATCCCTATGGCCGCTATGTGCCGGCGCTGGTCGATCATTTCCGCCGCTGCGGCGTGGCGTTCGCCGCCGAGACCATCGCGGCCGGCCATGGCCTCGACCGCCAGGACATCGTCCTGGCGCGCGCGTGGTATGAAAGCAACGCTACTGGACGGCCAGGTTCTGGTTGATCGATACGCTCGCCGATCCGCCCTCGGTGAAGAGTCTGGTCCAGAATTCCATGATCTTGTTCAGCCTTTCGATCGGCAGCGCCGCACGCTCGGCCGTGCCGCCGCGCCCGACGCCGAAGACATGCACCTTGGCACCGCGCAGCTCCGGCACCAGCCGGTTCTCCGCGACCCGCTGGAGCAGCGCCTCATTGGGCAGCATGAGGAACTCGCCGCCCGGCATGAAAGATGAATTCTCGATGAGGTCCGAGAACAGGAACATCTCCGCCGTCTTCTCGGCCGTCAGCTCCTCGCGCGACACGAGCGCGATCGTGGTGACGATGTCGGAGAATTCGAGCTCCCGGAAGTTGTCGAGCCGCTCGCGCGCCGTCTTGCGGATCTCCGCGATGAGGATGCGCTTGTGGTTGAGGATGAGGCCGCCGGTGCAGTCGGAGAGCAGATCCTCCCAGAAGCCCTTCGGCGGGCAAAAGGGGATGCAGCGGTCGATCAGGCGCTCGGAATGGGCGGCGCTGTCGCCGATGGTCCTGATGACGATACGCTCGCCGCCCTTGAGATCGGCGACGATGCGCTGCAGGCCGTCGACCAGTATGGTCTTGTCCTGCGCGTCATAGGGCGTCGTGACATCGAGGAAGAGCAGGACGTCGCGGCCGTCGGCTGCGCAATAGCGCTTCCAGTCGATCGCCTGCGCCCGGGCCTGAGGCGCGAGGCCGGCGCCGATGAGGAAGAGTGCGGTCAGGACGGAAAGAGCGAGCGCCAGCCGCAGGCGTGGCATCATCGCAGCGGCCGGATATTGGCGTTCTTCGTCACTTCGCTCGGCGGCAGGCGCGAGCCGGCGAGCTGCGAGGCGACGTCGTTCTGCACCGCCTCCTCGGCCAGCGTATCGAGCTGGTCGAGAACGAACTGGTCCCACTCGTCGAGCGGCAGGCTCAACAGCGTCTTCATCTCGATGATCTTGTTGTTGGAGTCGGCGAAGTTGCGGCTGGCGCCGGTGAGGTCGGGCGTGAACTTGCGGATGACCTTGGCGCGCGACTGGGCGTATTTGGCCTGCAGCTTGTTGAGCCGCCGCGTCGCCTTGCGCAGGGCAACCTCGGCATGGTCGAAGTCCTTGTCGGGATCATGGCTGAAGAAGCCGAGCAGCATGGCGATGATCACGCCGCCGAAGTTGACGGTGAACAGGATGAGCGCGCTGACGTCGCCGAAGGCGTTGAACAGGCTGGTGAAGAAGCCATGCTGGCTCACCTGCCCGCCGATCTCGGTGAACAGGCTGCCGAGGCCGGGATCGGCGGCGCCGGCCGAATAGCGCGCCCGACCGATGGTCAGGATGGAGATCAGGATGGCGAGGACCGCGACCACGAGGCAGGCGATGATGAGATTGGACCACACGACGCGGCGGCGGTATTCCGACCACACCTGGCGGATGCAGCGGCCGCCGAGATGCGCGAGCAGCAGGAGCAGGATGGCGAAGGCGGTCGAGACCAGATAGGAGGTGAGGTTCGTGCCCTGGATCGCGTAGTCGAACAGGAACTTGTTGACCGGCGCTTCGAGGATGGCGAGGCCGATGGCGAGCAGCCAGAATATCCAGGGCGGGACGCTCAGATTGTTGATGGGCCGGCGCACCACCGCCTGCAGCCGGTCGAATTGCTGGTCGTGGCGCTCGAACTCGCGCAGCACCGCCATGTAGCTGTCGGAGCGCGGCCCGTGATCGAGCTCGACATTCGAGATCTCGTTCTTCCGGTCGTTGAGCAGCTTGACATATTCGGAATGGTGCTTCTGGCGGGCGCCCATCCACTTGGCCAATTCCTCGCGCGGATTGCTGGCGGCGCGTCCCAGTGCCTGCAAGGCCATCTGTCCCCTCCCTCGCCGCCGGGATGGGCCGTTCCCGGTCGCACCCCAGATCAAAGCGGCAAACGAAGGTTTCGGCAACAGGAACTTTATGGCGGTGCTTGCCCCGGCCATCCAACGGCTGCCTGCTCGCCTTTCGCCGGCAGCGGCAGGGGCTTGCCTTCCAGCCTGTCATAGCAGGCGAGGCGATCGCCGGCTTCACTGATCGTCCGGCATTGGGCGAGGGTCGGTAGCGGCTCGTCCGATGTTGCATCGAAGAACGGGGACAGGAGCAGCGCGGCGGCGACGAGGGCCGCTGGCGCCAGCGCCAGGGCCATGACGACCGGCGGAAGCGTGCGCCGGCTTCGTCTCAAAACGGTGTTTGACATCGGCTTCGAACTCTGGGTTTCTGACCTGCCGATCTAGTCGTTCGCGCATCTGAAAACGATGCGGAACAACGGGCTCGGCCATAAGGCGGTCATAAAATCCAAAGGTTGAGGACCATGTCGGACAGCGAGGCGCGCAAGAGCGCTCAATCCTGGTATTGGTGGGGTATCCCCACCCTGTTCCGCTGCCCCTGGAACGAGGACCCCTCGGCCTGCGACATCGCCCTCGTCGGTGTGCCGCACAGTTCCGGCAACGGCTCGACCGAGCGCGACCAGCATCTGGGTCCCCGCGCCGTGCGCCATGCCTCGGGCTTCTATCGCCGCGCCCATGGCGTCCACGGCTTCGCGCCTTTCGACGCGGCGCGCGTCCATGATCTGGGCGACGTGCCCTTGCCGGAAGCGATGAACAACGAAGCCTGCGTCCGCGACATCGAGGCCTTCTATGCGCGCCTCGACGCGTCGGGCACGCGTCCCGTGTCGATCGGCGGCGACCATTCGATCACCGGCCCCATCCTCAAGGCCGTGGCCGGGCCGGGGCGGAGGCTTACGGGCGGCAAGCCCGCCGCCCTCATTCATTTCGACGCCCATACCGACAGCTATGAGAACATGCCGCACTGGCTGGGGGCCCGCCGCTCGGCGGCGCATTGGGCGGCCTATACGGTACGGGAAGCGGCCGTCGATGCCGCGCATAGCATCCAGGTCGGCATGCGCGGCCATCCTTCGGCGGCGATCCATCAGGGCAAGGTCGGCTCGGCCAGCGAGGCCTTGGGCTACAAGGTCGTCACCATGAGGGAGTTCGAGAATCTCGGCATCGAACGGACGATCGAGATCATCCGATCACGAATAGGTGACCACCCGGCCTATGTCACCTTCGATCTCGACTGTCTCGACCCGAGCGTGGCGCCTGGCGTGTCCAATCTCGAGCCCGGCTTCTCGGGCTTCACCATAAGAGAAGCGACGCGCCTGCTGCAGGGTCTCAAAGGGCTCGATATCATCGGGGCCGACGTCGTCTGCCTGATGCCGACCAAGGACAGTCCGAACCAGATCACGGCGCAGATGGCGATGGTGATGATGTTCGAACTGGTCTCGCTCATCGCCTGGCGTCTTGCCGGACCGGGTGCCTGACCTTTCCATGGGTCATGGACGAAGCCGCGCAAATCGGTAGAATATGGGACGGCCGGCCGGTCCGGCCATGGGGATAGACCGACTGCGAGGGAGAAGGTCCATGCGATTGAGGCTTGTGCTGGCCGCCGCGATGCTCCTGGGCGTGCTCAATGCCGGCGGCGCGCTCGCGGCCAAGAATGTCCTCATCTCGATCAACAAGAGCAGCCAGAAGATGACCGTGTCGATCGACGGCGAGAAGACCTATGTCTGGCCGGTGTCGACGGGTGCGCGGGGCTACACGACGCCGAGCGGCAACTTCAAGCCGTTCCGCATGGAGCGCGATCATTTCTCCAAGGAATGGGACGACGCGCCGATGCCACATTCGATCTTCTTCACCATGGAAGGCCATGCGATCCATGGCAGCCCCCATACCAAGCGTCTCGGCACCCGTGCCTCGCATGGTTGTGTGCGTCTGGCGCCGGGCAACGCCGCCAAGCTGTTTGCTCTTGTGCAGAAGACGGGCATGAAGAATACGCGGGTGGTGGTCAAAGGCGGTTTCGACTTCGACTTCGGCTTCTCCGATGATTTCGCCAGCGCCTTGCCGCGCAAGCCGCGCTGGATGAAGCGGCGCAATCCCTTCGCCGATCTGTTCGACTGACCGGACCGCGGTCATCGCTCACGGCGCGATCACCGTCTCGGTGCCGGCTTGATTCTTTACGCTGAGGCGGGTCGCCTTGTCGGTCGCCAGCATGTGGATGCCGGGCTCGGTCCGCGCATCGAGCAGGACCAGGCCCGATCCGTCCGTGCCGGCGCCGAGCTTCACCCGGATGGCGCCGGTCTGATCCATCATGCGGAAGACCACTTCGCCGTCGGACGCGACACTGAGCCGCGAGCGCACGGTGCCGGTCTGATCGACGAGCTCGATCAATTCCGCCCTGACGACGGCCTCGGGCGCCGGTGCTGCGGCGAGGCGGCCGAAGCCGAGCGTGCCGGCCAGGAGGCCGAGATTGACGACGGTCAGGGCCAGGGCTGCTCCTTGCATATTGGCCATGGAAGACCTTCTTGTCGGGCGCCTCCTCTGGGAGCGCGCCTGGGCTTAAGGAGTATTGATTCGCAACGCATGCCCTATATTCCCGTTATGCTGACAGAAACATCTCGCGATCCTGAAGTGCGGGTGGGACTGTCGTGAAGTTGCTGGACCCGGGCTTTGACCCGGCAGCAGGAAGGTGATGATGGCCTGGTTGGTCGCCGCGCTGGTGTTTCTTGTGCCGCTGGTGTTTTTCCCGCGCGCGGCCGCCTACATCCTGCTGGCCGCGGTCGTTCTTCTGGGCGGCTGGGCGCTCTATGAATGGATGGAGAACCGGCGGTCCCTGGCCGAAGAGGAAAAGGTGACGGTCGCCGCGAGTTTCGATCCCGCGGCCTGCCCGGCGGAGACGCCGGTGCTGGCCAAGGTGCTGAACGGCAGTTCGAGATTCGTCCAGTCGGTCCGGTTTGACATCGCGGTCAAGCGGCGGGGCTACAGCAACGAGATCGGCCGCCTGTCGCGGCTGCTCGACGACCAGCCCATGGCCGCCGGCGCCGAGTCGCAATATTGCTATGCCCTGCCCGTCCTGATCCCGCCGGTCGAGCCCCGGGAGCTCGAATTCTCGATTCCCCAAAAATTTGTTACTTTTAGGTAAAGATCAAACCAACCATTTGAAACCGGCGCGGCTTGCTGTAAGTATCTTTCCAGGGGGTCGGTATGGTGGGGATGAATGCTGAACTCTCTCAAGAAAAAACGTCCTGTTTCTCGTTCGCCTGGTAAGAAGCGGACCGCCCGCGTCGGGTCGCCCGTCACTTTCGCCTGGGCTTCGGTTGCCGTCGAATTGAAGACCGCTCGGCTGGCGCGGAATTTCACGATCCGCGATCTGGCCCGCGAGGTCGGCTGCGATCATACGGTCATCTTCCGGCTCGAGCGTTCGACGCCTGTTGCAGTGGAGCATTTGCTCTCGCTGTTGCTCTGGCTCGGACGTGAGCCTTTCCAGTTCACATCCGTCGATCGTAAGTTCAAAGCGAAGCTGGCGCCCGGGATCTCGAAAAAGATCGCGAACGGGCCGCAGGCGCGCAAGGCCGGGCGGCGCTAGAAGAGCGCGGGGCGCCCCGTTTTCACCCTTGCCGGATCACCCGGCTTGGGCGCGCGGCGACAAGCAGGAGTGGCGATTTCGTCGGCGCAAGGCCGAGGATCGATAACCTTTTGCACTTTTCACGTGTAGCGGCTCGTCGTCTCGGCCAGAGGCTTGCATGCGGCTGCCGTTACGGCACTTGAAGTGACGTTTGGCGACAGTCACACTCACTTGCCGAACACAGTATCGTGGAGGCAGAGATCGAAGACCGTTTGCAACCACCGCTTCCGGGAACCGCGCCCTGGGCGCCGCGGATCATCCATGCCCCCTTGCCGCGCTGGCCCATCGTCATTCCACTGAGCCTGTTCTTGGGCCTCATGCTCGCAACCTGGGCAGTGCTGGACCGGGGCGTCCTGTCGTCCCTCGCAAGATTGGTCGGTGGTCCAGGATAGCGCCCGGCCGAAACAGGAAAGCCCTCGCTTGTTTAAGGCGAGGGCTCTCCCGGGGTGCGGATCCGGGGGCAATGTCACCGTCCCCAACGGGATTATAGACTGGTGTGTTACAGTTTGTAACGGTGAATAAAGCTCATGCGATCAAAAATAGACATATTATCAGATAAACAACTTAAGGCGGAATTCGTTTCCGAGGCCCTCTCCTTGAATAATTTCTGACCTAGCGTCAGATCACATCATCGGCTGGCGGTTGCAATCCCGCTGTCGGCCGGCTCATCATTGGACATGAGCAAGACACGACCTTTACAAAATGTGCTGACGAGCCTCGGTTCGGCGCTCGCCGCCCTGCTCGACGGCCACGCCCGGGTCGAGCCCACATCTATGCCGCTCGACCAGGCCATCGGACACGTTGCCGCCGAAATGCCGGCCTTGACCGCTCCCCTTCCAGCCCAAAATCGGGCCGCGCTCGACGGTTGGGCACTGCCTTCGCTCGATCTTGTCGGAGCCTCCCCTTATTCACCCGTGCCGTTGCGCCAGCTGCCGCGATGGGTCGAAGCCGGCGAAGCGCTTCCGGAAGGCTGCGACTGCGTTCTGAGGCCCGATCTGGTCGAGCGTCACGGCCCGTTGGTGCAAGTCCTAGCCGAAGCCAATCCTGGCCAGGACGTGCGTCGTGCCGGCGAGGACATTGCCGCCAATCGGCCACTGGTTCTTGCCGGTCGGAGGTTTTGCGCCGCCGATCTCCTGGCCTTGCGCGCTCTGGGCTCCAGCGCGGTCATGGTCCGCGCGCCGGTCCTCAGCCTCATCGATCTCACTCCTTCCGACGGTGTCGGACTGACCACCGAATTCATCGCCGCTCTGGCGCGCGAGGCCGGCGCCCGCGTCATGACCGCGACGTCTGTCCGCGACGTTCAGTCGATCACGACTGCGCTGGCTCGCGCCAGTGGCGACCTCATCGTTCTGGTGGGCGGCACTGGCGCCGGACGCACGGACTGCGCGGCCCAGGCTCTTGCAGAGGCCGGCACGCTGATCGCCCATGGTCTCGCCCTCGCGCCCGGCGAGACGACCGCGGTCGCAAGGCGCGGCGCAGTGCCCGTCGTGGCGCTGCCCGGCCTGCCGGGCCACGCGCTTGCCGCCTATCTCCTCCTGGTCCGGCCGCTCATCGACCACCTGTCCGCCCGCCTGCCCCGGCAAGGCTTGACGTTGCCTCTTTCCCGCAAAGTGGCTTCGGCCGTCGGCGTCGCCGAAATCGCGCTCGTGCGTCGCGAAGCGGACAGCTGGCAGGTGCTTGCCGTGGGCGACTGCACGCTCGATCATATCCGCATGGCCGACGCCTGGCTTGCGATCGGAAGTGACAGCGAGGGCTATGCCGCGGGGACATCCGTCGAAGCCTTCCCTCTGCGCGCGACCTGATATAAGGGCGCGGCCATGAAAAAACCGTCGCCCTCGGCCCCGTCCCACCCCCGGCAGGGCATGGGCCAGGATCAGTTCCTGACCGTATTGTCGCGCGAAGAAGCGCTTGCCCGCTTCCAGGCGGCCTTGTTTCCGCGCCCGGTGCCAGGCGAGACGCGGCGGCTCGCGGACGCGCTCGGTCTGGCGCTGTCGGGCGATATTGCCGCGCCGATCGACGTTCCGCCCTTCGACCGCTCGAATGTCGACGGCTTTGCCGTGCGTTCCGCCGATATCGCTGCGGCTTCGGAAGCCGTCCCGATCCGGCTCGATCTCACCGCCGAAACCATCCATTGCGGCACCGCTCCCGTGGAAACGGTCGAAACCGGCCTTGCGACGGTGATCGCCACCGGCGGGCCCGTGCCGCGCGGTGCCGACGCGGTCGTCATGGTCGAGCACACTCAGCCCGCAGGCGCCGATGCGATCGAGATACGGCGCAGCGCGGCGCCCGGCCAGTTCATCTCCTATGCCGGCTCCGACATCGCGCGTGGTGAAGTGCTGTTGCGTGCGGGCACCCTGCTCGGCTCCCGTGAAATCGGCATGCTCGCCGCCTGCGGCATCGCCAGCGTCACGGTGGCGCGCAAGCCGCGCGTGGCCGTGCTGTCGACCGGTGACGAGCTCGTCCAGCCCGGTGAGCCGCTCCGGCCGGCCGGCGTCTATGATAGCAACGGCGCCATCGTCAGCGCGGCCATAGCGGAGAATGGCGGCGAGGCTGTCTTTCACGGCGCCGTCGCCGACGACGAAATCCGGCTCGAAAGGGCCATGCGCGAGGCGTTGGCGGTCTGCGACATGCTGATCCTTTCAGGCGGCACGTCCAAGGGTGCGGGCGATGTCAGCCACCGCATCGTCGCCCGTCTGGGCAAGCCGGGCATCATTGCGCATGGCGTTGCGCTCAAACCCGGCAAGCCGCTCTGCCTTGCCGTGTGCGACGGCAAGCCCGTCGTCATATTGCCGGGCTTTCCGACCTCGGCCATGTTCACCTTCCATGACATGATCGTGCCGGTGCTGCGCCGCATGGCCGGCCTGCCGCCGCGTGCCGACACCCATGTCACGGCGCGGGTGCCGCTGCGCATCGCCTCCGAGCTCGGCCGCACGGAATTCGTCATGGTGTCGCTGATCGAAGGTGAAGACGGGCTGGTCGCCTATCCGACAGGCAAGGGCTCGGGGGCGATCACCTCCTTTTCGCAGGCCGACGGCTTCCTGCGCATCGACGCGCTGGCCGATCACCTGCCGGCGGAAAGCGCGGCCGAGGTTACGCTGTTCTCGCCGCATCTGCGCCTGCCGGACCTCGTCGTCATCGGCAGCCATTGCACCGGGCTCGACCTCGTGCTGGAGCCGCTCGCTCGTGCCGGCCTCAGGGCGCGCACGCTCGCCGTCGGCAGCCTCGGCGGACTGACGGCGGCCCGCCGTGGCGAATGCGATCTGGCGCCGATCCACCTGCTCGACGAGAAGACCGGGACGTACAATGTCTCTTATCTCGGCGCGGGACTGGATCTGGTGCCGGGCTGGCGGCGCATGCAGGGCATCGTCTATCGCCCTGGCGACACCCGTTTCGAGGGCCGGTCCGTCGCAGACGCCGTCGCGGCGGCCCTCGCCGATCCCGGCTGCCTGATGGTCAACCGCAATCAGGGCGCCGGTACGCGCATTCTCATCGACCGGCTGCTGGGTGGAACGAAGCCCGGCGGCTATTGGAACCAGCCGCGCTCGCACAATGCGGTGGCCGCGGCTGTGGCGCAGCAGCGTGCCGACTGGGGCGTCACCATCGCGCCTGTGGCCCATGCGGCGGAGCTGGGCTTCATCCCGCTCGCCGAGGAGCATTATGATTTCGCGCTGGTTTCGGCGCGCCGGGAACGGCCGGCGGTCCAGGCCTTTCTCCAGGCGCTGCATTCGGCCGAGGTGCGTGACGCCCTGGAGAAAGCCGGCTTCCGCCCGGCTTGAAGCCTAAACGCCTGCTGCCTTCGCCAGCCGTTCCGCTTCCGAAAGATCCTCGACCGTATTGGCGTTGAAGAACGGATCGACGGGTTCTGTCGGCCATGTCACCGTGGCCAATGGATAGCGCGCCGTCCAGCGATCGATCTTGCGCATGTCTTCTTCGACCAGCGCGTGCCGCAGATCGTCGCGCAAGGCGACCTGCCACAGACCGATCACCGGATGTGTGCGCCCGTCGGACGCGGCGACCGCAAGCTCGGCATGTTCACGCAGCCGGGCCGCATGCAGGCGGCTGACGAGATCGCGCGGCAGGAACGGGCAATCGCCGGCGGCGCTGACCACCCAATGTGTCCCCGGCCGGTTCTGCGCCGCCCAGTCGAGCGCGGCCAATACGCCGGCCAGTGGGCCCGGATTGCCGGCGACCGTATCGGCCACCACCGGCAGGCCGAAGGCGGCAAAGCGGGACGGATCGCCATTGGCGTTCAGAACCAGAACGTCGCATTGCGGCGCAAGCCTTTCGACGACATGGTCGAGGATGGTCCGCCCGCCGATCTCGCGCATCGGCTTGTCGCCGCCACCCATGCGCCGCGCCAGCCCACCGGCCAGGATCACGCCGACCGTGTCGACCGGCTCACGCGTCATTGCCGGCTCCCTTGCGCGCGTGCCGCGCCTGTTCGTCATCGACGGCTGCGATGTCCTGATCGAAGACGATGCGCGCCTCGCCGGAAAGGGCGGTAAAACGCTTGCCGCGCGCCCGGCCGACCAGCGTCAGCCCGACCTCACGGGCCAGCGACACGCCCCAGGCGGTGAAGCCCGAGCGCGAGACCAGGATGGGAATGCCCATGCGCACGGTCTTGATGGTCATTTCCGAGGTGAGTCTTCCCGTCGTGTAGAGGATCTTGTCGGCAGGATCGACGCCGTGGCGGTACATCCAGCCGGCGATCTTGTCGACGGCGTTGTGGCGTCCGACATCCTCCATATAGCAGATCGGCTCGCCCTGCCGGCACAGCACGCAGCCATGGATGGCGCCGGCTTCGAGATAGAGCGACGGGATGGTGTTGATGGTGCGAGTCATCTGATAGAGCCAGGAGGTGCGCAGCTCCGCCGCCGGCAGCTCGATGCCCTCTACGGCTTCCATCAGATCACCGAAGGCTGTGCCCTGCGCGCAGCCCGAGGTCAGCGTGCGCTTCTTCAGCTTCTGTTCGTAGTTGGTGTTGCGCTCGGTGCGCACCACCGCGACCTGAAGATCGTCATCATACTCGACCTCGCTCACCACGTCGTCGGGCTTGAGCATGTTCTGGTTGAGCAGATAGCCGAGCGCCAGATACTCCGGATAATCGTTGATCGTCATCATGGTGACGATCTCCTGCGCATTGAGGTAGAGCGTCAGCGCGCGCTCGACCGGCACCGTCGTCGCGACGGCTTCGCCCGTCTGGTCGATGCCAATCACGCGCTCGGTCAGCCGCGCGTCCCGCGGATCGGGCATGATGATGGCCGGGCCGGATTGTTCCCTGATGTGGTCCATGTCGGTTTCTTCCATAGGTTGACTGGCGGCCGGAATCCGTTTTTGAAGGTTTGCACGAAATGGCTCGCGCGTCAGCCTTATGTAGTGATAGGTCGCCCGAATGTCGCGGTGGTGAACGGTAGGAGAGCATGGCGCAACTGTCTGACGATTGCTTTGCCTTTGGCGGTCCCTTGCTGCCGGTCGATGAGGCCCTGGCGATACTGACCGACCGGCTGGGCGCGGTGGAGGGCAGCGAGATCCTGGCGCTCACCGAGGTCGACGGCCGTGTGCTGGCGCGCGATCTCGTGGCGCCGCTGCCGCTGCCGCCCTTCACCAACTCGGCGGTGGACGGCTATGCGCTTGACGGCGGCGCGATCCCGACCACTGCCGGCGAGGCTTTTGTGGTCGCGGGCCGCGTCCAGGCAGGCGCGGCCGCAGCCGTGTCGGTCGCCCCGCGCCAGACTGTGCGCGTATTCACCGGCGCGCCGATGCCGGCCGGCATGGACACGGCGTTCATGCAGGAGGATGTGCGCGTGCGAGATGACGGAAGCGTCATCCTGCCGCCCGGCCTGAGGCGCGGCGCCAATGTCCGGCCGGCCGGCGAGGACGTTCAGGCCGGACAGGTCGTGCTCGAAGCTGGGCATCGCATGCGGCCGCAGGACGTCGCGCTGGCGGCGGCGCTGGGTCTCACTCATGTCGAGGCGCGTCGGCGCATCCGCGTCGCCGTCATGTCGACCGGCAATGAGATCGTGGCGCCCGGCACGCCGCGCGGTCCGGCGCAACTCTTCGATTCCAACCGCTTCATGCTGATGGCCATGCTGGCGCGCCTCGGTTGCGCGGTCGAGGATCTCGGCATTCTTGCCGATGATCGAAATGCCACCGCGTCGATGCTGGCGAAAGCGGCGGCCGGCAATGATCTGGTTCTGGCCTCGGGCGGAGTGTCGACGGGCGAGGCCGATTTCGTCAAGGCGGCGGTGGAAAGCGCCGGCACGCTTGTCTTCTGGCGTCTGGGCATCAAACCCGGTCGTCCCGTCGCCATGGGCGTGATCGGCGGAACGCCCTTCATCGGCCTGCCTGGGAACCCGGTGGCGAGCTTCGTCACTTTCGTCCATGTCGCGCGCCCGGCCATATTGGCGCTGGCGGGCACACCACTGCGGCCGCCGGTCGCCGTTCTGCTGCGCGCGGCTTTTTCCTACAGGAAAAAAGCCGGCC
Organism: Parvibaculaceae bacterium; assembly: GCA_050251035.1. Taxonomy (GTDB): domain Bacteria; phylum Pseudomonadota; class Alphaproteobacteria; order Rhizobiales; family Aestuariivirgaceae; genus Taklimakanibacter. Next base: position 66,124 of record JBFWNN010000027.1, read on the forward strand.
GCCGCGAATATGTGCGGGCCAGCCTGCGAAAGACGGCAGACGGCCCCATCGAGGCGGTAAAGTTTCCGCGAGAAGGCGCCGGTTTGTTGTCATCGCTCGTCGAAACCGACGGCCTCGTCGAGCTTCGCGAGGAGACCACGAGCGTCGAGGTCGGCCAGACTGTTGCCTTCCTTCCCTATGCGAGCCTGCTCTGATTTGCGCTTGGTCCCCGCTGTCGAACATAATAGTTTTCCGATCCATGACGACGACACGGCTTGATCTCACCGGATTGAAATGTCCGTTGCCGGCATTGAAGACCCGCAAGGCGCTCGGCGCCATCAAACCCGGTGACCGGCTCGAAGTTCACTGCACCGATCCCCTGTCGGCGATCGACATTCCCCATCTCATCGGCGAAACCGGAGATCGCCTCGAGAGCACTGCGCGCGACGGCGATCGGATAATATTCCTGATAGAGAAGCACATAGAGTCGCGCGACAATCCGGCATGATGCGGCCGAATGCGCCGGCCGTGGATCGCGAATTTGTGTGTGCAGCGCGCATCTTTTCCTTATAGTTACAAAATTATAGCAGGAGTTCGATGGCTTATGGGCCATCGAGCGGGAGTTGTCGTCAAGTGGTGAAGGCATGAACATTCAGGAACGCCGGCGCCGCGATCGTGGACCCAAAGGCCGTGCCTTGGATGATCGTGCGCTCGCTGATATCAGGGCGCTTCTGGGCGCCAGGCCACGCCGGCGCGATCTGCTGATCGAATTTCTGCATCTGGTTCAGGACAAATACGGTTGCCTTTCGGCTGCTCATCTGCAGGCGCTGGCGGAGGAGCTGCGGCTGGCGCAGGCCGAGGTCTATGAGGTTGCCTCGTTCTACGATAATTTCGACGTCGTCAAGGAAGATGAGGCACCGCCGGCGCCGCTGACGATCAGGGTGTGCGAGTCCATCAGCTGCATGCTGGCGGGCGCCGAAAACGTGGTCGCTGAGCTTGCCGCCGGGGTCGACCCGAGCGCCATTCGTGTCCTGCGCGCGCCCTGCATGGGCCGCTGCGCCGGAGCACCGGCAGCCCGCATCGGCGACCGCGAGGTCGATCACGCGACCGTTGCGGGTCTGATGCGCATGGCGAAGTCCGGCGACACCAAGGTCGTCGTTCCGGACTACACGGACCTCGCTGCTTACCGGAAAGCAGGCGGCTACTCGCTGCTCCGCAAAGTCCGCGCCGGCGATCTCGCCATCGAGACGATCATGGCCACCATGCAAAGCGCGGGGCTGCGCGGCCTCGGCGGCGCGGGCTTTCCCGCGGGCAAGAAGTGGGAGTTCGTGCGCTCCTATCCCGGTCCACGGCTGATGTCGATCAATGGCGACGAAGGCGAGCCCGGCACCTTCAAGGATCGGGACTATCTCGAGCGCGACCCGCATCGCACGCTGGAAGGCGCGCTGATCGCGGCGCACGCGGTCGCGGCCGAGCGCATCTATTTTTATGTCCGCGACGAATATCCGGCGGTGCTGCGGATTCTGCGCACCGAGATCGCCGCCCTGGAAGAGGCCGGCATTACGAAGCCGGGTTTTGTCGAGCTCCGCCGCGGCGCCGGCGCTTACATCTGCGGCGAAGAAAGCGCGATGCTCGAGAGCATCGAGGGCAAGCGCGGCCTGCCGCGTCATCGCCCTCCCTACATCGCCGAAGTCGGCCTGTTCGGCCGTCCGACGCTCAACCACAATGTCGAGACCCTTTGGTGGATACGTGACATCGTCGAAAAAGGCGCGGAATGGTTCGCGGGCCTCGGCAAGCCCGGTCATCCGGGCATCCGCTCATGGTCGGTCTCCGGCCGGGTGAAGAACCCCGGCGTCAAGCTGGCGCCGGCCGGCATCACCGTGCGCGAACTGATCGAAGAGCATTGCGGCGGCATGGCCGACGGCCACACTTTCAAGGCCTATCTGCCGGGCGGCGCCTCGGGCGGCATATTGCCGGCCGCGCTGGGCGACATACCACTCGATTTCGGCGGCGAACTGGCCAAGCAGGGCGCCTTTGTCGGCTCGCATGCCATCGTCGTCTTCTCCGACAAGGACAGCGCCAAGGCGGCGACCCTCAATTTGTTGAAATTCTTTGAGCATGAGAGCTGCGGCCAATGTACACCGTGCCGCGAGGGAACCGGCAAGATGGTTGCCTTGTTGCAAAAGGACGGTGCGCTCGATGCGGCCGCGCTGCGCGACCTGGAGGCGGTGATGCGCGACGCCTCCATCTGCGGCCTGGGTCAAGCGGCGCCCAATCCGGTCAACCATCTATTGACGCATTTCCGTGAGGACCTCTGAATGGCGGGCAAGATCGAATTCACCCTGAACGGCAAGCCCGTCACGGCGGCCGAGGGGGAGACCATCTGGCAGGTGGCCAAGCGCGCCGGCACCCAAATTCCGCATCTGTGCCATGTCGACCTGCCGGGCTACCGCCCCGACGGCAATTGCCGCGCCTGCATGGTCGACATCGAGGGAGAGCGCGTGCTGGCCGCCTCCTGCATCCGCAAGCCGGCAAAGGGCATGGTGGTGCGGACCGACACCGAGCGCGCCGAGAAATCGCGGCGGATGGTGTTCGAGCTGCTGGCCAGCAACATGCGCCCGGCCGACGACGGTCCCGACAATCGGTCGATGTTCTGGCAATGGGCCTCGTCGATGGGGATTTCCGGCAGCGACCGGTACGAGTCCAAATTCGATGACGCCCATGTGGCTGGTTTCGACATTTCCAATCCGGCGATCGCCGTCAATCTCGACGCTTGCATTGCGTGCGGCGCCTGTGTGCGCGCCTGCCGCGAGGTCCAGGTCAACGACGTCATCGGCATGGCCGCGCGCGGCGGCCACACCATCCCCGTGTTCGACATGGACGATCCGATGGGGCTGTCGACCTGCGTGACCTGCGGCGAATGCGTCCAAGCCTGCCCGACCGGGGCGCTCTATGAAAAGACGCTGATGGACCAGGCGTGCCGGACCCGCGCCATCCAGGAGTTCGACAAGGTCGTGGACTCGGTCTGCCCGTTCTGCGGCGTCGGCTGCCAGACCAGCGTTGCGGTCAAGGACAACAGGATCGTCCAGATCGACGGCCGCAACGGCCCGGCCAACGAGAACCGCCTGTGTGTGAAGGGTCGTTTCGGCTTCGACTATGCCATGTCGCCCGAGCGTCTGACCACGCCGCTGATCCGTCGCGACGATGCGCCCAAGGCCGCCGATATGGATCTGCGCGACGTCGACCCGCTGACCGTGTTCCGCGAGGCGACATGGGAAGAGGCGCTGGAGCGCGCCGCCGGCGGGCTGAAGACGATCCTCGCTCGGCATGGCGGCAAGGCATTGGCCGGTTTCGGCTCGGCCAAAGGTTCCAATGAGGAAGCCTATCTGTTCCAGAAATTCATCCGCCAGGGCTTCGGCACCAACAATGTCGACCACTGCACCAGGCTCTGCCATGCGTCCTCGGTCGCGGCGCTGATGGAAGGCGTCGGATCGGGCGCGGTGTCGGCGCCGTTCATGGATGCCATGAAGGCCGACTGCGTCATCGTCATCGGCGCCCGCCCGACCACCAACCATCCGGTTGCGGCGACCTATTTCAAGCAGGCGGTCAAGCGCGGCACCAAGCTGATCATCATGGACCCGCGCGGCCAGGACATGATGCGGCACGCCAGCCATTCGCTGCGCTTCCGGGCCGGCAGCGATGTTGCGCTGCTGAACGCGCTTCTCCATGTCATCATCGAGGAGAAGCTCTATGATGAGCAGTACATCCAGGCCAATGTCTCCGGCTTCGAGGCGTTGAAGGCCAAGGTCAAGGATTTCTCGCCCGAGGCGATGGCGGAGGTCTGCGGCGTCGAGGCCGCGGTGTTGCGCGACGTCGCGCGCACCTATGCCAAGGCGGAGCGCTCGATGATCTTCTGGGGCATGGGCATCTCGCAGCACACGCATGGCACCGACAATTCGCGCTGCCTGATCGCTCTGGCGCTGATCACCGGCCATGTCGGACGCCCCGGCACCGGCCTGCATCCGCTGCGCGGTCAGAACAACGTCCAGGGCGCTTCCGATGCCGGCCTGATCCCGATGTATTATCCCGACTACAGGTCGGTGGAGAACATCGATATCCGCGGCCAATACGAGAATTTCTGGGGCCAGGCGCTCGATCCCAAGCGTGGGCTGACCGTGGTCGAGATCGTCGATGCCATCCATGACGGCGAGATCAAGGGCATGTATATCATGGGCGAGAATCCGGCGATGTCGGACCCCGACCAGAGCCATGCCCGCGCCGCGCTCGCCAAGCTCGATCATCTGGTGGTGCAGGACATATTCATGACCGAGACCGCCTGGCATGCCGATGTGGTCCTGCCGGCCTCGGCGCATGCCGAGAAGCTCGGCACCTATACCAACACCAACCGGCAGGTGCAGGTCGGCCGGCCCGCGCTCGACCTGCCGGGCGAGGCGCGCCAGGATCTCGATCTGATCATCGATCTCGCCAAGCGCATGGGCCTCGACTGGGACTACAAGCACGTGTCGGATGTCTATGCCGAAATGGCGCGTCTCATGCCGTCGCTCAAGCACATCTCCTGGAAGCGTATCGAAAAGGAGGAGTCGGTCATCTATCCGGCCGACGGTCCGGACGTGCCCGGCAACGAGATCGTCTTCACCTCCGGTTTTCCGACGTCCGACGGGCGCGGCCGCATCGTCCCGGCCGATCTGCTGCCGCCCGACGAGGTTCCGGACGCGGACTATCCCTTGGTATTGACCACCGGTCGCATGCTCGAACATTGGCACACGGGCGCCATGACCCGGCGCGCCGGCGTCCTCAATGCCATCGAGCCTTACGGCATTGCCGCGATGAATCCCTACGAGATCGAGCGGCGCGGTCTGTCCACGGGTGACATTGTCCAGGTAGAGACCCGGCGCGGCACGGTCGAAGCGATCCTGCGCGCCGACCGGGAAGTCGCCGACGGCATGGTGTTCATGCCCTTCTGCTTCAATGAAAGCCCGGCCAACAAGCTGACGAACCCCATGCTCGACCCCTATGGCAAGATTCCGGAGTTCAAATATTGCGCGGCGCGCGTCGCCCCGCTCGCGCAGCACATTGCGGCTGCCGAATAGCGGTTGTTTGAGCGATCGCCGCTCGAACCGAGCTCCCTCTTCATTGGACCGTCGCTGATCTGCTATCGAGGGTCTATGGACATCCGTCAGCTCACCTACCTGGCCGCCCTCGCCCGGGAGAAGCATTTCACCCGCGCCGCCCAGGCCTGTAATATCTCGCAGCCCACTCTGTCCGGCCGCATCCGCCAGCTCGAGCAGGAGCTGGGCGTGCCGATCGTCGAGCGCGGCCAGCGTTTCCACGGGCTGACGCCGGAAGGCGAAAGGGTGCTCAAATGGGCCCACACGATCCTCGACAACTGGCAGGCGATGCAGCAGGAGCTCGCCTCGATCAAGGGCCGCAAGGAGGAGCTGACCGGCAAGCTGGTGATCGGGGCCGTGCCCTCGGCGCTGCCCATGGCGCCGCTCCTGACCCAGACCATGCAGACCCAGCATCCGGGCGTCGATTTCACCGTCTTCTCGCTGTCGACCGCCGAGATCCTGCGCGGGCTCAATGACTTCTCCATTGATGTCGGCATAGCCTATCTCGACAACGAGCCGATCGACGGACTTGTCGCCTCGCCGCTCTATCGCGAGCGCTATTGTCTGTTCATCGCCGAAACCCATTCGCTGGCCAGGCGCGAGACGGTCACCTGGTTCGAGGCGGCGCAGGAGCCGCTTTGCCTGCTGACCCCCAACATGCAGAACCGGCGCATCATCGACCGCGCCTTCCGTGCGGCAAATTGCCAGCCGCAGCCCCGGCTCGAGACCAACTCGGTCATCAACCTATGGTCGAATGTCCGCTTCACCGGCCTCGCCAGCATCATGCCGGAATATTTCCTCGATGCCTTGGGACCGACGGCCGGCATTTCCGCCGTCCCCTTGAGCAACCCCGATGTCGAGCATGCCGTCGGATTGCTGGTGGTCGATCGCGAGCCTCTGGCGCCGATCATTGCTGCACTGCAGCAAGTCGCTCTCGGCTTCGATCCAGCCGCTTTGCGGACCCCGCCCGCCCTTCATCGACCCTGACAATCGACTGATC
>JBFWNN010000028.1:0-69834 GCA_050251035.1 Parvibaculaceae bacterium
AAGGTTTTCACCGGTGAAAAATTTAGGAGAAGCGTCCTGCCTGTGGCGTTGGAGTTTCGCGACGGCGGCAGCCGGCATGCGCCTCGCCATCCTGAGATTTCCCAAATCGCATGGACTGGCCCGCGAAGCAAGCCCAAATGTGAAGAAGGCCCGCTCTGCGCGGGGCAAAGCGGACCTTCAAACGCGCTGTGAGACCGGCGCCGGGCGGCTACAGGCACTCTTTGGGGAATTCCACGCCGCAGGTGAAGAAACCCGACGTGCACTGATACACATTGATGCGGACCAGGGAGTTCGCCGTCATGTGCAGATAGGCCTCGCGCTTGCTCATCCCGTAGTCGTCGACCAGCCACTTGATCATGTTGACGAAGCAGTTGGTTATGGCCCGGCTTTGATTGCCGGAATTGCGCGCCGAATCCACCTGCACCAGCGAGTTGGGCTTCTCGATGCGCAGCACGCCCGGCACCGTCTTGCCCTTGATCACATCCACGGAGGCCGTGACCTCGGCCGCGGTTTCATTGGCGATGCCGGTCAGCTCGGAATCGCCTTGCGAGGCATGCACGTCGCCGAGGAACAGCAGTCCGCCGGCATGCGAGGCGTTCATGTGGATCTTGTGGCCGGCGCAAATGTCCCTGACATCGAGATTGCCGCCCCACGGCCCCTGCGACGTCACGGTGTTCTCGATGCCGCGTTCCGGCGCGGTGACGATCACCCCCAAGAACGGCGCCAGCGGCCAGCGGACTTCGCGCCCGACATTCATGACGGCATAGCCGTCGTCCAGCGTGCCGGATTTGCCCGGATGGTGCCGGATGACCGTCGAGAAATCCTCATCGATCTCGTCGAAATAGCTGAGGCCGGTGAGCTCGCCGAAGTTCTTTATGGTCCCGGTCCAGCCCCAGTCGCGGACGGCGATCTTCTCGATGTCGACGACGATGGTGTCACCGGGCTCGACACCGTTGACATAGACCGGGCCGCCGACCGGATTGGCCCGGAACACCTGCAGCGCTTTCAGGGGCTTGTCGCCGGGGCGCGGCTTGGCGTCCTTTTCGCCGAGCAGATCCCACCAGTTGTCGATCGTCTCGATGACGAAGCGTTCCTTGAGATCGACCTTGAGGCCCGGCTCGATATGCGCGCCGAACTCGGTGATCGTTGCCTTCTTCTTGGGAAATCTCTTCATGGTTTTCTCCTCTCTTGGATGTTTTGCCGCCGCCGGCTCACTTGGTGGGCGAGGTCGCGGGCGGAGCGGATTCTTCCCATTCCTTGCGCGCGAACTTGCGGATGGTCTCGTCGAAGACGATGGCCACGATGAGCGTCAGGCCGATGAGCACTTGCTGCAGGAACTGCGAGGTGTTCATGAAGACGAGGCCGTTGCGCAGGATGCCGACGAAGAACAAGCCGGCCAGCACGCCGGAAATCCGTCCCACGCCGCCGGTGAAGGCGATGCCGCCGAGCAGCACCACGGTCAGGGCGTTGATCTCCAGGCCCTGGCCGGTGATGGGCGTGGCCGCCGCCAGTTTCGAGGCCAGCATGATGCCGGCCAGCGCCGACGCGACGCCGACCTGAACGAACATCAGGAACTGAACCCGCTCCACCGGCAGGCCCATCAGGAAGGCGGCGCGATTGCTGCTGCCGACGGCCCGGAGCTTCCGACCATAGGGCAGGACGCCGAGGGCGACCGCCCCATAGACGATCGCGCCGATGAGGATGAAGACCTCGAGCGGGATGCCGGCCAGCCGGATGAGGCTCAGCTCGGTGAACGAGGCCGGCAGGCCCACGACGGTGCGGCCGCCGGTCAGATGCAGCGCCAGGCCGCCCCATACCGAAAGGGCGCCCAGCGTGATGACGATCGAGTTGAACTTGTAGTAGCTCACCAGGAGGCCGTTGATGATTCCGGCAACGAGGCCGACCGCCAGGCCGGCGAGAATTCCGAGGGTAGCGGACCCGGTGCTGATCATCACCGTGGCGGCGACCACGCCCGACAGGCTCGCGACCGAGCCCACGGAAAGGTCGACGGCGCCCGCGATGACGAGAAGCGCCAGCGGAATCGATACGACCCCCAGCGCCGAAAGCGCCTCGCCGATGTTCCTGAGATTGACGAAAGACAGGAAGTTGCTGTTGGAAGAGTAGAAGAACAGCACCAGGAGGACGCAGCCGATGAACGTGCCGTTGCGCGCCAGAAAATATCCCACCCTGTGCAAATTCATCACGCGGTCTCCGTAGTTACCGACACTTGTTCGACGAGCGATTTCAGAAGGTTTTCCGACCAGCCTGCGGATGCGCCGGACTCCGGCCAGTGGTCGCCGAAGCACGTATAGGCCCGGTCGCACAGGAGCTCGATCTCGTCCGCCTCGGAAGAGGCGACGAGCACGGTCACACCGCTTTCGGTGAGGTTCCGCAGGGCGTTGGCGATATCGAGGCGCGCGCCCACATCCACGCCCTGGGTCGGCTGGGACAGCAGCAGGACAGTGGGACGGTCGCCGAAGATCCAGCGTCCGAGCACCACCTTCTGCCGGTTGCCGCCGCTCAAGGCCGACACGGGGCCGTCCATGTGGCCGCCTCTGATGTTCAGGCTGTCCTTGGCGCGCCGGAATACCGCGGCCGCCTTTGCATGCGAGTAGGCGAGGCCGTTTTTGTGCCGCTCGAGCCAGGGCAGCACGAGATTGTCCAGGGCCGACATGTGCTTGACCAGGCCCTCGCGCTCCCGGTTGGCGCTGACGTAGTACACGCCGTGTCGAATGGCGTCGCGCGGCGCGGATGGCCTGAATGCGGCGCCGCCCAAAGTGGCCTGGACCGGCTCGCCGATTCCGAACAGCCGTTCCAGGAGAGTGAACTGCGGACCGGCGGCCATGCCGAACAGCCCGACGATCTCACCCCGTTGGAACGCCAGCTCTTGGGCATGCTGCTTGACCGTCAGCGCGCGATCGCCCGTCTTGCGCGCCGCCGTCTCTTTGCTCTTTTTCAAGCCCGGTGCGAGAGCTTCCGACAGCTCGGCCACGGTGAATTTATGCGCCGGCTGATTCAGAACCACCTTGCCGCCCCGCAGCACGACGAGGCGCGTGCACACCTCCATGATGTCCCGCAGGCGGTGAGATACATAGACGATGCCCCGGCCCTGGCCGGCAAGCTTGCGCAGCAGCGCATGCAGGCGGTCGGCTTCATGCTGGCCAAGCGCGCCGGTCGGCTCGTCGAGGAAAAGAACCTTGAGATCGGTCGAAAGCGCGCGCGCCAGGTCCACGATCTGCTTCTCGCCGAACTCCAGCGAGGCGACCGGCCGGTCCACATTCATGTGGGATCCGAGAAGGTCGAGCGCGCGGCGCGCGTAGTCCCGGCGTTTGTTCGGCGAAAGCCGCTCCGCCGACCGGCCCAGGGTGATATTGTCGGCGACCGACAGCGTTTCGGCCAGAGCGGGCTCCTGATGGATGACCTTGATGCCGGCGCGCTCGATCTCGCGCGGATCGCCCAAGGCAACGGTTCCGCGGCCATTGACCGTCATGCTGCCGCGCTGCGGGCGGACGGCGCCCGTAGCCACGTTCACCAGCGTGGACTTGCCCGCGCCATTGTGCCCGAGCAGTCCGATAATCTCGCCGGGAGCGACGGAAAAGGCCTCATCATGCAGGGCAGTGATCCCGCCGAAATGAACGTGGATGCCCTCCATCACAAGTATCGGAGCCGCGGCATCTTTCGGGACGCCGCGGCTTTGGTCCATGTCCATCACGCGACCTGAGCTTTCAGGGTATTGCTATTTGCCGACGTAGAAGCTGTCCGCGGTCTCGGGCGTGACCAGCTCGGGACGCACGAAGATGTTCTCGAGCGGCTGTTTCTTGGCGGCGGCGATCAAGAGCGTCGTGTTCGCCTTTGCCAGGGTTTCGCTCCTGAAGGCGAAGGCCATGCGGTAGATGCCGTTCGGGACCTTGATGATGTCCAGGTCCTCGTTGGTCACGTCCATCGCGGACATGTAGAAGCTCGGATCGTCCTTGGCGATGCCGCTGTCGATCAACGCCTTGTAGGCGCCCTTGATGTTCTCGTTCGAGAAGGACAGCCATACGCGCGTGTCGGGATGAGCGGTCATCTGCTGCTTGGCCGCGTTGAAGCCCTCTTCGCGGCTGATCGCCGGTGAGAGCTTGAAGATCTGGGCCTTCGGGGTCTTCTCCGTCAGCTCCTTGACGATGCCCTCGACCCTGAGCCGGGTGAGATCGTTCTGCTCGTCGCTCATCACCGCCACTTTCACCGGGTCGTCGCCGAACTTCTCCTTGATCCACTTCACGGCATAGGCGGCATAGTCGCGCCCATCCTGCTCGGGCGTGGTCAGCATGGACGCGGACACGCCGGTCCATTCCGCCGCATAGCCGATCACCGGGATGCCGGCATCCTGCGCCTGTTTCGTGACCGGGATCAGCGCATCGGCGTTGATCGGCCAGCCCATGATGGCGGCGACCTTGCCTTGCGCGATCCACGCCTTCCAGTCCTGCACCTGCTGCTCGACCCTGAACTGCGGGTCATGGGTGATGAGCTCGTAGCCTTCCTTCTCGATGGCCGGACGCATCAGCTTGATGATGTCGTTCCACAGCTCGATGGTGGAGCCGCCGAAGCTCATGGCGACGGCTTTCTCCTGAGCAAAGGCGCCCTGTGGCGCCGCGATCGCCAAGAATGCCGCAAGCACCGTGGCCGCAAATTTTCGCATTGCTATGTCCTCCCAGTTTAGGGCACCAAGGTAGTCAATTGGTCTATTTTGTAAACCTCTTGTTGGAAGGTGCGTGAGTTTGCCGCCCTGAAATTTGCCGGATTCTTCACAGGAAACACTTACAATGAAGATTCAACCTTGGATTTTGGACTCCACGACAATGTATGTTCTTATATGGTCTATTTTTTAATCCAAAACCTATGAGTGTATCGAAAGCGACATTCTGGCTGACGCCGGTGCCGAACCGGATGACATGGGAATTGGTCACCCGGCATATCGAGGAAGCTATTCTCAACGGAATCGTCGGGCCGGGGGAAAGGCTGCCGCCCGAGCGCGAGCTGGCCAGGCAGCTCACCGTCTCCCGCTCGGTCCTGCGCGCGGCGCTCAAGGACCTGGCCGATCGCGGGCTGATCCGCACCACACAAGGTGGAGGAAATTTTGTGAACCAGATCATCGGAAAGCAGATGAGCGATCCGCTCGCGGCACTGCTCAAGGACAGTCCCGACGCGCATCTGGATTTCATGGAGTATCGCGCCGAGTTCGAGGGCAGCGCCGCGGCGCTGGCGACGTTGCGCGCGACGCCGCCCGATCTGCAGGTCATCTCGCTGATCTACGAGCGGATGAAGGCCGTGCATGACGAGCTAGATGTCAATGAGGAGGCGCGCCTCGACGTCGACTTCCACATGGCGATCGCCGAAGCGACCCACAACATCGTCTTCATTCATATCTCGCAGTCGATGCGCGAGCTCATGCAGCAGGAATTCCTGAACAGCCGGCTGATGCTGTTCCACCGGACCGACGGGCGCGAGCGGATCCTCGAGCAGCATGGCGCGATCCTGAACGCCATCGTCGAAGGCGATGCGGCGCGCGCCAAGCAAGCCATGCGCGATCATATCGATTACGTCACCGACATCTACCGGGAGCTGGAGCGGTTCGAGAAGCGCAAGGAGATCGCGCTGCAAAGGCTGAGCCGGTGGGAAGGCAGTCTGGGGCCCTCGCGGCCGCAACCGGCGGGATCGCCGGCGTCGGGAAGCGCCAAACCACCCGGCAAGCCGGAGACGGCGTGAGATGCCGGTCGGCACTTGCCCAGGCCCAATCATGCATCAATTTAGATGAAGCAGCGCGCCGGAAACTAATATTTTCCAGAAGCGCTCCTCCGGCCAATACTCGTCTCATCCGAAGCTGACATATTCACATCTCTTATCCCTCCCCTTGTGGGAGGGTCCGCCCGAAGGGCGGGGTGGGGGTCGGGCAGTGTCGATCACTCTTCTTGCGGTACTTCTGTCTTGAAGCATCACCCCCATCCGGCTCCCCGGCTCACGCCGGGGAGCCACCTTCCCCACAAGGGGGAAGGATAAGGACGCCCGAAGGAGGGACAATTGGCCCAGCCTGCCGAGAGCCTGCCCGATCCGCACTTGCGCCAGCGTTTCCTGAACGGCATGGGGCTCGCCGCCTGCACGGTCAATGTCGTGACCACCGACGGGCCCGCGGGGCGCCATGGCGTCACCGTCTCGGCCATGTCGTCGGTCTCGGCCGATACGTCGCAGCCGACCTTGCTCGTCTGCATCCATCATCTGAGCCCGGCGGTCCAGGCCATCATCGCGAACGGCGTCTTCTGCGTGAATGTCCTGCGCGACGACCAGTCCTTCGTATCCGACTGCTTCGCCGGCCGCGTCAGGACGGCCGACGGCGACAAGTTCTCCTGCGCCGGCTGGACGACGCTCACCACCGGCGCGCCGCGTGTCGTCGACGCGCTGGCGGCCTTCGACTGCCGCATCCTCTCGGCCCAGCAGATCGGTACCCATTATGTGATCGTGGGCAGCGTCGCCGAGATTTTCGCCTCCGATACGGGCTCGCCCTTGATCTATGCCAACCGCGCCTATGGCACGCCGTCGCGCTTCGACAGTTTTCGCGGCGGCAATGCCGTGGGCGCCGAGACCGTCAAGCTCGGCGCCTTCCACACCTTCGGTCCCTATGTCGTGCCCAAGGTCCTGCGCCGGCTCGCGACCGGAGGCCGCGAGGTCGATCTCAAGCTGGTCGAGGGCGATCACCGCCGGGTGCTCGAAGCGGTGAAATCGGGCGATGTCGATCTCGCCTTGCTGTATGACCTCAATCTCGGCGACCAGATCGCGACCGAGCCTTTGACCGAATTGCAGCCCTATGTGCTCTTGGCCGAAGGCCATCCGCTGGCGCGCCGGCCGGCGCTTTCGCTCGAGACGCTCGCCGCCGAGCCGATGATCCTGCTCGAGCCGCCGCCGAGCGGCGATTATTTCCTCTCGCTGTTCAGCCGCAAGGGCCTCGTGCCGCAGATCCGCTTCCGCAGCGCATCCTTCGAGATGGTGCGCGGCATGGTGGGCTCTGGCTTCGGCTATAGCCTCCTATCGACCAAGCCCGCGGCGTCGATGTCCTATGATGGCGCAGCTCTCGTCACCCGCCCGCTCGCCGAGCCCGTCGCGCCGAGCCGGGTCGTGCTGGCGCGGCGCGCAAATGTGCGCCTGAGCCCGGCGGCGGAGGCTTTCGCCGCCGAATGCCGAAGCCTGTTCCGGATGGAGTGAATGTTCTCCTTCCCCTGCTCGCGGAGGAAGGGGGAGAATGCGCGAGGGAGATCAGTCCGCCCGCTCGATCTTGGCGCCGAGCGCCCTGAGGCGCTCGTCCAGCTTTTCATAGCCGCGGTCGATCTGTTCGACATTCTGGATCTCGCTCTGGCCTTCGGCGCACAGAGCGGCGATGACGAGGGCCATACCGGCGCGGATATCGGGGCTCGACAGGCGCTGGGCAAAAAGATGCGAATGGCCGACCACGACGGCGCGATGCGGGTCGCACAGGATGATGCGCGCCCCCATGGCGATCAGCTTGTCCACCCAGAACAGGCGGCTTTCGAACATCTTCTCATGGATGAGGATCGTGCCCGCGGCCTGGGTCGCGACGACGAGGGCGATCGACACGAGGTCGGCCGGGAAGGCCGGCCACGGGCCGTCGTCGATCTTGGTCAGCGCCCCATGCAAGTCCTCCTGAATCTCGAGCTTGGGATGGCGCGGCACATGGATGTCCTCACCCTTGACCTCCCATTGGATTCCGAGCCGGCCATAGGCGATAGCGGTCATGCGATGCTCGCGCGGCCGGCAGTTGCGGATCACGAGGTCACCGCCCGTCGCGGCGGCGAGTCCGATGAAGCTTCCGACCTCGAGATAATCGGGGCCGAGCTCATGAGTCGCGCCATGCAGCGAGTCTTTTCCGGTGATGGTGAGCACATTGGAGCCGACGCCTTCGATATGGGCGCCCATGGCGATGAGCAGGCGGCAGAGGTCCTGGATATGGGGCTCGCTCGCGGCATTGTGGATATGGGTCGTGCCGGGGGTCAGCACCGCCGCCATGACGACATTCTCCGTCGCCATCACGCTCATCTCGACGAGGAAGATGTCGGCGGGCTTGAGCCCTCTGGGCGCGGTCAGGCGGTAGCTGTCGGGCGAGATCTCGACCTCGACCCCCATTTCCTGGAAGGCGAGGATATGGGCATCGAGCGGGCGCCGGCCGATGCGGTCGCCGCCGGGCCGCGGCAGGGTGGCGCTGCCGGTGCGGGCGAGGAGCGGCCCCGCCAGGAGGAAGGAAGCACGGATGAGCTGCGACAAAGCGCGGTCGGGAACGGAGTTGCGGATGGAAGCCGCCGTGAAGGTGGCCCGGTTGTCGGCGATGCTGGTGACGCTCGCCCCCAGCTCCTGCACCAGGTTGGCCATGACCCGCACATCGGCGATGTCGGGAAGCCGGGTCAGGGTGACCGCCTCGTCGGTGAGGAGGGTGGCGGCGATGGCGGGCAGCGCGGCATTCTTGCTGCCCTTGGGCTCGATCGTCCCCGAAATCGGCTGACGACCCTCGATCAGGAAACGGCTCACCTCGGCTCCTTGTTGTGTGCTGCGGCTCGACTCGGAATAGCCGCCAAGCTTTAGGGGAATCAGCCGAGCGGCGCCATGCCCGGCGTCCGGTCGGTCGAGATCACGCCGCGGCAATGGATCTCGAAGGCCTGCATGACGCTGGTCTTGCGCAGGCCCTTGAGCGTCGCCATGCCCAGCACCATGGGCGGGTGGTCGCCGGCGAGCCGCACATAGGCGAGCGGCTTGCCGTTGAGCGCCGCCTTGTTGAGGGGGCGGGCGGTGAGCAGCGAATAGCCGAAGCCGCTCGCCACATAGCTGCGGATCGCTTCCGGATATTCCGAGCGCGTCAGGATGTTGGGGGTGAGGTTCTCGCGCATGAAGATCGAGATGAAATATTCGCGGCTGAGCGGCAGGTCGAGCAGGATGAAGGGCAGGTCGGCCAGCGCGCTCAGCTGGACCGGGCCTTTCTTCGCCAGCGGATGGTCGGCCGGCAGGAGGGCATAGGTCGGCATTTCCGCCAGGGGCTCGAAGGCGACGTCCTCGGGGATGTGCTGCGAATAGGTGATGGCGACGCTGATCTCGGCCCGGCGCAGCCGGGTGATGAGCTGGGCTTCGTCGCCTTCCGAGACGTGCAGCTTCACCCGCGGATACTGATCGAGGAAGCCCTTGCACACTTCCGAGATGATGAGCGGCGCGTAGGTACGGAAAGAGCCGATGTTCAAGGGGCCGCTGATTGAGCCCGCGACCTCGTCGGCGACATTGTGCAGTTCCTCGGTCTGGTCGAGCAGCGTCTTGGCGGCCTGCAGGAAGCGCTCGCCGGCGGGGGTGAGGGAGAGGCCCTGGGCATGGTGGCGCACGAAGAGCTGCAGGTCGAACTCCTCTTCGATCTGGGCGATCGCCGTCGAGATCGAGGGCTGCGAGATGTTGAGCCGCTCGGCCGCGAGCTTGACGCTTTTGGTCTCGCCCGCCGCCACGAAATAGAGGAGCTGGCGCAAGGTGAAACGCAGGGGCGAGCGGCTGGGATCCCCCTTGCTCACGCTTTTCCCCCTCGGCTGGCCGTCACTTTCCTCACGATAGGAGTTTAGGCCAGGAGTGGAGGGGGGTTCAATGGCTGAGGAGCTACCGATCTCCGGGCACGCCGTAGCTCGGCGCCGTCGACGGGTCGAGCGCGCGGGTGACATAGGCGTCCATTTGCGGATGCCACAGCTGCCACAGGCGGGCGAGCTCGCCGATCGGGTCGGTCTCGTGCCAGTCGACGCGGAGATCGGCGACCGGCCAGCCGACATCGCGTACCAGGAGCATGCCGACCGAATGGACCGGGCCTTCCTCGCCGCCGGCGGCGAGCGCGCCTTTCATCGCGGCGATCAGCCGGTCGCCCAAGGCGGCCTGCTCGTCGGCCATGAAGGCGTCGATCATCTTTTGCGGAATATCGGTGGTCTTCAAGAGGTTGCCGGCGGTGACGACATTCGGCGCCTCGGCGGTGCGGTGGGTACCGAGCGTTTTGGCACCCGAGAAGGCGGCAGTGCCGCCCGCGCGGTCGACCAGCGCCAGCTGGCGATAGTCGATATGACGGGCCTCGGCGCGAAGCTTCGCCAGCGCCTCCTGCGCGGAAAGCCCCTGGGCCAGGAGATCGAGGCCCTTGGGACCCAGCATGGGGTCGGTGATGTTCTGGGTCGCGACCGCGCCGGCGCCGGCCCGCGCATGGGCGCAGCGCGCCGCGACGCAGGGGCTCGACGAGGACACGGCGATGCCGAACATGCCGGTCTTGGCGCAGCGGGCGGAGATGGAGAAGGTCATGGCGGCGCTCAGCCCTTGTCGGGGATGATGGCGGTCACTTCGATCTCGACCAGCCATTCGGGCCGCGCGAGTGCGGTGATCACGAGGCCGGTGGAGCAGGGGAACACGCCCTTGAGCCAGCTCCCCATCTCGCGATAGACCGCCTCGCGATGGCGCACGTCGGTGAGGTAGACGACGATGCGGCAGACATGGGCCATCTCGCTGCCGGCTTCCTCAAGCAGCAGCTTGATGTTCTCCATGGTCTTGCGTGTCTGCAGTGCGGCGTCGCCGACATGCACGCTCTTGCGCGTGTCGAGGTCCTGGGCGACCTGGCCGCGCAGGAACACCATCGTGCCCTTGGCCACGACGCCTTGCGAGAGGTCGTTGTCGAGCTTCTGCTCGGGATAGGTGTCCTTGGTGTTGAAGGGCCTGAGACGCTTATGGATCATGATGATGCTCCGGTGGAAAATGAAGGTGAAGATTGTTGGGTGGTGGACGAAGTTTTCCCTTCTCCCGCTTGCGGGAGAAGGTGGCCGACAGGCCGGATGAGGGTGCTCCTCTGCGCCGATACTTCCGTATGTCGTCAACATCGATATGCGCTTGGAATGCTTGAGGAAGAGTGCTGACCATCATGCCGGCGCCATCCATTCGGCGATGGGACGGTCGAGCTTGCGGGCGAGGCGCGCCATCATGCGGCTGGCGCCGGCGAGCTCGTCGACGCCGATCCATTCATCGGCCTTGTGGGCGCGCGCCATGTCGCCGGGCCCGCAGACGACGGTCGGGATCAGGGCCTCGCTGTAGAGCCCGGCCTCGGTGCCGAAGCTGACGGTTTCCGTGCCCCAGGCGACCTGGGCGAGCTCCGCCACGGCCCTCGCCGCCGACCCATCGGATAGGGGCGCGAGGCCCGGATAGGCGGAGACGTCCTCGATCACGATATCGGCCTCGGGGGCGGCGCGCCTGAGCAATTGTCGCTGCTCGGCGACGAGCGCGTCGATGCGCCCGAGCAGGCCTTCGACATCGGCATCGGGCACGCTCCTGATCTCGAACTCGATCACCGCCTGGTCGGGCACCAGATTGAGCGCGGTGCCGCCATGGAGCGAGCCGACATGCAGCGTGCTGTAGGGCGGATCGAAAGCGATGCCGTCATAGACGCGGCGGCTGAGCTCCTGTGCCATGTCGTCGAGCTCGGTCACGATGCAGGCTGCGGTGATGACGGCGTTGGCGGCGCGATGCGGCATGGCGGAATGGCCGGTCCGGCCGGTGATCAGGATGCGGCGCGCGACCTTGCCCTTATGGGCCGAGACGACCCTGAGCGATGTCGGCTCGCCGACGATGCACAAAGCCGGGCGCACCGGCAGCGCCGCCGCGGCCCCGACGAGATCCGGCGCGCCGCGGCAGCCCACTTCCTCGTCATAGGAGAAGGCCAGATGAACCGGTGTCCGCGTGGCGGCGCGCTGGAAGTCATCGACATGCGCGAGCACACAGGCGATGAAGCCCTTCATGTCGCAGGCGCCGCGGCCATGGATGCGGTCCTGGCACCTGGTCGCCGTGAAGGGCGGGCTCGACCATGACGGTTCCTCGGCCGGCACGACGTCGGTGTGGGCCGAAAGCACGATGCCCGCTTGGTCGGCGGGGCCGATGGTGGCGAGAAGCGAGGCCTTGCGGCCCGTCCCATCCGGAATGCGCCGCGCCTTGATGCCCCGGCGCGCCAGGAGCTCCTCGACATAATCGACGAGGTCGAGATTGGACCGCGCGCTGACGGTCTGAAAGCCGACTAGCCGGTCGAGAATGGCGAGTGTGGCGTCCAGTCTGTCCATGGAACGCTCAGGGTCCATTGGCCCGCCTCACAGCGAGCCGTTCACGCGGTCGGAGAGATGGGCCGATTTGCGCACGAAGTCGAGGGGGCCTGAGAAATCGAAGGCGTTGTAGACATGGGCGAGGTGGACGAAATGCGGCGACTGCGCGAACTGGACGAAGGTCAGCCGGTGATTGGCATAGTCCGAATTGAGCAGGTCGCGGGCGAAGGCGAGCAATTTGCGGCGGTCCTCGGCCTGCCAGTTCTCATTGAGGCTGTAGAACTTCTTGAGCCAGTCCTTCGACTCGCCGTTGCCGAAGGCGGCCGCATTGGGTGTGACGCAGATCTGCCCGCCGCACAGCTCGCGCGCGATATGCATCATCTGCGGCAGGTTCGCGCAGGCATGGATGCGCCCGGCATAGAGAATGGACTGGTGCGGCATCAGGAGGTCGCCGGGGCTCTTCTCGGCGAGCGCGATCGAAGCGGTCAGATGCGCGTTGATGCCTTCGCGATAGCAGACGAGCTCGGCCAGCTTCTCGCGCACCGCCTGGAGCTTGTCGAGGCCGGTCTGCTTGGCGTTCCACAAGGCGGCGCCGATCATCATATCGGCGACATGGAGGAGGCGCAGCGTATAGGGGAAGGCCGAATAGCGATGCAGCGTGCCGCGGATATAGGCGGCGGCGCGCGTATGGCGATAGAAGAACACGTCCTCCCAGGGGATGAGGACATTGTCGAGCACCATCAGGAAGTCGACCTCGTCGAACCGGTTGGCGAGCGGATAGTCGTCGATGGAGCCGCGGCCGGCGAAGCCCGAGCGCGCGATCATCTTGACGCCGGGTGCGCCCATCTTGACGATGCCGCCGACGGCATAGTTGGAGAGCTTCTCGCTGGTCCAGGCGCCGACCGCCGGCTTGAGGAAGGCCTGGTCGGCATAGCCCGCCGCCGTCTCGTATTTGGCGCCGCGCACGATGATGCCCTGGTCGGTCTCCTTGACGACATGGACCATCATGTCGGGATCCTGGTCCTGCGGCGGCTTGGAGCGGTCGCCCTTGGGATCGGTATTGGCCGAGACGTGGAAGACGTCGGTCTCGATCACGCGCTGGATATGGCGGGTGATGTTCTCGGAGAATTGCGGGTCGATGTCGTTGAGGACGTCGCGCCCGTCATAGAGCGACCACATCTCGCCGACCGTCTCGTCGCCGACGCGGGTGACGACGCCGCCGATATCCTGCATGACCGTGTCGACGGCCTTCCATTTGTCGTGCCAGTCCTGCTGCACCTTGGGCAGGCGGTTGAAGATGGAATGGCTGTGGCCGTTCTCGCCATAAATGAGGGTCGCCGCATGCTCATTGTCATGCTGCATGTCATACATGCGCGCCCGGATGTCGATGATCGGCTTGAGCGCGGGATGCCGGGTGACGTCCTTCACCCGCTCGCCGTCGATCCACACGTCGCGCCCGTCGCGCAGGCCTTCGCGATATTGTTCACCCGTCCGTATCATCGCTCTCACACCGATTTTAAGATGGAGTGAGGCTACGGGACGGGGCTGGATAGGCCAAATACTAAATTCTGGTGGCGTGCTTCAAAAAAAGCGAAGATGGCGCCGCTCTCACCCCCTCATGCTGAGATGGCCGCGAAGCGGCCCTCATCCTTCAGGATAGAACGAGAGCGCTGGAGCATACCCTTCGAGGCTCGCTACGCTCGCATCTCAGGGTGAGGGCATTGGTCCGATCTTTAGAGCCGGCCGAATTCCGCGAGCAGGTTCTGCAACGTCCTCCCCTGCGCGATCCATTCGCGTGTCTTCTGCTCGCGCTCCGCCTGCTCGCGGGCGAGGGGCCTGGTTGAAAGGCTGCCGCCTGCGGCCTCATGAGGCAAGGAGGTTCGTCAGGCGGTTGCCGATTTCGTGCGGCCGGCCTATCCGCCATGGCTGTGTTTCTTGAGTCTCAAGGCGAAGCCGATGAAGAGCGCGCCGAAGATGATCGAATAGGCGCCGATGACCCAGACCAGCGCCAGGGCGCCGGCGCCCGGCATGATCAGCATCACCAGGCCGAAGATCACCGAGAGCGCGCCCGACAGGATGAGCCACCACTCATTGTCGATCTCCTTGCGGATCTTGATGGCGCCGACGATCTCGAAGATGCCGTGGATCAGCGACCAGGCGCCGATGAAGAGCGCCAGCACGAGGGCGGTGATGCCCGGCCACAGGAAGGTGAGGAGGCCGGCGGCGATGCCGAGGACGCCGATCAGGATCAGCCACCAGCGCGACTGCGCCTCGCCGCCGCGGACGGCGGCGCCGATGGCGAAGATGCCGTCGATCAGGGCATAGGCGCCGTAGAAGATGACCAGCGTCAGGAGCGTGATGCCGGGCCAGATGAAGGCCAGCACGCCGAAGATGATGCCGGCGATGCCGCGCAGGAGCAGGAGCCACCAGTTGCGGGCGAGAGCATGCAATCCGGGCAGTGTGGGTAAGCCGGGCTTGGTATCCGTCTGCGTGGCCATGATGTCGCCTCCGAGGAAAAGCCGCCTTGCGCTAAATCTTTCACAAGGGGAGATTCGGCACAAGCGAGGCCCGTCGCAACGGCGCGTCATTCAGTTGAATCAGTTTCTTCAGGAACGGATGTAAGATTTTGAATAGAAAGGAAGATCTTTGAAGATGGAAACGCGTGGGGTGGAGACGGTCACGGTCCTGGCCGGACAGGGCGCCGCCGTGCCGGTGAAGGCCGGCGATGAGGTCGCCGTCGTCAATGTCAGCGGCACCCAGGTCGTCGACTTCTGGTGCCTGCCGATATCGTCGCCGCAGGAATATCTCTCGCTCGAACATTGCCGCGAGGTCTTGAGCAAGATCTATTTCGCGCCGGGCGACGTGCTGATCTCGGACCTTTACGCGCCGGTGCTCGATTATGTGGCGGACACGACGGGCGGCCTGCACGACACGCTGATCGCACCGTGCAATCCGCAGATGTACAAGAAGTTCGGCCGCCCCGCCGGCCACCCGAGCTGCGCCGGCAATTTCCGGGCGGCGGTCGAGGCGGCGGGGCTCGCCATTCCCTTCGTGCCCTCGCCGTGGAACCTGTTCATGCGCGCCAAGGTCAGGGAGGACGGCGCCATCGACTATGCCCGCCCGCCCTATATTCCCGACGGCCGCGTCACCTTGCGCCTGCGCCGCGACGCCATCATCATCGTCTCGGCCTGTCCGGATGACTGCTATCCGACCAATGGCGGCGACGGACGCCCGCGCGATTTCGTCATCGAGATCAAGCGGGTCGAGCCAAAATCCTCACCCTGAGGCGCGAGCGAAGCGAGCCTCGAAGGTGCTGCACTATCCTGAAGGATGCTTCAAGGGCCGCTTCGCGGCCGCCTCAGCATGAGGATGTTGAGAGCTATTCGCCGCCGGCGCCGGCATGGGCGACGGTCACCTTGACGTCGAGGGCGCGCAGCGCCGCGAGCTGCTCTTCGTCCACGCCGTCATCGGTGATGACTTCCGATATGGCCGCGATGTCGCAAAAGGCCGAGAAGGAGGGCGCCCGGAACTTCGTGCTGTCGACGAGCAGGATCGCCCGCCGCGCCGCGCCGATCATGGCGCGTTTGAGGGCGGCGACCTCGAGTGAGGCGTCGGTGAGGATGCGGCCGGTGACGGCATAGGCGCCGATGAGGCAGAGGTCGGCATGGAGGGTGCCGAAGAAGCTCACGCCGGGCTCGCCCACCATCATCTGCGATCCTTGGCGCACCGTGCCGCCCGGCACGATCACCCGCCAGTCGGGGCAGGCGGCGGCGAGGCTCGCGGTCTCGATGCTGTTGGTCACGGCGGTCAGCGGGATGCGGCGCTCGGCTGCCGCGCGCACCGCCTCGAGCACGGTCGAGCCGGTGTCGAAGATGACGCTCTCGCGCGGATTGATGCGCAAGGCGGCGAGCGCGCCGATGGCGCGCTTCTGCCGGTGCTGGAGCTGCGCATTGAGCGACGGCTCGTGCTCGAAGGTCGCCTGCAGCGGCGGCACGAAGAGGGCGCCGCCATGGGTGCGCTCGAGATAGCCGCCTTCGGTCAGCTGCTCGAGGTCGCGGCGGATGGTCGAGGCGGAAGCGCCGATCGTCTCGGCGAGCTCGAGGATCGAGGCCGCCCCGTCGCGCCGCAGGCGCTCCAGGATCATCGCGCGGCGCTTGGCCGGGATGATCTCAACCCGCTTCGACGGTGTGTCCATGACGTGGTCCCGTGGAGGTGATTTGTGCGGTGTTCCGTCGGCCGAGCATCAGGAGGCATCCGCCGGTAAAGCTGTCGCCGAGGCCGACGGTCGCCTGGGGATGCGCCAGATAAAGCGAGGCGCAGGACTGAAAGGACCAGGCCCCGCGCCGCGCCGCCAGGGGGAAGGGTGGGTCCGTGAATGTCGCCTGCTGGTCGATGGCCGCGGGGCAGGCGGGAATACCGTGAACCGCCCGCGTGCCGGCGAGGAGGCAGCCCATCAGCAGAGCGCGGCGTTCCTCCTCCGGATCGAGGCGCGTGACGGCCGCCGCCCAATGGTCGGCATGCACGCAGACGCGATCGAGGCCGAGCCTCTCCCCGAGATCGCTCATGTCGCTCGCGAGATCGGAGGTTGCGGGCATGAGCTGGAGAAATTCGGAATGGCTCATGCCGAGAGAGGTGATGGCGCCTCGAAGCCTGTCGATCACCCGGTCGCGATGGCGCGGCGTGTCGTAGCCCGCGAGCTCGAGATGGACCTTGCCGACCCCCGCGGCGCGCCAGCGTTCGACCATCTGCCGGACGGGCGCCACCTCTGTGTCGATCTTGTCATGGGGAATGGAGTTGAAGCCCGAGATCAGCCCGGCGCCCGCTTGCGGCGCGAGCGTCACGCTCAGCGTCTCGAATTCGGCGTCATGCTCGAGGCCGGGATCATGGAAGCGCACGATGATGCGCGACGAGCGCGTGGGGGTGACGTCATCGATCGCCTGGCCGGCGGTATATTCGATGATGAATATCTCCGGTTGGCGGGGGCCGCGGGGCGCGATCTCCGCGGCGCGACGCGCCTGGCCGCGCTCGGCGATCAATATGTCGGGATGCACCTGCTTCAGCTTGTGGGCGCTGCGGTCCTCGAGCGCGATCAAGGCGCGGGCGCCGATCGCCGCCAGCGACCAGGCGGCTTGCGGGCCGGTGCCGCCGAGCGCGTAAGTGATGGGCACATGTTGGGCAAGCCAAGCTGGACCTTCCGGCCAGTCGGCCCGAACCTCACCACCAATGCCGCGCCGGGCGCGGTCCTTCACCATCGTGCCGAAAGCACGTGCTTTGGGCGGCGCGCCGGGCGTGAAGAGCGGGGCCAGGTCATGTGCGAAGAGACGGGCATCGACGCAGGCGCTGAGACCGAAGAGCATGAGCGGCGCGGTCGCCGCGATGTGCGGGATGTCCGCGATGAGCTCCTGATATTGGCCGCTCCAATTGGTCATGGATGCGCGTCGAATCCCATGCTGAGCATAGAGGATCAAATTCAGGCATCTGTCAACATATTGAAAGATTTTGGAAGTTTAGGTTTTGATTTTTATCATTCAAAATCAAATGGGTAATAGAAAATCCATTCTCGAATATGACAGATATTGGAATTGGTTGATATTTATTGCTCATTTCTGGCCGGAATGATATGGAAGCCCATCACCCCTGGAGATCGGTCCATGACCACGAAACTGGATGAAAAGCTCGCGCGCATCAAAGCCGGGAAATACCAGCGCTCGGATTTCATCATCGCCGACGCCAAGGACGGTGACATGGGGGCGGGCGTCCTCGGCGCAGCACCCAAGCGCAGCTCCGACGGCACGCGGCTCCGGGGCAAGACCCGCGTCGAATTCCTCGACGATATCGAGGCCGTGGTGAAGCAAGGCATCGTCGACGTCATGCTGGTTTCGGCGTCCAACCTGGAAGTGCTGCATGAGCGCGGCGTGTTCAAGAAGAGCAAGGTGAAGCCCGCGATCCGCGCCAACGACACGACCGATTGCTGGGGCCTCATCCGCCACGGCACCTATCACAAGGAGGCCTCGCGCCCCTTCCGCACCGCGAGCCTCCCGCGCGTGATGTACAATGCGGCGGCCCCCATCAAGGGACCGAGGAAGATCTACGGCACCGATCTCGGCCTCTATTCCATCACCCTGATGAACGACGTCGATGCCGATCTGCGCACGCTCGAGGCCTTCGGCGCCTTCCGCGCCGAGGCGGCGGCGAACGGCTTCAAATATTTCCTCGAAGTGTTCAATCCGAACGTGCCGCACACCATGGAGCGCGAGCATCTCGGCGAATATATCAACGACTGCATCCTGCGCTGCCTCGCCGCCGTGATGAAGGCGGACCGGCCGCAGTTCCTGAAGATCGTCTATAACGGCCCCAAGGCGCTGGACGAGCTCGCGACCTATGATCCGAGCCTGGTCATCGGCATATTGGGCGGCGGCGCCGGCACCAACCGCGACACGTTCGAACTGCTGCATCAGGCCGAGCGCTATGGCGCCCGCGTGGCGCTGTTCGGCCGCAAGATCAACCAGGCGGAGGCGCCTCTGACATTGCTCACCTTCATGCGCCAGGTCACCGACGGCACGCTCTCGCCCGACGAGGCGGTGCGCGCCTATCACGGCGAATTGCAGAAGCTGGGGCTCAAGCCGTTCCGTTCACTCGAGGAAGATCGGATGGTGACCGAGGAGCCGCTCAAGAAGGCGATGTTCAAGGCCGCCTGATCGACAAAAAATGCTGATACTCCCCGGACTGCGCCGGGTCTGACCGCCCGGCGCTTCTTTTATGCGCGGTCGCGAAACCGGGCGAGCGCGTCATGGCTGGTCGCGAGCGCCGAGGGCAGCCCGGCATAGGCGGTGCGGTAGAGCTCCTCATAGCGCTCTTGCCAAAAGGGCTCGGGCTCGACGATGCGTAGCCGGCCCAGGCTTCCCGCCATTTGGGTCCGCGCGTCCGCGATCGAGGCGAAGACGCCGGCGCCCAGTCCGCCCAATATCGCGGCGCTGAGGCAGGTCGCTTCGCCGAGCGTCGTCACTTCGAGGGGCCGGCCATAGACGCTGGCCTTGATCTTCATCATCAGTTCGTTGCGCGTGCCGCCGCCGATGACGCGGATGCGGGTGATCGCATTGACGCCCGGCACCGCGCCCAGATGGTCGAGCGCGAGGCGGGTAGAGAGGCAGAGGCCTTCGAGCACGCTGCGGAACAGGGCGCCCGGCGAGCTGTCGCCGGTGATGCCGATGAAGGCGCCGCGCGCATCGGGATCGGGATAGGGTTGATCGCCGCCGCGCAATTGCGGCAGGAAGACGAGGCCGTGGCTGCCGGGCGGAAGCGTCTCCGCTTCCGCGATCAGGCTGTCATAGCTCGCCCCGCCCGTCTGCCGGCGGAACCATTCGATGGCGCCGCCCGAAGTGGTGAGCCCGCACATCAGCGCATAGCGCGGTGCTCCGAGATGGAGCAGGCTTTGCTGGTTGCCGCCGATGCGCAGGAGGTCATGGAAGATGGGCCGGTCGTTGGCGAGGATCAGGCCCTCGGCGGTGCCCATGCTGTCGAGCAAGATGCCGGGCGCGTCGCTGTCGGCGGCGACCGTGCTGATGACGTGATCATGACCGCCGCCCGACACGGTCAGGCCCTCGGGCAAGCCGGTCGCGGCAGCGGCGGCTCGGTGGACGCGGCCCACCGGCGCGCCGCTTCCGACCAGCGGCGCGAAGAGACGGGCATCGATATCGAGCCGGCGCAGGAGGTCATCGGCCCAGCGTCCAAGTGCCAGGTCGAGCGCATTGGTGCGCGACGCGAGCGTCGTGTCGGTGCGCGCTTCGCCGGTCAGGCGGAAGGCGACCCAGTCCGCCATGTTGAGCCAGTGGCGCGCCTTGGCGAAAACCTGCGGATGCGTGCGCCGCCACCACAGGATCTTGGACAGGCTGAAGCTGTGCGAGGCGGTCACGCCGCTGGTGCGGAAGATGAGGTCATCGCCGAGCCGCTCGCGCAATGCCGCGCCGTCGGCGACGGTGCGGGCGCAATACCAAGCGATGATGGGGCCGAGCTCCCGGCCGGCGTCGTCGACGAGGACGCCGGCCTCGCCCATGCTGCCGGTGGCGAATCCTCTTATCTCACCATGCGCCCGGGCGGCCTGGGTGAGGCGCGATAGGACGCGGGTAACCGTCTGCCAGAGCTCCTGCGGATGATATTCGGCGAAGCCCGCTTGCGGAAAATACGTCGGCGTCGGCTCGGCGGCCTCGGCCAGAATGCGGCCTTTGAGATCGATAGCGACGGCGCGCACCCGGCCGGTGCCGAGATCGAGGCTGGCGAGCAAAGGCGGCTTGCCGCCGAGCACGCCCAAGCACTCAGCCCCGGACGGCGCCGAGCGTCAGCCCGCGCACGATATAGCGCTGGGCGATGAGCGCGATGATGACCGGCGGGATGATGGCGGTCATGGCCCTGACCCCCATGAACCAGAACTGCACGCCGCGCGTGTCGATGGCGCCGGCGATATGGACCGGCACAGTGATGGCGCTGTTGCTGCCGATCGCCACGGCGAACAGGAACTCGTTCCAGGTGAAGGCGAAGATGATGAGGCCGGCGGCCGCCATGGAGGGCGCGGCGAGCGGCAGTGCGATGCGCCAGAAGGCGCCCCAATGGCCGGCCCCGTCGATGAGCGCCGCCTCCTCGAGCTCGACCGGGAGGTCGAGGAAAGTCTGGCGCAGGATCACCACGACATAAGGCAGGACGAAGGTCGCGTTGATCAGCACCAGGGCGAATTTCGTGTCGAGCAGGCCCAGATAGCGCATGGTGAGATAGAACGGGATCACGGTCGCGACCGGCGGCAGCACGCGCTGCGACAGGAAGAACACCGCGATGTCGCGGTTCTTCCAGCGCTCGAAGCGGAAGCGGGCGATGGCATAGGCCGCGGGCGTGCCGAGCAGCAGCGCGAGGAGGGCAGCCGACACCGCGATCACCGTGCTGTTGTAGAGGGAATGGGCCGTCTCGGGCGTCGAGAGCTGGTCGGTCCAGTTGCCGAGCGTCGGGGTGAAATGAATCCAGGGGATGCCGAGCCCGGCGACGGTGAAGGTGTCGAGCGGATTGCGCAGCGACTGCGAGAAGGCCCAGTAGAGCGGGAAGAGGAAGATCAGCGCCACGGTGATGGCGACGACGGACGCGATGGCCTCGCCGAGATGGGATCTGGGTTTGGGCAGCCGCTCAGCCATAATTCACCCTGAGCCGCCGGAAGAACAGCGTGATGATCACCATGACGACGATGAGCAGCGCATAGGCCATGGCGCTGGCATAGCCCAGATCGAAGAAGCGCAGGCCGGTGCGGAAGGCGAGCAGCGAGAAGGGCTGCGTCGCCACGCCGGGGCCGCCGCCCGTCATCGAGAACGGGATGTCGAAGAGCTTGAGCGACTCGGCGAAGCGCAACAGGAGGACGATGATCACCGTCGGCACCAGGAGCGGCAGCATGATCTCGCGCAGCATGTCGAAGCCGCTGGCGCCGTCGACGCGGGCCGCCTCATAGAGCTCGTCGGGGACGCCTTGCAGGGCCGCCAGGAACACCAGGAAGCAGAAGGGTGTCCATTGCCAGATATCGACCAGGATCACCGAGAACAAGGCGCCCGCCGGGCTCGAGAGGAAAGGGATGCCGGTCCAGGCGAGGGGGCCGCCGACCTCGTAGAAGATGGTGAAGAAGGTGTAGCCGACCGCGAGCGGCGTGGCGAAGATCGGCAGGATCATCACCGCGCGCAGCACGGGGCGTCCGAAGAGATGCTGATTGAACAAAATCGCGAGGAGGAAGCCCAGAATGAGCTCGAGCGGCACGGCGATGAGGACGAAGAGCAGCGTGACGCGGACCGCCTCGCCGACCTGCGGATCGCCGAACATACGCTTGAAATTGTCGAGGCCGATGAAGGTCGCGATGTTCACCTGGTCTTTGATCACGACGTTCTTGGTGCGCGGCTGGCCCTGGTCGTCGAGCACGGGCTTGCCTTCCGCATCGAGCATCGGCTGCTTCTCGCGCTTCACCTCGACCTTCTGCTCGACCTTGTAGAAGGTGAGATAGAGCGAATAGACGAGCGGAAAGGCGGTGAAGGCGAGCACCCAGATGATCGCCGGGGCCAGGAACAGGAAGCGGATTTTTCCGGTCCAACGCATGGGCTGTTTCAGCGCCGAAGGGGATGTGGGCCTGATTTTCTCCCTCTCCCGCCTGCGGGAGAGGGTGGCCGAAGGCCGGGTGAAGGTGTTCTTTCAGGCAAAGCCGTCGCAAGCTTCACCAACACCCTCATCCGCCCTGTCTGGCCCCTTCTCCCGCAAGCGGGAGAAGGGGCGTAATCGCAAAGGCCCGTCACCTGTTACGGCGCGTAGCCGATGGCCGCCTGGTAGTCGGCCTTCTGCTTGTCGCGTCCGACGCGGTCGGTGACGCCTTCCCAGGCCGCCGCCGTGTCGTCGAGCGCCTGCTTGGCGTCCTTGCCGCCGCTCATCGCCGCCGACAGGTTCTTGTCGAGGATGTCCCAATATTCGAAAGATCCCGGGATGCGCAGATAGGGCAGCATGGTCTTGGCATAGAAGACCTCGTGATAGGCATGGGTGTAGGTCTTGGCGTCATTCGCGTCCCAGCCCGCCTTCACATAGTCGTCGATCTTGGCCGTGCCGCCGTCTTCTTCCAGGAACTGATAGGAGAAGCCCGGATCGACGCCGTCCCAGCCGACCGTCGCCATGAGCTTGGAGACGGGCCGGATCGCCATCAGCGACAGGAAGGAATAGGTCGCTTCCGGATTGGC
Organism: Parvibaculaceae bacterium; assembly: GCA_050251035.1. Taxonomy (GTDB): domain Bacteria; phylum Pseudomonadota; class Alphaproteobacteria; order Rhizobiales; family Aestuariivirgaceae; genus Taklimakanibacter. Next base: position 22,859 of record JBFWNN010000028.1, read on the forward strand.
GGAGAAGTTGGAGATCACGCCATGCCACGAGCCGCCGGTGGTGTTGCCGATGAGGCGCGGCGTGTCGAGCTTGACGAATTCCTTCTTCTCGAAGTCGTAATATTCGTTCGAGGATGGCATCATCGCCGCGGCGCATTTGCCCTTCACCTTGGAGCGGCTCTCGTCCTGGCAGAGCGCGCCGACATCGCCCCAGGAGAACACGAAGACGGACTTGCCGCGCAGGAAATAGTCCCACGCCTCGCCCAGCGACCAGCCGACTTGCGCCGAGGGGCCGGTCTTGTGCAGCTCCTGCAGGAATTCGAGCGCCTTCACATGGCCCGGGCTGTTGACCAGGGGCTTCATGTCCTCCGGATCGAACCAGTAGACATTCTGCGTGCGCGTGACCTTGTCGCCCGGGTTGATGACGAAGGAGGCGGAGAGCGACTGGAAGTGATAGTGGCCCTGCTCGCCCACTTTCAGGTGGAGGACGGTGCCGCTGTCCGGTTCGGCATCGGTCGCATCCCAGTTCTTGCCGTTGAAATATTTCGAGATGTCGAGCAGCTGCTGCCAGGTCTGCGGCGGGTTCGGCAGGTCGTAGCCATATTCCTTCTTGAACGCCGCCTGATGCTCGGCATTGCCGAGCATGTCTGAACGGTAATAGAGGACCTGGCCGTCTCCGTCATTGAGCACGCCGTAGCCGACACCTTTCCACTGGTGCAGCGCCTTGAGCGAGGGCGGCATGTCGTCATAGGTCCATTTCGGATATTTGCCCGACTTCTGCAGGTCGTCGATCGGGAAGGCATAGCCCGCCGGCACGATGTCGCCGTACCAAAAGGCGCCGACCATGAAGGCATCATATTGTCCGGTGCCGTTCCGAAGATCGAGCATCATCTTGGTGTAGTGCTCGGCGAAGGGCAATTCGACGATATTGACCTTGCCGCCCGAGAGCTCTTCCCAGATCGGGCGGAACTGATGCAAGGGGCCGCTGATGCCGCCTTTCGGGCCGGCGCCATTGACGGTCACCGTGACCGTCACGTCCTTGAAAGGCTGCTTGTCGGGGCCGAACTCGCTGCCGAGCTCTTCGCGGGTCGTGGTGATGACCTGGTTGTTGTAGGCCTCGCCGAGCTTGAGGAGGACGGTTCCGTCGTCCTTCCATTCGACATTCTGTCCGGCAGAGGCAGGCGCCGCGAACAGCGCCAAAGCGGGTAAAGCAAAAAGCGACCACTTCAGTGGATGCATCGTTCACTCCTCCCAATTTTTACAGGTTATGCAGGCATGCTCCGGATTGATCTGACAGGATGAGCATACATTCTTGAGGAGAAAGCACAACCACCGGCTTGTGGTTTTGTATGACGAATAGGTGGTGCAGCGCAGCGAAAGTTGCCGTGACTTTTCGATCGTTCAAATCGGCATGTCGTGATCGTTCGGAAGCTGCCCAATAATGATGCAGCGCGACCAAGGTCGGGACGATGCGGCAACGTCAACTCATCTGGCGCGGGTCAGGTGCCCGGCCATGGCAAGTTCGAGTCCGCGGCGGATCTCCTTGGCATGCTGCTCGAAGCTCATCTGATCATCGGCGATGAAATAATCGAAGAGCATGTGCTTCATCGCCTTGAGATAGTAGCCGAGCTCGGCCGGATCGACGTCGCCCGCGAGGTCGCCGCGCGCTTTGAGTGCGGCCAGCGTCTCGACGAAGAGCTCACGCAGCCTGGCCGTCGTCCAGGCATATTGGCGCGCGAAGACGGCGTCCTGGGTCGAGGCCTGGGCGGCGAGCACATAGCGCCAGGCATGCTTGTCGAGCGCCTCGATCGAATAGCGGCTCTGCAGAATGCCGATCGCGGTCAGGGCCTCGACGGGATCCCTGGGGGGCGAGGCGATGACTTCCTTGCAGGCGGCGATGCAGCGCTCGTCCGCCTCGACGACGAGCGCCAGGATGAGTTCGCTCTTCGAGGCGAAGTAGTTGTAGAGGGTGCCGACGGCAACACCCGTTTCCTGGGCGATGCCGTCCATTGTCGTCCGCTCATAGCCTTGCTCGCGCAGGATCCGGGTGGCGGTCGTGAAGATCGCCTCCCGCCGCTGGATCTTCTTCCTTTCGCGGACTCCGGCTGCCAAGCGCAAGCTCTCCCTCGGCCCTATTGACAATAAAAATGAACGCGTTCATAAAAATAAATGAACGCATTCATAAATAACTGGCCGCAGCTTTGGTCAAAGCTGAACGGCATGTCAAGGGAGGGTTTGAAATGTCAGGGAAATTCAATTCGATCGAGCGTCTGGGCCTGGGCCGGGTCCATGCTTCGGGTGCCGCCTGCATCCGGTCTTTCCAGCCGATGAATCGCCGCCGCTTCCTCGCCGGCGCCGCAGGCGCTGCCGCCATGGGCGCCGCCTCGGGCTTCAGCGCCCGGGAAGCGCAAGCCGCCAGCACCGTCAATTTCTTCGGCTGGCAGGATTACGACACCGCGCTCGACGCCCAGGGCTTCTTCGCCGCCAATGATCTCGAGGTCAAATCCACCTACATGACCGACAACAACGAGATCATCGCCAATGCCAAGAATGGCGGCATCGGCAATATGGACCTGGTGACCCCCGATCTCCTCTACGGGCCGTTCATGGCCGAGATCGGCCTGTTCGAGCCGCTCGATCTGGCGCAGCTGCCCAATTTCAACGGCCTGTTCGCGCCCTTCAAGACGATCCGCGGCGCAAGGCTCAACGACCAGCAATTCTGTCTGCCCTTCGCCTGGGGCAACGTCATCTTGATGTACAATGCCGATGTGGTGAAGGAGGCGCCGACCTCCTGGCTCGATATGCTGAAGCCCGAATTCACCGGCAAGGTCGGCATGGCGGCGGAGATGTCGCACCTGGTGATCCCCTTCACCATGGCGGTGGCCAAGACGCATAACGCCACGCGCATCACCCAGGCCGTGCTCGATGAAGTCTACGCCACGCTGACCCGGATCAAGAAGGAGCAGGCGCGCTCCATCGCGCCGAGCTTCGGCGACCTCGCCAAGCAGTTCGCCTCCGGCGAGATCGTGATCGCCCCCGCCTGGGAGCCGGTCGCGGTCTGGGCCGGCGAACAGGCGCCGCCGCTCAAATGGTCCTTCCCAGTCGAGGGTTCCTTCTCCTTCATCGACAACATGGCGCTGGTGAAGGATGCCCCGCACAAGGAGGCGGCCTACAAGCTCTTGAACCAGTCGCTGTCGCCCGAGGCGCAGGCGCTCGCCGCCAACAAGAACATGACCGCCGTCACCGTCGAGGCGGCGCTGCCGCTGCTCGATCCGAAGCCGCGCTCGCTCTATCCCTATGACGACGTAAACGGCTTCTGGGCAAAGCGGGGCGACGGCATGCCGCCGCTCTGGCCGGTGGAGAAGGAAGGCGATCTCGTCACCCTCGATGACGTGCTTGCCGGCTGGGAAAACTTCCTGCGCGCCTGAGGCTCATGTTCTCTCCATGACCTCCGACACGGCAAAGACATCGCTCGGCCTCGCGGCACCGGCCCTCGGGCTCAATGCGTTCCTGTTCGTCCTGCCCCTGGGCTATTTCTTCGTCTTGAGCTTCCTGCAGGTGAGGTCCTATCAGATCGCGTTCGCGCCCACGCTCGGCAACTACGCGCGGGCCTTGCGTGAATATCCCGACGCGCTGCTTTCGACCCTCGGCCTTGCCGTCATCGTCGCCGTCATCGTGACGCTGCTCGGCCTCGTCTACGCGCTCGCCTGCCGCTTCCTCGATGCGGCCCGAGGCAATCTCCTTCTGGCGATAGCGCTCATTACTCTGTTCGGCGGCTATCTCGCCAAGCTCTATGCCTGGCGCACCATCTTGGGCGGCAACGGCATCGTGAATTCCGGGCTCATGGAGCTCGGCCTGATCGGCCAGCCGGTGACGGCGCTCCTCTACAATGACTTCGCCGTCATCCTGGCGCTCACCCATTACACGCTGCCGCTCGCCATCCTGCCGATCTATGGCGCGCTCAAGACCGTCGAGGACCTGCCTATTGCCGCCGCGCGCGATCTCGGCGCCTCGGGACCGCGTGTCTTCTTCGACATCATCCTTCCGCAATGCGCGCAAGGCCTGTTCTCGGCCTTCGCGTTGACCCTTCTGTTCGTCGCGGGCGATGCCATCGCGCCACGCCTCCTCGGAGGCACGTCCTCGACCATGATCGGCATCTTCATCCAGAACCAGTTCGGCTTCCGGGTGAACGCGCCCTTGGGCTCGGCGCTCGCTTTCACCATGATCGCCGGCTCCGCCCTCATCCTCATCGCGGTCGCCTTCCTGGGGAACCGCGTTCTGCGGCCGCTGAGCGAGCCATGAACAACCGCCTCCTGGCGCCCGCGGGCTTCGTCATCGGCCTGTTCATGATCGCTCCCCTCCTGGTCATGCTGATCTTCGCCTTCAGCAGCTCCTCGCTCCTGAAACTGCCGATCGAGGGGCTGACCTTGCACTGGTTCATCGCCTTGGCCGAGACGCAAGGCTTCTATCCCTCGCTCGTCAACAGCCTGCTGATCGCACTCACCGTCGGTCTTGCTTCCACCGTCGTCGGCACGCTCGCCGCTTTCGGCCTGACCGCGGGCCGCCGCCGGCTGCTCAGCCTTTCCATACCGTTGCTGGTGTTGCCCTTGCTCGTGCCGCCGCTCGTCCTCGGCATCGTCTTCCTGTCCTATTTCTCGGGCCTCGGTATCCGCTTCGGGCTGCACACGACGATCATCGCCCAGATCGTCACCTTGCAGCCGATCGTCGTCCTCATTCTGGCGAGCCGGCTTGCCGGCTTCGACTGGGCGGCGGTCGACAGCGCCCGCGATCTCGGCGCCTCGACGTGGCGCACCTTCATCGACATCACCTTCCCGATGATCCGCCCCACCATTCTCGGCGCCGCCCTCATCGTGATGGCGCTCTCGCTCGACGATTTCATCATCACCTTCTTCACCATCGGCGGCGAGAACACCTTGCCGACGCTGCTCTGGGGCATGATGCGCAAGGGCATCGATCCGCGCATGAATGCTTGCGCCTTCATTCTCGTTTTTCTCACCTTGCTGCTGGGCGGCCTCGCCCTGCGGCTCACCCGGACCAGAAACTGACCATGATTCACGAAACCGAGCCCGTTGGCGTTCCTTCGATTTTCGCGAGCCTCGCCGGCAGGCGGGCTCTGGTGACGGGCGGCATGTCGGGCATTGGCCTGGCGGCGGCGCGCGCCCTTTCGCAGGCGGGTGCGGCCCTCGCCATCATCGACCTGACGCCGGCGCCTGCGCGCGGGGTGCGCGATCTGAAGCTGCCGCCCGATACGTATTTCATCAGGGCGGATGTCGCCGATGAGGCGCAGATCTCCGATGCGGTGCGCCGGGCCGATGAAGTCCTCGGCGGCATCGACACGCTGGTCACCGCGGCGGGCATAGCGCGTGCCGGCACGACGCCGGAAACTTCGCTCACCGATCTCGACGCCGTCGTCTCGGTCAATCTCAAAGGCACGTTCCTCACCTGCCGCGCCGCCATACCGCCGATGATCCGCGCCGGCGGCGGTGCCATCGTCACCATCGCCTCCGAGCAGGGCCTGGTCGGCGTGCCCGCCATGGCCGCCTATTCGGCGTCGAAAGGCGGCGTCGTGCAACTGACCCGCTCGCTGGCCGTCGACCATGCCCGCCATGGCATCAGGGTCAATTGCGTCTGCCCCGGCCCGGTGCTGACGCCGATGCTTGCGGCCTTCGCCGCCGACGATGCCGGCGCGATCGAAAAGGAAGCGGCGACGACGCTGTTGGGCCGCATCGGGCGGCCCGAGGAGATCGCCGCCGCGGCGCGCTTTTTCGTGTCCGACGCCGCTTCCTTCATCACCGGCGCCATTCTCGCCGTCGATGGCGGAGCGACGGCGCATTGATGAAGGAGGAGGACGAGATGACGGGCGAAGTCGAGATGAGCCGCATGAGCTGGACGGACTACGCCGAGGCGATAGCCACGCGCGATCCCGCGGTGCTGATTCCGGTCGGCTCGGTCGAGCAGCACGGGCCGCATCTGCCGCTCGCCACCGACTGCCTGATTCCCGAAGCGATCGCCAAGGCGGCCGCGCGCCGGACGGGCGCCATCGTGGCGCCGACCATCAGCTATGGCTACAAATCGGTGCCGCGCTGCGGCGGCGGCCAGCACTTCTGCGGCACGACCAGCGTCGATGCCGCGACCCTCATCGGTCAGCTCAAGGATGTCGTGCGCGAGCTCGCGCGCCACAAGGTGACGAAAGTCTCCTTCGTCGTCGGCCATATGGAGAATCTCTGGTTCGTCACCGAAGCCTGCGACCTCGCCTTGCGCGAGGCCAAGATGCTGGGCCTCGCCCCGCCGAGGCTCATGAATGTCGGCTATTGGGAATTCCTGTCGCCGGCGACCATAGAGGAGGCTTTCGCGGGCACCTTTCCCGACTGGTCGCTCGAACATGCCGGCATCATGGAGACATCGATCATGCTCCACTGCCATCCCGAGCTCGTGAAGATGGAAAGGCTGACCGAACACGGGCCGGCCACCTTGCCGGTCTATGACCTCTGGCCCTACGATACGGCGCTGATACCTGAAACCGGCGTGCTCAACACCGCCAAGGGGGCGAGCGCGGAGAAGGGCAAGCTCTTCTACGACGAATATGTCCAGTCCTTCTCGGAGGCGCTCATGGACGCTTTCGGCCGCCCCCCGAGGGCCCGATGACCTACACCGCTCCTTTTCCCGAGGTCGCAGCCATGACCGACTTCCAGCCTTCGACGATACCGGCGGTGCGCTTGAGCGCGCTGAGCAAGACTTTCGCGGGCCATGTCGCCGTCGATCAGGTGAACCTCGACATCTTCGCGGGCGACTTCGTCGCGATACTGGGCCCGTCGGGCTGCGGGAAGACGACCTTGCTGCGGCTGCTCGGCGGCTTCCTCACGCCCGACTCGGGCGCAATCGCGATCGACGGCAAGGATGTGACGAAGGATGGACCCGAGCGGCGCCCGACCAATACGGTTTTCCAGGGCTACGGCCTCTTTCCGCATATGACGGTCCGCCAGAATGTCGCTTATGGTTTGCGGATCTCCGGCCGCCTGGCGCCGGCCGAAATCCGCGAGCAGGTCGATGCGGCGCTGGGGCTGGTCCGCATGAGCGATTATGCCGAGCGCAACAGCCGAGCACTCTCGGGGGGCCAGCAGCAGCGCGTGGCGCTGGCGCGCGCTCTGGTGATGCGGCCGCGCGTCCTGCTTCTCGACGAGAGCCTGGCCGCCCTCGATCTCAAGCTGCGTCAGCAGATGCAGGATGAACTGCGCCGCATCCATCGCGAGATCGGCGGCACTTTCGTCTTCGTGACGCACGACCAGAACGAGGCCTTCTTCCTCGCCAACAAGGTGGCGGTGATGAACAACGGGCGCATCGAGCAGTTCGCTTCGCCGTCGGATGTCTATCATCGGCCGAAGACGCGTTTCGTCGCGACCTTTGTCGGCGAGGCGAATGTGATCAACGGCCGCCGTGAGAACGGCATCGTCGCCATCTATGACGGCCGGGTTCTGGCGTCGCCTGGCCCGGATGGCGATGTCGAGATCATGATCCGTCCGGAGGACGTCAAAGTGGGCGAAAGGCCGTCCGGGCCGGCGGTGACGCTACCGGCGAGGCTCGTCGACCAGGTCTTCCAGGGCTCCTTTCTCAAGCTCACTTTTGCCGATGCGGCCGGCCGGCAACTGACCGCCACTCTGGGCGAAAGCGAAAGGATCAGGTCTTTCGCCATAGGCGAGGCCCTCGATCTCTCCTGGGGCAGCGACAAGACGATGGTTTTCGACAGGGGCTGATGCGCTTGCCCAACGCCGGATGATGTTGCGTCTCGACCAAGGCCGGACGATGCAATAACGTCGGAACGTCAGCAGGCGGGGCGCGACATGTTCCTGGGCATCGACATCGGCACATCGGCCGTCAAGTTCGTCATTGTCGATGCCGACCAGGTCATCCTGGCGACGCTGGAGCGGCCGCTGGCGCCGGTGCAACCGAGGCCCCTCTGGTCGGAGGACGATCCCGGGACTTGGTGGCAGGCGGTGGCGAGCGGGCTCGACGCCCTGGCGCGCGATCATCCGCGCGCGATGGCGGCGGTCGAAGGCATCGGGCTTTCCGGCCAGATGCATTCCGCCGTCTTCCTCGATGAGAAGGACGAGCCGGTGCGCCCGGCGATCCTGTGGAACGACGGTCGCTCGACCGAGGAAGCGGCCGAGCTCGCCGCGCTGGGGCTCGATCTCCAGAACGAGACCGGCGTCCTGCCGATGCCGGGCTTCACCGGCCCCAAGTTCCTCTGGCTCACGCGCAACGAGCCCGAGGCGGCGCGCTGCACCCGCACGCTGCTCCTTGCCAAGGATTTCATCCGCCTGAAGCTTTCGGGCGAGAAGGCGACCGACGTCACCGACGCGGCGGGCGCCTGGCTCCTCGACGAGGCGCGCCGCCAGTGGTCGGACAAGGCGCTCGCGGCCTGCGGCATCGAAACGTCGCTGTTGCCGAAGCTCATGGAATCGCGCGCGGCCAGCGCCGTCGTGAAGGCGGACCTCGCCGCCCGCTGGGGACTCGCGCGCAAGGTGACGATCGCGGCCGGGGCAGGGGACGTCGCCGCGGGCGGCATCGGCGCCGGCATCGTCGATCCGGGCGAGGGCTTCATCTCGCTCGGCACCTCGGCGCAGATCTTCCTCGCCGACACCGTGCACCGTCCCGATCCCGGCCGTCTCGTCCACGCCTTCTGCCATGCCCTGCCGGACCGCTGGTTCCGCATGGCCGCGCTGTTGAACGGCGCGAGCCCGCTCCAGGCCTTTGCCCGCTGGTGCGGCAATGGCGACATCGCGGGCCTGCTCGCCGAAGCCGAGGCCGGTTTCAGGGGGCCATCCTCTCTGCTGGCGCTGCCCTATCTCTATGGCGAGCGCACGCCGCACAATGATCCACTGGCCCGCGCCGCGCTCGTCGGCATGACCCATTCGACGACGCGCGCCGATATCGTCCAGGCCATTCTCGAAGGCGTCGCCTTCTCGCTCGCCGACGGCCTCGACGTGCTCGCCGCAGGCTCCGCCCGGCCGCTGAGCGTGGCCCTCATCGGCGGCGGCGCCCACTCGGCCTTCTGGGCAAAGCTCATCGCCTCGATCCTCGATCTCAGCCTGGTGCGCCATGAGGCGTCCGACCGGGGCCCCGCCTATGGCGCCGCCCGTCTCGCGCGTCTCGCGGTCACCAATGAGGAAGCGGACCGGGTCGTGGTTCCGCCGCCAGTGCGCGACGTCATCGAACCGGACGCCGCTTTGCATGCCGCCTATCGGCCGCGCATCGCGGCGTTCCGCGCGCTGTATGGCGCGCTGAAGCCGGTCTGGCCGTCGGTGGCCGGCGCATAGGTGCCATCCTGAATACCGCTTGACAAAATGCTTCAGGTCTAAAGAACATCGGCAAAATCCGCTGCCAGGGAGCTCGAGCCATGTCCACCGTCATCAAGAGCGGCACCATCGTCGCCGCCGACCGCAGCTACAAGGCCGATGTGCTGATCGAGGGCGAGAAGATCGCCGCCATCGGCGACAATCTGAAGGGCGACAAGACGGTCGATGCGGAAGGCGCCTATATCATGCCGGGCGGCATCGACCCGCATACCCATCTCGAAATGCCGTTCATGGGCACGACCACGGCGGAAACCTGGGAGAGCGGCACGCTGGCGGCGCTGTCCGGCGGCACGACCTTGGTGGTCGATTTCGTCATCCCCGGCAAGGAGGGACTGCTCGCGGCTCTCGATCAATGGGAGGAGCGCGCCGCCCGCCAGGCGGCCTCCGATTATTCCTTCCATATGTGCATCACCGGCTGGTCGAAGGAGACCTTCGACGACATGGCCAAGGTGGTCCAACGCGGCGTCAACACCTTCAAGCATTTCATGGCCTATAAGGGCGCCCTGATGGTGAATGACGACGAGATGTTCGCGTCCTTCTCGCGCTGCGCCGAGCTCGGCGCCTTGCCTCTGGTCCATGCCGAGAACGGCGACGTCATCGCAGCCCTGCAGCAAAAATATCTGGCGCTCGGCGTCACGGGACCTGAGGCTCATGCCTATTCCCGCCCGCCCGAGGTCGAGGGCGAAGCCACCAACCGCGCCATCATGATCGCCGATGCGGCGGGCGTTCCGGTCTATATCGTCCACACCTCGTCCGAGCAGGCGCATGAGGCGGTCAGGCGGGCGCGCCAGAAGGGCATGCGGGTCTATGGCGAGCCCCTGGTCCAGCACCTGACCCTCGATGAGACCGAATATTTCAACAAGGAATGGAACCATGCGGCGCGCCGGGTGATGAGCCCGCCCTTCCGCGACAAGTCGCATCAGGACAGCCTGTGGGCCGGGCTCGCGGCGGGCTCGCTGCAGGTCGTCGCCACCGACCATTGCGCCTTCACCACCGCGCAGAAGCAGTTCGGCGTGACGGACTTCACCAAGATTCCCAACGGCACCGGCGGCCTGGAAGACCGTCTGTCGGTGCTGTGGACCAAGGGCGTCGAGACCGGCCGGCTGACGCCCAACGAATTCGTCGCCGTCACCTCGACCAATATCGCCCAGATTCTCAATATATATCCGCAGAAAGGGGCGATCCTGCCCGGCGCCGACGCCGATATCGTGGTCTTCGATCCCAAGGCCGGCAAGACCATCCAGGCCGCGACCCAGAAATCGATCATCGACTACAATGTCTTCGAGGGCGTCGCGGTGAAAGGACTGCCGCGCTACACGCTGTCGCGCGGCGAGGTGGTGTGGGGCGACGGCAGCAACCTGCCGCGCGCCGGGCGCGGCAAGTTCGTGCGCCGCGCGCCCTTCCACGCCGTCAACAAATCGCTGAGCGTGTGGAAGGAGCTGACCGCGCCGCGCAAGATTTCCCGCTCGGCCGAGCATATGCCGATCGGCGTCTGACTTCGGGAGCTGTGGATTTTCATCGGGGCCTGTGCTCGTATGCGCCGGCAAGACCAGGATCGGGAGAGGTGAGATGGCCAAGAAGGAAATCATGTGCGCGTTCGGCACCGACATCGATTCGGTGGCGGGCTGGATCGGCTCTTACGGCGGCGCCGATTCGCCCTCCGACATCCAGCGCGGTATCTTTGCCAGCGAGGTCGGCGTCCCGCGGCTGCTCCGCCTGTTCAAGACATACGGCCTAAAGACGAGCTTCTTCATCCCCGGCCATTCGATCGAGACCTTCCCCAAGCAGATGGAGCAGATCGTCAAGGAGGGCCACGAGATCGGCGCGCATGGCTATCTGCATGAGAATCCCGTTGCCATGACGCCGTCGCAGGAAGAGGACGTCCTCGTCAAGAGTGTCGATCTCATCAAGAAGCTGAGCGGCAAGAAACCGCGCGGCTATGTGGCGCCCTGGTGGGAGATGTCGGCCGCGACCGCGGCTCTCCTGCAGAAGCATGGCTTCACCTATGACCACAGCCAGGGCTATCGCGACTTCCAGCCCTTCTATGCCCGCGTCGGCGACAGCTGGACCACCATCGACTATTCCAAGACCGCCAAGGAATGGATGAAGCCGCTGAAGCACGGCAAGGAGATCGACCTCGTCGAGATCGCCGCCAACTGGTATGTCGACGACCTGCCGCCGATGATGTTCATGAAGAAGGCGCCGAACAGCCACGGCTTCGTCAATCCGCGCGATATCGAGGAGATGTGGCGCGACCAGTTCGACTGGGTTTATCGCGAGATGGATTATGCCGTCTTCGCCTTCACCATCCATCCCGATGTAAGCGGCCGGCCGCAGGTGCTCCTGGCGCTCGAGCGCCTGATCGAATACATCAGCAAGCACAGCGGCGTGGAGTGGCGGACCTTCGAGGATATCTGCGACGACTTCCGCAAGCGCTATCCGTTCGGCGGCAAGGCGCGGCCGCCCGTCATCTAGTTTCGTCATGTGCTCCGCCTGCGGCTTCCCGACGACGCAAGGCCATTGGTCCGAGGCGGGTGCCGGCGACGCGCATCAAAGGACGCGGGCGCGCTTCATCCGCGTCCGCAAGCTTGACGCCATCCTGCGCGCGCATGGGCTCACCGCCCATGATGACGGATTGACGCCGGACATGCAGATCGCCGACCGGACCGGCCGCGTGATCATGGCGCGGGACCTGCGCGAGGTGTGGATGGCGGTCGAGAAGCTCTTGGGGCGGCCGCTCGATCCGCTCGACCCGCATGTCCTCAGCCGTCCGGGGCAGGGACCGCCCGGCGCGCGATGAGCGCGGTTCCGCAGAACCGGATACGCCTCCTGGTCCTTTCGGGTTTCTTCGGCTCCGGCAAGACCACCTGGCTGCGCCATCAGCTGCATGAGGGCCGTCTGCGCGACAGGTCGGTCGTCGTGAACGAGGCCGCCTCGGCGCCGGTGGACGATGCCTTGCTCGCCGACCTCGCGCGCGTCACGGTCATCCCCGGCGGCTGCGTCTGCTGCTCCGCGCGCCAGGCCTTCCTGCGCGTCCTGCGCGACCATTGCGATGCTGAGCGGCCGCGCGACATCGTGCTCGAGACGAGCGGCCTGGCCGAGCCGGCGGCGATCGTGGAAGCCGTTCGCACCGATCCGATGCTGGTGCATCGCGTGCTGATCGAAGAGGTCATAGTCACGGTCGATGCGCTGAACGCGCTCGGTCGCCTCAGGATCGACGCTCTGATCCGCGCTCAGGTCGAAACGGCCGATGTGCTGGTGATCACCAAGCTCGATGTTTTGGGACCGGAGGAGGCGGGCCGGTTGGCGGCCACACTCAGACACCTCAATCCCGGCGCGCGGATCATCGGCGCGATCAAGGGCGAGGCGGCGGCCGTGCCTGATCATGCCCATGTCCCGGCCGAGAACTTGCCCGCTTTGGGCGGGCTTCCGGCGGACCCCATTATCGCGGTCGACATCGATATCGATCCGGCCATGGGCTGGGAAATATTCTCGGTCTGGCTTTCGGCGCTCCTCCATGCCCGGGGCGACGAGATCTTCCGCGTCAAGGGCGTTGTGCGCACACCGAACGGCCGGGTGCTGTTGCAATGCGTGCAGAAGGCGGTGCTGCCGCCGGAGATCCTGCCCGAGATGTCCGAGGCCGACCGGCGCTTCGACAACCGGCTGGCCGTCATCGGCCGCGGCTTCGACGCCGAGCGGCTGAAGCAGTCGCTCGCGGCATTCGGCGGCTGAAAGTTTAGGTCTAAACAAAAAGCCGCTTGAAAAACCCGTAAAAAAGTATTGCGATGCGCAAGATCGGCCGCGATCCGCTGCGGCCCGCATGCCGGGGCAGAACAATAATCGATTTGGGAGGTTAGAATGACGAAACTTCGCAAGCCGCCGAAAGGCGTCACCAGACGTGCCTTCCTCAAGGGGGCCGCCGCCGCGGGCGGCGGCGCCCTGGGCAGCGGCGCCATTGCCGGCTTTCCGACCATCTGGGCCCAGAACCTGAAGGACATAACCATCCTGCAGGTGGGACCAGCCTATTCGGTCTTCCAGGACATCGCCAATCAGGCGGCGAAGGACCTGGGCTTCAAGATCGAGATCCAGAATGCCTGGACCGACGCGCTGATGACGCGCATCGTCAACCAGCCCGAGACGGTCGACATCGCCGACCTCGAATTCTTCGGCATGCAGAAAGTCTGGCCGACCGGCAAATTGCAGGTCATCGACACCAAGAAGATCAAGCTCTGGGACAAGATGGAGCCGATCTTCCGGGACGGCAAATATGCCAATGGCGAGCCCGTCTCCTCGCAGGGCACCTTGCCCTTCGAGGTGACCTATGTCGAGGCGGCTGATGCCAAGACCTTCTCGCCCAAGCGCACCGAGCTTTCGACCTGCGTGCCGACGATCTACAATGCCGACACCCTGGGTCTCAGGCCCGATCTCATCGGCCGCAAGATCGAGAGCTGGCAGGAGCTCCTCAACCCCGAATTCAAGGGCAAGACCTCGATCCTCAACATCCCGCAGATCGGCATCATGGACGCCGCCATGGCGATCGAGGCGCGGGGCGACGTCAAATATGGCGACAAGGGCAACATGACCAAGGAGGAGATCGACAAGACGATCGAAATCCTCATGGCCGCCAAGAAGGACGGCCAGTTCCGCGCCTTCTGGTCGACCTTCGACGAATCTGTGAACTTCATGACGGCGGGCGAGGTCGTGCTGCAGTCCATGTGGTCACCGGCGGTGACCGCGGTCAGAACGCGCGGCGTGCCTTGCGTCTATCAGCCCCTGAAGGAAGGCTATCGCGGCTGGGGCGTCGGCATGGCGCTCGCCTCCCATCTCGACGGCCTCAAGAAGGATGCGGCCTACGAATATCTCAACTGGTATCTGTCCGGCTGGCAGGGCGCCTTCATCGCGCGCCAGGGCTACTACAACATGGTGCTCGAGACGACCAAGGCGGCGCTGTCGCCGCCCGAATGGGATTACTGGTATGAGGGCAAGCCGGCGACGGTCGAGATCAAGGATCCCTTCGGCAATCTCATGGAGAAGCCGGGGGCGGTCCGCGACGGCGGCTCCTATGCCGAGCGCACCGGCAACTTCGCTTGCTGGAACACCGTCATGGACGAGGACAAATATCTCATCCGGCGCTGGAACGAGTTCATTGCGTCATAACATCCGAGAGAGGGGCCGGTGGCGAGCGCCGCCGGCTTTTCTCATGTCCGCTCCCGTCGCGTTGCCGCAATGATCAGGAAAGACTGGATTCCCTATCTGCAGGTCGCCCCATTGGCGATCCTCATGGCTTTGTTCGTCGCCATTCCGCTCGCCGTGCTGGTCACTTTGAGCTTCTGGCTGTCGGACGGCATCAGCCTGACGCCCGCTTTCTCCTTCGACAATTACGAGGCGGTTCTCACTTCGCCGATCACCTGGAAGCTGCTGTTCTCGACGCTCAAATTCGCCGCCCTCACCTGGGCGCTGACGCTGGTGATAGGCTTCACCTGCAGCTATTTCCTGGTCTTCCATGTGAGGAACCTGAAGTGGCAGATCGCGCTCTTCCTGCTCTGCACCATTCCCTTCTGGACCTCGAATGTCATCCGCATGATCTCCTGGGTGCCGTTCCTCGGCAAGGAAGGCCTGTTCAACAGCTTCCTGATCATGCTCGGCATCATCGACCGGCCGCTCGAATTCCTGCTGTTCTCCGATTTCGCGGTGGTCCTCACCTATGTGCATCTCTTCACTTTGTTCATGATGGTGCCGATCTTCAACTCTATGGCCAAGATCAGCCCCTCGGTCATCGAAGCGGCGGTCGATGCCGGTGCCTCGCCCTTCATGATCCTCAAGGACATCATCATCCCCTTGACCCGGACCGGCATCGCGCTCGGCTCGATCTTCGTCGTGACGCTGGTGATGGGCGACTTCTTCGTGGTGCGCGTGATGAGCGGCGGCCAGAGCGCCAATATCGCCTCGGCCATGAAGAACAATATCGATCAGCTCTATTATCCCGACGCTGCCGCCATGGCGGTGTTCCTGATCGTGGCGGTGCTCCTGCCGATCATCGTCATCCTGCGCATCGTCGACGTGCGCGCCGAACTCGCCCGCTAGGTCCCTGATGCAGTCATCCTCCGGAAAAAAGAAGACATCCTTCTACCTGCTGGCGGGCTTCTTCGCGTTGTTCGTCCTGTTCCTCTATGGGCCCATGCTGTCGATCTTCATCCTGTCCTTTCAGGGCCCGACAGGGGGAATGACCTTCCCGCTGCGCGGCGCCTCGACGCACTGGTTCGGCGATCTCTTCACCAGCACGCGCTATGGCGATCTGGGCGGCGCCTTTCGCCGCTCGATGATCATGGCGGTCCTCGCCCTGGCCCTGACCGCGGTCATCTGCTTCTTTGCCGGCCTCGCTTTCCGCAAGCGCTTCCGCGGCGCGGGCACGATCTTCTATCTGTCGATCATCAGCCTCGTCATTCCGGGCCTGCTGCTGAGTTTCGGCATCGGGCAGATGTTCCAGCTCGCCGGCTGGCCGCTGCACTGGATGATCTCCGGCCTCGGTGCGCATCTCTCCTGGACCTTGCCGTTCGGCCTCCTGATCATGTTCGCCGTGCTCAACCGTTTCGATGGGTCCTGGGAGGAGGCGGCGCGCGATGCCGGCGCCTCGCCGGCACAGATCCTGCTCTATGTCACGGTGCCGATTCTGTCGCCGGGCCTCATCGCCGTGGCCCTGTTCGGTTTCACTCTGTCCTATGACGAGTTCCCGCGCTCGTTGCTCACCCTCGGCACGCGCAATTCGCTGCCCATCGAGGTCGCCAACATGACCTCGAATGTGACGACGCCGGCGCTTTATGCCATCGGCACGATCACCACCGTGCTCAGCCTGGCCGTGATCGCGCTTGCCTTCTGGGCGATCGCGGTCATCCAGAAGCGCCGCGGCAAGCGCGCCGCCATATCGTCATGACATCTCCGGACGGAACCCGCATGAGCGCCAAGGGCGAAATCAGAATCGAGAAAGTCAGCAAGACCTTCGGGACCATGCGGGCGGTGAGGGATGTCGACCTCCTGATCGCCGCCGGCTCCTATTGCTGCATGCTGGGGCCTTCGGGCTGCGGCAAGACCACCTTGCTTCGGATGATCGCCGGCCACGAGACGCCGACCGCGGGCCGCATCATGATCGGTGGCCAGGACGTGACCGACATGCCGACCGGCAGCCGCGGCACCGCCCTGATGTTCCAGAACTATGCCCTGTTCCCGCACCTTTCCGTCCTCGACAACGTGGCCTTCAGCCTGAAGGTCCAGGGCCTCGGAACGGCCGAGCGCCGCGCGCAGGCGATGAACATGCTGACGCGCGTGCAACTTTCGCATCTGGCCGACCGGGTGCCGGCCCAGCTCTCGGGCGGCCAGCAGCAGCGCGTGGCTCTGGCGCGGGCGCTGGTCACCAATCCGCAGGTGCTGCTGCTCGACGAGCCGCTGTCGGCGCTCGACGAGTTCCTGCGCCTGCGCATGAGGAGCGAGCTCAAGCGCCTGCAGACCGAGCTCGGCATCACCTTCGTGCACGTCACCCACACCCAGCCCGAGGCCATCGCGCTCGCCGATCAGGTGATCATCATGGATCATGGCGTGGTCGAGCAGTCGGGCCATCCGCGCGAGATCTACGACCAGCCGCACAGTCCTTATGTGGCGCGCTTCATGGGCGGCCAGAATGTGATCTTCGGCACCGTGGGCTCCAAGGAGAATGACGGCTTCCGCGTCACCGACGAGGCCGACAATCGTTACAAGCTCGACTCCGCGCTCGCGCTCGCCACGGGGCAAAAGGTCGCCTTCTCGGTTCGCCGCGACGGCGCCAAACTCGCCGACGGCAAGACGGGCCACGACAACGCCATCAAAGGCGAGATCCGCAACATCGAATATCAGGGCACGTTCGTGAAAGTGGCGCTGAAGACCTGCCAGAAGGACGAGTTCCTCGTCTATCTGACGGATGGCGAGTATTTCGCGAAGCCGCGCAGCGTCGGCGAGAACGTCTCGGCCGTCTGGCCGGTCGAGCGCAACCACTATCTGGTCGGCGAGAACAATTCCTCCGGCGACCCGACCGGGCACTGACAACGCTCCAATGAGCTCGCGGCGCGATTTCCGCGCAATCGCCGGGTCTCACACTGTCGTGCCGAGCAGGCTCACATGCGCGGAGACTATCCGCCAGCCGTCAGGTGTGCGCATGAGGGTTTTCGTTTCGCGGCCCGGATGGTCATGTCCTTCGCGCTGGTATTCGGTGTTGGCCGTCGCGAAATCCCGCCCATAGGTGGTGATGATGGTCTTCATCAGCCGGCGCCGGAAGGAGCCGGTTCGGCGGGCGCGCCGGAAGGCCGAGATGTCGTCCCAGCCATAGAGGTTTTCGCCGACGCCATAGCGCGTGGTGAGCCGCGAATTCCAGAACAGCTCCTCCAGGACCGGAACGTCGTTGGCGAGGAGGGCTGCCTCGTAGCGCTCGAATACGGCGGTGACTTCCGCGACGACGTCGGCTTCGTTGATCTTCATGGTCTGCCTCTCATGCAGTCAGGGGCGAGGCCCGCGGCGAAACCTTCCCGTTCGAGCACAGCGAGCACGCGGAGCACGAGATCTTCCCGCCAGGGCGGACAGATGACTTGGATCCCCACCGGCAGCCCGTCGTCGCGGCCAAGGCTGGGCGCGACGCCGATCGGCACACCGGTAAGGGTCAGCGCCTGCGTGAACATGCCGATAGCCGAGCGCGCCGGCAGCGACTGTCCCTCGACCTCGAGGGTATCGGCCCCGAGGAGGGGCGCCGCGCATGGCGTCGCTGGAGCGATGAGGACATCATAGGTCCGGAACAGATCCGCGATCTCGCTCGACAGCAGGCGACGCAGTTTTTGCGCACCGATATAGAGAGAGCTCGGCGTGAGGGCGCCGGCCATGAGGCGCTCGCGCACCAGCGGTCCAAAGGCTTCCGGGCGTTCGCCCAGCGCCCGCAGATGCAGGCTGCCGCTCTCGCAGGCAGTCGTGACGAAGGCCGCGGCGCGCCCCTGCGCCGCGCGCGTGAGGCGAGGACCCTTTGCGGCCGAGAGGATGCCGGTCGCTTCGGACACGGCCCGGCCCGCGCCCTCGGATAGGGGCGCGGCGAAGTAGTCGCCGAGCACGCCGATGCGGAGGCCGGCGAGGCCGGCATCGAGATACGGCGACACTGCCTCGACCGGCCGGCCGGCCTGGAACGGATCGTCCGGATCGCGCCCCTGCAGCGCATCATAGGTGGCGGCGAGGATGCGAACGCCGGCGGCCAGCACGCCGACATGGTCGAGGGTCGCGACGAAGGGAAAGGCGCCACGCCGCGAGAGGCGGCCGAAAGTGGGCTTGAGGCTGAACGTGCCGCACAGCGCCGCCGGCACGCGGATCGAGCCGTTGGTATCCGATCCGAGCGCGATGGCCACGGCACCTGCCGCCACCAGCGCCGCCGATCCGGAGGAAGAGCCGCCGGCCCAGCGGGCAGGGTCGCGCGGATTGCGCGCATGTCCGTCATGAGCGTTCTCGCCGGAGAAACCGTAGGCCAGCTCGTCCATGTTGGTGAGCGCGACGAGAATCCCGCCGGCCCGTTCGATGGCGGCGACGGCGAAGGCGTCGCGCGCCGCGGGCGGATTGCGCGCGGTCGACGCCGAGCCGGCGCGGGTGACCAGGCCTTCGACGTCGAAGAGATTCTTGGCGGCGAAAGGCATGCCGTGGAGGGGGCCGGCGGCTTCGCCCCGCCCGAGCTGGCGGTCGAGGAGCGCGGCGCGCCGCCGTGCGCGCTCGGCGAGCACCGTCGTGACCGCGTTGAGGGCCGCCATCCGGTCGATCGCGGCGAGCGCCGCTTCGATCCGGGCCGACGCCGTTTCGGGTGCCGCGCGGGTGGATCTATCTTTCATCTGCGGCACCCGGGAACGGTGCGAACAGCGGTTCGGTTTCCGCGAGCGCGGGGTCGTCGATGAAGGCGGCAGCGAAGTTGGCGATCCGGCGCAGGTTCATGGCGATCCCCTCGCGCGTCGCCGGTTCGGACGCGAAGCCTGCCGCCGGCGTGAGCGCATCGACATAGGCTTCGGCGTCGAACTTCTCGAACGTGTTCATTAGTGGGTGTCCGTTGCGTCGGTGGACGACGGTGTATCCGCGGCAAAGCCGTAGAATCGGTGGATGTAAGGCATTAGGCGGCGGGTGACCTCACGGCGCATGATCTCTTCGCGCGTGGGATCGCGGTCCAGGCGCGCGGCCAGTTCATGCAGCGCGGCCTCGCGATCGACGTCGGCAAAGATGCCGTTCTCGAAGATCGTCCGGCCGTTGCAGATGACGGCACGAACGGCGCTCGCCTTGGCGCGATGAACGATCGCCGCATCGACCGGCTGTGCCGGATCCAGATACGGATCGGCGATCCGAGGCCAGTGGAAAAAGACCATGTCGGCTCTTCGATCTGTCTCGATCGTGCCGATCCGGTCGGCGAATGCCGTGGTGCGGGCGCCGCCGACGGTCGCCATGGTCAGCACCCGGCCGGGTGACAGCGCCCCGCCGCTCACGCCGGGTTCCGCGCTTGTCGCGCGCACCACGCGCATCTCCTGAAGCATGTCGCGGTCGTCATTGATGCCCGCTTCATCGATACCTATGGCGAGATTCAGCTTCCGGGCCGCGAGCGAGAGCAGCGGCGCGCGTCCGCTCCGCAGGCGCAGATTCGAAGAGCAGTTGACGCAGACCGAGGCGCCACATTCGGCAACCGCATCGATCTCGCTTCCGGCGAGCCAGACGCCATGGCCGATCGTCAGGCGCGGGTTGTGAAGGCCAAAACGGTCGAGATAGCGAAACGCGGTCGCCCCGCGCCGCTGTAGGGCGTAGTCGCGTTGAAAAGGTGTCTCGAGAAGGTGCATGTGCACCGGCGCGTCGTGGCGCGCCGAGGCGTCCGCAATGGCGGAGAGGGCGCGATCGGAGCACCAGTGGAGATTGGCCGGCGCCAGCTGGACGGCGATCCGGTCGCCGCCGCGATGTTCGCCCGAGAGTGTCTCGAAGAGCTCCAGGCCGCCGTCGAGCTGTACGCCTGTCCGGTCGAGCATCCCGCGCAGGGCGTGTGCGATATCGGCGGGAAGACGCGAGAAGAAGGTTTCGTTCGCCTCGTGGACGAAGTGATTCTGATCGGCGATGCCGTAGCTGATGGCCGCGCGCATGCCGACGTCCCGGTAGGCGCGCACGATGGCGTCGATGCGGGCCTTCATCTCCTCGAGCGAGCCTTCGCAGCTGTCGACGATGTGATGGACGGTCGTGACCCCGGAGGCGACGAGCTCGAAGGCCGAATACAGGGTATCGAGATAAGGATCGACGTCGCGGCCGGCGATGCGCTCGACCGCCCACAGTTCGAGCGGCAGGTCGGGAATGCCGAGCTGGAACGGAGTGAGGCCGACATGATGATGCGCATTGACCAGGCCCGGCGTGACCACGTCATCGCTGCTGCCCCTGACCGGGAGATGCGGCAATCGATGGGCAAGCGCCGCGAAGGTGCCGACCTCGACGATCAACCCGTCTTCGACCAGGACTCCGCCGCCTTCTATGGCTTCCCAACGATCCTCGTCGAGGGGCCGCGTGAGCAGCATCCGCGATCTGACGAGAAACGCGGTCACGGTGCTTGCGCCAAAATGATCTCGACGCGTGCTGCGAGATCGAGCAGGCCGCGGTCATGGAAGCGGGGTGCCACGATCTGCAGTCCGATCGGCAGACCGGGGGCAGGCACCGGCAGGGTGATTGCCGGGCAGAAGGCATGGTTGACGAAGGGCGTGAAGACGGCATGGCCGCGCGGCCCGACCGGCCGGCCGCCGATCACCCTGGGGCCGAGGTCGGCCAGCGGCCAGGCGAGGCAGGGCGTCGTCGGCGAGAGAAGGAAATCGAAGCCCGAGGCAAAGAAGCGTGCCGCCGATCGGGCGATGTTCAGGCTCATATCCTGGGCGCGCGAGACGTCGGCGCCGCTCAGCGCCAGGCCGGAGCGGATCTGGTCGCCGATGTCGGGGTCGAACAGTTCCGCCTGGCGCCCCCACGTCGTGCCGAACTGGGCGGCGAGCGCAGCATGCTGGAGAGGCATCAACGCCTCTTCGGATGCGCCTTTCGGCCAAGCCGGATCGGCTGGCGCGATCGACATGCCGGCGTTTTTCAGCCGGTCGACCGCATCGGCGACCGCCCTGGCGACGACCTCATCGACGGGGACATCGAGACCGAGGCGTGGCGACCAGGCGATGCGCGGACGGGGAACTGCGCTCGGTCGTTCCGGCGCGGGGATGGCCAGGGGGTCTCTGGAATCGGGGCCGGCGATCGCCTCGAACAGGGCACGGCAGTCCGCGACATTCAGGGCGATGGGGCCTAGCACGGCCGTCGGCGAGGAATCGAGCGGTTCGGCCACCATGCCGGCCGACGGCTTGAAGCCGACCGCGCCGACATGGGCCGCGGGACGGCGGATGGAACCGCCTCCATCGCCGGCGAGCGCGAGCGGGATCAATCCGCCGGCCACGGCCGATGCCGCGCCTCCCGACGAGCCGCCGGGCGTAAGGCGCGGGTCCAGCGGGTGCCGGGTTGGACCGTAGAGCAGGTTGGTTGTGTTGCCCTTGCAGCCGAACTCGGACATGTTGGTCCGGCCGATGATGATGGCGCCGGCGCGCTTCAGGCGACTGACGACGAGATCGTCGCGTTCGGCGATCCGGTCGCGGAACAGCGGCGATCCTTCCGTGAAACGCCAGCCCGCGACGCGGATGTGATCCTTGACGGCGACCGGCACGCCCGCAAGTGGCGGGCGCTCGCCGGCGAGAAGGCGTGCGGCGAGCTGCGCCAGCTGTTCGTCGGCGTCTTTCGGGTCGAAGTCGACGATCGCATTGAGTTCACCGTTGCGCAACGCGATGGCTGCCCGTGACGCCTGGACGCCGAAATCCGGGGGCAGGGTTCTGTCATTGATGTCGTTCGCGAGCGCCAAGGCGCTTGACGTCGGCATCAGCTCTGCGATCCGCTGTTGGATTTTTGCGCCCTGATTGTTGCAACCGGCTTGGCAAAGGCGGGCGAGAAGTTCTGCGAGATGGTGAGGTGCTCGCGCATCAGGGCGGCAGCCACCTCCTGACGCCCGCCTTCCAAGGCGTTGAGGATATTCAGATGTTCCTGGCAGGAGACGTGCAGGCGATTGCTGTCGGGGGTGGTCAGGATTTCGGTCAGGCGGCGCAGGACATTCTGCCGCTCGATGGCCTGGGCGAAAAACTCGTTGTCGCACGACACGGCAATGAGATGATGAAACTCCAGGTCGGCATCGGCCATTTCGGCGACCGTTGCGTTGTTGTTCCGCGCCAGCAGTTCCTCGTGGCGGCGGCGTGATCGAGCGGCGAGGGGCTGGTTCAGCCGAAAGGTGTCGAGGAGGATCGCGGCCGGCTCGATCGTCAGGCGAAAGCGATAGCTGTCGTAGAAGGCCCGGGACGTCGCGAGGTTCGGGCCGAGCCGCCAACCCTTGCCGGAAAGACGTTTGATCACGCCGTCGTCAGTGAGGCGCTTCAACACCCGGCTGACATCGACACCCGGCCCGCCATAGCGGCGGACCAGCTCGGCCGTGCTGACTGAGTCGGGGATTGCGCCGTTGAACCATTCCGTGGCGATGACGCGGTAGAGCTCGTCGCTGCTCGAGGCCGGAAGGGCGGGCGGGCGATCGCCGAGATTGCGTCCCGAGATGGCGAGGAAAAAGCCGCGATCCGGTCGTTGCTCGACGATCCCGTGCTCACGGAGAAGATCGAGGGCGCCACGTACCGGAGAGCGCGACAGGCGGAAGACGGAACCGAGATGCTGCTCCTTGAGGTGATAGCCGGCCGGCAGCTCGTTCTGGACGATCCAGTTGACGATGGCATGCGCGGTTTCCGCCTGGAGCGTGCTGCGTGAGGTCAAGTCAGGCATGTTCGAAGCCTCTGGCGATTTCCCATTCCGTCACGACGCGCCGCGTCGCGGCCAGCTCTTGGCGGGCGTGGTTCAGGATATGCCCATGACACGCGTTGCCGAACGCGGCAATGGCGGTTTCCGACCCGGCGAAGCGTCGGGTGGCCTCGGTGAGGTCGGCGGGAAGCGGGTCAGCCCCGGGCGGATCGGTGTCGCCTTGTTTCTCGGGAGGAAGCGGCAACTCGGCATCGACGCCGGCCAGGCCTGCGGCCAGCATGGCGGCATATGAGTGGTAGGGGTTGATGTCCGCGCCGGGCATGCGGAGTTCGATACGCGGACCGTCGCGGCCGGCGAGAAGCCGGACCATGGCCGTGCGGTTGTCCCAGGCCCAGGTGGCCGCAAGCGGCGTGTAGGAGAGCGGAACGAGACGCTTGTACGAATTGGCATAGGGAGCGAACATCAGCGTGAGCTCCGGCATGTGATGAAGGATGCCAGCCACGAAGCCGGCGCCGAAGGCCGAAAGCCGCCGGCCTTCGCCGAGCAGATTGCTGCCGTCTTTGCTGAGGGAAAGATGGACGTGACCGCCCGACCCGGCATCGTGCTCGAAAGGCTTGGCCATGAACGTCGCGGCGCGGCCGAACTGGTGGGCGCACGCCTTGACGACATGCTTGAAGACGATGTGCTCGTCGGCGGCGGTCAGGGGAGCGGCGGGCGCGACATTGACCTCGAATTGCCCGGCGCCACCCTCCGCCTGGATCTGGTCGACCACGATTCCGCAGGCTTCCAGCGCGCGCTCCACCATGTCGGCGAAGGGCGCGAAGAGCGAGCCGACGATCACCTCGTTGTCGCCGGCGCGGTGGTATGAGGGCCGCAGATTCGCATAATGCAGCGTGTGGGCCTCGCGGTAGGTCTGCTCGATGAGGTAGAATTCCAGTTCCGAAGCGACGCGCGCGGCGATGCCGCGCTCAGCGAGGCGCGCCAGTTGTCCGCGCAGCAGGCTGCGCGGCGCTTCCCGCACCATGTCCCCGGATGAGGTCAGCCCATCGCAGATCACATGCGTCACGCCTGGTTCCGTCGGCAGCTCGAATGCCGCGCCAGGATCAGGCCTGAGCAGGCCGTTGCGGAAGCCGGCATGCGCCCCGGCGACGTCGAAGCCGGGCAGCGGCCGGCCGGCCGGATCGCAGATGAGGTAGAAATCCGGCATGGCGACGCCATTGCTGGCAGCCGACGACCATTCGCCCGCCCGTCGCTTCTTGCCGAGCAGCCGGCCATAGAAGTCGGGGGTGGCGAAGACGACATGAGTGGCTATCGCGAGGTAGTCGGCGGCGGCTTTCATGCCGAGACTTCGCCTCCATCGACGGGAATGGAGGTGCCGCTCACATAGGAAGCGAGAGGTGAGGCGAGGAAGACGCAGACGTCGCCGATCTCGCCCGCGGTGGCGTTGCGGCGAAGCGGGATGATGGTGCTGTAGCGCTGGCGCACCGCGTCGGGCGCTTCGCCGGAGAGCGAGCCGAGACGCGTATAGACGTCAGTCAGCATTGGCGTGTCGACGCTTCCCGGACAGATCGAGTTCACGCGGACGTTTTGCGGCCCGAGTTCATGGGCCAGGGCTTCCGAAAGCCGCATGACGCCAGCCTTGACCGCGCAATAAACGCCCCAGTTGGCGCCCGCGCGAAAGCCGGCTTGCGAGGCGATGAAAGTGAGGGAGCCGCCGGGTCGCAGGCGTCGCGCCGCTTCGCGTCCAATCAGGAAGGCGCCCAGCAGGTTGTTGTCCGATGCCGCGCGGAACTCCGCGAGCGACGTCGCTGCGACCGGCCCGACGATGAGATCTCCCGCCGAATGGATCACGTCGGTTATCTGACCGGCTGTATCGAAGCGCCCTGCCACCGCATCTTCGTCGGTGACGTCGAGCGGGAGAATCCCGGGAGCGGCACGCTTGTCCGTACGGATGACTTGGGCGCCGTGGCGTTCGAGCGATTGCACGATGCCGATGCCGATGCCGCCCGCGGCGCCGGTCACCAGGACGCGCCGGCCTTCGAGGAGGTTGGATGCCGAGAGGGATACCTGCTGGATGGTCATTGGTCTGCCTTGGATGCTTCATTTCGATATTTTGTATTTTTACTCTTGATAATACAAAAATTTGGGATAGCCTAGAGCCCAATGAACAGAAGTTTTTCGGGGGCCGGGCACGGTGAACGAACGGATACCTTCATCGGCGCAGCGCGGAGCGATTGACGCAGCCGCAGCGAGCTCCGGCTCATTTGGGCTGGTGGCCTGGGAGCATTCCTCGCTCGCGGTCGACGATATGGACACGGCCGTCCGTTTCTTCCACGACGCCTTTGGCTTCGAGGAAATCTTTTCAGAGCGAGGAATGGCCGGACAGATCGAGAGCATCACGGGCTCTCCCGGCATGAAATGCGATCTCATCCAGCTTCGTGCTCCCGCGAGCCGCCACGTCCTCGAGCTTATCGCGTTCACGCCGGCCGACGGCAAGTGGGCGCCGGATGCGCTTCCGGTCCGGCCCGGCGCGTCTCATGTCGCTTTCGCGGTCGCCGACCTCGCGGCGGCGATGCGTGCGGTCGAGGCGCTGGGCGCGGTGATCCTCGGCAAGCTCACGAAATTCGACGACGGACCGGCGGTTTATTGCCGGGTCCCGGGCGGGGCGTTCATCGAACTGGCGCAGGCGCCGACATGATCAGCAACCAGCCTCTCCTCGACCGTTACACGCTGATGTGCCGGATGCGGGCTTTCGAAGAGGCGTGCCTCGAGGGCTTCAAGTCCCGCGAAATACACGGCGAGCTTCACACCGGGATCGGCCAGGAGGGGGTCTCGGCGGGACTAGCGCCGCATCTGCGGCGGAGCGACGGGCTCGTCAGCACCCACCGCAATCACCTGCACGCTTTGGCCAAGGGCGTCGCTCCGAGCGTCCTCATGGCGGAGATATTCGAGAAGGAGACGGGCCTCTGCCGCGGTCGAGGCGGCCATATGCACCCGTTCGATCCGTCGACCAACTTCTCGGCCACGGGAATCGTGGGCGCGTCGTTACCGGTTGCGCTCGGCTACGCCTATGCATTCGCCAAGGACGGGCGTGCCGACGTCGGCGTCGCCTTCACCGGCGACGGGGGCGCCAATCACGGCACGTTCCACGAATGCCTCAACATGGCGTGCGCCTGGCGCCTTCCGCTGGTCATCATCATCGAAAACAACAGCTACGCCATCTCGGTGCCGGCAGCGGCGGTGACAGCGCCCACGGCGCATTGGCAGCGGGCCGCCGCCTATGGCGCGCGGGGCTGGTCGGTCGATGGAATCGACGTGATGGCCGTCGATGGCGCCTGCGGCGAGGCCATCGCCCATGCGCGATCGGGCAATGGCCCGGCGGTGGTCGAAGCCCACTGCCACCGCTTCAGGGGGCATTACGAGGGCGACGCCGACAGCTATCGCTCGCGCGACGAGCGCAACCGCATGCGGCAGGACGGCGATCCGATCGCCAAGGCGCGCGCGGCGCTCGTTGCGGCGGGAATGGCGGTCGCGGAGCTCGACCGGACCCGGCAGGAGGCGAAAACAGAGATGGATGAGATTCTCGCCAAAGTCCGCGCGGATTCGATGCCCGACGCATCGACGGCGCTGGACTACCGCTTCGTCGAGGAGGGTGCCGCTTGAGCGCGCCGGCTTCCCAGGCCCCGACGGTCTCCTTCCTGATTGCCGAGACGATCGGACGGGAGATGGAGCGTGACCCCGGCATCACCGTGCTCGGCGAGGATGTCGGCCGTCTTGGCGGCGTGTTCAACTGCACGCGCGGCCTGCAGGAGCGCTTCGGCGAATGGCGGGTACGCGACACGCCGATCGCCGAGATGGGATTCGTCGGCATGGGCGTCGGCCTTGCCATGAGCGGCCAGCGGCCGGTCGTGGAAATCATGTTCGCCGACTTCCTCGGGGTCTGCCTGGAGCAGATCGTCAATGCGGCCGCGAAGATCCCCTACATGTCGGGTGGGGGAGTGAAGATGCCGCTGGTGATCCGCACCGCGGCCGGCAGCATCGGTTCCGCCGCGCAGCATTCGCAGTGCCTATGGGGCATGATGGCCTACTGGCCGGGCCTGAAAGTGGTCGTGCCCTCATGCCCGGCGGACTATCGCGGGCTGACGGCCAGCGCCCTGCGCTCGGATGATCCGGTCGTGATCTTCGAGCACAAGAGCCAGCTGAACCGGCGGGCCGACCGCTTCATCCGTCCCGAGATCGGTCCGCAGCCCGAATACCTGGTGCCTATCGGCAAGGCGTCGCTGGCGCGCGACGGCGCCGACGTGACCATCGTGACGATCAGCGCGGCGGTGGAGTGGGCGCTGGAGGCGGCAGCGGAAGTTGCCGCCGAGGGGATCGAGGCGGCGGTCGTCGACCTCAGGTCGCTGGTGCCGATGGACATGGAAACCGTCACCCGATCGCTCGAAAAGACCGGCCGGCTGCTGGTCGTGGACGAGGATTTTCGCAGCTTCGCCATGTCCGGCGAAGTGGTCGCGAGGGCCATCGAGGCGATGGGGCCGTCAGCGCTGCGCCAGGTTCGGCGCCTGTGCATGCCGGACGTGCCGCTGCCTGCGGCCAAGACACTTGAGGATGCCGTCATGCCTGGGCCGTCGAAGATCGTCTCGGCATTGCGGGAGATGGCAAAGGGACCCTGACGATGATCGATGCGCACTGCCACGCCGGTTCATTCACGCAGTACTTCAGCGGCGATCATCCGCCGGCGAAGCTGGTCTCCGATTTCGACAAGGTCGGTGTCGAAGCCGGCATGATCGCAATGCTCGATACCTATGACATGGCGGGCGCGAACGACCGGGCGGAGGCGGCGTGCAAGGCGCATCCCGGCCGGCTGCACGGCTACATCTATCTCAATCCCAACAATGTGAATGCCGCCATCGCCGAGTTCGAGCGGCGCAGGAAAAATCCATTGTTCAAGGGCGTGAAGCTCCACCCCATGAACGATGTCTACTATCCCTTCATCCGTGGATTCTTCCCCCTCTACGAGGCGATCGCGGCGAGCGGACTGCCGGTGCTCTGGCACAGCGGAACCTCGCCCTATTCACATCCGCTGCAGATCGCCTATGTGGCGCAGAAGTTCCCCAAGATGCCCTGCATTCTCGGCCACTTTGCCCTCTCCGATCTGAGTTGGGAGTGCTTTCCGGCCGCCGACCTCGCTTCCAACATCTATGTCGACACGACAGCTAATCCGATCATCCCGGTGATGAACGACTGGATCGATCAGTTCGGTGCGGAGCGGATGCTCTGGGGGTCCGACTTTCCGTTCTATAGCGTCGCCTACGAGGCGCAGAAGGTCGCCCATCTCGGCCGCAACGACC
This sequence comes from Parvibaculaceae bacterium, assembly GCA_050251035.1. Classification (GTDB taxonomy): domain Bacteria; phylum Pseudomonadota; class Alphaproteobacteria; order Rhizobiales; family Aestuariivirgaceae; genus Taklimakanibacter. Next base: position 51,435 of record JBFWNN010000028.1, read on the forward strand.
GGGATCGGGAGCTGATCGCCGGCGAGAATGCGAAGCGGCTCTTCAAGCTATGACGAACGGCGCGACGAACCGGACAGCGCTGTCGCGATCGGATCGCTCCTCCTCGCGGACCGCAATACTGTTCGTCCTCCCCGCGGCACTGCTCCTGATCGTCGTCTTCGGGATTCCTCTGGTCCAGACGGCCTATTACAGCCTGACCGACTGGCGGGGCGGCATGCGGCCGGCGCATTTCATCGGCTTCGACAACTACTGGCGCGCCTTCGTCTCGGAGCGCGTGCGCGATGCGATCGCGCATAACGTCGTCCTGCTCCTGGTGATCCCGATAGAGATCGCGCTGGCGGTTGTCGTCGCTTCAGGGCTACGCGAGCGCATCTACGGCTGGCGTGTCTACCGTTTCCTGATCCTGGTGCCGTGGATGATCTCGATCACCATCGCCGGCTATGCCTGGACCTATTTCCTGAGCCCGCAGGGAATCCTGAACGAGCTCCTGCGCTTCATCGGGCTGGATGAGGCAGCGCGGCCGTGGCTCGCGGATCCCGACTATGCGCTGGCGTGCATCATGATGTTGCTCATCTGGCGCGATACCGGCTTTGCGGCGATCCTCTTCTATAGCCGGCTCCTCGCCGTCGATGAATCGGTTTACGAGGCCGCGGCGCTCGATCGGGCCCGGCGCTGGCACCGCGTGCTCTTCATCGACCTGCCGCTGCTCAAGCCGGTCATCGGGCTGTTCACGGTACTGATGTCGGTGTGGATATTCAGCTTCGTCTTCAACTACGTCTATGTGATGACCGGCGGCGGGCCCGGCGCGGCGTCGACGGTCGCGGAACTCGAGATTCTGCGCGAGGGTTTCTCGCAGTCGCGGCCCGGTTACGCCTCGGCGATCTCGATCATCCTGCTGCTCATCACCTTGCCGCTCATCATCCTGCAGGTCCGCTTGCAGATTCGGCGGAGGTCGGCCTGACATGCTGACGCGTCGCACCTGCCGCAGGATCGTCAACGAGGCGCCGGTTCAGCTGCTCCTGGCGGTGCCGAGCATTTCCATCCTGTTCCTCTTCTATTATCTCGCCTCCAACGCCCTGAAACCGAAGGCCGAATATTATGCGAGCGAGTTTGCATTGCCGAAGACCCTGTCGCTCGACGCCATCCTGTCGGCCATCAACCAGGGCAACATGCTCGTGGCGCTGCAGAGTGCCGTGATACTCACGACCTTCTCGACGCTGGCGGCCGTATTCCTCGGTGCCTGCGCGGCCTATGCGTTCGCGCAGCTCAAGCTCCGCTGGAAGACGGCGATCTTCGTGGCGATGCTGATCCCGATGTCGATCTCGCCGCTGATCGTTTCGATTCCGCTCTTCGCCCAGTTCGCCCGCATCGGCCTGATCAACACCTTGACCGGCGGCATCATCATCTATGTCGGGCTGCAGATCTCTTTCGCCATCTATGTCCTGGATGGCGTTTTCAGGCAGATCCCCGACGAGGTGATCGAGGCCGCCCGGATCGACGGCGCGAAGCCCATGCGCATCTTCTTCATCGTCGTCCTACCGATGGCGCTGCCGGGTCTCGCGGCGACCTCGCTGTTCGTCATGCTCGGCATATGGAACGATCTCCTGGTCGGCCTCTTGTTCATCAGCGATCCCGCGACGATCCCGATCACGGCGAACGTCGTCACCTTTCAGCAGAAGTTCTCGACCGACCCGCAGATCATTTTTGCCGGCCTGTTCATGGCCGCCCTGCCGATGCTGATCGTCTATGGCCTGGCGCAGCGGTACTTCGTGCGCGGCCTCGGAGGGACTTTCCGATGAACCCACAGGAAAGGGAGCGTTGAGGGATGGCGTCCGTCGAGTTTTCCGGCATCTCGAAGGTCTACGCTGACGGCACGCGGGCAGTCGACGGCGTCGACCTCAAGATCGGCGACGGAGAGTTCATGATCTTCGTCGGTCCTTCGGGATGCGGCAAGACGACGGCCCTGCGCATGGTTGCGGGGCTGGAAGCCATCAGCGCGGGGACGATCAGGATCGGCGACGAGGTGGTCAACGACCGCGATTGCGGCGAGCGCGACATCGCCATGGTGTTCCAGAACTACGCGCTCTATCCGCACATGACCGTCTACGAGAACATGAACTTCCCGCTTCGCCTGGCCGGACTTTCCCGGACGGAGCGCGACGAGCGGATCAAGGCGACGGCACGTATCCTCGGGCTTGGCGGCTACCTCGGAAAGCGACCCTCGATGCTGTCCGGCGGTCAGCGCCAGCGCGTCGCCATGGGCAGGGCGCTGGTGCGCAAGCCTCAGGTGTTCCTGATGGACGAGCCGCTGTCCAACCTCGATGCCAAGCTGCGCGTGCAGATGCGCAGCGAGATCACCAGCCTGCAGCGATCGCTCGGGATCACCACGATCTACGTCACCCATGACCAGGTCGAGGCGCTGACCATGGGTGACCGCATTGCGGTCATGCGCGGCGGCCGGCTGCAACAGGCGGCCGATCCGCAGACCCTCTACGACCGGCCGGCGAACCTGTTCGTGGCTGCGTTCATCGGGGCGCCGCCGATGAATCTCATCGAGGGCGAACTGGCCATGCTCGACGGCGACGGGGTTCTCGTCGCCGGCGGGCAGCGCGTGCGGCTGTCGCACGGAGAGCGGCCGGCGGTCGCAGCCGGCGCGCGTGTCGTCGCGGGCATCCGTCCGGAAGCCCTGCGACTGGCGGAAGGCGGAGAAGCCGGCCGCACGCTTTCCGGCACGGTGGTGGCGCGGGAGTCCGTCGGTTCCGATCTTTTCGTTTCGATCGCGGTCGACGACCTGGCGCCGCTTTCGCCGGAGGCCATGGATCTCGCCCATGTTGCCGAGGATCGCGCCGAGCAGGAGGCGCTGAATAGGGACCGCGCGGCTCGCATCACGGTGCGGCTCGCGCCCGATGCCGCAGTACAGGTGGGCGGCCGGCTCACGCTCGCCGTTCCTCCGGGCAGCCTGCGCCTCTTCGACCGGCATACCGGACTTGCCCTCGATCCCGAAAGGGCGGCGTCCGTCGAACCGAGCAATGCGTTTTCCGTGGGCTATCGAAAAAGGAGCTGATGTGATGGTGGAGTCAAAGCGTTCCGGCGCCGGCATAAGCCGCCGCCTGTTCAACAAGAGCATGGTCGCACTCGGTGGCGCGGCCATGCTGCCCGGATTCGGAAGCGTCGCTTTCGGCGCCGGCGGCAAGCTCGTCTTCTGGGACTACAAGTATCCGCCGGAATCGGAGGGGCACAAGTATTTCGTCGCGGCCGCCGAGCGGTTCAAGGCGCAGTCTGGCATCGAAGTCGGTGTCGACTTCAAGAGCGCCGAGGTGATCGAGCAGGCGGTCGCCGCGGCGGCCAATGCGGGCAGCGGGCTCGATTCCATGGTCTGGTGGTCGGGGCCTACGGTCCGCAACCAGGCGAGCCTCGGCAACGTGATCGCGCTCGACGACAAGATCCCGGCTGACGTTCTGGCCGCGAAGGCCGGCATGGACGCCATGCGCTACAACGGGAAGATCTATGGGGTGCCGCGCACGATCGGCACCTATTTCCTGGTCTACAACAAGAAGCTCCTCGCCGACATCGGCGTCGACACAGGCGTCTTCCCCGAGCCGGACAAGGATCCGATCGCCTGGGACGCCTTCATCAAGGTGTGCGACCAGATCAAGGCCAGCGGCAAGACGGCGCCGCTGATGTTCGCCAACAAGGAAGGCTACTTCAACGAATGGTATTTCTACAATCTGATCCTGCAGGGCTTCGATACGAGTGACGAGATCGCCGCGATCGGGGCCGGCAAGAGCACATGGAAGCAGGAGGCGATCTACAAGGCGCTCGCCGCCTACAAGCAGCTCTACGAGAACAAGTATTTCGTCGAGGGCGGCGAGGTGGTCGCCTACGAACAGCATGTTCGCCAGATGGGCAGCGGGCAGTGCGCGATGAGCGTCTATTTCGACCAGACCGGCGGCGCAACCGCCGCCATCGCCGAAGCCTACGGGGCGCAGGCGGTGGGCCTTACGCGGGTGCCCAACCACCGCACCGACAAGAAGCTCTACGGACATTCATCGCTGGAGCCCGATGCGGTCTATGTGACATCGTTCGCCTCCAACCAGGAAGATGCGGTGAAATGGGTGAACTTCCTCGTGTCGCTCCCCGAGGTGAACGAGATGGTCAAGGCTCTGCAGCTCGCGCCGGCCGACACCCGCTTCGACACCAGTCTCGTCAAGGATCCGCAGCTCGCCAAGCTGTACAAGGGTGCTGCGGAAAAGGGCAGCGTTTACCCGCTCACTCTCGCCACCCAGGCGCAATACAATGCGCTGCTGCAGAACGGCGTCCTCTATTTGTCCGGACGGATGACGGCCGAGGAGCTCTGCGCAAGCTTCGACGCGGCAGATAAGGACTACCTGTCGCAGCAATAACGCGTTGGGCGAGGCCGATACCGTAAGACAAGAGATAGCGCTGCCGGACCGGACGTCCGGCTGCGCTAAGCTGTGGCGGCCATCACCTTTTCGACAAAACCGGGGAATGCCGCTTCGTCAAGCCAGTGCGCGACGGCGACGAGCTGGATCCGGGCATCAACCCAGATGATATTCATGCCGACGCCGGTCGCGAAGACGTTGGAGGCGGGTGCGGCGGGATAGAGGCGGCGTTCGGTGTTGAGCCACCAGAGCGCGCCGTAGACTGACTGCAAGGGGCAAGGGGCGAGCAGCGACTCCAATGCCGCCTCGGAGAGCACGCGTCGGCCATTCCAGGCGCCGCCGTTGCAGATCATGCTTCCGAAAGCGAGGTCGAGCTCGACGCTCGTCACCATGCCGCCACCCCAGTGACCGCCGCCGACGACCACTTCGATCGGGGTGCCGTCCACCTCGCAAGTGCTTGCCGCCCCATAGCCCGACCAACTCCAGGTCGACCGGTCCTGAAAGCCGGGCAGGACCTCGGCAACGACGTCGCCGAGGTTTCGCCGATAGACGCAGGTCAGGGCCAGGCACAGCGCGTTCACCCGTGCATCGTTGTAATCCCAGTAGGTGCCGGGCGGCTGGAGCGGCGTGGCGCGGTTGAAACGTGCCGGGTCATCCGTCGGAGAAAGCTGCCGGTCACGATCCACGTTGTCGGGAATTCCCCACACGGAACCGTGCCATTCGCTGGTTTGCTGCAGAAGCTGCAGCCACGTGACCTGCCGGTTCCGCGGCGACGAGAAGTGACTGTCGGAGACCAGCTCGGCGACGGGCCGTGTGAGGTCGGGAATGAGGCCCCGGTCGAAAGCGGCCATTGCCAGGACGCCAATGTAGCTCTTGGTGACGCTGAACACAGGGTCGGCGCGCGTGATATCTCCCCAGGCCGCGACCCGTTGTCCCTGCAGGGTGATTACACCGGCAGGATCGCCCCGCTGGCCCATCGGTCCCTTGATGATATTCCATGGCGGCGGATCGAAAGTGCCGCCCGTGATCACCTGACGGAGGTCCCGCGGCCACGAGGTGGGATGGCTGAGCGCAAAGTCCCGCACGGCGGCAAACTCTGGCGTCGTGGCAGGGGTTGAGTCCGGCATGGGGCCGAAAGGCGGAAATGGCGGCATGGTTCTCCTCATATCGATCTCCTCGGCGCCGGCTGCCTGGAGATTGGCCTTACAGAAAGAATAGTATTTTCATTGACTATAATACAATTATATAGAGGCCGACAATTGCTACACGCTTGCTCTCGCGCAGGGCAGTCTTTCGCGAGGCGGCGCTGCGCGGGCGCGATCGTCTCGGCCCAATTCGATTTCGATTTTCTTGAAACGCTATATAGTTTCGCGCCCAACGAGGTCGATGCGATAATGGGCGAGAACTGGCTGCGCTTCTTCGAGGCATCCTTCGCGCCGGCCGCGGCAGGAGCGAAGGGATGATGGCTGCCGCCGGGATCCCCTCCGGACGGCATCGCCCGATGGCGCCCTTACGCGCCCCGGACCAGGTGCTGCGCCTGGCGAGAATGGGCAGTTTCCATCAGACGCGGCTCAGCTTCATGCGCGTGCTGTTGCGGCACCTGGCACGCGAGCGCTGGCGGGTCGAACGCACCTTGTGGGAGATCGACGCGAAGGGGGCGGGCGTTGCCGTCTATGAGGTGCGCGGCGAAGGGTGGATCTATTCGCTGATCGCCTTCGGTCACGAGCTCGACCCGGCCAAGCGGACCGACCGTGTGATCGCCGAGGAATGGGACGCCACCTTTGCTCTTCACGATGGCATCGTGACCCGCGTCGACATCGAGCGCCTGTCGCGCAACGTGCCGCGCCAGGAAGCTGGTCGCTGCAGCGCCGCCGAGCTGGTGATGGCGCGCGCCAATCGCAGTGTTCGGCTTTTCGACAACGTCGTAGCGGCGCTGGCCGACGGCCGCCAGCCCGATGCCGCCGAACTCGATGGGGTGGGGTATCTCATGCGCACCACCGCCGTCTATGGCAGTGGCAAGTTCGGTCTTGCCGACCACGAGAGAATTGCCGGCCGCCCGGGCCTCTCTGGTCCTTTTGCCGCCGAGATGCTGACCGTCTGGCTGATCCGGGCGTTCACCACCGATCTGGTCGAGCACCTTGCGGCACTCCGGTCGCCTGACATGGCGGTGCGGCTCGACCGCGGCATCCGCCGCCGGCTGGGGGTCGGCAATTCGACCGGCCTCGGCATGGCACCATTCGTCGTCAACCATCCCGGGCTGTTCCATCGCTGGATCAGCGCGCGCGAAACGGCATTGGGCCGAGTGCTCGCTCTTGATCATGCCGGTGCCGCGGAAATCGCGGTGTTCCGCGATCGTTTCGTCCGGGTCCGGCTGCAGATGGCCGCGTGGCGCGTCGACGACATGCTGCAGACGGCGCGAATCGAACAGCTCATGCTCGATCTCGACCGGCTCGCGTCCGAGATCGAAGCCACCGACCTCAAAACCCCATTCGCCTGGCGCAGAGTGTTTGCCTTCGCCGAGGCGCAGCTGGGTTTCGAGGCGCAGGAGCTCCTCGTGACCTTGCTGCTCGAACCCTACGGCGCGCTCGTCGACGATCTGAGCGCGACCATGGGCGGCAGCGAGGCGCCGGATGTCATCATCGACGGCGCGGCGACGCTCGCCGAACTCCGGGACCAGGTCGAAACCGGCTATCGGTTTGCGCTGGCGATCGATTTCACCGCGCCGGAGGCACAAGCCCGCTTCTGGTACACTTCGGAAGAGAAGCTCGAGCCGCGCCTCGGCGAGCGTTTCCTGGAGGAGGGTGCCGAGCGTGAGTTGCCGCTGACCGTGGCGCGGGATGTGGCGCGCCTCCATGCCGCTCTGGCCCGCGAGCCCTCTCACCATACCGTCGCCGAGCTCCTGGCCATCCATCCGGAACATCGTCACGCTGTCCGGCGCGTTCAGCTGACGAAGCGCAGCCCCTATGCCGAGGTGAGAGACAATCTGATCGGCGCCGACTTGCGTCCGATCGACATCCTGCGCTGCAAGCTGTCTTTCTTCGGCGCCACGGATTTCGATCCGCGCTCCGATCGCTGGGTCCGTATCGCTTTGTTCCGCCATGCGCCATTCCCCGACGAGCTGCATGACGTTGCGCCGGATGACTGGGCCATTCCGCCATTCAGTCATGGGCAACAGAGTGACGTGAAAACAAAACTGCCGGCCGCCCGGACGGCGACGCGCATGAAGCCGGACGAACCCAAGGGCTACTCGCTCAACGAAATCGACGCGGAGCTGCGCAAGGGCGCTCGCGGCGCCGGGCTGAGCTGGGGCCAGGCCGAAGATGTCGGACGCGTGGCGCGGATCCTCGCGGCATCCGTGCCGCAGCATCTCGATGTGCTTGCCGCCGCTCTGGAAAGTCTGAGAGACGGCCGTCATTCACTGCGTGTGATATCCGACCGATCCGGTATCCGAGCGACGGAGGACCGGCCGCTCAGTCCGCTCGTGCTTGGACCGGCCATTTCCGACCGGATCGAGGACGTTGCGAGGGGGCCTCTCGTCGTAACCGCAAGGATAGGGCAGCCCTGCCTTCTCGTCCCGACGCTCGCTGGCATGGCGGGACGCCTGAAACGGCCGCTCAGGCTGCGCATGAACGACGTAGACGTCACGATCGATGCCGATCCGGCTTCGGCCTTTGTCAGGCTCGCGCCAATGGAGATCGCCGGAGGGGCTTTGATAACCGCCCTGCCGCGGTCCCGGTGGGTCGATCAGACGCTCAGGCCGGGACATGGCGCGATCGCCATTGCCGACGGACTGTGGCGCCGCTTCGATGGTTTCGCGGCGCTCACCTATGTCCCGAAGTCCGAGCAGTCGCGCCTCATGGGTGCCGGCGCCGGCCTCAGCGACAATGATTGAGTCAGAACGTCGTGCCGTCGCTCAGGATCTTGAGCGGCGGCGATCCGTCGGCCCGCTTCTCGCGCGCGACGCGCCGTCCCGCCGCCCAGCTTCCGCCCTCCAGCATGGCGGCGATCGGGAATTGCTCGGCGGTCACCTCGAGCTCCCGGCGCAGCAGCGGCAGCAGCCGGTCGAGCAGCGCCACCGTCAGAGCGCGCCATTCAACGATCAGGGGCGAGCTCACCTCGTGTGTCCGTACGATCTGCGCATGGTCGCGCAGGCTCAGCACATTCATGTCGACGAGCAATCCGCCATTGCGATATTCGGCGAGCCCGGTCAGGCCGTCGAGCGCCGCGACGTCGATGCCGCGCGCGACCAGAGGCTCGATCAGCGAATAGGTCAGCCATTGCGACAGCTTGTGCAGCGGCACATAGGCGCAGAGCGGATCGCCTGCCCGCCGCCAGCGCTCATAGAGCCAGGTGTCGCCCAAGGGCCGCTCGCCGATCGCGAGGCGGCTCGGCCAGATCGGTCCCAGGTGATCGAGAAGGGCGCGAAGTATGGAGTGCGCCTCGATCTTGCCGCCGGCCGATCTTGCGGCGAGGTGATCGGCGAGACCACCTGGACGCGGGTCGTCGGCCGAGGCGAAGACGGAAGCGTCGGCGAGGCAGGCTTCGCCGAGCGATCTCAGAAGCGCGATCCGGCCTTCGACACCCGCGAGCGGATTTCCGTCGCTCACCTGGAAGGCGGCGACGAGATCGTCTGCCGTGAGACGCACGAGTCGCTCGGCATCGACCCGCCAGGGATCGCGCGCGTCCTTGGAGAGGGCGCCGCCGGCGACGAGACGGAAGCTCGCGACGCCGAGCCCTTCGGAGGAAGCGAAGCTCTGGCCGGTCTCGCGTTCGGTGAACCGCCAGCGGCCGCCGCTTCCCGCATCGAGCAGCACCGAGACGATCGCCAGGTCGAAAGCGGCGCGCGCTTTTTGCGCCTTGTCCGCCCAAGGGCGCCGCGCTGCCGCCTCTTGCCAGCGCGCGATGCCGCCCGCCTCGAAATGCCGCCAGCGTGAGTGGAAGGGGACGGCGAGCGTGGGATAGGCCGCCCGCGTCACCCTGGCTACGAAACGCGCAACCTCCGGCAGGCGGTCGAGATTGACCGACCAATGATCGAGCCGCTGGGCGAGACCGTCGGCCAGCATGCGCTCGGCGGCGGAGCGCACCGCGGCGGAAGAGAGGAGGAGAGAAGCATCGATCATGATGAGGTCTCATGCGCAAGAAGGTCACGGCGCCAGCCGTCGATCGCGGATCGCCCAGGAAAGGCGGACAGCGTGCCCGGCCGTGTCGCCTTGTCGCTCGCCGCCTGGACAGCGAGGCGTGCGGCGCGCCGAGGGTCACCGCTCATGAGGAACTCGGCGATGAAGGTGCCGGCGAAGACGTCGCCCGCCCCGCCGGTGGCGATGGCGTGCACCTCAGGCGCCGGCACGTCGATGGCGGGCCTGTCTGCGGACATGATCCGACAGCCTTTCCGGCCCAAGGTCACGACCGCGATATCCGCGTTGAGCGCGCCCAGCGCATCGGCCTCGACCTGATTGGCGATGATGAGGTCGGCGCGCGGCGTGGTCGTGAACCAGGCTTGAAAGGGCGATGGGTTGACGGCGATCTGCACACCCGCCGCATGCGCGAGCGTCATGGCGTGGGCCGTCGTCTCACATGTGAGATTGCCCTGGAGCAGGAGCATGTCGGTGCCGTCGAGCACGCCTGTCAGGGCGGCTTCGGCATAAGCGGGCGTCATGCCTTGCGCCTTCTGCGTGCTGCTCATGATGAAGTTCTCACCCTCCGCATCGATGAGGAGCAGGGATTCATCGCTGCTGCCGTCCTCTCCGATCAGCCCCCGGTCGTCCATGCCTTCAGCGTGCAGCAGAGCCCGGATCCGTTCGGCCGTCGCATCATCGCCAAGGGCCGCGATCAGATGCGCATCGGCGCCGGCGCGCCGGGCGGCGACGGCTTGATTGAGGCCTTTGCCGCCGAGATCGGTCACCACCTCGCGCGCGATCAGCGTCTCGCCGGGCTTCGGCAGCCGGTCGAGACGATAGATGACATCGCGACAGGCATTGCCCAGGACCACGAGCTTGGGGCGAGGCATGCGCGCCGTCGGCTATTTGCTGGTCAGCCAAGCGAGCGCCTGCCGCCACAGCCGCGCATAGCCCGGCCATTCGACGAAGGGCGTCGGCAGCCAGTGCGGACCGATGTCGGAGGTCCAGGCCAGAGTGCGGCCCTCGCCATGCGTGCCGGCGACCAGCAAAGGATGTCCACCCTGATCCTCGGGTAGTCGGGCGATCACCTCCGCTCCCGGCTTGACCGTCACTTCATTGATACCGAGAAGGGCCGGCCAGGGGCTGGGAAGGCCGGTCACGATCGGATGATCGGGCTTCAGCACTTCGGCGACGATGCCTTCCGGCGCCTCGACGCGGTCGTCATAGGGCAGGCAGGTCACGGGCAGCGCGTCCTCGACCGGCGTGCGCCGCCAGCGGGCGCGGCCGTCGATGCCCTGGAAGGAGAAATAGCCGCCGATCATCATCAGGCCGCCGCCTTGCGCCGTCCAGTCGCGCAGCAGCTTCAGCCGGTTGGGCACCGTCTTGCCGTGCAGCCAGACATCGGGCGGAAGCAGCAGCGTGTTGGCGCCGACATCGGAGATGATGATGGCCTGGTATTTGGCGAGGCCTTCGAGGGTGAACGGCAATCCTTCCGCCGCCTCATGCGCCGGCATATAGGTGAGGTCGAATTCGCTGTTCTTGAGCGCCCTGACCAGGGGCTCGGCGCCCAGATGGAAGGTGACGCTCGAAAACGTGTCCCAGCCCTTATAGTGGTTGGCGGCGCTGACCCAGCTCTCGCCGACGAGCAGTACGTTCTTATTGGTCACTTTGGCCTCCTCAAGGTTCTAGGGCGCGCTGAAGACGCGCCGCGGATTGTCGATGAGCATGGTGGCGATCTGCCGGTCGGTGACGCCGTGCCGCTGCAGGCGCCGGGCGAAGTGGGTCACCACATAAGCATAGCCGAAGCCGCCATAATGGGTCAGCATCATCTTGATGAACACGTCCTGGGACAAGAGGATCTTGTCGAGGAAGCCGAGCTCGATCAGGCGCTTGATGGCGCGGGCATTGTCTTCGTCCGACGGGCACTGCACCTGCTGGTCGGCATACCAGTAATCCATGCCGATCATGTCATATTCGATGAAGGCGCCGCGCTTGGCGCATGACGTTTGGTAATCGACATCTTCGCCGGACGGATTCATATGGCAGAGGACCGTATGAGCGAGGTCGCCGCCTTCCTCCGCGATGATGTCGAGCACCCGCCCGCCATGCCGGAACCAGGCCGGCAGATGCACCATGATGGGGAGCTGCGTGCGCGCCTGCGCCAGCGCCGCCCCGCGCAGCGATCGTTCCTCGTCGGCGGTGAAGTCGCTCGAGACGCCGATCTCGCCGATGAGGCCGATCTTCGCGTCGGTGCCGTCGACGCCCGCCAGCGCTTCCCTGACGAGCTCGTCGGCGACATCTGTTTTGCTCATCGATTTGAGCGCCGGCGGGTGCGACTTCTGCAGGTAATAGCCCGAGCCCATCACGATCTGGAGCCCGGTCGCGGCCGCGATCTCGCGAAGCTTGCGCGGGTCGCGGCCGATGCCGCGGCAGGTCGGATCGACGACGGTGCGCCCGCCCGCTGTCTTGAAGGCCAGGAGTTCGGCGATGGCGAGCGCCGGATCGTCGAGCCCGCAATTGTCGAGATTGACGAAAGGGTCCATCCTGAGCTCGCCCAATATGCCGGCATGGACCTTGGCCTGGCCCAGATGGGCGCGCTCCGGCTCCTTGGGCGGGTTCCACCAGCAGCGGCAGTCATTGAGGAGATGCTCATGCATGAGCGTGACGCCCATGCCCTGCGCGGGGATGGGGCCGTTCACCGTCATCACCAGGCCGGAGCGGACATGCGCCTGTGAGAGCTCGGTCATCAATTCGTTCTCCGCACCGCGCCGGCGAGGCGCGAGAAGACCTGGGCATTGAGCCAGACGGCGAGGAGGATGATGCCGCCGGTCACGATCTGGGTGAAGAAGGGCGACACATGCGACAGGATGAGGCCGTTGCCGATGACGCCGATGGTGAGGGCGCCGAGCACGGTGCCGAGGATCGAGCCGCGCCCGCCCATGAGCGACGTGCCGCCGAGCACCACGGCGGCGATGACCTCGAGCTCGAAGCCGACCGCGGCGTTGGAGCTGCCGGAGCCGAGCCGCGCCGCGATGACGATGCCGGCGACGGCGGAAGCGATGCCGGTCAGCACATAGACCAGGAGCGTGATGCGCTTGGTGGCGATGCCCGACCGCCGCGCCGCCTCCTGATTGGCGCCGATGGCCATGACATAGCGTCCGAAGCGGGTGGACTGGAAGGTGACGAAGCCGAGGACGGCGACAAGGAGCGCGATCCAGGTCGGCGCCGGCACGCCCAGGAACCAGCCGCGACCGATGGCGACGAAGCCGAGATCGGTCGAGATCGGGATGGAAAAGCCTTCCGTCATCAGGAGCGCGATGCCGCGGAGCGCCGAGAGCCCCGCCAGCGTGACGATGAAGGCCTGGATGCCCTGATAGGCGATGAACCAGCCTTGCGTGGCGCCGATCGCGGCGCCGAGCAGGATGAGGCCCAGGACCGCCAGGGGCCAGGGCATGCCCGCCTGCAGGAGGATGGCGGCCGACGCGTTGATGAGCGCCACCACCGAGCCGACCGAGAGGTCGATGCCGCCGGTGGTGATGACGAAGGTCATGGCGACGGCGACGATCAGGATGGGGGCCGTCTGGCGCACCAGGTTGAGGATGTTGCCGGTCGACAGGAAGACCGGGCTCGCGATCGAGAAGATCACCACCATGATGAGGAAGAAGCCGGCGATCGAGAGCAGCTGCGCGTGGCCGCCCAGGAAATCGGCCGAGCGCGAGCCTTGCGGCCGGGAGGAATAGGCGTTCATGCTTTGCTTCCCTGATGCCCCTTGCCGACGATCAGGCTGACGAGGTCGGTGAGGTCGGTTTCGGCGATCTTGCGCTCGGCCACCTTCAGCCCTTCATACATGACGACGATCCGGTCGCAGACATTGAACAGGTCCTGCAGGCGGTGGGTGATGAGCACGACGCTGACGCCCTTGGCCTTGACGCGGTTGATGAGCGCCAGCACGGCGTCGACCTCCTTGACGGCGAGCGCCGAGGTCGGCTCGTCCATGATGAGGACGCTGGGATCGAAGGCCGCGGCCCGCGCGATGGCGATCGACTGGCGCTGGCCGCCGGAGAGCTGCGCGACCAGGGCGTCGAGATTGGGGATCTTGATCTCGAGCCGCTCCAGCATCTGGCGCGCACCCTGGCGCATCGCCTTGCGGTCGAGGAACGGTCCGCTCATCGGCTCGCGGCCGAGGAACAGGTTGCCGGCGACATCGATCGTGTCGCACAGCGACAGGTCCTGATAGACCATCTCGATATGATGCTTGCGGGCATCGGCCGGCGTGGCGAAGCGCACATGCCTGCCGTCGACGGCGATGCTGCCTTCGTCCGGGACATAGGTGCCCGAGATGATTTTGGTCAGCGTCGACTTGCCGGCGGCATTGTCGCCGACGAGGCCGACGCATTCACCGGCATGGAGCTCGAGATCGACGCCCCGGATCGCCTCGACGCTGCCGAAGCGCTTCTTGATGCCCGAAAGCGCGATGCGCGGAACAGGGGCGGCGTGAGCCGCCCCTCGGGATGCGATGCCGGTCATTTGAAGACGGAGCGATAGGGCTCGACATTGTCCTTGGTCACGATGGTGATCGGCACCGGGATGGTCGCCGGCACGGTCTCGCCCTTGCCGATCTTGACCAGGGCGTCGACGGCGGCGGCACCCATGCCGGCCGGATCCTGCTGCACCACGCCGACCACATAGCCCGCATCGATGCCCTTGATCGCCTGGGCGGTCAGGTCCCAGCCGAAGACCTTGACCTCACCTTGCTTGCCCTGGCTCTCGACGGCGGCGACCGCGCCGAGCAGCGCCGGCTCGCCCGTCGCATAGATCGCGTTGAGGTCGGGATTGGCGGTGATCAGGCTTTCCGCCGCCGCCAGCGCCGAATCCTGGACATTGCGGCCGTCGACGACGCCGGCCGCGGTAACGCCGGCATTGGCCTTCACCACATCCTCGAAGCCTTTCTGGCGGATGTTCTGGATGGTCGAGTTGAGCGCGCCGACGACGCCGAGCTTGGCCTTGCCGCCCATGCTGTCGGTCACATATTTGTTGAAGAACTCGCCCATGGCCTTGCCGGCGCCTTCATTGTCGACGCCGACCTGCGCTTTCTGGGGGCCGGCGGGAAGCACGGCATCGACGGCGACAACGGGAATGCCCGCGGCTCCGGCCGCGTTGACCGCCGGCATGATGCCATTGGTGTCGATGGCGACGACCACGAGGCCCGCGACCTTTTCCTGGATATAGGTCTCGATGGCGTTGTTCTGCGCGGCGGGGTCATTGTTGGCATTGAAGATGACGAGCTTGACGCCCGCGGCGTCGGCCGCCTTCTGCGCGCCCTCGTTCATCTGGGTGAAGAACAAGGCCTGCTGGTTGATCTGCACCAGCGCGATCGTGGGTTTGTCCTGGGCGTGGCTCGTGCCGACCGACAGCGCCAGAGCGGCGCCGGCTGCCGAGAGCATCAGTGTCCTGCGTGTTATGTTCAGCATCTTTTCACTCTCCCTGTGCTCGATGCAAGGGCAACGGCCCTTGCTCATCGATCCTTATGCGGGCTTTCGCCCTGAACTCTTGTCTGTCCTTGGTGCGGCAACGGACGCGCGCTCGACCAGTTCCACCGGCAGGCGCGTCCGCGTCGCCGCGAAGGGCTCGCCCGTGATCATGGCGAGGAGCCGCTCGGCGCCCCGCCGTCCAAGATCGTCGATCGGCTGCGCGACGCTGGTCAAAGGCGGCCCGAGCAGGTCGTTGATCGGCATGCCGTCGAAGCCGACGAGCGAGATGTCCTGCGGGATGGCGATGCCGCGCCGGCGCGCCTCAGTCATGACGCCGAGCGCCACCGCGTCGCTGCCGGCGAAGATGGCGGTCGGCAGGGGATCGAGGGCGAAGAGCTGGGCCGCGTCCCGGGTGGCCGGCTCCACTTCATATTCGGTGCGGACATGCCATTGGGCTTCGGGCGTGATGTCGGCCTCGGCGAGAGCGCGGCGCCAGCCGGCCGCCCGCTCCATGGCGCTCATGACGCCCTTCGGCCCGCCGATATGGGCGATGCGGCGATGGCCATGTTCGATCAGGTGACGGGTCGCGGCATGGCCGCCGAACTCGTTCTCGACGAAGAAGCGCGGCGCCTCGCCGCCCACCACGTCCTCGTCGACGATGACGACGCGGCCCGGCATGGCCCTGATCCGCTCGGCGAGGCGGCCGTCATCCTCATGATTGGTGATGAGCAGGAGCCCGTCGATATAGCCGCCGCGCAGGCGGTCGAAGCAGGCGAGCTCGCGCTCGATCTTGTTGCGCGACGACCAGATGATCACGTCATGGCCCGCGGCGACCGCGATGCGTTCGGCCTCGCCGGCGAGGAGGGCGAAGAAGGCGTTGGAGATGTCGGGGACGACGATGCCAATGGCCTCGGCCCTGCCTTTCGACAGGCGGCGCGCCTGGGCATGCGGCTGATAATCGAGCGCGGTGACGGCGGCACGGATGCGCGCGCCCGTCCTTTCCGGCAGCTCGAGCCGGCCATTGAGCCAGCGCGACACGGCGGTGGGCGAGACCTTCGCGCGCTTCGCGACATCGCCGATCGTGGCTTTCCTGGTCATTCCATCTCGCGTCTTTGATTTGTAAAGCGCTTTAGTAAAGCGTGTTACAAAATCGGGTCGCCGTCAAGCGCGGAATCACACTCCCGTCAGAGACGGATGAGGGGCTGGCCGGAGATCGCCTGGACGAAGGTGAGGAACGTCAGCCCGACCCAGAGGATGGCGCCAAGTCCGACGAGCCGCCGGGCTTTCGTCGGCGCGACATCGCGGAGCAGGAATCCCAGGACCGGCAGGGCCTGCATGATATGGAGCCCGAAGAAATGCGGGACCCGCAGGTCGCCGCCCGTGGTCGACCAGTGGAAGAAGGGAAGGCCCGTCGCATCGCTCAAATTCCCGCCGACCCAATGCGCGCCGTGCTGGCTCATATAGCCGCCGAACAGAACGGCCATGACACCGGCGAGGATGAAGCCCAGGCCGGTGGTGAAAGCGAGCGCCGACGGCGGTGCGTATTTCACGATCCGCCAGCCGATGAAGCCGGTCACGACCGAAAGCGCCACGGCGCCCATGCCCATTGCCGCATAGAGAAGCCAGGCAATCGTCGTCGTCTCGTTGAAATGCGAAGCCTCGCCGCGCGCCGCCCGGAAGGTGATGTAGATCACTTCGCCGATGGCTGCGACGAGAAAGATGATGGTCGCAAGTCTGATCGATGGCCTCTGCCGATCGGTTGCCGGAAGCAGGGCCAGGCCGCAAGCGAGTGTCGCCATGTGCAGGCTGAGGGACAGGAAGAACTTGGCGGGCTTCTCCCACTGGCTCACCCCGTTGAACAGGCGGCTGTCGATGAAGGTGCCGGCATAGAGGATGGCGAAGAAACCGAAGAAGACGAGCGCGCTTCGCCAGAGGAGGGACGATCCGGCCTGAGCTTGCCGCGGCAGACGCGCGAGCGTACGCGAAGCTGAGATGGGCATGGCGAAGGTCATGGCGATATCCTCACATGGCCGTTCTGTGCCGCAGCCTGGGCGCAACGAGACGCACCGCTTCGAAGATGAGCCAGCCGATGGGGCCGAAGAGGAACGTCAACGGCAGGATGGGCACGAGGATGAGGCGCGGCAGGCTTTCATCAAAGGTCCGGCGCGCGATCAGGGCGCCGATGGCGAGATCGAAAGCGAGATAGTGCACCCAGCCGGCGAGCAGCAGCCAGGGATTGGCGAAGAGGTTCGCGACATCGGCGAGGCTGCCGAAGCCGCCTTGCGAGCCTGCCCAATGGAGAAGGATGAGCACGGTATAGGCCGCGGCCAGAAGGGCCGGGACGACACGTCCGGCCACGACATCGCGCAGCAGCGCAGTATTGAAGATCACGCCGGCCACCAGCACGGCCCAGCCGGCCAAGGCGGTGAAGTTCGCTGCCGTGAAGATGCTTTCCGGTGCCATGGGACCCCTCCGATCTTGACAGTGACAAGACATGAAGAAACAAAATCTTGTCATTGTCAAGATTAATTTTGACAGTGTCTGGATGATGATGTAGAGGGAACTCATGCCGGCCCGCAAGCGACCCAAGGCCTATCATCACGGTGATCTGCGCGAGGCATTGGTCGCGGCCGCCATCGCCCTTCTGGAAGAAAAAGGCTTGTCCGCCTTCACCTTGCGTCAATGCGCACGCCGCGCCGGCGTCTCGCATGCGGCCCCGGCGCATCACTTCGCAGCCGCCGAAGACCTCCTTGCCGAGATCGCCGCCAGAGGCTTCGAGCGCTTCGTCGCCACGCTCGGCAAGGCGGCGGATGAGGCGGAAGGAGCATCTTTGGCGAGGCTCGAAGCGATGGGGCGTGCCTATGTCGCCTTCGCGCTCGCCAATCCCGCCGTCTATGGGCTGATGTTCCGCATGGGGGCGGGAACCCTGAGATCGCCGCATCTCAAATCGGCATCGCTCGCGGCCTGGCAGCAACTTTGCGACGGCGTCGCCGCCGTTCTCGGACCGAAGCGCCAGAACGAAGTGATCGCCAAGGCATCGGCGGTATGGGCGCTCGTCCACGGGACGGCCACGCTCCTCTTGGACTGCAAACTGCCGCCGGGTGCGACCGAGAATGCCGATCCGACGGAGGCGATCCTCTCGTCGCTGCCCGGCCTCTTGCGCAGCTCTCAGTAGTTGAATGCCGGCGCGCGGCTGTCGCCGCTCGCGGCGAGGGATATCGCGATCGCGGTCTTCACCGCCCTTGCCATCAGTTCGGTGCTCATCGAAGGCATCTCGACCAAGGGATAGGCCTGCAGCGCGGCGAGGCTCGGATGCGCCGGTACATGGATGAAGCCGGCGCGCGTCTTCATGCCTTTCTTCTCGATGAGATGCAGCACCGTATACATCATCTGATTGCACAGATAGGTC
>JBFWNN010000029.1:0-69034 GCA_050251035.1 Parvibaculaceae bacterium
GCGACGGCGGCTTTCATGCCCTCGCCCCCAGCGGGGGAGAGGGAGGGGCCCAATGCGGAGCATTGGGAGGGTGAGGGGGAACGGACGGCAATTTTTTCTGGCTCTTTACAAGGAATTCGATGCCGGTTCCCCCTCACCCTAACCCTCTCCCCCGCGGGGGGAGAGGGGATTCTGCTTGTCGGTTATTTCCCGGCGACGACCTTCTCGGCGTCCTCCTTCGCATATTCGACATTGGCGACGCCGCCTTTTTCCGTGGTCTCGAGGCTCTTCTCGAGATCGGCCTGGTTGATCTGCAGGAAGGGCACGACCAGGTCCTTGGGCACCTCCTTGCCGTCGAGGATCATCTGCGCCACCCAGAAGGCGAGCGTCGACACGCCGGGCGCGATCGACACCGACATGGTCTCATAGCCATTGGCGTCCTTCTGCTCCTTCCACCAGGCGAGCTCGTCCTGGCGGTTGCCCATGATGATGAGCGGCGTCGGCCGGCCGGCCGCCTTGAAGGCCTGCGCCGCGCCATAGCCGTCGCCGCCTTGCGTCACCACCGCCTTGACTTCGGGCAAGGACGGCAGGATGCCGGCCACGGCTTTCTGCGCCACTTCCTGGGCCCAATCGCCATGCACGGAGCCGACGACCTTGAACTGCGTGTGCTTGGCGACACCTTCCTCGATGCCCTTGTGGATCTCGTCATCGACGAACACGCCGGCGAGGCCGCGGATCTCGAGCAGATTGCCGCCGTCCTTCATCTTCTCGGCGAGATAATCGAGCTGGACCGCGCCCATCTTCTTGAAGTCGACGGCGATGCGCCAGGCGCAAGGCTCGGTGACGATGCCGTCGAAGGAGACGACGGTGATACCCGCATCGCAGGCCTGCTTGACGACGCCGTTCAACGCATCGGGCGAGGCGGCGTTGATCACGATCGCATCATAGCCCTGCAGGATGAGGTTCTGGATCTGGGCCGCCTGCTCCGTCACCTGGTTTTCGGAGGTGGTGAAGGGATCGGCCGCCGCGACGATACCGTCGGCGACCGCCTGCTTCGTCACCTTGTCCCAGCTCTTCAGCATCGATTGCCGCCAGGAATTGCCGGCATAATTGTTGGACAGCGCGATCTTCTTGTCCTTGGTGTCGGCATTGGCGGGCGCTGCCACGCACAGCGCGGCGAAGGCGGCGGCAAGGAAAAGGGCAGTCTTTCTCATGGTGTCCTCCCGGGTTGATGAGCGCGGCGATCTTGTGGCGCGTGGCCGTCGCCATAGGTCTAACATGTTACCAGAGGCGCGGCCTCACGCAACGCCATTTGTCATACTTTTACCGTCTTGCGCTGACGGGACCTGGCCGGCTGGCCAGGCTTGGCCCTCCCGCCCTGATCGAGGGTTTTTTGCGTGCTGGCGAGCAGGCGGCGCACCGCGCGCCGCGCCGCGTCGGGCTTCCTGGCCCGGATCGCGTCGAGGATCGCCGCGTGCAGCGGCAGCACCCTGACCCGGTTGCGCAAGTACCCGACGGTCACCGAGAACAGGCTGGCGAGCAGCGATTCGATGACCCGTCCGAAGGGCGAGATGAAGTCGTTGCCGGAAGCGTTGAGCACGGCGAGATGAAATTTGACATCGGCGGCGTTCCAGGCCTGTTCGTCATCGACCCCCGCCGCCATCGCGTCATAGGCGGCGGCGATCTCGGCGAGATGCGCCTGGCTGCGGTTCATGGCGGCCAGCGCCGCCGCTTCGGGCTCGATCATGAAGCGGATCTGCTGCACGTCCTGCGCGAATTTCTGGAAGTCGACGGTCGTGCAGTACCAGGCGAGCACGTCGCGGTCGAGCAGGTTCCACGAGGCGCGCGGCTCGACGCGCGAGCCGATCTTGGGGCGCGACTGGATCAGCCCTTTGGCCGAGAGCATCTTGACCGCTTCGCGCACCGCGGTGCGGCTCACCTTGTAGATCTGGCCGCATTCCGCCTCGTTGGGCAGGAGCGCGCCCGGCTTGTAGTCGCCGCGCACGATGCGCTGCCCCAGGTCATGCGCCACTTTGTTATAGAGACTTTTGCGAAGCGAACCTCTATCCGGTTGCCTGCGTCGCGTCCCCGCCATGATCCCCATCCTGTCTGATTTCGGAATTCGCCCGTAACATAGAGCAGTTCAATCATCAGACAAATGACATTCTGCGTGCTAAGGCATCGGCCCGAGAAGGGAGTTTTGCCATGACCGAGCCGGTTGCGATGATCGCCGTGGATTGGGGCACGACGAACCGTCGCGCCTGGGCGCTCGGGCGCGACGGCGAGGTGCTGGCCGAGCGCTCCGACGGCGAGGGCCTGCTGGCGGTCGAAGCGCAAGGCTTCGCCCGCTCCTTCGCCGATTTCGCCGGGCTCTGGCTTGCCCAGGGACAGCGCCTGCCGGTGCTGATGTGCGGCATGGTGGGCAGCAAGCTCGGCTGGGCCGAGGCGCCCTATATCGCCACGCCCGCCGATCTCGCGAGCCTGGCGCGCCATCTCCATCCGGTGCCCTTCGACGGCGCGGCCCGCATCGCCATCGTGCCGGGCGTCTCCTGCAGCGAGCGCGGCGTGCCCGACGTGATGCGCGGCGAGGAGTGCCAGGTCCTTGCCGTCCTGGCCGAGCGCCGCTTGCGCGACGCCGTCCTGCTTCTGCCCGGCACGCATTCGAAATGGGTGCAGGTCAGGGACGGCAAGCTCACCGCCTTCCGCACCTACATGACGGGCGAGCTCTATAATGCGCTGACCTCTTCGGGCACGCTGGCGCAGCTCATGGAACAGGGCGAGGCCGACGCGGCCGCCTTCACGCAAGGGCTGAGACAGGCGCAGGCGGAAGGACCAGGCGCGCTCACGCATCTTTTGTTCGGCGTGCGCAGCCTCGGCCTGTTCGACCGCATGAAGCGCGCGAGCCTCGCCGCCTATTTGTCGGGGCTCCTGATCGGCGTCGAGATGATGGATGCCGCGGCCTGGTCGGGAACGCGAGAGGTCATCGCGGTCGGATCGCCGAAGCTTTTGGAGAATTACCGTCGCGCCGCCGAATTTTTCGGCCTCGGCTTCGAAGCGCATGACAACAGCCGGCTTCTGCCGCCCGCACTCCACATGATCGCGTGCGACGCGGGCCTCATCTCATAGAGTGCGATGGCTTCAAGTTGTTTGGCGACGATGCGCGCGCTTTCCGGACTGCGCTATCCAGCGTAATAGGCGTTCACCGTATTCCAGAACGCCAGCCCGCCCCACACGGCGAGGCTCCACAGAAACATGACCGCGGCGAAGACGCCGGTCCAGAAGAGAATCAGGAACCGTGCTTTGCCGGGATGATGCGGACCTGTGTGCATGCGGGGCTCGATGCGATCGGAGAGATGCGACGGAAGAGCCGGGGCGGGCGGCCCGGCTCGTCCGTTTTACGCCAGCAGATCGCAAAGGCGGTTCCGCGCTTGTTCGGCAAGGTAAACAAATCATTAAGACTGTGGAAAACCCGGCATGAGATCGGCCATCGCCTCTTTCGCGATGACGGCGCCCGGATATTGGATGACGCGGCTCGCCAGGCCGTGCGCCTTGCCGACGCTGTCCGTGATGGAGCGGCCGGCAAGACGGGCGGCGAGATAGGCGGCGTTGAAGCTGTCGCCGGCGCCGGTCGTGTCGCGCGGCTCCGCATGCCGTTCGAGATCGATGCTGCCGTCGCTGGTATGGACCGGGCCGCCGCCGGTCTTGACCACGATCTCCTGCGCGCCCATCGCGGCGAGCTTGCCGACCCAGGTCTCAGGCTCGGGCTCCGCGCCGAAGATCTGGTCGAGATCGTCGGCGGACGGCAATAGATGGGTCGAAGCCGCGATCGCCCGGCTCATCCAGTGTTCGGCCATCTGCGGCGCGGGCCACAGCCTGGCGCGGTAGTTGGTGTCGAAGGCGGCGATGCGGCCCCGGGCCTTGAGGTCCTGCATGAGGCCGAGCAGGCGCTCGCGGCCTTGATCGCTCAGGATCGCCAGCGTGATGCCGCTGGTATAGACCGCATCGGCGGAGCTCAGCCTCTCGGCGAGATCATCGGCTTCGAAGAGCTGGCGCGCCGGCGCCTCACTCCGCCAATAGCTGAAGGAGCGCTCGCCTCGGGCATCAGTGTCGATGATATAAAGACCGGGCCGGCGGTCCTTGACGCGGGCGATGAGGCTGCAGTCGATCGCCTCGCTTGCGAAGCCCGCGATCATCCAGTCGCTCAGAGGATCGTCGCCGAGCCGCGTCACATATTGCACGCGGGCTCTTTCGGGCGCGAGAAGGCGCGCGAGATAGACGGCGGTGTTGAGCGTGTCTCCGCCATAGCGCCGGTCATAGGACGAGGGGCCGGAAGCGGAGCGGGCGAGCTCGATCATCGGCTCGCCAATGGATGCGATGGTCAGGGGGCGGGTCATGATGGGTTCTTAGAATACTTCTAATATCTTGAACAACCTGGATTTTTTGCCGCAAGGCGGCGAAGTCGATTGACAGGGCGGGGCCAGATCGAATAACTGACTAAATCACTCGGATTTTTTGGTTCGCAATGGTCCGCCAATGAGCGCGCAAGTCTGCCCGATGAGCTGCCCGCTGAAGCTCCTCGACCGCAAGCCCGAAAGGCTGGTGGTCACGGGGCTGCGCTGCTGCATGGCCGGCTACAATTTCGGCGACATAGATTGCTGGGAGACCGCCTGGCGGAGCTACTGCATGGAGCTCGGCACCGGCGATGCCCGCCGCCTGATGGGCGAGCTGCAATATTGGGTGCGCTGCCTCAGGGCCGAAAGCACCCGCCCGCTCGATGTTTTTCCATATGGCTGCGGCCATGTCTGCCGCGACGAATGCATGGCGCTGTCGCTGATCGCGGCCCTTCAGGACAATGACCTGGGCACGGCGCTTTTGGCGGCGCGCCATCTGAGCGGCCAGGTCGAGGGCGAGGCGCCGCTGGCGCTGACCGTCGCCGGCCAGGGCTATGCCGATGCGCTGATCGGGGCCGGGCAGAAGCTCATGAGCGTTCCCGCATCCGTCGTCCACTCCATCGCCGCCTTTGGCAGCGGGCCCGCGCCGGCGCAGGAGACAGTTCATTGAGCCAGTCATGCAGCATGCAGTCAGAAGGAGACTTACCATCATGAAACGGCATATTTTTGCGCTTGCCGCCGGCACAGCCCTGACGCTGGCCTCGGTCATCTCGATCGCGCGTGGCGAGGATGTGACCGCGGGCGCCGTCCTCAAGCATTATGGCGATGTGGCGGAAGCGATGTACAGCGATGCCGCGGCCGCGGCCTCCGACCTCGGCAAGGCCATCGACGCTCTGATCGCCGATCCGAATGAGAAGACGCTCGCCGCGGCGCGTGTCGCGTGGAAGGAAGCGCGGCCCTGGTACCAGCAGACCGAAGGCTATCGTTTCGGCAATGCCATCGTCGACGACTGGGAGGGCCGGGTGAATGCCTGGCCGCTCGATGAGGGCCTCATCGACTATACCGACAAGGGCTCCTATGGCGAGACCTCGGACGAGAATCCGCTCTACACCGCCAATGTCGTCGCCAACACGTCGGTCCGCATCGGCAACGACACGGTGGATGCGACCAAGATCGATGCCGAGCTTCTGAAGAAGCTGCAGGAGGCGGGCGGCAACGAAGCCAATGTGGCGATCGGCTATCACGCCATCGAGTTCCTGCTCTGGGGCCAGGACCTGAACGGCACCAAGGCGGGCGCCGGCAACCGTCCGGCGAGCGATTTCGACACCAAGGCGTGCACCAACGGCAATTGCGACCGTCGCGCCGCCTATCTCAAGGCGGCGAGCGACCTCCTGCAATCGGATCTGGCCGAGATGGTCGGCAACTGGAAGGCCGACGGCGCCGCGCGCAAGGAGCTCACGGGCAAGGGCGACGATGGCGGTCTCGCCACCATCCTCACCGGCCTCGGCAGCCTGTCCTATGGCGAGCTCGCGGGCGAGCGCATGAAGCTCGGCCTCATCCTGCACGATCCCGAGGAGGAGCATGACTGCTTCTCCGACAACACCCACAATTCGCACTATTTCGACGAAGCCGGCATGATCTCGATCTATGACGGCAAGCTCAAGCGCCGCGACGGCTCGACCCTCGAAGGGCCCGGCATCGCCGCACTCGCCGAGGCCAAGGCGCCGGCCGAGGCCAAGAAGCTGAGCCAGCTGATGAGCGATACCGAGAAGAAACTGGGTGCGATCCGCGACCGGGCGGAGAGCGGCAAGGAAGCTTATGACCAGATGATCGGCCAAGGCAATGACGCGGGCAATGCCCTGGTGCAGTCGGCGATCGACGCCTTGGTGGCGCAGACAAGGGGGATCGAGGCGGTCGTCGCCGCGCTCAACCTCAAGATCACCGTCGAAGGCTCGGACAGCCTCGACAATCCGTCCGCCGTCCAGTGAGGTCGCCCATGCTCCGATACAAGCGCCATGTCCAGTCCTTCACCGACACCCAGATCGCCGAGAAGCTCAAGGTGGCGGAGACGCTGCGCGAGGAAGGCAAGCGGGTCTATGAGATCGCCCGGGTTCTGGGCGTCACCGACACGACCTACTACAATTGGTTGAAGCGGGCCGAAAAGCCGGTGCGCGAAGCTGACGAGCTGCGCCGCCTGCGCCGCGAGAACGCCCAGCTGAAGCGCGCGGTGAAGTCGCTGGCGAGTCTCGCCGGAGCCACTTCGGGAGCGCCCCAGAGTTAAGAGTACGATGAGTTCAAGTCAGGCCATAATCCTCACCCTGAGGTGCCTGCCGAAGGCAGGCCTCGAAGGGTGGCAAGCGGCAGGGTCCTTGTCCCTGGATCATGCTTCGAGGCTCGCTGCGCTCGCACCTCAGCATGAGGGTGGTCGTTTGTCATGATCGTCTGCCAGTGCAATGTCATCACGTCGCGCCACATCAAGGAGGCCGTCGGCCGTCTGATGGAGCTCGACGAGTTTCGCGTGGTGACGCCGGGCGAGGTTTTCCGCTGCTGCGGCCAGCGCCCGCAATGCGGCGGCTGCATGCCGCACCTGGCTAAGCATATGGAGGCGGCCGTCCTCGAAATCCGCGGGTCGTCTTGCCAAGGCCACCAATCTGCACCATTCTCCCGGACCGAAGGGGAAGTTGTTCCTGTCGGGCAGCCTCCCGGGGCCAAGGAGAAGGCGGATGAAGGGTCACAAGAAGGTCATCGAATATCTGAACAAGGGTCTGAGGAGCGAGCTCACGGCGGTGAGCCAGTACTGGGTGCATTTCCGCCTGCTGGAGGACTGGGGCTTCTCGAAGCTCGCCAAGAAGGAGCGGGAAGAATCGATCGAGGAGATGCATCACGCGGACAAGTTCATCGCCCGCATCGTCTTCCTCGAGGGCCATCCCAATTTGCAGACCTTGGATCCCTTGATGATCGGACAGAACATCAAGGAAGTCCTGGAGTGCGACCTGAAGGCCGAATACGGCGCCCGTGACCTCTATAAGGAGGCCTACAAGGTCTGCCACGAGGTCGGCGATTTCGTTTCCATGGAGCTCTTCAAGGAGCTTCTCGCGGATGAAGAAGGCCATATCGATTTCATCGAAAGCGAGCTCAGCCTGCTCGAGAAGATCGGTCTCGAGAATTACGGCCAGCTGCAGGCCGATTCGAGCGACAAGAAGGAATAGAGGCTATAATCCTCACCCTGAGGTGCGAGCGCAGCGAGCCTCGAAGGGTGTGTTGCAGCACATTCGCCTTATCCTGATGGATGCTTCGAGGGCCGCTTCGCGGCCACCTCAGCATGAGGATATGGGAAGAGCGGCTATCCCATGCTGACGCGCCGGGCCGCCATCGCCGCCTTGGGCACAGGGCTTGCCGCGCCCGCCCTCCTTTCGCTGCCGCGCCGGCCGGTGGCGAAAGCCCTGCTCGCGCAGAGGCCGCTTGCCGCGACATCGGCGCTGCACGAGATCACGCTCGCGGCCAAGGCGCGGCGTCATCGGCTTCTCGGCAACGACGGTCCGCAGAGCATGCTGTGGACCTATGGCGATGAGCTCTTTCCCGTTCTGCGCCTGAAGCGGGGCGACCGCTTGCGCGCCACGCTGAAGAACAGCCTCGCCGAGCACACCTCCATCCACTGGCACGGCGTGCGCGTGCCCAACGAGATGGACGGCGTGCAATATGTGACCCAGAAGCCGGTCGAGCCAAGCGACAGCTTCGTCTACGACTTCACCCTTCCCGACACCGGCACCTTCTTCTTTCATCCGCACTGCAACGAGACAGGCCAGGTCGGCCATGGGCTCGTGGGTGTGCTGATCGTCGAAGGCGACGAGAGCCAGCCCTTCGATGACGAGGCGGTGATCATCGCCAAGGACTGGCGCCTCGCCGAGGACGGGTCGTTCCTGCCCTTCTCGACCGACGGCGGCGCGGCGCGCGCCGGCACCTTCGGCACGGTACGCACCGTCAATGGGACGCGACACTTCACCCGCAAGGTCCCGGCCGGGGCGGATGTGCGCTTGCGCATTCTCAATCTCGATTCCACCCGCATGATGGATGTGGGCGTCGAGGGCGCCGAGGCGCGGATCATCGCCATCGACGGCAATCCGGTCGAGGCCATGCCGCTCGACAGCTGGCGCCTGGGCGCCGCCTCGCGCCTCGATCTCGTCCTGCGCACGCCCAAGGCCGGCGGCAAGGTCCTGCTGCGCGACTATTTTCCGGCCGAGATCTTCGATCTCGCCGAGCTCGTAGCCGAAGGTTCCGACCGGCGGCAGGAACCCTTCGATCCCGCCCCGCTTTACGCGCCCTGGGTTCCCGAGCCCGATCTCGCCGCTGCCGAGGCGCAGGCTTATGTCTTCGGCGCGGCGTCCGAGGCGATCGCGAGCTTCATCGACACGCTCGACCCGAATGATCCGCTGGCGAAGGTCATTCTGGATGATTTGTGCACCGCCAGTCGTACATTCTGGGCGATCAACAAGCGGTCCTGGCCCAATGACGGACATCGGAACCTGCCGCCGCCTTTGGCGCGGCTCACGCCGGGCAAGAGCTATCGTTTCATGCTGCAGAATGCGACCCCGCATCCGCATCCGATCCACTTGCATGGCCACACCTTCAAGGTGCTCGGCTCCTCGAAGCGCGCGCTCCCCGTCCATTATGCCGACACAGTTCTGGTTCTCCCTAAGGAACGCATCGAGATCGCCTTCGTTGCGGCGCCCGGGAAATGGATGTTCCACTGTCATATATTGGAGCATCTGGAGACCGGCATGATGGGATATTTCGCCAATACATGACGGCGCTTCGAACGATTCTGCTTGTGCTGTCCGGCCTGTTGGCGCCCATCGCGTCGGCGGAGGAGCTCGATTCGGCCGTCGGCAAGGCGCTGTTCGACCGCAAATGGGTGCAGGCGCCGGCCTCGACCAACGCCGCCGACGGGCTGGGGCCGCTGTTCAATGCGCAAGCCTGCGCCACCTGCCACAAGAACGGCAATGGCGCCCGCTTCTCGATGATCGATGGCGTCCTCGGTGTCGCGGGCTTCGTGGTGCGCCTCGGCGACGCGCATGGCGGCGCCGATCCGGCTCTCGGCCGCCAGCTCCAGGAGCACGCCATTCCGGGCCTCATGCCGGAAGCGCGCATCACGCCCTATCTCGCGCCCGGCCCCGACGGACTGACCCGGATGCTGGCGAAGATCAGCTTCACGCAGGTTTCGCCCGCGGCGGGAGTAGAACAGGAATTCCGCGTGGCGCCGTCGCTCCTGGGACGCGGCCTGATCGCCCGCGTGGCGCAGAGCGAGGTCGTCTCGCGGGCCGACCCGGATGACCGGGACGGTGACGGCATATCGGGCCGTGTCAGGATCATCAAGACGGCGGAAGGCTCGCGCATCGGCCGTTTCGGTCTCAAGGCGACGGCGGCGAGCCTTGCCGATCAGACGGCGGACGCGGCCATGCTCGACATGGGCCTGTCCTCGCCACTGCGGCCTGAGCCCTATGGCGATTGCACCGCGGATCAGACCCAATGCCGCGCCAATGCAACCGGACGCAGTTCCGATCTTGACGGAGAGGAAATTTCGCGAGCGATGGTCGAGATGGTGGCGGACTATGTCGCCGCCTTGCGGCCGAAGCCGGTTCCGGCGGATCCGGAAGGCGAGCGCCTCCTCAGGGA
Organism: Parvibaculaceae bacterium; assembly: GCA_050251035.1. GTDB lineage: Bacteria > Pseudomonadota > Alphaproteobacteria > Rhizobiales > Aestuariivirgaceae > Taklimakanibacter. Next base: position 10,044 of record JBFWNN010000029.1, read on the forward strand.
TACAGGTTGCGTCTCCTGCCACGTGCCGAACCTCGCGGCGGAGGCAGGCGCGCCATTACCGGTCTTCACCGATCTCCTCCTGCATGATATGGGCAATCAGCTGGCCGGCGCTTTTCCCGATGATTTCGCCACGGCGAATGAATGGCGCACCGCCCCGCTGATCGATCTGGCTGCGCAGAAGGGCAAGCGACGGTTCCTTCATGATGGGCGCGCGGCGACGCTGGACGAAGCCATAAGATGGCATGGTGGTGAAGCTGTGAAGGCGAAGGAACGCTATCTCGAATTGCCAGCCGCGGCGAAGGCCCGGCTCATCGACTATCTGGGGTCGCTCTAGATGCGCGGCGCCCGCAGGCTGGCTTTCTGTCTCGTCATGCTGGCCATGACGGTGCCGGGGCGCGCCGCGGACGATACGCTGAACCGGCTCGTCGAGCGCTTCATCATTCCGCATTATCAGGCTCTGTCCCTGACCGCCGACGCGCAGGAGAAGGCCTGGGCGGAATTCTGCGCCAAACCCGACGAGATGGGCTTCCGGGTCCTGCAGCGGGCCTATCTCGCCACCGCCGACTCCTGGTCGCAGATCGAGTTCCTGCGCTATGGTCCGATCGGCGACGAGTTCCGCGCCGAGCGTCTGTCCTATTGGCCGGAGCGCAAGAACGCGACGGCGAAAGCGCTGACGCCGTTGCTCGAGAAGGAAGGGATCGCGGATCTGACGCCAGAGCTCTTCGTCAAGAACAGCGTGGCCGTGCAAGGGCTGCCGGCGCTCGAGCGCCTGCTCTTCGACGACCGGGCGCAAATGGAGATGCTGAACGGCTTGCGCAAGGAGCGGCGCTGCGTCGTGGGCCAGGCCATTGCCTGGAACATCGTGATGATCGCCCACGACGTGCGGCTCGGCTGGACCAACGACGTGGTCGAGGCGATCGCCAATCCGGAGACGGCCAAGGAGGCGACTTCGCGCATCGCCACGGATTTCCTCAGCGGTTTCGCCTTCATGCGGGACACGAAACTGCGTCCGATGCTCGGCAAGGACGCAGCGGCGGCGCGCCCGGCGCTCGCCGAAGGCTGGCGCAGCAAGCGCTCGAAGCGCGCTCTGACCCTCAATCTGGAGACCGCCCTCGACGTCACCAAGCTCATCATGGCGGGCAAGGACGGCGACACGCCGGCGACCATAGCCACCGCCTTGGACTTCGCCGAAGCGCTGCCCGAGGATTTCGGCGCGGCGCTGAGCGACGTCAAGCAGCGTCAGCAATTCTATCTGCTGCTCGATGCGCTGGCGGCGGCGCGCGACAAGGCGCATGACGAAATTCCGGCGTTGCTCGGCATAACGGTGGGGTTCAACAGCCAGGATGGTGATTGACCGCCGTCACATCCTGCACGGTCTCGCGGCCGCCGTGGCTGCGGGGCTGATGCCGCGCCAAGCCAAAGCCAAAGCGCCGGCGCTCTATATGTCCTGCCGCATGGATGTCGAGGGCAAAGCCTCGGCGGCGCTGTTTTCGATGGACGGCCAGGAGCTGTTCTCGACCGTCCTGCCCGCGCGCGGCCATGATGCGACGGCGCGCCCCGCCACCTCCGAGATCGTGGTCTTCGCCAGACGGCCCGGCAACTGGTTCATCGTCGTCGATGCCGGCAAGGGGCGCCTCGTCGCCACGGTCCTGTCGATCAAGGACCGGCATTTCTACGGCCATGGCGTGTTCACGCCGGACGGCCGGCTGCTCTATGCGACCGAGAACGATACGATGAGCGGCAATGGCCTGCTTGGCATCTATGATGCGAGCGACGGCTACCGGCGCATCGGCGAGATCGCCTCGCGCGGCATCGGCCCGCATGACATCGCCTTCCTGCCCGACGGCAAGACGCTGGTCGTCGCCAATGGCGGCTTGCGTACCTCGCCCGAGACGGGGCGCGAGGTCCTGAACAAGGACGACATGAAGCCCAATATTGCGCTGATCGACTGGCGGCACGACCAGACCCTTGCCGTCTTCGAGCTCGACCCGCAGTTCCGCGCCTTGTCCATTCGCCACATGGCCGTCGCGCGCGACCGCACGGTCACCTTCGGCTGCCAGCATCAGGGCGATCCCAATGACCTGCCGCCGCTCGTCGGCTCGGTGAGCGCGTCGGGCAAGGTCGTCTTGTTCGACATGCCGGAGGTCGAGCTCCTGGGCATGGCCAACTATGTCGGCTCCATGGCGCTCGACCGCTCGGAGGAGATCGTCGCGGCGACCAGCCCGCAAGGCGGCAGTGTCGCTTTGTGGAACCGGCTGAGCGGCGAATTCCTGACGCGCGAGCGCATGAGCGACGTGTGCGGGGTCGCGGCCTTGCCGGAAGGCCATGATTTCCTTCTAACCTCAGGCAATGACGGGGTGCGCCGGCTCACCGAAGGCGCCGAAACGCTGCCGCGCATTGCGAGCGACCGCCTGCAGCGCTGGATCTGGGACAATCATCTGCTGCCGGTGGATGTGTAGGAATTTCAGCTGACGCCTGTGTTCCAGGCCCGGCCATGACGAATAATGAGATCATGGTGTGAGAGGCCAGATCAATACACATGCCCCTTGAGCGCCGCGAGCTTCACCGGCGCGCCGATCTCGAGGCCTGAGCGCTGCAGCCGGTGGGCCGGCATCTCGACCTCGACCAGCTTCTCGCCCGCCGTGACCTCGACATCGACGCGCGCCACCGGGCCGACGATGGAGAGGAACCGCACCGTGCCGGCGCCGGCCGCGTCCTTCACCAGGTCGATATCGTGCGGGCGCACATAGACATGCTCGGCGCCGACGAGCTTCGGCTTGACCGTGATGGCGTCGAGATCGATGGCGGGATGCGCCATCTTGCCGTTCGCCCAGGTCAGCGGGATGCGGTTGGCATTGCCGAGGAACTCGCAGACGAAGGGGTTGGCCGGGTTCTCGTAGATCTCGGACGGCTTGCCGATCTGCTCGATGCGGCCATGGCTCATCACCACGATGCGGTCGGCGATCTCCATCGCCTCTTCCTGGTCGTGGGTGACGAAGATCGATGTCATGCCGGTCGCCGCGTTGAGCCGCCTGAGCCAGCGCCGCAATTCCTTGCGCACCTTGGCGTCGAGCGCGCCGAAAGGCTCGTCGAGCAGGAGCACGATGGGCTCGATGGCGAGCGCCCGCGCCAGCGCCACGCGCTGACGCTGGCCGCCCGAAAGCTCCGACGGATGGCGGCGTACCAGGCGCTCGATCTGCACCAGCTCGAGAAGCTCATGCACGCGCCTGGCGATGTCGGCCTCGGACGGGCGCTCGCGGCGCTTGCGCACGGTCAGGCCGAAGGCGACATTGTCGAACACCGTCATATGACGAAAGAGCGCGTAGTGCTGAAACACAAAGCCGATGCCGCGCTCGCGCGCGTCGACCCTGAGCACGCTCTTGCCTTCGATCCGGATGTCGCCGGCATCCGGCCATTCGAGCCCGGCGATGATGCGCAGCAGCGTCGTCTTGCCCGAGCCCGAAGGCCCGAGCAGCGCCAGGAGCTCGCCGCGATTGACCGACAGGCTGACGCTCTTCAGGGCGACGAAGCCGTCGAAGTCCTTGGTGATGTCGATGGCATCGATGCTCATATGTGGGCCTTTTTCCACTCCAGCAGGCTCTGCGCGGTGAGCGTCACGAAGGCGAGAAGCGCCAGAAGCGAAGCGACGGCAAAGGCGGCGGTGAAGTTGTATTCGTTGTAGAGGATCTCGACATGGAGCGGCATGGTGTTGGTCTTGCCGCGGATATGGCCCGAGACGACCGAGACGGCGCCGAACTCGCCCATGGCGCGGGCGTTGCAGAGCAGGACGCCGTAGAGCAGGCCCCATTTGATGTTGGGCAAGGTCACGCGCCAGAAGGTCTGGAAGCCCGAGGCGCCGAGCGACACCGCCGCTTCCTCGTCTTCGGTGCCCTGTTCCTGCATGAGGGGAATGAGTTCGCGCGCCACGAACGGGAAGGTCACGAACATGGTGGCGAGCACGATGCCGGGGAGCGCGAAGATCACCTTGAGGCCGGTCCCCTGCAGCGCCGGGCCGAGCCAGCCCTGGAGCCCGAACAGGAGCACGAAGACGAGGCCGGCGATGACCGGCGAAACCGAAAAGGGCAGGTCGATGAGCGTCAGGAGGAAGCTCTTACCCCTGAATTCATATTTGGCGATCGCCCAGGCCGCCATCACGCCGAAGACGAGGTTGATGCCGACCGAGATCAGGGCGGTGAGCAGAGTGAGCCTGATCGCCGAGATCGTCGCTCTGTCGGCGAGCGCCAGGACATATTCGTCCCAGCCCTTGGCGAAGGCTTGCGCGAAGACGGTGATCAGAGGCAGGCCGATGAGCATCGCCATGACCAGGAAGGCGAGCGCGATCAGGGCGATCCTGACGGGAAGCGGATCTCGGTTCATGGCTTAGCCGGCCCCCTGGCGCTTGCGGCCCCAGGCCTGCAGCGCGTTGATGAGGAAGAGCAGGGCGAGCGCGGCGACGAGCATGGCGACGGCGATGGCGGTCGCCTGCTCATACTCGAATTCCTCGAGCTTGATGACGATGAGGAGCGGCGCGATCTCCGACACCATGGGCAGGTTGCCGGCGATGAAGATGACCGAGCCATATTCGCCGACGGCGCGGGCGAAGGCGAGCGCGAAGCCGGTCAGGAGAGCGGGCAGGATGGCGGGCAGGATGATCCGCCGGAAGGTCGCGAGCCGCGTGGCGCCGAGGCAGGCGGCGGCCTCTTCGGTGGTCCGGTCGATATCGGCGAGCACCGGCTCGACGGTCCGCACCACGAAGGGCAGGCCGATGAAGATGAGCGCCACCAATATGCCGAGCGGCGTGAAGGCGATTTTCAGGCCGACGAGGCCGAAGAGGAAGCCGAGCGCCCCATTGGGGGCATAGAGCGTGGTGAGCGCGATGCCGGCGACGGCGGTCGGCAGCGCGAAGGGAATGTCCACCATGGCGCTCAGGGACCGGCGCAGCGGGAAGTCGTAGCGCACCAGCACCCAGGCGATGAGCAGGCCCAGCACCAGGTTGACGCCCGCGGCGATCAGCGACAGGCCGAAGCTGAGCTTCAGCGCCGCGAGCACGCGGGCGGTGAGGATGGCGTCGAAGAAGCCGGAAAAGCCGAGCGTCGCCGCCTTGAGCACGAGACCGCCCAAGGGGATCAGCACGATCAGGCTGAGCCACATCAAGGTAAGGCCGAGCGTCAACCCGAAGCCCGGGACCACGCTCGGCTTGCGCCACTGTCGCATCATGGATGTCACTGCGGGATGAGGCCCAGGGCGAAGAGGCTTGTTGCCCTCAGCCCGCAAGCGCAGCGCAGCGGGGAGAGGGAAGGGGCCCGCCGCGCCCTTGCTCCGCCGAAGCGATGCCTTCTTGCTCCGCCGAAACGAAACATCGGCTTCGCGAAGGCGAGAGCGGCGGGAAGGGTGAGGGGCGGGGCTGTTTCTTGGGCCTCACATTCGGGCGCGTTTCTGTTTCCGCGCAAGATCGATGCGCAAAGGCCCCTCCCATTGCTTCGCAATGGGCCCCTCCCTCTCCGCTCCTCGAGGGGCGAGGGCAAACCGAGTGCTCCGAACATGACCGTCTCTGCCTCAGTTGCTCGGCTTGTAGATCTGGTCGAAGATGCCGCCATCGGCGAAGTGCGTCTCCTGGGCCTTCTTCCAGCCGCCGAATTCGTCATCGATCGTGAACAGCGATATCTGCGGGAAGGCGTCCTTGTATTTCGCCTGCACCGCTTCGTCGCGCGGCCGGTAGGAGTTCCTGGCGACGATCTCCTGCGCTTCCGGCGAGTAGAGGAAGTTGAGGTAGGCTTCCGCCTGCTTGCGGGTGCCCTTCTGATCGACGACCTGGTCGATCACGGTCACCGGCGGCTCGGCCAGGATGCTCTCGCTCGGCACGACGATCTCGAACTTGTCATTGCCGAATTCCTTGAGCGCGAGGAAAGCCTCGTTCTCCCAGGCGAGCAGCACATCGCCGATGCCGCGCTCGACGAAGGTCACGGTCGAACCGCGCGCGCCCGTGTCGAGCACCGGCACGTTGCGATAGAGATCGGCGACGAAATTGCGCGCCGCGGTCTCGTCCTTGCTGTTCTTGTGGAGCGCATAGCCCCAGGCGGCGAGATAATTCCACCGCGCTCCCCCTGAGGTCTTGGGATTGGGCGTGATCACCTGGACGCCGGACTTGGCCAGGTCCGACCAGTCCTTGATGCCCTTGGGATTTCCTTTGCGCACCAAGAAGACGATGGTCGAGGTGTAGGGCGAGCTGTTGTTGCCGAGGCGCTTCTGCCAGTCGGCCTTGATCAGTCCTTTCGCGGCAATGGCGTCGATGTCGTAGGCGAGCGCCAGCGTCACCACATCGGCTTCGAGCCCGTCGATGACGGCGCGCGCCTGCTTGCCCGAGCCGCCATGCGACTGTTGGATGGTGATGGCCTCGCCGGTCTTGGCCTGCCAGTCCTTGGCGAAGGCCTCGTTCAGCTGCTGATAGAGCTCGCGTGTCGGATCATAGGAGACATTGAGGAGCTCGGTGTCGGCGTGGGCGGTTGCGGGGAGGAACGCCGCCAGCGCGGCAAAGGCAAGAAATGTACGTCGAAACATGATCTTTACTCCGTCGAGAGTTCAGTCAAAGCTTCGCCGGTCCCGGCGCTTGCAAAACGCCTTGAGCGGCAACGTTTGGTGGGTGTGAAAGTTCCGGGAGCCTCGAAGGGTTCCCGCGATCTACTCTTCTTGTTGGCGCGTGACTTCGTCGGAGACTGCCGAAGGCCTCCAGATCACGCGCTAGCGACAGCTCCGCGTGGGAAACAGCGTGTCGCGCCGGGCATCCGGATCGTCCATGAGGCGGTCGAACAAGAGCTCGAAGCTGCTCGCTTTGCCGAAATCTTCCGGCTTCGCCGGAATGGGAGCGGGCGCCGCCTCGCCGGGAGAGACCGGTTGCCGCCAGAAGGGCAGGATAGACCTTAGACTGGGCACGAGGATTTCTCCTGAGCAACTTACAACACGATAATCTCTAGTGATTTTATAGAATTAGTCAAGCAATTATCCGGTAACTATCTTTACCTAGACAATTCAATTGCTTAAGGATGGTCTCGTAGGTCAGGCCATCTGCTTCGCCGCAGCCAGGGTCTCGATATCGATGGCCCGGCCGGCCACGGCATCGGCGATGGTGGTGCGCTCCAGCACTTCCCTGGTGGGCTCGATGACCCGGGCAAAGACCTTGCGGATCTCGCACGTGTGCTCGTCCTTGCAATCCTCGCAGCGCGCATAGGCGATGATGCTGAGGCAGGGCAAGGGCGCGATCGGCCCGTCGATGGTGCGCAGCACCTGGGCGAAGGTGATCTCGGACGCGGGCTTGAGCAGGGCATAGCCGCCGCGGTTACCGCGCCGGCTCTGCACCATGCCCTGGTTCTTCAGCCTGAGGAGGATCTGCTCCAGAAACTTCTTCGGGATCTTCTCGGCCGTGGCGATGTCGGAGGTCTGGGCGGCGTTTCCTGGCTTGATGCGGGCCAGCGCGATGAGGGCGCGCAGCGCATATTTGGCTTGGCGTGAGATCATGACCCAGTCCTAATCCATTTTGCGCCAAAGGGGAAATGCCGCAGGGCGGAGCAAGTCAATCGCTGAAAAGATGGCATTCGACCCGGCTCGCCCCGGCGCTGCCGATCGAAGGCGGCGGCGCCGCGCCGCAGATATCGAGAACCTTGGGACAGCGCGGATGGAAGCGGCACCCCGCCGGCACGGCGTCGGGCGAGGGCGGGTCGCCCTTGAGCACGATGCGTCCGCCGGCGCGGGCGCCCGGCACGGCCGAGACCAGCGCCTCGGCATAGGGATGGCGCGGTTGCTTGAGCACCTGGCTCGCCGTCCCTTCTTCCACGATGCGGCCGAGATACATGACCAGCACCCGGTCGCTCACATGCTCGACCACCGAGAGGTCGTGCGAGATGAAGACATAGGAGAGATTGAGCCGCGTCTTGAGATCGACCAGCAGATTGAGGATCTGCGACTGGATGGAGACGTCGAGCGCCGACACCGGTTCGTCCAGGACGAGGAGCTGCGGCTCGAGCGCGATGGCGCGCGCGATTCCGATGCGCTGGCGCTGGCCGCCGGAGAATTCATGCGGGTAGCGCTCGAGCGCGGAGCGGTCGAGTCCCACCATCAGCAGCAGGTCCTCCACCTTGCGCCGTCTTTCGGCTTTGCTGCCCAGACCATGGATATCGAGCGGCTCGGCGATGATCTGCCCGATCGACATGCGCGGGTCGAGCGAGGCGTAAGGGTCCTGGAACACGATCTGCATGTCGCGCCGGAGCCGGCGCAATCGCGCCGGCGATTGGGCCAGGACGTCCGTCCCATCGAAGGTGACGCGGCCCGACGTCGGCTCGATGAGCCGCAGGATCAGCCGCGCCAGCGTGGATTTGCCGCAGCCCGATTCCCCGACGATGCCGAGCGTCTCGCCACGCTTCAGCGTGAGGCTGACGCCGTCGACGGCGCGCGCCACGCCCTCGCCGTCGCGCGCCTTGTAGTGCTTCACCAGATTGTCGGCGACGAGCAGCGGACCGGCCCCGGCCGGGCGCGTGAAGTGCGGGCGCGTCATGGCACCGGGTTCCAGCAGGCGGCGCGATGGTCATCGCCCAGAAGCGGGGGCACATCCTGCCGGCAGCGCGGCAGCGCCCGCGCGCAACGCTCGGCGAAGCTGCAGCCTTGGCCGCGCTTGCCGGGCGGCGGCACGCTGCCGGGAATGGTGGGAAGGGTGCTGCCGCGCGGCGCCTTGCGCGGCGATGCGGCAAGGAGTCCGGCGGTATAGGGATGGCGCGGCCTGGCGAAGAGCGATTTCGCCGGCGCCGTCTCGGCGATGCGGCCCGCATACATCACCACCACCTCCCGGCACATTTCCTCGACCACACCGAGATCATGGGTGATCAGCAGCACCGCGATGTCGAGATCGCGCTGCAGCGCTTTCATCAGCTCGAGGATCTGCGCCTGGATCGTGACGTCGAGCGCGGTGGTGGGCTCATCGGCGATCAACAGCTTCGGCTGGCAGATCAGCGCCATGGCGATCATCACGCGCTGGCGCAGGCCGCCCGACAGTTCATGCGGATATTGCGCGAAGCGCTTCTCCGGACGGCCGATGCCGACCTGCTTCAGCATGTCGAGCACCTTGGGGCGGGCGTCCGAGGACCTGGCGCCGCGATGCAGGAGCAGGACCTCGGCGATCTGGTCGCCGATCGTCATGGTCGGGTTGAGGCTGGTCATCGGCTCCTGGAAGATCATGGCGATGTCGTTGCCCCTGATCTTGCGCATCTGCGCCTCGCTCGCGCCGGCGAGATCGGTGCCGTTGAAGCCGATGCGTCCGGCCTCGATGCGCGACGGCGGCGACGGCAGGAGGCGCATGATGGTCTGCGCGGTGACACTCTTGCCGCAGCCCGATTCGCCGACGAGCCCCAGAGTCTCGCCGCTGGTGACGGCGAAGGAGACGTCGTCCACGACGCGTATGGGGCCCTCCTCCGTCGCGAAGCCGATCGAGAGGCCTTCGACGGACAGGAGCGGGCTCTTCTTATTTAGCGCATTTTCTTGACGCGAACCGGTGCCCACTTCGCTTGAAAATGCCGTGCTCATTCAAACACGATGCGCGGGAAATAGAACGAGACCACCCAGTTGGGCATGTCGACGATCTCGCTGATGCGCAGGTCGCCGGCGACCGAGCACAGCATGTAGGCGTCGACCGCGCTCATGCCGTGGCGCTGGCTCAGGAGATCGACCATGCCCATGACCGCCTGGCGTGCCGCCTCGAAGAGATCGGGCCCGATGCCGGTCGTCGCCTCGTAGCCCTTGGCGTCGAGGTGGCGGGCCACGGGGCCTCGCGTCGTGAAGCGCGGAAAGGCGAGATTGGCGCCCTTGATGAGGTCGAACCTGGCGACGACCGAGCAGGGGCTTTCGATGGCGGTGCCGCAGACCTCGCCGTCGCCTTGCGTGGCATGGGTGTCGCCGACGCTGAACAGACCGCCCTTGACCTCGACCGGGAGATAGAGCTCGGTGCCGGCAGAGAGATCGCGGATGTCCATATTGCCGCCCATGCGGCGCGGCGGCACGATCGAATGTTGGCCGGGCTCGGCGGGAGCGAGGCCGATCGTACCGCAGAAGGGTTTCAGCGGCACGCGCCCGCCCGGGCCGTACATGGCCGGCGCCAGGGTGGTCGGGTCATATTTCCAGATATGGAGAGCCGGATCCTTGAACTGGTCGGCGAGGAGGCCGAAGCCCGGGATGTTGGCGGTCCAGCCCCAGCCCGACGGCGTGAAGGAGAGGAGCGTCACCTTGATCGCATCGCCGGGCTCGGCGCCGTCGACATAGACGGGTCCCGCCACCGGATTGACCTTGGCGAAATCGAGATTGCCCAGGTCGGCGAGCGTCGATTGCGGCGTGACCTGCCCGCCCGAGGAATCGAGCGGGTGGAAGTCGATCGTCTCTCCGGGCGCGATCCGGACCACCGGCTCGTTGGCGTTGGACCAGCCGAAATGGCATTGATGCTGATGAATGGTGTGATTGTGCTTCATGTTTCACCAAGTTTTCTTGTGACGTCGGCTTCATGTCGGCCGACTGCGCAGCCATCGCCATTTTCCCCCTCCTGTTGCGCCGCAACGGGAGGGGGGAATGAAGGAGGTTACTGCGAGTCCTTGGCGAAGATGTAATCGTAATTGACCGGAATATGGATCGGGTCGGTGAACAGCGACGGGTCGCCGCCGAGCCGCGCCGAGTGATAGGTGAAGCGCTTCTCGTTGAACACCGGCGCCCAGGGCGCGTCCTTCAGCACGTCGTCGAACACGCCTTTCCATTCGCTGATGCGCTTCTCCGCCTGATCGGGCTTCACCATCGCATCGGCATTCTGGGCGCGCGCGTCGAGCTCCTTGTTGCAGTATTTCGACCAATTCCAGCCGCCTTCGACGGCGCCGGTGCAGCCCAGGATGCCGTAATAGAAGTTGGCCGGATCGGGGAAGTCGGCGATCCAGGCCATGCCGCCCGACCAGATCATCGGCGCCTTGCCCGAGCCGCCGGCGGCGATGACTTCCGCCTGTGCGAGCGAGCGGATCTCTGCCTTGATGCCGATGGCGGCGAGGTCCTGCTGGATCGCCTGGGCGATGCGCGGATTGGGATCGACGTTCATCGCATAGAGCTCGGTCGAGAAGCCGTCCGGCTGGCCGGCCTCGGCGAGGAGCTTCTTGGCCGCGTCCACGTCGAAGGCATAGCCCTTGTTGTCGGTGTTGTAGCCCGGCATGGCCGGCGGCAGCGCCTGGATCGCCGGCACGGCGCGGTTGTTGATGAGCCTGACGACGCGGTCCTTGTTGATCGCCATGTTGACCGCTTGCCGGACCTTCAGATTGTCGAACGGCGGCTGGGTGACGTTCATCGTCACATAGCCGGTGTGGAGCTGGTCGCCGACCGCGATCAGGTCTTTGTTGGCGGGGTCGGCCATGATCTCGGTGAACTGGGCGGGTGGGATGCCGTCGCCGACGATGTCGATCTCGCCGTTCTTGAGTCTCAGCACCGCGACCGTCGGATCCTGGCCGAACTCGAAGGTGAGCTTATCGAGATAGGGCACGCCCTGGCGGTAATAGTCCTTGTTGCGCTCGAGCACGATGCGCTGGCCCGGCGCCCATTCGGTGAATTTGAAGGCGCCGGTGCCGACCGGCTTCTTGCCCCAGTCGGCGCCCGCCTTCTCGACCTCTTCCTTGGGCACGATATAGGCGAAGTTGATCGCCATCAGATGCAGGAAGGTGGCGTCCGGGCGGGTGAGCGTGAAGGAGATGGTCTTGTCGTCGACGATGCGGATGCCGGTGAGCTCCGTCGCCTTGCCGCCGGCCAAGGCGTCATAGCCCTCGATGGCGCTGAAATAGCCGCCGCCCGGGCTCTGGGTCGCGGGGTTCACCGCGCGCTCCAGCGAATATTTGACGTCCGCCGGGGTCATGGCGCGGCCATTGTGGAATTTGACCCCGTCGCGCAGCTTGAACGTGTAGGTCAGCCCGTCGTCCGATACGGTGTAGCTCTCGGCGAGGTCGGGCTCGAGCTCGGTGGTGCCGGGCTTGTAGTCCATGAGCCCGTCGAAGATCGACTTGATGACCGACCAGTTCTGCCAGTCATAGCCGACTTGCGGGTCGAGGGTGGTGAGGTCGTTGTTGAAGGTGACGACCGCGGCCCCGCCCTGCTTCGGGCTTTGCGCCAGTGCGGCGGGGGCGGAGGCGGCGAGGGCCAAGGCGGCGGCGGAGGCTATGAGGAAGGCGCGCATGTCTGAAATCTCCCGGTTATTTTATTTATGAACTAAATTCGGAACCCGCATATCAGCGCAAGCGGATGCGCGGGTCAATCAGGGGGGTGGCGAGGTCGGCGAGGAGGTTTCCGGCCACGATGAACAGGGCGGCGACCGTCGTCACCCCCATGATGATAGGAATATCCAGGGACTGGATGGCCTGCCACATGAGCTGGCCGATGCCCGGCCAGCCGAAGACATTCTCCACCACCACGACGCCCGACATGAAGATCCCGACATCGAGGCCGATCATCGCGATGACCGGCAGGATGGCGTTGCGCAGGGCATGGACGAACATGACCCGCTTCTCGCTCATGCCCTTGGCGCGGGCCGTCCGGATATAGTCCTGGCGCAGGATCTCGATCATCGACGAGCGCATCATGCGCGAATACCAGCCGCCGCCCGCGAGCCCCAGGGTGACCGCGGGCAGGATCAGATGGCCGAGCGTGCCGTAGCCGCTCAAGGGGAGCCAGCCCAGCCGGTAGGCGAAGAGATAGAGGAGGGAGAGGCCGAGCACGAATTGCGGCGTCGAGACGGTGAGGAAGGAGAGCGTCATCGCCACCTTGTCGCCGGTCTGGCCACGCCGCGCCGCCGCATAGAGGCCCGCCGGAATCCCGATCAGGAGCTCGGCGATGATGGCGCCGAGCATCAGGAGGAGGGTGGCGGGGAGCCTGGAGGCGATGAGGTCGCCGACCTCGCTCTTCCTCGCATAGGAGATGCCGAAATCGCCTTGCGCCAGCCGTCCCACATACTGCGCATATTGCTCGACCAGCGGCCGGTCGAGGCCGAGCTGGATGCGGATCTGCTCGCGCATCTCGGGCGTGGAGTTGCGCCCGGCGATCATCGCCACGGGATCCGCTGGGATGATGAAGGTGAGGCAGAAGGTGACGATGGTGACGCCGATCAGGATGAGGGCCGAGGCGGACAGGCGTCTGGCGAGATAGGCGACCATCAGCGCCGCCCCCTCTGGGTCGGGTCGAGCGCGTCGCGCAGGCCGTCGCCGGCGAGATTGAAGGCGAGCGCCACGATCAGGATCGCGGCGCCCGGAATGAAGACGAGCCACGGCGCATTGAGGAAATAGGACTGGCTTTCGAAGATCATCATGCCCCAGGCAGGGGTCGGCGGCTGCACGCCGCGGCCGAGGAAGGACAGCATGGCCTCGAGCAGCACCGTCGTCGCGATGCCGAGCGTCGCATAGACGATGATGGTGGGCACCAGATGCGGGATGAGATGGCGGAACACGATGCGAGGGGACGAGGCGCCGAGCGCGCGCGCCGCCTCGATATATTCGCGCTCGGCGAGCGACGTCGTCTCGGTGTAGATGACGCGCGCGATCTGCACCCAGTTGACGAGGGCGATGACGACGATGACGATCCACAGACCGGGTCTCAGGATGGCGGCGAGCGCGATGGCGAGCAGCAGGGGCGGAAAGGCCATCATCAGATCGGTGAAGCGCATGATGGCGGCGCCGGTGAGGCCGCGCATATAGCCGGCGATGACGCCGAGGATCGTGCCGATGGCCACCGCGATGCCGTTGGCGACGAGGCCGATCGTGAGCGAGGTGCGCGCGCCATAGAGCAGCCGCGAGAACTGGTCGCGGCCGTTGGTGTCGGTGCCGAACCAGAAGCGCTCATTGGGGGGCAGCGGCGCACCTTCGAGGGTGAGGCCGTCGAAGAACTGCTCGGCCGGATCATAAGGGGCGATGACGGGCGCCAGCGCAGCGGCGAGAACGGCGAGCACGATCACCAGGACGCCGAAGACGGCGACCCGGTCCTTGCTGAACCTGTTCCAGAATGCTCGCATGCGGAGGCCGAGTGAGGCCGGAAGGAATGGAGACTGTCAAGAGCATCTTTCAGGCCATTGGCGCTACGCGCCAAGAGTGTCGGATATTCCAAGATGATTATCCCCGCCCCAACGCAGGGTTATTACATATGGAATTCTTTGGCTGCGGGAGCCCTCTCCAGCTTTTCCCCTCTCCCGCCATGCGGGAGAAGGGGAATGTTGTGGTGGTCCCATATGCGATAGCCCCACCCCGCAGGAGGAGAGGGGCGGTTCAGTGCAATCCCCGCAGATGGGCGACCAGGCCCTGGGTCGAGCTGTCGCGATTGGTGGCGTCGCCCTTGCCTTCGACGATCGGCAGGAGACCGGTCGCCAGTTCCTTGCCGAGCTCGACCCCCCATTGATCATAGGCATTGATGTTCCAGATCGCCGCCTCGACGAAGACGCGATGCTCGTAGAGCGCGATGAGCCGGCCGAGGGTCTGGGGATCGAGCTTGCGATAGGCGATGGTGACCGAGGGGCGGTTGCCGGTGAAGACCCGGTGCGGCGCCAGCCGCTCGGCCTCCGCTTCACTCTTGCCCTGGTCGAGGAGCTGCTTCTTCGCCTCGGCCTGGGTGCGGCCGCGCATCAGGGCCTCGGATTGCGCCAGGCAGTTCGCCATCAAAAGATCGTGATGGTGGGCGAGCGCCGGCTCGTGCGATTGCGCCGCGATCAGGAATTCGACCGGGATCACGCTGGTGCCCTGGTGGATGAGCTGGAAGAAGGCGTGCTGGCCGTTGGTGCCGGGCTCGCCCCAGACCACCGGGCCGGTCTGGGTCGCGGCCGGCGTCCCGTCGCGCTCGACGCCCTTGCCGTTCGATTCCATGTCGAGCTGCTGCAGATAGGCCGGAAGCCGCGACAGGCGCTGGTCATAGGGAATGACGGCGCGGGTCGCATAGGAGCAGATATTGCGGTGCCAGGCGCCGATGAGGCCGAGGGTCAAAGGCAGGTTCTGCTCCGGCGGCGCCGCGCGGAAATGCTCGTCCACGGCATGGGCGCCGGCGAGGAAATGGCCGAAATTCTCCGCCCCCACCGCGATCATGAGCGGCAGGCCGATCGCCGACCAGACCGAATAGCGCCCCCCCACCCAGTCCCAGAAGCCGAAGGTGCGCTCTTCGCCGATGCCGAAGGCCTTGACCTTGTCGAGCGCGGTCGAGATGGCGGCGAAGTGTTTGGGCACCGCCGTCTCGCCCAGATGCTTGACGATCCATTCGCGCGCCGAATGCGCGTTGGTCATGGTCTCGATGGTGGTGAAGGTCTTCGAGGCGATGAGGAACAGGGTACGCGCCGGATCGAGGGACTTCAACGTATCGGCGAGATGCGCGCCGTCGATATTGGAGACGAAATGGAGACGCGGCCCGTCATGATAGGGCGCGAGCGCCAGTGTCGTCATGGCGGGGCCGAGATCGGAGCCGCCGATGCCGATATTGACCACATCGCTGATGCGCTTGCCGCTCGCGGTCGCGATGGCGCCCGAGCGCACGCCGGTCGAGAAGTCGCGCATCTGGGTGAGGACGCGGTTGACGTCCGGCATGACGTCCTTTCCGTCGACCCGGATCGGCCGGTTTGCACGGTTGCGCAGCGCCACATGCAGGACGGCGCGGCCTTCGGTGATGTTGATGGGCTCGCCCTCGAACATGCGGTCGCGCAAGCCGGCGACGCCGCTCTCCTCGGCCAGCGCGTGCAGGAGCTTCATGGTCTCGGCCGTGACCGCACATTTCGACCAGTCGAGCAGCAGGTCGTCGAGATGGAGCGAGAAGCGTTTGAACCGCAGCGGATCGTCGTCGAAGGCCTGCCGCATGTCGCTGAGCGGCGCTTCCGCGCGATGCTGGATCAGGGCATCGAAAGCGCGTTTTGAGACGGTCATGCTCTATCCTTTGCGTTCGTGGGCCAGTTCATGTCGCCAGGGCGGATCGGCGCCGGGCCGCGACACGGTGACCGCGGCTGCTCTCACAGCGAGCTTCAATGCCGCGAGCACGCTCTCCCGGTCAAGTGCCGCTATGGCAGCTTTGCTGAGCCGTCCGGCCTCGTGGAAGGCGGCGAGCAGGCCGGCGGTGAAGGTATCGCCGGCGCCGATCGTGTCGGCGACCGTCACGTCGAGACCAGGCACCTCGACGCGGAATCGCTGCGTGAAGGCGATGGCGCCGTCCCTGCCGCGCGTCACCACGACGAGCTTGGCGCCGCGCGCGAGCCAGTCTTGCGCGAAGGCCTCGATGCTGGCGCCTTCCGCCATCCAGGCGAGATCCTCATCGCTCATCTTGATGAGATCGGACATGGCGACGATGCGCTCGACCCTGTGCCGGTGCGCCCTCCGGTCCTTGATGAGATTGGCGCGGATGTTGGGATCGAAATGGATGACGCGGCTGCGGCATTCGCGCCGGCACAATTCCTCGAAGGCCGAGCCGCAGGGCTCGATCGCCAAGGGGAAGGAGCCGAGATGGAGGGCGGTGATCCGGTCGGGCAGCGGCGTCAGGTCTTGCGGCGCCAGCATGCGGCAGGCCGATCCCTCATCGATGAAGGAATAGCGCGCCTGCTTGCCGTCGAGCTTGACGAAGGCGGTGATGGTGTAGCGCTCGGAGACCGGCGCCAGCGAGATGTCGACATTGGCGGCGGCCAGCGCCTTGCGCAATTCGTCGCCGAAGAAGTCCGTCGACAGGCCGCCGAAGAACCCGGACGGCACGCCGAGCCGGCCGAGCGCAATGGCAGTGTTGAAGAGCGATCCGCCCGTCTTGGGCACGAAAGCCGCCGCACCGTCGGCCGTGACTCCCGGGATCATGTCGATGAGCGCTTCGCCGCAGCAGAGGATCATGGCGGGTTACATAACATATCCGCGCGCCCGGGAAATCCTCCCGGCGGCCGGCAGCCTCACGTAAAATGCGCTGGCACCTGGGAATTCTGTTGATTAAGGTGCCGCCACGGGGGTTGTGAATGGGACGAGACGCGATGCAGACGGCCAATGGCATACCGCTCCTGGGCTACGGGACCTATCCGCTGACCGGTGCCGAGGCCCGCGACGGCGTCGCCATGGCGCTCGATCTGGGGCTTCGCCATATCGACACGGCCCAGCTTTATGACAATGAGAAGGATGTCGGCCAGGCGATCGCCAAGTCCGGCGTCAAGCGCGAGGAGATCTATCTCGTCACCAAGATCGCCCGCGACAATCTCGGCCGCCGGCATTTCATCCATTCGCTGCAGGACAGCCTCGACAAGCTCGCCGTCGCCGAGGTCGATCTCCTGCTCATCCATTGGCCGCCCGACGAAGAGGATTTCGATTCCGCCATCGATTCGCTGTGCGTGGCGCAGGCCTCGGGGCTCGCCAAGGCGATCGGCGTCAGCAATTTCACCATCCCCCTGATGCGGCGGGCGGCCAAGCGCGCCTCGCTGCCGCTGATCAACAACCAGGTCGAATTCCATCCCTTGCTCGACCAGTCGCGCGTGCGCCAGGAAGCCGAGAAGCTCGGCATCGTGCTCTCGGCCTACAGTCCCTTGGGTCGTGGCGCCGTGCTGAAGGACCCGGTGGTGCAGGACATCGCCACGCGCCTGGGCCGTCCGCCCTCCGAGATCGCCTTGCGCTGGATCGTCCAGCAGGGTGTGGTGGCCCTGCCGATGACGACCAAGCGGGAGAATGCCCGGAGCAACATGCGGATCTTCGACTTCGAGCTCTCGCCCGCCGACATGGCGCAGCTCTCGGAAGCGTCCATGCAGAACCGCCGGCTGATCTCGCCCACCGGCTGGGCGCCGAAATGGGACAAGTGACGCCACCTGAAGACAGACGAGCAAGCCACACCCACCTCGTCATGGCCGGGCTTGACCCGGCCATCCAGTCGTGCCGACACTCCGGCTATGAGGGAGGGCTTCGTCTACATCGTGGCGAACAAACGCAACGGCACGATCTATATCGGAGTCACGAGTAATCTTTCCGGTCGCATATACGAGCACAAAGAGGGGCGTGGTAGCGTGTTCACGCGGAAATACGGCCTCAAGATGCTTGTCTGGTATGAGACATATCTCCGTCTATCACCGATGCCATTCAACGTGAGACTTCACTCAAGCGCTGGCCACGCAAATGGAAGATTGACCTTATCGAAAAGATGAATCCTGAATGGGAGGATCTCTACTCGAGCTTCTGAGGCAACGGTTGGGCTGGATGGCCGGGTCAAGCCCGGCCATGACGAATTGGAGAGCGGGGCGCTCGCAATGGGAGAGGCTGGTGCCGGATTGATCAGCACACGCTTCCCAGCCTTTCCCGGCAGACCTTGAGCGTCTCATCGATCGGCCGCGTCCACCAGTCGGCGGCCGAGAAGATCTCGACCTCGACCAGACCGCGGTAGCGAGCCTTCTCGACCATGGCCCTGATCGCCGGTATGTCGATCACGCCGTCGCCCATCATGCCACGGTCGTTGAGCACGTCCTTCGTCTGACGCAGCCAGTCGCAGACATGGAAATTCGTGATGCGGCCCTTGGCGCGCTCGATGGCGCGCGCGAGCGCCGGATCCCACCAGATGTGATAGACATCGAGGCAGAGTCCCAGCATCGTTTCCGTGGCCGGCGCCAGGCGATCGCACAGATCGAGCGCCTCATCGATGGTCGACAGACAAGACCGGTCCGCGGCATAGACCGGATGCAAGGGCTCGAGCGCGATCTTGACGCCCTGCGCCTTGCCATGGACCAGGAGTTCGCCGGTGGCGTCCGCCACCTGCCGGCGCGCCGCCGCGAGGTCCTTGCTGCCGGGCGCGAGGCCGCCCACCACCATGACGAAGCTTTCGGCGCCGAGGATCGCCGCATCCGTGATCGCTCTCTTGTTGGCCGCGACATTGGCGCGGAAGTCGGCGACCGTCGCCGCCGGGATGAAGCTCGAGCGGCAATAGCCGGTGACCTTCAGTTTGGCGTCGCGGATATGGCCTGAGATCGCCGTGACGTCATGGCCTTCGACCTCGCGCCGCCAGGGCGCGATGCCGCCGAAGCCCTGCCGCGCCACCGCTTCGATCACGTCGTCGATGGGGGCCGAGAAGCCGAGCGTCGCGGTGTTGATGGCGCAGAGCTCCGGGCGGCCCTTGAGGCTACGCATTTTCTATCCCGTGCAGCGCCAGGAGATGGCGCATGCGCCGGCACGCGCGCTCGGGATCGGTCAACAGGCCGGCCTGATCGGCAAGCCGCAGGATATCGGCGAAATAGCTGACCGACCGCTGCGACTGGGCCCCTGCCGCCATGACGAAATGGTCCTGGAAGCCGTTGAGCCAGGCGAGGAAGACGACGCCGGTCTTGTAATATTGCGTCGGCGCCCGGAAGATGAGCCGCGACAAAGGCACGGTCGGCGCCAGCAGCCGCTCAAAGGCCTGCCGGTCGCCTTGCGCCAGCTTTTCGAGCGCCAGCGACGCCGCGGGCGCGATCGGATCGAATATGCCGAGCAACGCATGCGAATGGCCCTGGCCGTCGCCTTCGATCAAAGCGGGATAGTTGAAGTCGTCTCCCGTATACATCTTGACCTGGGCCGGCAGCCGCCGCCGCATGACGATCTCCTTCCGGTCGTCGAGGAGCGAGATCTTGATGCCGTCGACCTTCGCCTGGCTGGCCGCGATGATCCTGAGCGCCGTCGCCATCGCCGGCTCGAAATCTGGCGTGCCCCAATAGCCTTCGAGCTGCGGATCGAACATGTCGCCGAGCCAGTGCAGGATGACGGGATGATCGGCTTCGGCCAGCACGCGGGCATAGACGGTCTCGTAGTCCTGCGCCCGGCGCGCGATGCGGGCGAGGGCGCGGCTCGCCATCAGGATGATGCGGCCGCCGAGCTTCTGGATGGCGTGGAGCTGTGTCAAATAGGCGGCGACGACGTCGTCGAGCGAGCGCGCCTCGGCCGGATCGAGCTGCTCGGTGCCGCAGCCGGAGTAGATGAGCGCGTCCTTGCGGCCCTTGGCGGAGTTGAGCGACTGGCGGATGAGCTCATGGGCCATGGGCCAGTCGAGGCCCATGCCGCGCTGCGCCGTGTCCATGGCCTCGGCGATGCCGAAGCCCAGATCGAGCAGATGATGGCGGAAGGCGAGTGTCTTCTCCCAGTCGAAGATCGGCGAAGCGGCGGGATCGCTCGTCCTCAGCGGGTCGACGACGATATGGGCAGCGGCGAAGGCGGTGCGGTTGAAGCTCTTCGGGCCCTTGCCGACGGCGAGCGGCGTGCCGGTGAGCCGGTAGCTCTCGAGCCCGCCCGCGGAATCCGGAAGCTTGATCGTGGTCACGGGGTCAATACCTCACGGTCAGGAGGCCGGCATCGGCGGCGATCGCCTGGCCGCTGGTATAGGGCAGGCCGCCGGTCGCGAGCGTCACGGCGATGCGCGCGACCTCCTCCGGCCGGCCCCAGCGCTTGATGACGGTGAGGCCGTCGGCGATGAGCTTGTCATAGCGCGCTTTCGACGGCGCCGTCATGTCGGTCTCGATGAAGCCGGGCTGGATCTCATAGACGCCGATGCCGTCATTGGCGAGCCGGGCGGCGAAGAGCTTGGACACCATCGCGGCGCCGGCCTTGGACACGCAATATTCGCCGCGATTGATCGAGACGCCGACGGCATTGGCCGAGGTGACGGTCACGATGGAATGATGCAGCGTCGCCGGACGCTGGCGCGCGAGGAGGCGCCTGGCGAAGGCCTGGGTGAGGAAGAATGTGCCGCGCGTATTGACCGACTGGCAGCGGTCATAGCTCTGAGGGCCGACCTCGAGCAGGTCGCCCCGGGTCATCACCGAGACGCCGGCATTGTTGACGAGCGTCGTCAAAGGTCCGAGCGCGCCTTCGGCGGCATCGAGCAGGCCCGCATGATCCTCGAGGCGGGCGACGTCGCCCACGACCGCCATGGCGCGCACGCCCTCTGCCTCTGCCTCCTTGACCGTCGCGTCGAGCTCGGCCGAGGGCTCGAGATCGTTGATGGCGACGTCGAAGCCCGCTTGCGCCAGGCCAAGGGCGATCGCCTTGCCGATGCCGCGGCGGGCGCCGGTGACGAGAGCAATCGGTCGGATTTCGGGCATGGCTGGTCCCGTGGCGGGCCCGGACGATTGACCGCAGGCCCGGAATGAAATAACTAAATGGTTACTTGTCGGAATTTTCGCGAAAGATCAAGTCCCGTCATGGTCCGCATCGTCACCGCCGCCGAGGCCGCCCGCCGCATACCGGACGGCGCCGTCGTCACCGTCAATTCGAGCTCGGGATTGTGCTGTCCCGATCATATGCTGAAAGCCATCGGCGAGCGTTTCGAGCGTGAGGGCAGTCCGAGGCAGGTGACCATGCTGCATCCGATCGCCGCCGGCGACATGTATGGCGTCAAGGGCATCGATCATCTGGCAAGGCCCGGCCTCATCGCGCGCATCATCGCCGGTTCCTATCCGTCCGGTCCCTCGTCCTCCGAGCCGCCCCTCATCTGGCAGATGATCGGCCGGGGCGAGGTCGCGGCCTACAACATCCCCTCCGGCATCCTGTTCGACATGCTGCGCGAGGCCGCCGCCAAACGGCCGGGCGTGCTCACCAAGGTCGGCCTCGACACCTTCGTCGATCCCGACCGCGAAGGCTGCGCCATGAATGCGGCGGCCAAGGCGCCGGTGGTCAAGAAGATCGCGTTCGAGGGCGAGGAATGGCTCTATTTCCCGGCCATCATCCCTCAGGTCGCCATCATCCGCGCCACCACGGCGGACGAACGCGGCAACCTCTCCTGCGAGCAGGAAGGCGCCTTCCTCGGCATCACCGATCTCGCCATGGCCGCGCACAACACCAGCGGCATCGTCATCGCCCAGGTGAAGCGCGTCGTCAAAGCCGGATCGCTCGATGCGCACAGCGTGCGCGTGCCCGGCATCCTCGTCGACTACGTGGTCGAGGCGCCGGAGCAATGGCAGACGACGCAGACCGTCTATGATCCCGCGATCTCGGGCGAGATCGACCGGCCCTTGTCGAGCTTCGCCGCCATGGACTGGGGCCTCGGCAAAGTCATCGCGCGCCGCGTGGCGCAGGAATTGAAGAAGGGCTGGGCGGTCAATCTGGGCTTCGGCGTCTCCGCCAATGTGCCGCGCATCCTGCTCGAAGAGGGCCGCCATGGCGACGCCACCTGGGTCATCGAGCAGGGGCCGATCGGCGGCGTGCCTTTGCTCGACTTCCAGTTCGGCTGCGCCGCCAATGCGGAAGCGGTGATGCCCTCGCCGCAGCAATTCACCTATTTCCAGGCGGCGGGCTTCGACTGCTCACTCCTCTCCTTCCTGCAGATCGACCGCTCAGGCTCGGTCAATGTGTCGAAGCTCGGCGTCCGGCCGCATGTGACGGCAGGCGCCGGCGGCTTTGTCGACATCACGGCGCGTGCCAGGAAGATCGTCTTTTCCGGCTTCTACAATGCCGGCGCCAAGATGGACATCGATGGCGGCAAGCTCAGGATCGAGAAAGAAGGCAAGGTCAAGAAGATCGTGCCGGAAGTGGAGCAGGTCTCCTTTTCGGGGCGCCGCGCGGTGGCGCAGGGCCAGGACATCACCTATGTCACCGAGCGCTGCGTGATGAAGCTGACACCGGCCGGCCTCCTCGTCACCGAGATCGCGCCGGGCGTCGATCTCGAGCGGCACATATTGCAGCAGGCCGACATCCCGCTGACGGTGGCGCCCGACCTCAAGCCCATGGCGGCGCATCTGTTCTCGCCCGAGCCCATGGGCCTGGAGCTCGCCGATGCCTGACTTGGGCGACAAGCGCATCCTGCTCGCAGCCGAAGGTCATGTCGCGACCCTCACCATCGCGCGGCCGGAAAAGCTCAACGCCCTCGACATGGGCATGGTCGCGGCGCTGGAGCGTGCCGCAGCACTCGTCGAGGCGGCCAATGAGATCCGCGTCGTCATCCTCACCGGCGCCGGGGAGAAATCCTTCTGCGCCGGCGGTGACATCGAGGCCTGGGCGGAAAATACGCCGCTCGATTTCGGCCGTTCCTGGATCCGCCACGGCCATCGCGCCTTCGACGCGCTGGCCCGTTTGCGCCAGCCGGTCATCGCCGTGCTGAACGGCCATGTGCTGGGCGGCGGCCTCGAGCTTGCCGCGGTCGCCGATCTGCGCATCGCCGAAACGCATGTCCGGATCGGGGCGCCCGAGACCGGGCTCGGCATGATTCCCGGCTGGTCGGGCACGCAGCGCGTCGTCCGCCGTTTCGGCGCGCAGCTGACGCGCCGCATGGCGCTCTTCGGCGAGATCTTCTCCGCCGAGGAGGCGCTCGCCCTCGGCCTCGTCGATGCAGTGGCCGATACAGGCGAAGGCATGGCGAAGGCGCAAGACTATGCGGCACGCCTCCTGGAGCGCGGCCCCGTGGCGCTCGAGCTCGCCAAGGCGCTCATCAATGCGGCGGAAGGCGAGGAAGTGGAGCGCCCGCTCGAGGCGTTCGCCGGAGCGCTCGTCGCCTCGACCCTCGATCTCAAGGAAGGCGTCGCCGCCTTCCGCGGCAAGCGCAAGCCGAAATTCAGGAACGAGTAGCTCGCGAAAACGCCCGCGTCGCGCCGTCATTCCCTTGCGGCACCAGTGAAGGCTTGCTCGGTCATGTGCCTCCTTGCGCCCTGTGTCATCGGAACCCGGCCGGTATCTCTTACGTTGAAACGGATACCGCCTATCCCCTGTCTTTCAATTTAAGGGAGAAAACAATGAATTATGTCGATGGTTTCCTGATCCCGGTACCGGCGAGCAAGAAGAAGGATTTTCTCGCCCAGGCCGCGAAGATGGCCCCGATCTTCAAGGAGTTCGGCGCCAAGCGCGTGGTCGAGTGCTGGGGTGATGATGTGCCTGACGGCAAGGTCACCGATTTCAAGGGCGCTGTCAAAGCCAAGGACGACGAGACGGTCGTGTTCAGCTGGATCGAGTATCCCTCCAAGGAAGTTCGCGATGAAGCCAACAAGCGGATGATGGAAGATCCGCGCATGAAGGAAATGGGCGAGCACATGCCTTTCGACGGCAAACGCATGATCTTTGGTGGCTTTGCGCCAATTGTCGATGAATAGCGCTGGGATCGGCCGCGTCAGGGTTCAAGAGAATAAGTTTCGGTCTCCGCTTCGACCTGTACGAAATGACCCTCGGCGACCTCCCGGTAGCGCCGCTCGGGCGGCACATAGCCGATGGGACGGAAGGGGCTCTTGATCTCATCGACGGCGGCGCTGCGCCGCAAGGCCCGCCGCGACGGATCGGGCACCGGCACGGCGGCCATCAGCTTGCGCGTATAAGCGTGACTCGGATTACCGAAGACCGCCCGCCGCGGCCCGATCTCGACGATCTCGCCCAGATACATGACGGCGACGCGATGGCTCAGGCGCTCGACCACCGCCATGTCGTGGGAAATGAAGAGCAGCGCTATGCCGAGCGACTGCTGCAGTTCCATCAGGAGATTGCACACTTGCGCCTTGATGGACACGTCGAGCGCCGAGACGCTTTCATCGGCGACGATCACCTTGGGATCGAGGGCGAGCGCCCGGGCGATGCAGATGCGCTGGCGCTGGCCGCCCGAGAATTCATGCGGGTAGCGTGCCATCATGCTGGGGCTGAGGCCGACCTGGCGCAGAAGCTCGGCCGCCCGCTGGCGCGCCGTGGCGCGATCCGCGAGGTCGTGCTCGATGATGGGCTCGGCCACCGCGGCGCCAACCGTCATGCGCGGATTGAGGCTGGCGAAAGGATCCTGGAACACCATCTGGACACTGCGCCGCATGGTCCGGAGCTCACTGGCATCGAGCTTCAGCACATCGAAGCCGGCGAGCCGGATGTCGCCGCTCATGGGCGTCACCAGGCGCATGATGGAGCGGCCGGTGGTCGACTTGCCGCAGCCCGATTCGCCGACCAGCGCCAGGGTCTCGCCCTGGAAGAGATCGAAGGACACGTTCTCGACCGCGTGAATGGCGCCGCGCTTGCGCCCGAAGAGGCCGCCGCGGATGTCGAAGCGCGTGACGAGGTTGCGGACGGTGAGGACAGGCTCGGTATCGGATCTGACGGTATCCTTCTCCTCGGTCCCCTCCTCGCGGAAGCCGGTGACCGGATCGACGACCGGGAAGCGCAGCGGATTGCAGTGGCGCGCCATCGATCCGAGCCGCGGCACGGCGGCGAGGAGCGCCCGCGTGTAGGGCTTTTCGCCGCGCGCGAAGATATCGCCGGTGGGACCTGCCTCGACCACCTCGCCGCCCAGCATGACGATGGTCCGGTCGGCGATCTCGGCGACGACGCCCATGTCATGGGTGATGAAGAGGACCGCCATGCCCTCTTCCTGCTGCAGGAGCTTGATCAGGTCGAGGATCTGTCCCTGGATGGTGACGTCGAGCGCCGTCGTCGGCTCGTCGGCGATGAGGAGCCGCGGACGGCTCGCCAGCGCCATGGCGATCATCACGCGCTGGCGCATGCCGCCGGAGAACTGGTGCGGATAATCGTCGAACCGTGCCGCCGCATTCGGGATGCGCACCTTTTCGAGGAGCCGGATCGTCTCGGCCCGCGCTTCGGCCGGCGTGGCCTTGCCGTGGCAGGTCACCGCCTCGGAGATCTGCCGGCCGATGGTGAAGACCGGATTGAGGCTGGTCATCGGCTCCTGGAAGATCATGGCGGCGCCGTTGCCGCGCACCGCGCGCATCTCCTTCTCGCTGAGCGACAGTATGTCCTTGCCGTTCAGCGTGATGCGCCCCGCAATGCGGCTCGCCCCCTTGGCCAGGAGGCGCATGACCGAGAGCGCGGTGACGCTCTTGCCCGAACCCGACTCGCCGACGATGGCCACCGTCTCGCGTGCGCCGACGTCGAAGGAGACGTCGCGCACCACCGTCGACCACTGGCCGTCGACCAGGAATGACGTCGTGAGGCCGTGCACCGACAGGACCGGCGCGCCATCGCCGCCCGGAGGGCGGGTGGAGGGCGCGCGGGCGACAGCGGAGGTGGTCATTCTATCGGCCGACCGCATAGGCCTGCATGAGGCGCGGGGTCGCCGCGGCGCGTAAGAGCCCGTCCGCATCGCGGCGCGCCGCGGTGAGGCGACCGACCGACCAGGGCTCGGCGACGGTCAGGCGATGGCCGCGCCGCGCCAGTTCGTCGAGCACGCCAGGCGAGAAATTCGCCTCCGCGATGAGGCTGCCGGGCTCGCGCGTGCGCGGATAGAACGATCCCGGGAAATGCGCGGTGTGGAACAGCGGCTGATCGATCGCTTCCTGCAGGTTGAGGCCGTGATGCACGTGGCGCAGGAAGAAGGCCAGTTGCCATTGCTCCTGCTGATCGCCGCCCGGCGTTCCGAAGGCGAGAGTGGGGCGGCCGTCATGCAAGGCGAGCGAGGGGGTGAGCGTGGTGCGTGGCCGCTTGCCCGGGGCGAGCGAGGTCGGCAAACCGGGCTCGAGCCAGAACATCTGGGCGCGCGAATTGAGGCAGAAGCCGAGGCTCGGGATAGTCGGTGAGGATTGCAGCCAGCCGCCGGACGGCGTCGCCGAGACCATGTTGCCTTCGCGGTCGATGACATCGATATGGACGGTGTCGCCGCGCTTCTTGGCGAGATGCGCCATGGTCGGCTCATAGACCGCGCCCGTCTCCTCGCCGGCGAGCATCGCCACCGTGCGCTTCACTTGCGCGGCGAAGCCGGGAACGATGCCGGGATCGAGATCGAGCGCCGCCATGGCGCCGAGCCGGTGCCGGCGCTCGGCCGCATAGGCGTCGGACAGGAGATGGTCGAGCGGCACGTCCGCGAAGCGCGGATCGCCGTAATAGGCCTCACGGTCGGCGAAAGCGAGCTTCATCGCTTCGGTGACGGTGTGGACGAAATCGGCGCCGGCCGGATCCATGCGCGCAAGATCGATGCCCTTGAGGATCGCGAGCGTCTGCAGGAAGACCGGGCCCTGTCCCCACGGTCCGGTCTTGGCGACCGTCCAATCATGATAGCCATAAGTCAGCGGCGCTTCGACCGTCGCCGTCCAATGGGCCATGTCGTCGGCGGTGAGCACGCCCTTGTGCCTGACGCCGCTCTCGTCCATCACTTCGGCTTCATCGAGATAATCCTGGATCGCCTCGGCGATGAAGCCGCGATAGAACGCACCGCGCGCCGCTTCGATCTGCGCCTCGCGGCCACGCTTGCTCTCGGCCTCGGCGAGGAGCCGTTCCCAGGTCCGCGCCAGGACCGGATTGCGGAAATTCGACCGCGGCTCGGGCGCATGTCCGCCCGGCAGCCAGGTCTTGTGGGACGTCGGCCATTCCTTCGCGAAGAAATCCGCAAGCTTCGCGATCATCTCTGAGACGCGCGGCAGCACCGGATGGCCGTGGCCGGCATAGTGGATCGCAGGCTCCAGCACATCGCGAATACCGAGCCGGCCGTAATCGCGCAGCATCAGCATCCAGCCGTCGAAGGACCCCGGTATGACGGTGGCGAGCAAGCCGTCGCCGGGGATCTTCTCGAGGCCCGCGGCGCGATAATGCTCGATCGTGGCGCGGGCCGGTGCGGTGCCTTGGGCGCAGATGACCTCGACCTCGTCCCTGGCTTTGGAATAGACGATCGCCGGCATGTCGCCGCCGGGGCCGACGAGATGCGGCTCCACCACTTGCAGCACGAAGCCCGCCGCCACAGCGGCATCGAAGGCGTTGCCGCCCTTCTCCAGCATGCGCATGCCGACGGCGGAGGCGATCCAATGGGTGGAGGCGACGACGCCGAAAGTGCCGAGAATTTCGGGTCGGGTGGTGAATGTGCTCATTTCAAGGAACTGCCCTCGTTTCAGATTTCACGCGGATCGAGCGCATCGCGCAGGCCGTCGCCCAGGAGATTGAAGCCGATCACCACGAGATAGATCGCCGCCCCCGGCCACACCGCCATCCACGGCGCCTGCGACAGGAAATTCTTGGCGACGTTCAGCATCGAGCCCCAGCTCGCCGCCGGCGGCTGCTGACCGAGACCGAGGAACGAGAGGCTCGCTTCGGCGATGATGGCGGCGGCGACCGTCAAGGTCGCCTGGACCAGAATCGGCGCCATGATGTTGGGCAGGATATAGCGGGTGATGATGCTGAGATGACGCAGGCCGATGGCGCGGGCGCCCTCGACATAGTCCTCGGTCTTGACGGCCAGCACCTGGCCGCGCGACAGGCGGATGAAAATCGGCATGGCCGACAGGCCGATGGCGATCATCGCATTGGTGAGGCTCGGGCCCAGGAAGGCGGCCAGCGCGATGGCGGTGATGAGGAACGGCATGGCCAGGAAGGCATCGGTGACGCGCGACACGATCATGTCGATCCAGCCGCCGAAATAGCCGGCGATGACGCCGAAGGGCAGGCCTACGGCCATGGCGATGGCGACCGATATGACGCCCGCCATCAGCGAGGCCTGGGCGCCCCAGATCATGCGCGCCAGGATATCGCGTCCGATGTCGTCGGTGCCCAGCCAATGCTCCGCCGACGGCGCCTTGCGGATCATGGTCCAGCTCGTCGCATTGGGATCGGCGATCGGCAACAGCGGCGCCGCTACGGCGAGCAGGACGAAGAACAGGATGATGCCGCAGCCTACCATCGCGCCCTTGTTGGCCTTGAGCTTGCGCCAGGCGCGGCTGGGCGCCCGCCTTTCCGGCAGGTTGGCGGCATCGGCGGGGGTGAGCGCCGTCACAGCGCCGCCCTCATGCGCGGATTGAGCACGAAATAGAGCACGTCGGCGATGAGGTTCATCAGGATGAAGCCGATCGCCGTGCACAGCACCACGCCCTGCACGACGGAATAGTCGCGGGTGAAGACGGCATCGACGATCAGCTTGCCGAAGCCCGGAATGGTGAAGATCTGCTCGGTCAGCACCGCGCCGGCGAGCAACTCGCCGAACAGCAGCGCGCTCAAGGTGACGATCGGCAGGAGGGCGTTGCGGAAGCTGTGCCCGAGCACGACGGCCCGCTCGGCGAGGCCCTTGGCGCGGGCGGTGCGGATATAGTCGGCGCTGAGCACGCTCAGCATCGCCGAGCGCGTGTGGCGCATCAGCGTGGCGGCCAGCGCATTGCCCAGCACGAAGGCCGGCATGAGCATCGTCTCGAGCGAGCGGATGGGGTCGGAGTAGAAGGGCTCGTAGCCCGACGCCGGCAGCCAGCCGAGCTTCACGGAAATCAAGAGGATCAGCATGATGCCGAGCCAGAAATTGGGGATGGACAGGCCGGACAGCGCGACGAAGCTCGCGAGATAGTCGAGGATGGTGTTCTTCTTCACCGCGGCGAGGATGCCCATCGGGATGCCGATCAGGAAGGCGAAGAAGATCGCCATCACGGCGAGCTGTATCGTCACCGGGAGCTTGGCCGCGATGAGCTTCAGCACCGGCTCGTTGCTGCGCAGCGATATGCCGAGATCGCCGGTGAGCGCGTTGCCCAGCCAATAGGCATATTGCATGGGCAGCGGGTCGTTGAGCCGGTATTTCTCGCGCAGGAGCTCGAGCACCGCCGGGTCGCGCTCTTCGCCGGCCATGGCGAGGATCGGATCGCCGGGCAGGAGCTTCTGCAGCGAGAAGACGAGGATCGAAACGATCAGCAGCGTCGGTATGGCGACGAGCAGCCGCTTGGCGATGTAGCTGTACATGGTCTGCCGAACCTTTCGGGAGCCCCGCGCGGCAGAGAATTACGCGCGGGGTCCTGTGCCGGAGTCAGTCGGCCTTCTTGACGCCGACGAGACGGATCATGCCGTCGGCCGAAGGCACGAAGCCCGTCACCTTTTTGCTGAGGCCCCAGATCCAGGCCTGGTGGCCGAAATAGATGACCGGCAGCTCGTCATTGAGGATCACGGACGCGGCATCGTATTTCTGCTTGCGCGCCGCATTGTCGGTCGAGGCGCGCGCCTCGTTCAGCAACTTGTCGACCTCGGGGTTGCAATATTTCATGTCGTTGAGGCCGCCCTTGCAGGTGGCGAACTGGTGGATGTTGCCGTCGGGATCGACGCGGCCCGACCAGTCGGTGCGCGCGATCTGGTACTTGCCGGCGGTCTCCTCGTCGAGCAGCGTCGCGAATTCGGTCGCCTTCAGGCTGACATCGAAGCCCGCCTCGGCCACCATCGCCTGCATCATCTGCGCCGCCTGCAGGACGACCGGGTTGTTGGTGACCGTGAATTCGAGCTTCAGGCGGTCGAGGCCGGCCTCCTTCATCAGCGCCTTGGCCTTCTCGACGTCGCGCGCCGGCACGGGGACGTCCTTGTTGAACCAGGGGCCGTTCGCCGGGAAGGGCTGGTTGCCGGGGATGCCGATGCCTTCATAGACGACCTGCATGATCGCCGCGCGGTCGAGGGCCAGCGAGAAGGCCTGGCGCACTCTTTTGTCCTTGCCCAGCGGATTGTCGGCGGCGGGGCCGTTGCCGACATTCACATAGAGCGCCAGATAGCCCAGATTGACGGCGTCGAGATAGGCGAGGTTGGCGTCCGCCTTGATCTGGGCGGCATCGCTGGCCGCCATCTCGGTGCCCATGTCGAGATCTCCGGCGCGCAGATTGGCGAGCCTGACCGTCGTGTCCGGGATCGCGAGATAGGTCACCTTGTCGAGGAAGACATTGTCCTTGTTCCAATAGTCCGGGAACTTTTCCAGCACGATGCGGTCCTGCTGCACGCGCTCGGCGAACTTGAACGGGCCGGCGCAGACCGGATGGCTGCCGAAATTGGCGCCGAGCTCCTTCGCCGCCTTGGGCGACACGATCATGCCGGCCCGGTCGGCGAGCTGGGCGAGCAGCGTGACGTCCGGGCTCTTCAGCTTGAAGGTGACCTCGTCCGCGCCATTGGCCTCGACCTTGTCGACCGAGGCGAGCTCGCTCTTGCGCCGCGATTCGGGCAGCGTGAGGTTGCGCTCGATGGTGGCGACGACCGCCTCGGCGTTGAACGGCGTGCCGTCATGGAACTTGACGCCCTGGCGCAGCTTCATCTTCAGCTCCTTGCCGCCTTCGGACCAGGTCCATTCGGTGGCGAGCTGCGGCACGATCTGGAGGTCGGGACCGACATCGACGAGCTTGTCGCACAAAGCGGTATAGACGATGCGGCCGACGAAGGTGCGCGACTGCGCGGGATCGAGCACGTCCGGATCGTTGGCGAGGCCGATCTTGAGCTCGGCGGCCGTCGCCGGTGCCGAGAGCAGCAGGGCGGTCAGTGTCATCGTAAGGAAGACGGCAGGCTTCATGGCGTTTCTCCTTTGATGCGAGGGTCTGGCGACCCTTTCTGGTGTGATCTCAGGCGCGGCGCGCGTCCTCCTCTTCGATCGAGGTGACGCGGATCAGGTTCTCCTGCAGGGTGAGCAGATGCTGGCGCATGGCCTCCCCGGCCTTGCCGGGGTCATGCGCGGCGATCGCATCGGCGATCCGCGCATGCTGCTGGTTGAGCAATGCCTTGGACCCGGACGGGCCGGCGGCCTTGCGCGCCCGCTCGCGGATCTTCTGCCAGGCCTGGTCCTGGCGGACGTGGTTGACCACGTCGAACATGGCGAGGAACAGGCGATTGCCGGCGCATTGCGCGATCAGCCGGTGCAGCGCGCCGTCCCACAATTCATGCGCATCGGCATCGGCGCTTTCCGCGATGCGAGCGATGAGGTCGTACATGCGCCGGACATCAGCCGGCTTGGCGCGCAAGGCGGCGAGCTGGGCGAGCTGCGGCTCGATCCTGAGCCGCACTTCCATCACTTCCATGAAGTCGGTCTTGTCGACGAGGATGCCGACATGCTGGTCGAGACCGTGGCGCGGTTGTCCGGCATAGGTGCCCGATCCCTGGCGGCGCCAGATCAGCCCCTCGGTCTCCAGGACCTCGAGCGCCCGGCGCACCGCCCGGCGGCCCACGCCCAGCTCTTCCGACAGCGCTCGTTCGGTGGGCAGCCGGCCGGTGCTGTCGAAGCCGTTGGCGCGCAAGAGGTCGCGCAGCTTCTCGAGCGCGTAGTTCGAATTGCCGGGTGAGCTTTCCGCCATGGCGATCCAATGGTCCGAACCAATTTGCAATTGGTACAGAACGTCCAAACCGGCGGAGGGTCAAGGATTTTTTCTTTGCGGGTTGCGCTGCGCGGACTGGATGAGGGCGTTGGGAGCGTAAGTGTAGAGGTGAGCTATGCGTCGCCTTCGCTGAAGCTGGTGAAATCGAGGCGCTGCAGCTCGCTCATCGGCGCCTCGCCTTCGATGCGCCGCAGCAGGAACTTGGCGCAGCCGTGGCCGGCGCCGATGAGGTCCTCGAAGAACTGCAGGGTCGGCAGCTGCACGAGGTCGAGGATGTTCGAGGTCTTCTTGTTGACGATGTCGACATCCTTGCCGATGACGAACCCCGCCTCCTGAAAGCCCAGGATCATCCCCAGCGCCTGCAGCTCCGACCCGCAGATGATGCCGTCCGGCGCGTCGCTCCCGGTCGCGAGCGCGTTGGCATAGGTCCGCAAGGTGAAAGCCGGCGAGTAGAGATCGACGCCCGCGGCGATGCGGGGCGTGAGCCCCGCTTCGAACAAGGCCCGGCGATAGCCGCCGAGCTGATGGCCGCTATAGGTGAATTGCGCGGGCGGCAGCACGATGACGATGCGCTCACGCCCGCGCGCGATGAGGGCGCGCGCGGCGCGATAGGCGAAATCGAAATTGTCGGTATCGATATAGGGATGGGGCGTGGCGAGCTCGGTGCGCCCGAAGGTGATGAAGGGGAAATCGCGCTCGAGCAGCATCTTCACCCTGAGGTCCTGCGGTTCGGAATGGGTGAGGATGAGGCCGTCGGCGGCCTGGGTGTCGACGACATAGCGGACGGGATCGATCGGGTCCTGGTCGATATTCTGCGGCAGCACCTGCAAGTGATAGTGCGTGCCGCGCAGCGCCGCGCTAATGCCCATGATCAGGCGCCTGGCGTAATCGCTCATGTCGTCGGCCTGGTTGAGCACGAAGGAGATGACGAAGGTGCGCCCGGTCTTGAGGCGCACGCCGGCGCGATGCGGCCGGTAGCCGATCTCATCGGCGATGGCGCGCACCCGGGCCTTGGTCTCGACCGCGAGCTCGGGTCCGTCCTTGAGCGCACGCGAGACGGTGGTGACGCCGAGCCCGGCAAGGTCGGCGATCGTCCTCAGCGTCGGCTGCCCGGCGGCGAGACGTCTGCCCGGCTTTGCTTTGTTGCGGCGCTCCATGGTCTCTGTAACGTTTCAGAATTTCGGCCGGAACCATATCGAGTGCCGGTTCGAAAATGTCAACAGTCCAACAATTGCAATCGTAAGACAAAAAACGCTGCTCACAGCGAGGTTGACAAGGAAAATCTGCAACGTTACAGGTCGGTTCATGGGTCCGGGAACAAGAAGAACCATCCGGAAGTCCAGGGAGGAGACTATTCATTTGCCAAGGCTGCGGCTTCGCGCAAAGCTCCGGGAGAACATCCCTGATGACAGCGCAATCAGCTTCGGCTCGTTGCTTCCGATGAAATGGCCGGCATCGTGCTGATGCCGGGATGCGTATCGCAACTTAGGGAGGATTTCATGTTGCGTAGATTGCTGTTGACCAGCGTGTTTGCCTCAGGCTTCGCCCTTGCCGCGCAAGCGGCCGACCAGGTGGAGGTGCTCCACTGGTGGACATCGGGCGGCGAGGCGGCGGCACTCGACGTGCTGAAGAAGGATCTCGAGGCCAAGGGTGTCACCTGGCAGGATATGCCGGTCGCCGGCGGCGGCGGCGAGCAGGCGATGACCGCCTTGCGCGCCCGCGTCACCGCCGGCAACCCGCCGACCGCCGTGCAGGCTTTGGGCTTCGACATCACCGACTGGGCCAAGCAGGGCGTGGTGGGCGATCTCGGCGCCGTCGCCGACAAGGAAGGCTGGGACAAGGTCATTCCGGCGGCCTTGCAGGGCTTCGCCAAATATGACGGCAAGTGGATCGCCGCACCCGTGAACGTCCACTCCACCAACTGGGTGTGGATCAACAAGAAGGCGCTCGACGCCGCGGGCGGCAAGGCGCCGGAGAGCTGGGACGAGCTCATCGCCTTGCTCGACAAGTTCAAGGCCGCCGGCTTGACCCCGGTCGCCCATGGCGGCCAGCCCTGGCAGGACGCGACCATCTTCGATGCCGTCGTGCTGTCGTTCGGCAACGATTTCTATAAGAAGGCGCTGATCGACCTCGACGAGGCGACGCTCGGCTCCGACAAGATGAAGGAAGCCTTCGACCGCATGGCGAAATTGCGCTCCTATGTGGACGACAATTTCTCCGGCCGCGAGTGGAACCTCGCTTCCGCCATGGTCATCGAGGGCAAGGCCGGCCTGCAATTCATGGGCGACTGGGCCAAGGGCGAGTTCGTCAAGGCCGGCCAGAAGCCGGGCACCGACTTCGTCTGCATCCGCTTCCCCGGCACGCAGGGTGCGGTCACCTTCAACTCCGACATGTTCATGATGTTCAAGGTCGGCGAGGACAAGCAGAAGGCGCAGCTCGAAATGGCGTCGGCCATCGAGAATCCGGCCTTCCAGTCGTCCTTCAACGTGGTCAAGGGCTCGGTGCCGGCTCGCACCGACGTGCCCGACGCCGCCTTCGACGATTGCGGCAAGAAGGGCATGAAGGACCTGGCCGAGGCCGCCGCGAGCGGCAGCCTGATGGGCTCGATGGCGCATGGCTATGGCGCTCCGGCCGCGGTCAAGAACGCGCTCTACGACGTCGTGACCCGGCACTTCAACGGCGAGCTCGATTCGGCCGCCGCGGCGAAGGAGCTGGCCGCCGCCGTCACCGCGGCGAAGTAGGACGCACATTGACGACGAGGCCCCGGAAGAGGACGCTGGGGCCTTTCTTTCTCTGGAAGCGAGTACGAAAAACGGGCAGAGTTTTGCCATGCGAGCGCAAGTGCCTCCACTCGTCATGGCCGGGCTCGACCCGGCCATCCATGCCCCGCGCCATATAACCGCTGCATGGAAAGGCTGGATGGCCGCCTCAAGGGCGGCCATGACGAGGGGGGAAGCGGCCGGTCTCAGCATGAGGGAGTGTTGAGAATTGAGTGAAGCCATTGTCCGGACGACCCCGGCCATCTCCGCGAGGACCTATCTCCAGGACCTCCTGCCGCGCATCGTGCTGGCGCCGAGCTTCGTCGCCGTCCTGATCTTCGTCTACGGCTTCATCCTGTTCACCGGCTATCTGTCCTTCACCGATTCGAAGATGCTGCCGTCCTTCGGCTGGGTCGGCTTCGAGAACTACTCGCGGCTGTGGGCCTTGCCGCATTGGTGGCGGGCGCTGGGCAATCTCGCCATCTTCGGCTCGCTCTATATCATCGTCTGCTCGGTGCTGGGGCTCGGCCTCGCCATCCTGCTCGACCAGAAGATACGTGCCGAGGGCGTGCTGCGCCCGATCTATCTCTATCCGATGGCGCTCTCCTTCATCGTCACCGGCACCGCCTGGAAATGGTTCCTCGATCCCGGCATCGGCCTCGAGCACACGATGCATCAATGGGGTTGGGAAAGCTTCTCCTTCACCTGGATCAAGGACCGCAACATGGCGATCTACACGCTGGTGATCGCGGCGGTCTGGCAGTCTTCCGGCTTCGTGATGGCGATGTTCCTGGCGGGGCTGCGCGGTGTCGACAACGAGATCATCAAGGCGGCGCAGATCGACGGCGCCTCCAACTTCATGATCTATCGCCGCATCATCATTCCGTTGATGCGCCCGGTGTTCCTGTCGGCCTTCGTGGTGCTCGCCCATCTCGCCATCAAGGCCTATGACCTGGTGATCGCGCTCACCGGCGGCGGCCCCGGCCAGGCGACCGAGCTTCCCGCCACCTTCATGTATTCCTACACCTTCACCCGCAACTCGATGGGCATCGGCGCCGCTTCGGCGACCATCATGCTGATGATGATCGCCTCGATCATCATACCTTATCTCTATTCCGAGCTGCGCACGGGGCGGCGGTCGTGAGCGCGCCTTCTCCCGATACCGCGATGAAGACGACGTCGTGGACGCGCATCCTGATCTATGCCGTCCTCATCTTCTTCGTGATCTATTACCTCTTGCCGCTCTATGTGATGCTGGTGAATTCGGTGAAGCCCCTGGACGAGATCCGTCAGGGCGACATGCTGGCGCTGCCGCGACAATTCACCCTCGAGCCTTGGCTCAGCGCCTGGTCGACGGCCCAGATCGGCGTGCAGCCGACCGGCCTCCGGCCCTATTTCCTCAATTCGATCCTGATGGTCGTGCCGGCCGTCGCGATCTCGACGCTGCTCGGCGCGCTCAACGGCTATGTGCTGACGAAGTGGCGCTTTCCCGGCGACAATCTCGTCTTCACGCTGATGCTGCTCTCCTGCTTCAT
Source organism: Parvibaculaceae bacterium (assembly GCA_050251035.1). Taxonomy (GTDB): domain Bacteria; phylum Pseudomonadota; class Alphaproteobacteria; order Rhizobiales; family Aestuariivirgaceae; genus Taklimakanibacter. The sequence continues at coordinate 46,295 of JBFWNN010000029.1, forward strand.
CCCCTTCCAGATCGTGCTCATCCCAATGGCCAAGGTCCTGGGTCTCCTCGGGCTCGCCGGCACCACGTGGGGGCTTTCGCTCGTTCATGCCGTCTACGGCATCGGCTTCACCACCTTGTTCTTCCGCAACTATTACGAGGCCTTCCCGACCGAATTGGTGCGCGCCGCGATGATCGACGGCGCCAGTTTCTTCCAGATCTTCCGCCGCATCCTGCTGCCGAGCTCGGGGCCGATCATCGTGGTCACCGTCATCTGGCAGTTCACCAATATCTGGAACGACTTCCTGTTCGGCGTGTCCTTCGCCGATTCCTATTCGCTGCCCATGACGGTGGCGCTCAACAACCTGGTGAGCTCCTCGACGGGCGTCAAGGAATACAACGTGCATTTCGCCGGCGCCATTCTCGCCGCTTTGCCGACGCTTATCGTCTATGTCGTATCGGGCCGGTATTTCGTGCGCGGATTGATGGCCGGCGCAGTCAAAGGGTGACCCATGGCGTTTCTTGAAATCAGGAACCTCGAAAAGCGCTTCGGCAATGTCGACGTGCTCAAGGGCATCGACCTTGCCATCGACGAGGGCGGCTTCCTCGTGCTCGTCGGCCCCTCGGGCTGCGGCAAGTCGACCTTGCTCAACACCATTGCCGGGCTCGAGGCGATCACCTCGGGCGAGATCCACATCAATGGCCGCAAGGTGAACGACCTGCATCCGTCCGAGCGCGACATCGCCATGGTGTTCCAGTCTTATGCGCTCTATCCCAACATGACGGTGGCGCAGAACATCGCTTTCGGCATGGAGATCCGGGGCGTGCCGAAGGTTGAGCGCGACAAGGCGGTGAGCGAGGTCTCCGAGACCCTCCAGATCAAGCATCTGCTCGACCGCAAGCCGAGCCAGCTGTCGGGCGGCCAGCGCCAGCGCGTTGCCATGGGCCGGGCCCTGGTGCGCCGTCCGCAGGTCTTCCTGTTCGACGAGCCGCTGTCCAATCTCGACGCCAAATTGCGCGTCGACATGCGCACCGAGATCAAGCGCCTGCACCAGTCGATGAAGACGACCATCGTCTATGTGACGCATGACCAGATCGAGGCGATGACGCTCGCCTCGCGCATCGCCGTGCTGAAGGACGGCCTGTTGCAGCAATTCGGAACGCCGGCCGAGATCTACAATCATCCCGCCAACATGTTCGTCGCCGATTTCATGGGCTCTCCGGCGATGAACCTCATCCCGGCGAGCGTCGAGAAGAGCGGCAACGACCTGCGACTCTCCATGCCGCAGCGCTCCGGCACCCCGCTCACCCTGGCGCTGCCGGAAGGGGCCGGCAGGATCGGCAAGCATGCCGGCGGCAATGTGATCTTCGGCATCCGGCCGGAAGCGCTGACCGATCCCGACGGCGCCGACCGCACCTCCGCGGGCGTCGTCACCTCCGAATGCCAGATCGAAGTGGTCGAGCCGGCGGGCTCCGACACCTTCGCCATCACCCATCTGGGTGGCAAGCAGGTGGTGGCGCGGCTCAGGGCCGACGCCAAGGTTTCGGCCGGCAAGAAAGCAAAGCTCGCCTTCAATCTCGACAAGGCGGTGTTCTTCGATCCGGGCACCGAGCGGCGCATCGCGTGACATGCGGGAATTCGACTACATCATCGCGGGCGGCGGCTCGGCCGGCTGCGTCCTGGCGGGTCGTCTGTCGGAAGACAAGGAGGCGAGCGTCCTCCTGATCGAGGCGGGCGGCAGCGACCGCCACCCTTTGTTCCACATCCCCGCCGGCTTCGCGCGCATGACCAAGGGCATTGCCAGCTGGGGTTGGTCCACCGTGCCGCAGAAGCACATGCAGGACCGTGTCTTCTGGTACACCCAGGCCAAGGTGTTGGGCGGCGGCTCCACCATCAATGCGCAGGTCTATGTGCGCGGCAATGCGCAGGACTATGATGCCTGGGCGCAGTCGGGCTGCGGCGGCTGGAGCTATCCTGACGTGCTGCCCTATTTCAAGCGGGCCGAAAGCAACAGCCGCTTCCGCGACGAATTTCATGGCACCGATGGACCCTTGGGCGTCAGCGATCCGCTCGCGACCTTGCCGATCGCCGAGGCCTTCCTCGAAGCCTGTGGCGAAGCGGGCCTCGATCGCAATCCCGATTTCAACGGCGCCCGCCAGGCGGGCGTCGGCTATTATCAGGTGACGCAGAAACAGGCCCGCCGCTCCTCGGCGGTGACCGCCTATCTGAAGCCGGCCTTGGGCCGCCCCAATCTCGCCGTCCGCCGCGACGCCCTCGTCCTGCGCGTCCTCGTCGAGACGGGCCGCGCCACGGGCGTCGAGGTCGCCGCCCAAGGCGGAACGGAGGTCCTGCGTGCCAGGCGCGAGGTGATCCTGTCCGCGGGCACCGTCGGTTCACCGCGCCTCCTGATGCTGTCGGGCATCGGCCCTGGCGATCATCTGAAGTCGCTCGGCATCACGCCGGTCCTCGATGCGCCGGGTGTCGGCGCCAACCTGCAGGACCATCTCGATCTCTGCGCCATCAGCGAATGCACCGGCGATCACACCTACGACAAATATGGCAGGCCGTTCTGGGCGGCGCTCGCCGGCGCGCGCTATCTGCTGTTCCGCTCCGGGCCCGCCGCCTCGAGCCTTTTCGTCACCGGAGGCTTCGCCCAGGTGGACGAGAATGCTGACGCGCCCGACATGCAGTTCCATCTGGGCTTCGGCTCCGGCATCGAGGCGGGCATCGCCAAGCTCCGGAATGCCGGGGTCACGCTCAACAGCGCCTATATGCGGCCGCGCTCGCGCGGGCGGGTGCGGCTCGCGTCCGCCGATCCCCTGGCGGCGCCGCTCATCGATCCCAATTACTGGGCCGACGGCCATGACCGCGAGATGTCGCTGCGCGGCCTCGAGCTGGCGCGCGAGATCATGGCGAAACCGGCGCTCAGGCCCTTCGTCCTGGCCGAACGTGTGCCGGGGCCCGAGGTCAGGAGCGACGACGAGCTTGCCGCCTATGCCTGCGCCTCGGCCAAGACCGACCATCATCCGGCCGGCACCTGCCGGATGGGCATCGATGCGCAAGCCGTGGTCAATCCCGATCTCACGTTCCGGGGGATCGCGGGCTTGCGCGTCGTCGATGCGTCGATCATGCCCAATGTGATCACCGGCAACACCAATGCGGCGACGATCATGATCGCGGAGAAGGCGTCCGACATGATCCGTGGGAAGGCGCCTTTGCCGGCGCGTTAGGAGGTCAAGGATGTATAGTGAAAACCGCCCCTGGGGCTCGTTCCACGTGCTCGACGAGGGCAAGGGCTTCAAGGTGAAGCGCATCGTCGTGACGCCGGGCGGGCGTTTGTCGCTGCAGAGTCACAAGCACCGCGGCGAGCATTGGACAGTGGTGAGCGGCACCGCCACCGTGACCGTCGACGACAAGGTCGTGACGCTCACCCGATCGCAGTCGGTCGATATCCCGCAGGGCGCCAAGCACCGGCTCGAGAACCATCATGAGGGCCTGGTCGAGATCATCGAAGTGCAGTTCGGCGACTATCTCGGCGAAGACGACATCGTGCGCTATGACGACGCCTATAACCGCGCCTGACCGGATCGGCATCGATCTCGGCGGCACCAAGATCGACGCCGTCGTGCTGGCGGACGACGGCCGTGTCCGGTTCGAGAAACGCGTGCCGACGCCCACGGCCTATGATGCGATCCTTGTCGCCATTGCCGCTCTCGTGCGCGAGGCGGAGACGCAAGCCGGTCCAGGGGCGACGGTCGGCATCGGCGCGCCGGGCTCGGTCGCGCCTCGGACCGGGCTGTGGCGCAATGCCAATATCCTCGCCTGCAACGGCAAGCCGATGCCGGAGGATCTCGCGCGGGCCCTCGGCCGCCCGGTCATTCTCGAGAACGACGCCAATTGCTTCGCGCTGTCGGAGGCTTATGACGGGGCGGGCTCAGGCCATGCGGTGGTCGCCTGCTTCACCATCGGCACGGCCTTGGGCGGCGGCCTCGTCATCGCGGGCAGGCTGCGCCATGGCCCCAACAACGAGGCGGCGGAATTCGGCCACACGCCTTTGCCCTGGCCCAATCAAAGCGAATGGCCGCTGCTGCCCTGCTATTGCGGCAAAGCGGGCTGCGTCGAGCAATATGTATCGGGCACCGGCCTTGCGCGCGACTATGCCAGGGTGACGGGGGAGGAGCTGAAGGGCCCCGAAATTGTCGCCAAGGCGCGCGAAGGCGAGCCCCAAGCGAAGGCTGCGATCGACCGCCTGGCCGACCGCCTGGCGCGGCTCGCCGCCGCGATCGTCAATGTGGTCGATCCCGATGTCATCGTGATCGGTGGCGGGCTTTCGGGCCTGCCCGAGCTCGTCGAGGACCTCGGCCCCCGCGCCGGCCGCTACACCTTTTCCAGCACGGCAACCGTCAAGGTAGTCCGTGCCAGGCACGGTGAGAAAAGCGGCGTCAGAGGCGCGGCGCGGCTGTGGAGCTAGCTTAGCCCTTCGAAGGTTCTTCGCCGCTGCCTCTTTGAGGCGTTGCGCCGGCGAAGACCTGAAGGAGGATTCGCCGCGGCACGAACCGGTCGTCATTGACGAGAAAGCTGAAGGTGAAGGCGACTCCGAGCACGACGATATTGAGCAGGAAGGAATAGATGATGGCGCGATCCGGATAGCTGTCCTTGAGGCTCGCGATCATGAGCGGTCCCACCACGCCGGCGGCCGACCAGGCGGTGAGGATGACCCCGTAGAGCCGCGACATGCGCTTCGTCCCGTAAACGTCGGTCACCATCGAGGGCATGATCGCGAAGCCGCCGCCGAAGCAGCTCAGCACATAACACACCAGGATGGCGAAGACCCACGGATCTTGTTCCGTCATCAGAAGTCCGAACACCACCAGCTGCGAGGCGATCAGGACGCGAAAGGTATTGATGCGGCCGAGCCGCTCCGAGAGGGCGCCCCAGGCGATGCGCCCCACGCCGTTGAACAGGGAGCTGACGGCGATCAGCGTGGCGCCATAGCCGGCGAGGATGGACCGCTCCAAGGTCGGGTGACCGAGCCTCCAGATGTCCTGGTACAACGGCGATAGAAAGCTGATGACCGAGATGCCGGCCGTTATGTTGAGAAAGAAGATGAACCACATGATCGCGTATTGGCCGGCCAGGAGATATTCCCTGATCGGCAGGTCGGCTTCCTGCTCGGCGCGCGCATAGGGACCCTCGACGGGACCCTCGCTTTGCGCCGTCGGTGCACGGCCGGCGGGGAGATAGCCATCCGGAGGGTTCTTCAGCATCGCCGCCGAGCCGATGGCGACCGAGCCCAGGATGGCGCCCAGGGCCGCGAACACCAGGGTCAGATTTCCGTAAAGCGTGTGCATCAGGATCGGCGCAAGCACGACACTGAGGACGAAGGCGCCGAGCCCGAAACCCATGGCGACGATGCCGGTCAGCTGCCCTCTCCGGTCGGGAAACCACTTGATGACCGTCGTCATCGGCGTCACATAGCCCAGGCCGATGCCGATCCCGCTGACGGCGCCGTAGCCCAGATAAAAGAGGGGGAGGCTCTCAAGCGCGAGGGCGAGCGCCGCCAGGGCGTAGCCCGCGGCGAAGAGCACGCCGCCGATGACGGCCAGCTTGCGCGGGCCGATCCTGGCAAGGTTGATCCCGCCCCAGGCCGCGGACAGGCCAAGACAGCAGATGTTCAGGCTGAAGGCCCAGGATGTATCGGTGTTGCTCCAGCGAAACTGCTCCACCAGAAGCGGCTGGAAATAGCTCCAGGCATAAACGGTGCCGAGACAGAGCTGCAGAACCGTGCAGGCAGCTGCGACCAGCCACCGGTTGGGCGCAGCTGCCTGCGCGCGCATGCTTACGTTCCCCCGCCGGAAGCCTTGCGAATCAGTCTGCCGAGCTCGCCGACCTCGTCGATGCGGGCGAGCAGGCGCTTGAGCTGGGAGGAGGGCGGCGGCGAGTGCTTCTCGTCGGACAAAGAATGCCAGGCGTAGCTGCCCAGGAGATGAAGCGGCCGGGAGACCTGGTACATCAGCGCATAGGTCGCCAGCACGGTGATGACGAAGATGATGGTGAGAAGATAGACGACCCTCCCGATGGCCGTCTGGACCTGCAGGGCGAAGTAGCCCTTGTCCATGCCGACATGCACGCGGCCGGCTTGGCCGGCGATGATACCCGCGGTCACTTCCGAAAAACCCCCGAGACCGGCGAGCGTGCGATCATAGACGCCCTTGTCGCCCTTGTAGTCGGCGGCGATCTCGTCGGGCACGCCGGGCACGAAGGTATGAGCGATGATCGTTCCCTCGCCGTCCACGACGAAAACATAGGAGACACCGGGGATCTCGAGATACTGGTCGATGACGGATTGAAGGGCCGAATAGTTCTGGTTGACGATCAGGTCGCTGTCCGAATTGGCGATGGCGCGCGCGATCGCCCGGCTGCTGTTGAGGAAATAGTCGGTCAGCTGCCGGTCGACGGTCCGGACGTAGATGACAGACGTCGACACCAGAATGAGCCCCATGAGGGCAAAGATGCCAAACAGGGTCTTCTGATAGAACCGGGCGATTTTCATGGTTTCAGCCAAGCCTCCCATTCATCGTCGCGCAAGGGCACGAACTGGCCGCCGCGGACCACGGTATAATAGACCTGGTCCGAGGCCTGGCGCCGGTCCGCGGGGCCGCCGAAGGAAAGCGTCTGTCCGAGGCCCAGATCGAAGGCGCCCGTGGTCAGCGCGACATGCGCCAGATCGGAGCGCTTCGGATCGGCGCCCATCCGCTGCAGGATCGCCACGAACATCTTGGCGTTCAGATAGCCCTCAAAGCTGACGAAGCTGTATGGAAGCGGGGCATATTCCGATTCCGCCGTCTTTCCGTTCGGGTAAACCAGGGCGTCGGGCGGCATGATGGCGTCGCGGTAGCGGTCCATCGCCGCGCGGTATTCCTGCACGACCGGCATCGAATCATCCTGATAGCTCGGCACGACCTGAGAGCTCACCAGCCGGGAGGTGTAGTCCTTGTTGGATTTCCGCTCGGCATCGGCAAGCAGCTCGAGCATGACATCGCCGGCGACGAACGAGATCGTCGCGACCGGACAGTCGACGCCTCTGTCGCGCATGTCGCGGACGAATCCGGCGCAGGCCGGATAGGTGCCGACACAGACAACGGCGTCGGGCTTGAGACGCTCCATGACCGCGACCTGGGGATCATAGCTCTGATCGTATGGGGAGCCGCGCCAATACGTGGCTTCACCGGCGATCTCCAGCCCGTGCCTGGCCAATGCGTCGCGCACGCCGGCCCATCCCGACCGGCCATAGGCATCCGCCTGGTAGAACACCGCGATGCGCTTTCGACCCGCGGCGACGAAATGGTCGACGAGCCCCTTGGTCTCCTCGTCATATGAGGCCCTGAGGTTGAAGGTGAACTTGCTGTAGGGGGGAACCCGGCTGGTGTCGGCTCCGGTGAAGGGGAAGAACAGCAGGAAATTCTCGGCTTGGCGCATCCGCAGAAGCGGCAGCGTCCGGATCATGGTCGGCGTCCCGACATAGGAGAACAGCGCGAAGACGTCATCTTTCATCAATCTCAGCGTGTTCTGGATCGCGAGGTCGGGCTCGTATCTGTCGTCATAAGCGGTGATCTCGACGCGCCGGCCATTGACGCCGCCGGCCTCATTGAGGGGAATGAGATAGGCCATGGCGCCGCGGTAGAGCTCGATGCTGAGCGCCCGCGCGCTCGCCGAGAAATCCGCGGACATGCCGAGGCGGATCTCGTTTCCGCCGACATCCGGCTGATCGTCTCCGGGGGTCGCCTCCTGCGCCGCGGCAGGACCGCCGAAGAACGCGATGAGAGCAAGGAGACTGAGCGCGAGGATCGGTCTCAAACTGAGCTTGATGCGCAGGTTCCTCTGTCTCCTATAGTCACGGCGATGGACCTTCTACCAGACCAGATTGGAGCCTTCAACGGCACGCCGCTTCGCTCGATCTTTCTGTTTGCGTCCAGCTGTCCAGCGCAGAGCGCGCGGGAGGATCGCTAGACTTTTTCCCACTTCCGGCTCTTCTCGGAGCGGAAGAAGGCGTCGATGATCTTCATGTTCTGGATGGCATCCTTGATCCCGTAGTCTGCCTTCTCCTGCTTGCGGATGACGCGGCCGAAGGCTTCCGCCTGCAACTGGTACTGGTCGCTCACCGGCAGCTCGTAGGTCTTGCCCTCGTTCATCGCCATGCCTTGCACGAAATAGCGGTTGGGCTTGTCGGGCGGCGCGTTGAACGGGATCTCGATCTCGATGCGCCCCTTGGTGCCGGCGATCTGCACCCGCTGGAAGGGAGCGGTCTGGGTCGAGATGGCGAAGGACAATTGCCGCCCCTTGCCGAAGTCGGCGAGACCACTCGCCGCGCGGTCGGTCTTGAAGTCGGGATCGCGGTCGAAGACCGCTGTCACCGCCTTGGGCTCGGCGTCGAAGATGTAGCGTGCCACGGTGATCGGATAGCAGCCGATGTCGAGCAGGCCGCCGCCGCCGATCTTGGCGATGTTGCGCACATTCTCAGGGTCGTCGAGATAATAGGAGAAGAACACCTGGATGAGCCTGAGCGTGCCGATCTCGCCCTTCGCCACCCGCTCGCGCACCGCCTGCCATTGCAGCGCATGGCGCACCATGAAGGCTTCCGCCACATAGATGCCCTTCGGCACCTTCCTGAGCTTCTTTGCTTCCTTGGCGGTGATGGCGACGGGCTTTTCGCACAACACATGCTTGCCGGCCTTGGCGGCGGCCAAAGTGAGCGGCACATGCAGATGGTTGGGCAGGGGATTGTAGACCGCCTCGATCTCGGGGTCGGCCAGCATCTCCTCATAGGAGCCGTAAGCCTTCTTGATGCCGAGCTTCTTCGCCGCGGCCTCGGCCGTCTTCTTGTCGCGCGAGGAGATCGCCGCGACCTCGAGCGTCTTGCTCTTGAGCATGCCCGGTATGACCTTGGCCACGCCGATATTGGCGGTCGAGATGATGCCCCACTTGACCGGCTTCTTCATGTTTTGCTCCCTGATTTGAAATCGCCTGCGATCATCGCATCGGCATAGGCGCGGGTCAGCGCGCGCGGCGTCTCCGCGTCATCGGGCCGGCCCGTCAGCGCATAGCGCAGCCACAGGCCGTCGATGAGGGCGCCGATGCCGATCGCCACATCCTGGGCGCGCTCGCGTCCGATGAGCGGCACGAGACTGTAGAGAAGGTTGCTGTGCAGCCGCTTGTGATAGATGCGCAGGATGCGCTGCAGCTTGTCGGAGTCGCGCGCATTGCCATAGAGGGCGAGCCAAGCCGAGAACACCTCCTCGGCGAACTGCTCGTCGCCATAAGAGGCATGGATGATCGCATGGATGCGCTGGCGCGGCGTCTTCGCGGCCCTGAGGCGCATCACCGCCTCACGCCGCAGGAGTTCGAGCAGCGAGCGCATGGTCGAGGCGAGCAGGTCGGTCTTGTCGGCGAAATAGTGGTGCACGATGCCGGTCGAGACCCCGGCCTTGCGGGCGATGCGGGCGACGGTGGCGCTCGAGAACCCGTGCTCATGTATGGACGCGATCGCCGCATCGATGAGCTGCTGGCGGCGGATCGGCTTCATTCCCCGCTTGGGCATTGGCCTCTCGCAATCAGTGAACCGCCAGTCTATTATGGACATTGGACGTCCGTCCAATAAAAAGCTTGACGATCCCCCGGCAAAGAAGAGTAGTCTTTATTCCAAAGATATCCATAGGGAGGAACGGATGACCATGAAGCTCAAAGCCTTGCTTGGCCTGCTGGCGCTCAGCGCCAGCCTGACCGTCATGGCGGGGGCGGCCGCAGCCGGCGACGCCGAGACCTGCAAGAAGGTGCGGTTCTCGGATGTGGGCTGGACCGACATCACCGCCACCACCGCGACCGCGACATTCCTGCTCGAGGCCCTGGGCTATGAGCCCGAGATCCAGGTCCTGTCGGTGCCCGTCACCTACAGCTCGCTCAAGAGCAAGGACATCGACGTCTTCCTCGGCAACTGGATGCCGACCATGGAAAACGACATCAAGCCTTATCGCGAGGACGGCTCGGTCGAGACGCTGGGGGTCAATCTCGAGGGCGCCAAATACACGCTCGCCGTTCCGAAATACACCTATGATGCGGGCCTCAAGGACTTCGCCGACATCGCCAAGTTCAAGGACAAGCTCGAGAACAAGATCTACGGCATCGAGGCCGGCAATGACGGCAACCGCCTGATCCTCGATATGATCTCAGCCGACAAATTCGGCCTCAAGGGCTTCGAACTGGTCGAGAGCTCGGAACAGGGCATGCTGTCCCAGGTCGCCAAGTCGGTACCGAAGAATACCGACATCGTCTTCCTCGGCTGGGAGCCGCATCCGATGAACGCCAATTTCGAGATGGCCTATCTCTCGGGCGGCGATGACGTCTTCGGGCCCAATTTCGGCGGCGCCACGGTGCACACCAATGTGCGCAAGGGCTATGTCGGCGAATGCCCGAATGTCGGCAAATTCGTCAGCAACCTGAAATTCACGCTCAAGATGGAAAACGAGATCATGGGCGGTATCCTCAATGACGGCAAGGAAGCCAAGGCCGCGGCGACCGAATGGCTGAAAGCCAATTCCGATGCCGTGATCCCCTGGCTCGACGGCGTGACCACCTTCGACGGCGGTGACGCCGCGGCGGCGGTCAAGGCCAAGCTCGGCGGCTGACGTCCGGTTGAGCGTCTGAAACATCAGGCCGGCCATTGGTCAGGGCAACCCACCGAAGTCTTCCGGCTTTGGCGCGGATGTGTCTCGGCTTGAACCCAAAGGATCACCCTCATGACTTTTGACGGGAAACCGTCAAAAGTCATCGTGATCTTTGGCCGCCTTTTTGTTAGGCTCAAAGAAAAAGCCTGAAGAGGGGAGGGGTTGAGGTGGATCCGGTTTCACAACTCATCGCCGACTGGAAGATTCCGATAGGCGCCTGGGGCAAGGCCTTCTTCGGCTTCCTGACGACGAACTTCGAATGGTTCTTCGACGGCATCGCGCGCGGCTTCACCTTCGTGCTCGAAGGCATCATCGGCCTGGTGCTCATGCTGCCGCCGGTCGTCGTCGTCATCCTGGCGGCACTCCTCGCCTGGTACCTGCAGCGTTCGATCCGGCTCGCCATCGCCACCGCGATCGGCCTCCTCTTCATCATCAATCTCGGCTTCTGGAAGGAGACGATCGAGACCCTGGCGCTGGTCATCGCCTCCGCCGGCGTGTCGATGCTGATCGGCGTGCCGCTCGGCATCGCCGCCGCGCACCGTCCCTGGCTGTTCCGCATCCTCAGGCCGGTCCTCGATCTCATGCAGACCATGCCGACCTTCGTCTATCTGATCCCGGTGCTGGTGCTGTTCGGGCTCGGGCTGGCGCCCGGGCTCATCGCCACGGTGATCTTCGCCATTCCCGCTCCCGTCCGCCTCACCCATCTCGGCATCACCTCGGTGCCCAAGCAGCTCATCGAGGCGGGCGAGGCCTTCGGCGCCACCAAGCGGCAATTGCTGTGGAAGGTGGAGTTGCCGGCGGCTTTGCCCACCATCATGGCGGGCCTCACCCAATGCATCATGCTGTCGCTGTCCATGGTGGTGATCGCGGCCCTCGTCGGCGCCAACGGCCTGGGCAAGCCGGTGGTGCGCGCCCTGAACTCGGTCAACATTCCCTTGGGGCTCGAGGCCGGCATCGCCATCGTGGTGCTCGCCATCATTCTCGATCGCGTCTGCCGGGTCGGCGAAAGGAAAGCCGCATGACCACCGCCGTCGAGTTCAAGAAGGTCGACATCGTCTTCGGCGAGCGCGAGGCCGAAGGCCTCAAGCTCCTCGACCAGGGCGCCTCGCGCTCGGAGATCCTGGAGAAGACCGGTGCGGTCCTGGGCTGTGCCGGGGCCAGCCTCGCCGTCAAGGAAGGCGAGATCAGCGTGCTCATGGGGCTTTCGGGCTCGGGCAAGTCGACCTTGCTGCGCGCCGTCAACGGGCTCAACAAGGTGTCGCGCGGCGAGGTGCTGGTCAATGACGAGGGCAAGCCCGTCGATGTGGTGACCTGCTCGCCCGAGACCCTGCGGCGGCTGCGCCAGCATCGCGTCGCCATGGTGTTCCAGCAATTCGGCCTCCTGCCGTGGCGCACCGTCGCCGAGAATGTCGGCTTCGGGCTCGAGCTGGCCGGCATGGCGGACGCCGAGCGCCAGGCGCGGGTCGACAAGCAGCTCAAGCTCGTCGGCCTCGACCAATGGGCGAAGAAATACGGCCATGAGCTGTCGGGCGGCATGCAGCAGCGCGTCGGCCTCGCCCGCGCTTTCGCCACCGAGGCGCCGATCCTCCTGATGGACGAGCCCTTCTCGGCGCTCGACCCCCTGATCCGCACCAAGCTGCAGGACGAATTGCTGTCGCTGCAGAAGACGCTGAAGAAGACGATCGTCTTCGTCAGCCACGATCTCGAGGAGGCGCTCAAGCTCGGCAATTACATATCGATCCTGGAGGGCGGCCGCATCGTGCAGACGGGACGCCCCGAGGACATCGTGCTCCGGCCCGCCAACGACTATGTGCGCGAGTTCATCGCCAATGTGAATCCGTTGAGCGTGCTCACCGCCTATAATGTGATGCGCGACGCGCGCGATCTCGAGGAGGCGGGCGAGGGCTGGGTGTGGCTCGACCGCAGGCGGACCACGCGCTTCAGGATCGGAGCAGACCGCAAGGTGATCGATGCCGAGCGCGACAAGCAGAAGGCGACCTGGGTGGCTTGTTCCGAGGCCGAGAAGCCCGTGACGCCGGGCGTCCGACCGGTTTTCTGGGCGACGCCCGGCACGTCGCTCCGCACGGTGATGCTCGCCATGCACCGCGCCGACACGGCGCCGGTCGCCCTCTTCGACGAAGGCGAGCGCTTCGTCGGCGCCATCGGCGTGCGCGACGTGCTGCAGGCGGTGCTCCGCCGCAAGCCCGAGTGAAGGGACTAGGCCAGTTCCGGATGCTGCGCTGTGGCATGGCCGGTGTCCAGGCGGTCGTGGCCGAAACGCGGCATGTGTTTCCGCGCCACACCCATGACCAGTTCGGTCTGGGCGTCATCCATCACGGCGCCCACCGCTCGCTCAGCGGCCGCGGCATGGTGGAAGCAGGGACGGGCGATGTGATCACCGTCAATCCGGGCGAGGTGCATGACGGCGCGCCCATTGGCGATGAGGGACGTGCCTGGCGCATTCTCTATTTCGATCCGGCGGTCATCGCGACGGCAGTCGACGACATGAGCGAGGGCGGGACGAAGGCCTTCGAATTCGCGCATCCCGTCATCAGCGGCGGTTTGCTGGCGCGACGGTTCGGCGCGCTCTTCGCCGCGATGACGAATGACGATGGGACCGCTGCAGCGCTCGCGCGCGAGGAGACGCTGTTCATCCTGCTGAGCCATTTGCGGCCGAAAGACGGCGGGAGCGCAACGGTGCCCGACAATGTCCGCGCGGCGCAGCTCCTGATCGAAACCGATCCGACCGCACCTCTGACGCTCGCCCGCCTCGCGCAGGAGGCGGGCTTGAGCAAGTTCCAGCTCCTGCGCGCCTTCTGCAAGGCGTTCGGCCTCACGCCGCATGCTTATGTGATGCAGCGACGCATCGCCCTGGCGCGCCGGCTGATCGCCGCGCGGTCACCCCTCGCCGCGGCGGCGCACGCCGCGGGCTTCGCCGATCAGAGCCACATGACCCGGATCTTCGTGCGCAAATACGGCGTGTCGCCACGGCGCTACGCCGAAGCGGCGGCCTGCTGAGTCAGCGGTTTTTCCCGGCCTTCCGCTCGAAGTCGGCGCGTCCCGCCATGAATTCGCACATGAGGGTGGCGAGCAGGCTGCCGGTGCTGCGATTGGCATCGATCAGCGGCGCGAATTCGACGATATCGAAGGCACCGGCGCCGGCCCTGGCCACGCCGCGCACGAACTTCATGGCTTCGAAGGCCGAGAAGCCGCCGGGGCCGGGATATTGGGTGGCGGGTGCGGCCGCGTGATCGAGGGCGTCGGTATCGAAGGTGCAGTAGATGCTGTTGGTGCCGTCCTGGGCGCGCGCCAGCGCCTCCTGCAGGGACCGCTCGACGCCGCGGTCATGCATCTCCTCCATCGTATAGAAGGTGACGCCGAGATCGCGCCCGATCTTGATCTCCTCGGCGGCGTTGGCGAAGCCGCGCAAGCCGAGAAAGACGATCTTGCGCGGATCGACATGGCCGCTTTCGATCAGGCGGCGCATCGGGCAGCCGCAATAATGCCGGTCGCCCTTGTAGCTGTCCATGAGGTCGGGATGGCCGTCGAACCAGACGAGCCCGATATTCTTGCTGTGATGCTCCGAGAAGGCCCGGATGGTCGCCTCCGATATCGAATGACTGCCCCCGGCGATCACCGGCGTCAGCCCGCGCTTGAGGATCGCCGCGACTGCCGCCTGGGTGTTGCCCAGGCTGACCGCATAGTCCATCGGGGCCACCTCGACGTCGCCGAAATCCGCCAGGCCGTTCGTCTCGATGAAATTGATGTCGAGATCGATGCTGTAGGGGCGCAGGCGCGACAATGCCTGCCGCAGGCCGTCAGGGCCGCCTTTGCCGCCGATCTCGTTGATCAGCAGTCCCTCGAAGGGGACGCCGAGGAACGCGAAGCCGCCGGGCTTCAGGGATTCGGCCGGAGTGAGGGAGGAGCCGAGCTTGGCATAGGCCAGGTCCACGACGTTCTGCGTGGCCCAGGCGGGACGCGGCTGGAGGTGCGGTATCTGCATATGTGCTTCCTTTGACAGGCTTGCGGATGGAGGGATGGCGCTCAAGCGCGCTCGACCTCGGCCGCGATCGCCGCCGAGATGTAGCGCTTCAGCAAGTGATGGTGGGTCCGGTCGGTCATCGCTTCGTTGGCGATGAGGCGGATGAAGAGGATCCGGAACATGTCGAACACCATCTCTCCGAGCGGGTCGACCTTGGTGTTCTGCGGAAGCAGCCCTTTTGCTTTCAGCTCCTTCAGGAAAGAGACGATATAGGACAAGAGCCGCGCGTTGATGCGGCCGTATTCTTCCTTGATGTCCTCGGCATTCTCGGTGACGAGCGTATGCGCGATCGCATAGCGCCAGGTTGCGCGGTCGATCTGCTTGAGCGAATGCTGCGTCAGACGCCGGAGGAAGCCGACGATATGGTCGGTGCTGGACAGCCGGCGATCGAGCTCGAGCGTCGATTCGCGCTGGAGCAGCTCCTCGTCCGACCGTGTGATCATCGCCAGCAGGATCTGCTTCTTCGTTCCGAAGTAGTTGTAGAGCGTGGTGGGCGATATGTCCGCCGCCGCCGCGATGGCTTCCATCGACGTCGCGGGATATCCGTTCCTGGCGAAGAGCGCGCCCGCGGAGCGCAGGATGCCGTCATATCTGTCGGCCTTCTTGCGTTCGCGCAGGCCCATGGGTCGTGGATCGTTCTTCGCGGTCATCACACCATCTTCTTGAGAGCTCCGTCCGTCTGGCGGCGACTGTACACGAGAAAAAGTGTAGTGCACACCAAAATTTTAGTGGACATCATTTTTCTTTTAAAACATGATCGCCGCGTTCGGTCGGAGGCTGCCCGCGAAAAGGGCGCTCTCGGACCGGCAGCATTCTTTCACGCCGCATGCCCAGAAGAATCAGGCGGAAGAGCGCTCATCCGCCACGGCAACACCCAGGGGAACCAACATGAAAACTCGCGCAATCACCCGGCTTTCCGCCCTCTGCCTCGTCAGCCTCTTCCTCGGTTCGCACGCCATGGCGGACCAGGCCATGAAGATCCGGATCGGTCTGGAGCCGAGCTATCCGCCTTTCGTCATCACCAATCCGGACGGCTCGCTGTCCGGACTGGAGGTGGAGCTCGCCAGGGAGGTCTGTTCGCGCCTGAAGGCGGAGTGCGAATGGACGTCGATGGACTTCTCCGGCCTGCTTCCGGCGCTCGTCGCGGGGCGGATCGACCTGATTCCGGAGAATCTGCTGCAGACGCCAGAACGAGCGGCGAAGGCCGAGCTCACCCGTGAAGTCATCTATAATCCGAGCACGCTCGTCGTCTCCAAGAACTGGACGGGGGGCTTCGACAATGAAGCGCTCACGGGCAAGCGCATCGGCGCCTACAAGGGGTCGGGCCAGCTCAAGATGCTGACGGAGGATGTCAAGGTCGCGGTGCCGGTGACCTATGAGAGCATCGACCAGCAGGCGCTGGATCTGCGGGCCGGACGCCTGGACGCCATCCTCGACAGCCGTCTTGTCCTGATGGAGAAGTTCCTGAAGGGCGACGACGCGTCCGAATGGAAGCTGGCCGACCGCGAGTTCTTCCTGCCCGGAATGGAGCAGAAAGGCACCGTATGGGTGGTGAGGAAAGGCCAGAAGGACATACTCGACGGCGTCAACCGGACGCTCGAGGCGATGATCGCCGATTGCGGCTATACCAAGATCCGCAAGAAATACACCTCGATCAAGATGCTGCGCGAGGAGCCGGCGCAATGTGAATAGGCCTGTCGCCCCCGGCATCGGACCACGCCATGGAAACAGATTTCTTCGATGCGCTCGGCTTTGGACCGTCAGGTTACGGCGGGCAGTTTCTTGAAGGAATGCTGACGACTCTGGTGGTCGCGGTCGCCAGCGCCCTGTGCGCTCTCATCTGGGGCTCGCTGCTGGGGGCGATGTCATGCAGCAAGTGGGTGTTGCCGCGCCTCGTCTGGCGCGTCTATCGCTCCATCTTCGCCAGCATGCCGACATTGCTGGTGCTGTTCTTTCTCTACTTCGGCACACCTTATCTGGCCTCCTCGCTCACCGGTGTGAGCATGGAGATCGGGCCGTTCACGGCTGGGCTGTGCGCGCTCGGCGCGATCTACGCCTCCTATGTCGGAGAAGTGGTCCGCGGCGCGATCCTCGCCGTCCCGCGCGGCCAGTACGAAGCCTGTGCCGCGCTGGGGCTCGGCCCGCTGCCGACCTGGCTGCGGGTCGTCATTCCGCAGATCGTGAAGGTCGCCTTCCCCGGTCTCGTGAACAACTGGGTCGTGCTGTTGAAAGATACGGCGCTGGTGTCGGTCGTCGGCCTGGCCGACGTCGTGCGAGTCGGCCAGATCGCCGGCTCGGCGACCAACCGTCCGTTGCTGTTCCTGACCGTCGTCGGCCTGTTCTATGTCGTGATCGTGACCGCTTCGCTCGGGCTCCTTCGCGCCGCCCGCCCGCGCGCGGCCTCACGGTGAGTTGCCGATATGATCGATTTCCGGCTGCTCGGGGAATTGGCGCTGCCGCTTGCCGGCGGCGCCGCCTTTTCCGTGCTGTTCACGCTGGCCGTCTGCGTGCTCGGCGGGCTGGCCGCCCTCGCCGTTTCTTTCCTCGCGGTGAATGCGACGGCGCCGGTCCGGTCGATGATTGCGCTGCTGTCGCTGTTCTTTCGCGGCTTTCCCCTGCTGGTGCTGCTCTATCTGGTCTATTACGGCCTGGGATCGCTGTCCCTGGTGCGGCACACGGCGCTGTGGACGGCGTTCTCCAGCCCGCTCTTCTGTGCCCTGCTGGCCTTCACCCTCAATCACGCCTTCTTCGTCGCCCAGATCCTGACCGGCGCGCTGCGGAATATCTCACCCGGAATCGTCGAGGCCGCGAGTGCCCTCGGCCTGCATCGCACCGTCATCTTCGCCACCGTGCAGCTGCCGCTCGCCTGGCGCCTCGCTCTGCCGGCCTATCGCAACGAGGTCGTGATGTATTTCAAGTCGTCCTCGCTGGTGACCGTCGTCACGCTCACCGACCTGCTGTCGGTGGCGAAATCCTCCGTCGACCAGTATTTCGACCCGATCACGCCTTTCGTCGGCGCCGCCTGCCTCTATTGGCTGCTGGTGCAGCTCATCCAGCTTGCCTTCGACCGGATCGACAGGCGACTCGGCTATTACACGCTTTGAACCCTCTTACTGTGCTGCTGCGAGGCAATGATCATGCATCATGACATAGCAAGCCCGGGCTTTCCGCGACACGCAGGCGCGGACGGCCCGCGTTACCGTGCGGTATCGGTGGCCGATCTGGACATCAGGCTGCTCCGCGTCTTCATGGCCGTGGCCGAGGAGAACGGCTTTGCCGGAGCGAAGTCCCGCCTCAACCTGGCGCCCTCGACGCTGAGCGAGCAGATCAAGGATCTCGAATACCGGTTGGGCTTTGCCGTGTGCCTCCGGGGGCGCAAGGGATTCCGGCTGACCGAGCAGGGCAAGGGCCTGCTCGAGGCGTCGCGCACGCTGTTCACGCATCTGGAGATGTTCCGGAATCAGGTCTCCACCCTGTCGAACCGGTTGTCCGGGGCCATTCGGCTCGGTCTCACCGACGGGCTGGTCACCGAGCGGCGCCTGCCCATGTCCGACGTGATCCGCCGGTTCCGCGAGACGAGCCCCTCGGTCGCGGTGCATGTGAGCGTCGAGCCGCCGCCCGATCTCGAGATCGGACTCCTGGATGGCGCCTTCGACATGGTGGTCGGCCCCTTTCCGGTCCACAAGAGCGGGCTCGTCTATGAGCGCCTGTTCGTGGAACGGCAATCGCTCTATTGCGGAAGGGGCAATCGCTTCTTTGACATCGATCCGCGGCTCATCGCCGCCGCGCATCTGACGGACGCGCCGTTCGTCACCTATGATTACGCCGGCCAGACGGGTCTGGGGCCATTTGCCGACACCACTGTCGTGCGGTCGCTGGAAGCGGCGACCATGCTCATCCTGTCGGGTGGTTTTGTCGGTTTCCTTCCCCGCCACGCGGCGCGCCGGCAAGTGGACGAAGGCGTCCTGTGGGAGATCGACGAAGACCGCTTCGCCTGCGACTCCGCCTTCTCGCTGGCGACCCGCAATGCCACGGTTCAGGACCCGGCCCAGAAAGCCTTTGCCCGGCTCCTGCTGTCCACCGTTCAGAGGGCCTGACATCAAGCGTCCACGACCAGACAGGTTGCGGTCGCGATCGCCGCCGGCCTGCCGTCGCCATGGCCGAGGGTCGCGGTCGCGACCATGATCCGCGCGCCGGCATGCACGACCTGCGCAACCGCCGTCAGGGCTGCGTCGTCAACCCGCACCGGCCGCAGGAAGTTCACCTTGATGTCCACCGTCGTCGTGACCTTGCCCGGGGGACAGAGCGTGTCGCAGGCCCATGCCGCCGCCGTGTCCAGGACCGTGGCGATGACGCCGCCGCCGACCGTGCCGAGCGGGCTGCGCTGGCGGTCCGACGGGGTCAGGGCGAGCGTCGCCGCGCCCGCCGAGGCCGCGACGACGGTGATGCCGAGGAGCTTGTAGAGCGGCGGCGCTTGCGCCTCGCCATTCCGGATCGCCAGCAGGCGTTCGAGGCCGGTCATCGGAGATGCACACCGAGGCGCTCCCGGGCCTCCTGTGGCGCGGCGAGGCCGATATGAAGCTCGCCGAGCAGGCGCTTGATCTTCTCGACCTGCTGGGCGTTGGACCGGGCCAGTTCGCCGGGCCCCAGCCAGAGGTTATCCTCGAGCCCGATGCGGAGATTTCCGCCCATGACCGCGGCCACGGTGCCGAGCGCCATCTGGGCGCGTCCCGCCGGCAATGCCGACCATTCGATATCGTCGCCGAAGAGGCGTGAAGCGGTCTGCCGCAGCAGGACGAGGCTCTCGATATCGGCGCTGATGCCGCCGAGAATGCCCATGACGAATTGCACGAAGGGCCGTCCGGTGACGATCTTGCGGTCCATCAGATGCGCGAGGTTATGGAGGTGGCCCACGTCATAGGCTTCGAACTCGAAACGTGTGCCGAAGCGCCCGAGCTCGCCGATGATATATTCCATGTCGGCGAACGTGTTCCGGAATATCCCGTCGCGGGTGGCCTCAAGGAACGGCTTCTCCCAGTCGAAGCGCCAGGGCCTTTCCTTTGCCGCCAGCATGTGCAGCGCGAAATTCATGGTGCCGAGATTGAGCGAGCAGAGCTCCGGCCTTATCCGAAGCGGCGCTTCCAGGCGCTGCGCCAGAGTCATCTGGGCGCTGCCGCCCGTCGTGATGCTGAGGATGGCGTCGGTTTCAGCATTGATGCGTTCGACCACGCGCACGAAACGATCGGCATCGGAGCTCGGGCGTCCCGTTTCGGGGTCGCGGACATGAAGGTGAAGGACCGCCGCTCCGGCGCGTGCGGCGGCGATGGCATCGCCGACGATCTCATCTTCGGTAACCGGCAGGTGGGGCGACATCGAGGGCGTATGGATCGAGCCCGTGATGGCGCAGGTGAGGATGACGTTGCGCGCCGGCATGGCTAGGCGGCCCCGATCTCGGCCAGCGCCTGGCGAACCGCGTGCCCGAGCTTGTCGGCGATCTCCGCCAGTTCCGCGTCGGAGGCGTTGTAGCGCGGGGCGATGATGATCGTGTCCCCCGCCGTGCCGTCGACATTCCCGCCGGAGGGATAGCAGATGAGCCCGAGATCGAGGGCCAGGCGCCGAACGCGCAGGAAAAGCTGATGCCCGGGATCGAACGGTGTCTTCGTGGCGCGGTCGGCGACCAGCTCTATCCCGGCGAAGAAGCCGCGCCCCCTGATGTCGCCGACGGCATCGATGCCGTCCAAGGCCTCGCGCAGCAGCGCGAAGAGATGGCTGCTCTTGTCCCTGACGCGCTCGATCAGCCCGTCGCGCCGCATGATGCGCTGTACGGCGACGCCGGCGGCGCAGGCGGTCGTATGGCCGGTGAATGTATGGCCCGTCTGTGGCCCGCCATGGGCCGCCTTCAGCACATCGGCGACCTTGCGGTTGTAGACGGCGGCGCCGAGGGGAACATAGCCGCCGCCCAATCCCTTGGCGATGGGCATGATGTCGGGCGCGGCACCGTCATGCTCCAGAGCGCGGAACGTTCCGCATCGGCCGCTGCCGCACATGACCTCGTCGGCGATCATCAATATGCCGTGACGGTCGCATATCTCGCGCACGCGCCCGGCATAGCCGGGCGGCGCCGGCACGCCGCCGCCGGCCGCGCCGACCACCGGCTCGAAGACGAAGCCTGCGACATTTTCCGGCCCCAGCTCGACAATGGCCGCTTCGAGCTCCTGGGCGCAGTGGCTGGCGATGTCGGGCTCCTTCACGCCCCTGGGCGGCCGGTAGGCATTCACCGGCGAAAGGAAATGGGACGGCAGGAGGGCCTTTTCATAGGGGGCGCGGCGCTCCTTGAAGCCCGAGATCGAAAGGGCGCCCAGCGTATTGCCGTGCCATGACCGCTGCCGCGAGATGAACCGGGTTCGGCCGGCCTCGCCCCGGCCGGAATGGTACTGGAGCGCCAGTTTCAGGGCCGACTCGACGGCCTCCGATCCGCCCGATACGAAGACCATGGCATCCAGGCCGCTTCCGCATTGGCCGGCGATGAGCTCCGTCAGCTCCTCGAGCGGATCGCTGGTGAAGGTGTAGCGGTATCCATGCATGACCCGCGTGAGCTGCTCATGGATGGCCGCAATGACCTCTTCATTGCCATAGCCGAGGCTGTAGACGGCCGGTCCGCCCGAGCCGTCGATATAGCGCTTTCCATTGGTATCGAAGACATAGCCGCCGCTGCCATGGGCGACTTTGGGAAGCGCGCCCGCGGCGATGGTCGTTGAGGCTTTGCACTGAGATGAAGCTGACGACATGAGTTCCGTCCGGTCCGGCAAGTCGTGGCTCACGGCAATGGTTTCTTCCAATTGCCTCGCCGTCCGACTGTCTAGCGAAACGCCGTCGCAAGTTCGTTCGGGAATCGCCGAAGATCGCTTCGGTGCGACCGTCGCTGCCGACACCCCGCTTGTGTCCCGCAATTCCGTTCAAGACGCTCCCGCCCGGATGCGCTGTTCTGTGGCGATGTCGCAGAAGCTCGTGGGCTATGCCTATCTGACCTCGGCCATGGTCCTGGTCGGCAGCACCGTGATCGCCAGCAAGATTATCGGCGCGGGCCTCGAGCCGTTCACCGCCGCGGCGCTGCGTTTCGCCATCGCTCTGCCGTTCCTCGTCGCTCTTATGCGGATGAACCGCACCCCATGGCCGCGCCCGGGTCTCCGCGACGGACTCTTGCTCATTATCCAGTCGACCGCCGGCAGTGTCGGCTATACCGCCTTGCTGATCTCAGGACTGCGCCTCACCTCGGCCGCCGATGCCGGCGTGATCATCGGCACCTTGCCGGTCGTCTCGGCCGCGATCGCCATCCTGATCCTGGGCGAGCGGCCGCGGCCGATCGTGCTCTTCGCCATTGGTCTCGCGGCGGTGGGCGTCTTCGCCATCGCCGCGCAGTTCCCCGACGGTGCGCCGGCGTCGCTGCTCGGCAACGCCCTGATCTTCGCCGCCGTCCTGTGCGAGGGCCTGTTCATTCTGCTCAACAAGCGCCTCGCGGTGCCGATCCCGCCCCTGGCGCAGTCGACGCTGATGACGGGCATAGGCCTCGTCGTGGCGCTGTTGCCGGCCGCCTTCGAATGGCCGTCGATGGCGGGTGCGACGCCGGGCGCGGTCGCGGCGGTCGTCTATTATGCGCTGGTGCCGACGGTCGGCGGCTATCTCCTGTGGTATGGCGGCCTGGCGCGGGTCTCGGGCGCCGAGGCTTCGTTGTTCACCGCCACGGCGCCGGTTTCGGCTGTGCTGCTCGCCGTCATCCTGTTGGGTGAGACGGTGCGTGCCAGCCAGATCATCGGCATTGCCTGCGTGCTCGCCGCCGTTCTCAGCCTCGGGCTGGCGCGCAAGTGACTTATCTCAGCAGCCCCTTCTGCTTGAGCAGCGCGCGCGAGACGCATCCGCCGAAGTTTTTTCCCGGCTGCACCACCCTGGCGAAGCATTTGCTGCCGCCGAGCCTGACCTTGATGCGTCCCTTGACCCGGA
>JBFWNN010000030.1:0-67549 GCA_050251035.1 Parvibaculaceae bacterium
CCTGGCGCACCAGGGGGCCCAAGGGTTCCTTGGAGATGATTTCCGGAAGGATGATGTGATCGTCAGGCGCCGCGAGCTTGAGACGCTCGGCATAGAGGCCGGACTGGTCGGTCGTGTAGACGTCGCACCGTCCGTCCTGATAGGCCTTCAGCACTTCGTCGTTCTTCTCGAAGGCCACGACCTGATAGGTCATGTTATTGGCCTTGAAATAGTCGGCGAGGTTGAGCTCCGTCGTCGTGCCCGTCTGGGTGCAGACCGTGGCGCCATTGAGGCTGAGCGCGCTGTTGACGCCCAAGGACTTCTTCACCATGAAGCCCTGGCCGTCATAATAGGTGACGCCCGCGAATTTGAGGCCGAGCGAGGTGTCGCGGCTCATCGACCAGGTGGTATTGCGCGACAGGAGGTCGATTTCACCCGATTGAAGGGCGGTGAAGCGCTCCTTCGCCGACAGCGGCGTGAACTTCACCTTGGTCGGATCGTTGAAGACCGCCGCGGCGACCGCGCGGCAGAAATCGACGTCGAAGCCGGTCCAGTTGTTCTGGTCGTCCGGGAAGCCGAAGCCGATGAGGCTCGGATTGCTGCCGCATTGGATGAAGCCCTTGGCCTTCACATCATCGAGCGTGCCGGCCTGGACCGCTGTGACCGCGGCGAGGCCAAGCCCTGCTCCCAAAGCCAGTGACATAAGCTTGTTTTTCATTGCTGATCCCTTTTTCTGAACATGCAGCCGCCCTGAATTACGTGTCTTGCGGGGAGATGGATTCGCCCTCAGCGACGCTATTATATTTTCTGGAGCGCTCTGCCTATTCGCTTTTTGGTTACTCCCTCAAGGACCGGTAAATCCCAAATCCTCTTGAAATCAGAGAAGCCGAGAAACGCGGCTGGGTCAAGCGCTTACAACTTGGGCGAGAAGGGCGAGGACCGCCTGGGGATCACTGGCCGTGGGGACCTCGGGCTTGATCGGCCGCCGGATCATAATCACCGGAATGCCTTTCGTCCGGGCAGCGATGAGCTTGGCACGCGTGTCCTCGCCACCGGAATTCTTGGTCACCAGATGGGTGATCGCATTGTCGCCAATGAGGCACAATTCTTTCTCGACATGAAACGGCGGCCTGGCCAGCAGGATGCGCCAGTTTGCGGTAACCTCGATGTCCACGGCGCTTCCCATCGAAAGCCTGCCCCGGATCTGATCCGGGGTTGCCCGATCTTGGGGTGGCTCGATCATCCGCGCGATTCCGGATATGTCCGGTCGCGTGAGAAAAGGCATGATTCCCTTGCGGCCTATGGTGAGCAATATACGGGCGCCGGACGGTATCATCGCCGCTGCGGCTTCGACGTCCTCGATGTCGGTCCACCTGTCGCCCGGCTCGGCGCGCCAGGCCGGCCGTTCCAGCCGAACCACAGGCAGGTTGCAGCTTTGAGCCGCGGCCTTGGCGTGCTGCGAGATGACGACGGCAAATGGATGCGTCGCATCGACGAGACAGGCGAAGCGCTCCTTCGCCAGATAGCGCGCCAGTCCCTCGGCGCCGCCGAAGCCGCCGCTGCGCGTCGCACCGCTGACCGCGCGTGGCTCCCGCGTGATGCCCGCGAGCGACGTCACGGGACTGTAGCCGGCTGCATCGAGCAGCTCCGCGAGCTGTCGCGCTTGCGCCGTTCCGCCCAGGATCAGCACCCTGCCCCCGGCGCCTGTGGGCGAGGTCGGACGGAGCCGTGAAACGGTCGGGGTCGTATCGCCGCGAGAGGCCATAAGCTGATTGTATTATCCGGGAATTCAGGCAAACAACAGCCAATGGACAGGCAATCGGACAGGCTCGCGAAACCAGGCTTCGCCAGGCTCGACGGCGAGCCCTTCCCGCCTTTCGAGGCGGGATGGGTATGGCTCGTGGGTGCCGGTCCCGGAGCACCCGGCCTGATGTCACTTCTGTGTTATCACGCCCTGCAGACGAGCGACGTCGTGGTCTATGACGCGCTGGTCAACCCATCGATCCTCGAATGGGTGCGACCCGGCACCGAGCTCGAATATGCCGGCAAGCGCGGCGGCAAGCCGTCGGCGCAGCAGCGCGATATCTCGCTGCGCCTGATCGAGCTGGCGCGTCAGGGCAAACGCGTGCTGCGCCTCAAGGGCGGCGATCCCTTCATGTTCGGCCGCGGCGGCGAGGAATGTCAGCATCTGGTCAAGGCCCGGATCCCGTTCCGCATCGTGCCCGGCATCACCGCCGGGATCGGCGGCCTGGCCTATGCGGGCCTGCCCTCGACCCATCGCGACACCAACCACTCGGTGATCTTCCTCACCGGCCACGACGCGTCGGGCAACATGCCGGCCAATGTGAACTGGCAGGCCATCGCCACTGCTTCGCCGGTGATCGTCATGTATATGGCGGTCAAGAACCTGGCGGAGATCGCCGACGCGCTCATTGCCGGCGGCCGCGACGGCGCCGATCCGGTGACGATCGTCTCCAATGCGACGCTGCCGCAGCAGGCGGTGGCCGAGACGAGCCTGGGCGAAGTGAGGGCATTCCTGGCCGGCAGCGCACTCCCGACACCGTCGATCGTCGTGCTGGGCCACGTCGCCGAATGGCGGTCCATCCTCGACTGGTATCGCGGCGGGCTCAGGGAGAATCCGATTGGCTGACGGCCTGGTGATCGCAGCACCCGCTTCCGGCAGCGGCAAGACCATCGTCACGCTGGCGCTGCTCGGCGCGCTCAGGCGGCGCGGCATGGCCGTCGCCTCGGCCAAGATCGGCCCCGATTACATCGATCCGCGCTTCCACGAGGCGGCGACCGGGCGCTCCTGCGTCAGTCTCGATGGCTGGGCCATGGCCGAGCCGCTGCTCAAGGGGCTCCTCGCCGAGACCACGGGCGATGCCACCCTGACCATCATCGAAGGCGTCATGGGCCTGTTCGACGGATCGGAAAACGGGTCGGGCTCGACCGCCGATGTCGCCCAAATGCTGGGCTTACCCGTCGTCCTGGTTGTCGATTGCAGCCATCAAGCGCAATCGGTCGCAGCCCTGGTTCATGGCTTCAGGACGCATCGCCCCTATCTCGACGTACCGGCGGTCATCCTCAATCGTGTCGCCGGCGCCCGTCACGCCGGCATGCTGCGCAAGGCGCTGAGCCCTTCCGACGTCATCGTGCTGGGCGCCATTCCGCGCGATGGCGGACTGACCTTGCCCAGCCGCCATCTGGGCCTGGTGCAGGCGAGCGAGCATGGCGACCTCACGCATTTCCTCGATCAGGCCGCCGCCCATGTTGCAGCCCATATCGACATGGATGCGCTGCTGGCCTTGGCCAAGCCCATCGCGCCAGCGCCGCCGCCATACCGCTTGCCGCCCCTCGGCCAGCATATGGCCATCGCGCGCGACGAGGCTTTCGCCTTCCTCTATCCGCATCTTCTCGACGGCTGGCGCCGGCAAGGCGCCGAGATATCGTTCTTCTCACCCCTCGCCGACGAGCCGCCCGGCTCCCGGGCCGATGCGATCTATCTGCCGGGCGGCTATCCCGAGCTCCATGCCGAACGCCTGAGCATGGCGCATGTTTTCCTCGCCGGACTGCGCCAGGCGGCCGAGCGCGGCCGGCTGGTCTACGGCGAATGCGGCGGCTACATGGTGCTGGGCCAGGCGCTGATCACGGCCGATGGCCGCGCGCATGGCATGGCGGATCTGCTGCCCGTCACCACGAGCTTCGCCAGGCGGAAGCTGCATCTGGGCTATCGCCGACTGGAGCATGACGGTGTCTTGCCGTTGCCGAAGGTGCTGAAAGGCCACGAATTTCACTACTCCATGATCGAACGCCAGGATGAGGAAAAGCCCCTCTTCCAGGCATCGGACGCTGGCGCGCGCGATCTTGGTCCCATGGGCTTGCGGCGTAACAGGGTGATGGGTTCCTATGCCCATGTCATCGCATGACGCGGCAAGGCGCCTGCACCGCCATCATGCTGATGGGCACCGGCTCCGATGTCGGCAAGTCGCTCATCGCCGCGGGCCTCTGCCGCCTCTTCGCCGATCGCGGCCTGAGGGTGAGGCCGTTCAAGCCGCAGAACATGTCGAACAACGCAGCGGTCACCGTCGACGGCGGCGAGATCGGCCGTGCCCAGGCCTTGCAGGCACGCGCCGCGCGGGTCGAACCCACCGTCCACATGAATCCGATCCTGCTCAAGCCCGAGACGACGACCGGCGCTCAGGTGATCGTGCAAGGACGGCGCGCCGCCACCCTGAGCGCCCGGGATTTCTTCAAGGATCGCGGCAAATACATGCCCGCTATCCTCGAAAGCTTCGCCGCGATGGCGAAAGACGCCGACCTCATCATCATCGAAGGAGCCGGAAGCCCGGCCGAGGTCAATCTGCGCCGGGGCGATCTCGCCAATATGGGCTTCGCGCAAGCGGCCAACGTCCCCGTCATCCTCATCGGCGACATCCATCGGGGCGGCGTCATCGCTTCGCTGGTCGGGACCAAGGAGATCCTGGCGCCCGACGACGCGCAACGGATCAAAGGATTCATCATCAACAACTTCCACGGAGATCCTGAGCTGTTTTCTGAAGGCGTCGCCTTTACCGAGGCGCGCACCGGCTGGCCGTGCCTGGGCGTCGTCCCGCATTTCGCCGCGGCCCGCCAGCTCCCGGCGGAGGATGCCGTAGCGCTGGACAAGGCCGGGCGCAGCGGCACCGGCCCTTTCCGCATTGTCGTACCGCGCCTGCCGCGCATCGCGAATTTCGACGATCTCGATCCCCTGAAGCTGGAGCCCGGAGTCATGCTCGAGATCGTCCAGCCGGGCTCGCTTTTGCCGCAGGACGCCGATCTCGTCATCATCCCGGGCTCGAAATCGACCATCGCCGATCTCGAGGCCTTCCGCGCCGAAGGCTGGCATGTCGATCTCGCGACGCATCATCGACGTGGCGGCGCCGTGCTGGGCCTCTGCGGTGGCTATCAGATGTTGGGCAGGATGATCCATGATCCGCTGGGGCTGGAAGGCCGGCCAGGTTCATGTCCGGGCCTCGCCCTCCTCGATGTCGAGACGACGCTCATTCCCGAAAAGACGTTGACGCGCGTCACGGCGCGTCATGTGACGAGCGGCGAGACGGTCTCGGGCTACGAGATCCATCTCGGCGCGACCAAGGGCCTGGATTGCGCCCGCCCCTTCACCATGATCGGCGATGCGCCCGATGGCGCCCAATCCAGGGACGGCCGCGTCATGGGCACTTACATTCACGGGCTCTTCTCCAACGACGCCTTTCGCCGTCACTTCCTGAAGGGGCTGGGCGCCGAAGGCAGCAGGCTGGCCTTCGAGACCGTCATCGACGAAACGCTCGACGGGCTCGCCCGGCATCTCGCCCGCCATGTCGACATCGACCGGCTGCTCAGCCTCGCCGCTTCCGTGACTCGCTGACATGTTCTTCGCAACGACCGCATTTGCCCTGCTGATCGAGCGCTTCGTCGGTTATCCGGATGTCATCGCCCGCACCATCGCGCATCCGATCCAGTGGATCGGCGCGTTCATCGCCTGGCTGGATGCACGCTTGAATCCACCAGGTGGCCCGGGCAGCCGTCTCGCAGGCATGGCCGCGCTCCTCGTCCTTCTTCTCATGGCCGGAGGCCTGGCGGTGGCGGTCGCCTTGGTCTTGCGCAAGCTGCCCTATGGCTGGATCGCCGAGGCGATCATCGCGACGCCTTTCCTCGCCCAGAAGTCGCTGCATGATCATGTGCGCGCGGTGGCCGATGGGCTTGACCGCTCGCTGGCGGACGGCCGCAACGCCGTCGCGCGCATCGTCGGACGCGATCCGGACATGCTCGATCGCTCAGGCGTGGCGCACGCCGCGCTCGAAAGCCTGGGCGAGAACGCCTCCGACGGCATCGTGGCGCCGGCGTTCTGGCTGGCGCTCCTCGGCCTGCCCGGCATCGTCCTCTACAAGGCGATCAACACCGCCGATTCCATGATCGGCCACAAATCGCCGCGCTATCTCGCTTTCGGCTGGGCCTCGGCGCGGCTCGACGATCTCGTTAATTTGCCCAGCGCGCGCCTCACCGCCCTCCTCCTGGCGATCGCCGCCCTCTTCTCGTCCCGCGCCAGCGCCAAGGCGGCCTTCGCCGCCATGGTGCGCGACGCCCATCGCCACGTCTCGCCCAACGCCGGCTGGCCGGAATCGGCCTTGGCCGGCGCCTTGGGCATCCGGCTCGGCGGCCCGCGCTCTTATGGCGGGCGGCATGTCGAGCTCGCCACCATGGGCGACGGCAGAAGCGATCTCGAGCCGGGCGATATCCGCGCCGGCCTCAGCCTTTATGGCCGCGCCCTTTCCCTCTTGACCGGGCTCGTTTTGCTCCTGGCCCTGGCTTCTTGAGCGTCATCGGCAGCCCCACGGCGATGAACACGACCTCGTCGCAAATCGCCGCGACCGCCTGATTGGCGCGGCCTGCTTCGTCGCGGAAACGGCGCGCCAGCGCGTTGTCGGGCACGATGCCGAGGCCCACTTCATTCGACACCACGACGACATGGCCTTCGGCGCCGGCCAGGCTCGCGCATAGACGCTCGACTTCCGCAGCGACATCCTTCTCGTGATACATCAGATTGTTGATCCACACGGTGAGGCATTCGACGAGCGTGAAGGAGCGCGGCCCGCCGGCCTGCCGCAACGCTCCGGTCAGGTCGAGCGGCGCCTCGATCGTCCGCCACCGGCCGCCGCGCTCCGCGCGGTGGCGGGCGATGCGCGCGTCCATCTCCGCATCGGTAATCTCGGCCGTCGCGACATAGGTTGGCTGTCCCACATGGCGGCGGGCGAGCCCCTCGGCGTAGCGGCTCTTCCCGGACCGCGCCCCACCCAGGACGAGCGTCAGCCGTTTCATGTCCGGACCGGCGGAAAGCGGGCGATGAAGTGACCGCGCATCGGCTGCGGCCAGGACTTGAACGAGACCTCGCCGGTGGCGCTCGCGCCGTGAAGATCGAACCAGGCCAGGATCGCCTCGGCCGTCTCGCGCTCAGGCGTGAAGCCGCCGGCGAGATAGCTGTAGCGCTCGCTGTCCTGAAGGAGGACATTGCAGTGCTTGAGGCACGCCCACAGGCAGGACTGGCGGTCCACCGCGATGTCGTGCCGTTCGCGTTCGGCGAGCAGCGCCTCCATGTGCCGCGCCAGGGTCTCGCCGCCGGTCACGCCATCGGGCCCCTCGCGCTCCTCGGCGGAATGACGGCACGTGATGCAGAAGACGATGCGACGCATGGGGCTTTCGAATTTCAGGGCTTGCCAATCTCGCCGCTTCAATGATTGAGTTAAGGGGTCCTGTCAACGCCACGGAGCCCTTATGGAATTTCGCCGCCTCGCTTTCGTCGCAGCCGAGGTTCCTCAGGCGCGCCGCGCCCTCAACGCCCTGGTCAAGGCCTATGGCCAGTCGGCGCCCGAGGAGGCAGACGTCATCGTCGCCTTGGGCGGCGACGGCCTCATGCTGCAGACGCTGCACCGCTTCATGTCGTCGGGCAAGGCGATCTACGGCATGAACCGCGGCTCGGTCGGCTTTCTCATGAACGACTACAGCGAAAAGCGCCTGCGTGAGCGCATCGGCCTGGCCGAGCTGACGACGGTGCGGCCACTCCGGATGACGGCGACCGACCAGGCGGGGCATGAGCACAAGGCCATGGCTTTCAACGAAGTGTCGTTGCTGCGCCAGACCCACCAGTCGGCGGCGCTCAGGATCTCGATCGACGACCATGTCAGGCTCGAGGAGCTGAAGTGCGACGGCATTATCCTGGCGACGCCGGCCGGCAGCACCGCCTATAATCTCTCGGCGCATGGACCGATCCTGCCGATCAACTCGCCGCTCCTCGCCTTGACCCCGATCAGCCCGTTTCGGCCACGGCGCTGGCGCGGCGCCATCGTCCCGCATCAGGCGCGCATCACCATCGAGAGCCTGGAGGCCGAGAAGCGCCCGGTGGCCGCGGTCGCCGACCAGTTCGAGGTGCGCAATATCCGCAAGGTGGAGATCGCCGAAGACCGCAAGCGCTCGGCCCGCCTGCTGTTCGACCCCGGTCACAGCCTGGCCGAGCGTGTGCTCGCCGAGCAATTCCGGTTCTGAGCATCGAACCGGCGCGCTTTTAGGGAACCTTTAAGGATGACGGCCTTACACTCACTTTGTCGTGAGTTGCGTCACTGAGTTCGAGAGATGCCGGAGTTCCCTGAGCTCCGGCATCTTTCGTTGCCGGCATCGGCCTGAGGGTCTGAAAAAAGCGCGGGCCGGTCACCGACACCGACCGCACTCCACTTTTCCGGGTAATTAAATCTAAGCGGCGCTGGTCAGGCCGTCGCGCAGGCGATTGGCGATCACGCGCACGCGCTCGCTCGAATAGCGGGCGATGAAATCGAGATATTTGGCGCGCTCGGCCGCCGGCATGGCGCCATCGCCGGTCATGATCTCCTCGATCAGGCGGCGGGCGAAATTTTCCGCGCTGAGCGTGCGCTTCGTGTCGCGCAGCTCGCGCTCGACCAGCCCCGCAGCGCGGATCAGTCCGATGCAGGTCGGAGGCAGACCTGAGCTGCGATAGAGCGCGTTGAAGCCGAAAGCGCCGCCATAGAGCGTCTCCTCGACCCGCGCCACCGGAGCGTTGGCGAGATGCGCCATCGCGTTCTCGACCAGGCGCATCTGGCCGATGCAGGCCGCCCGCATGACGATCGAGGCGGTGAGCATGCTGCGCGAGGTCATGAAGCGGATGAGCGGCGGCAGCTCCTTGTCGCTGGCGCTGTCGAGGATCTGCAGCACGGCGCGCTCCTCGGCGTCGGCGACCATGTCGGCCGCGTCATTGGCCGGCACCCAGCCGCGTTCCGCCATGAGCTGGTGCACCTGGTTGGAGGCGCGCTTGGCCTGCAGGATGCGGATGTCGAGCGGCAGATCGTCGAGAGCGAGGAGCCGGTCGATGATCTCCTGCACCCGGCCGAAGCGGGCATAGAGAATGCGGCAATTGCGCTCGCCGATGGCGCAGTCCGCATTGTCGAACAGCGCCAGGCACGCCGACAGATCGGCCTGGGTGGCGATCTCCTTGATGACATCGTCGGTGAGGTCCGGCCGTTGCGCCAGGGTCACCTGGCGGGGGGTGTCGCCGACGCGCGCGATGCTGCGCATCTTCCACGGATCGAGCGCCGGAGTCGCCGCGAGGAACGGCAAGGCGATGTCGTCCTCATCGGCGATGATGCTGAACAGGATGTCGCCATCGAGGTCCTGAACGCCGATAAGTCCGTCCATCAAAGCGCGGCGGACTTCCTTCACCGGATCGGTCGCAAGCTTGAGCACCGTCGGCACGACGCAGCTGCGCTCGCTTTCCGGCGCCTCGGGATCGCCGATCAGGCGCGCGAGCTCGACCGCGAGCTGGATGCGCGCTTGCGCGTCCCCGGTTTCGACGATCGTGTCGAATATGCTGACATCGAGCCCTGGCTGGCCGGACATGAAGGCTACCCACTCACAAAATCCTCGCCGCTAAAATTGTCCGAGAACCATTAAGAAACGGTTCACCATGCGGCACGAGGCTTTTGAATGGGTTAGTTCGCGGGCTGCGGTTTGGCCGAGCCTTCTTCGGCCTGCGCCTGGGCGGCGACGGGCGTCGTCATCGGCCCCACCTTCATGATGTCGCCGGCCGAGGCCTTGACGGTCGTCGGACGCTGCTGGCGACGCCAGAAGGCATGCACTGCCATGATCGCATAGATCACCGCCATGAAGGTCATGAAGCCGGACGATCCCAGATATTGCATGAAGAAGCCGGCGATCGAGGGCCCCGCCATGGCGCCGGTGCCATAGAGCAGGACGAGCTTGCTCGACGCCCCCAGCATCTGCTCCTTCGCCATGTGGTCGTTGGCATGGGCGATGACCAGCGAATAGATCGGCAGCGCGATGGCGCCGAACACGGTGAACAGGCCGATGAGCATGGTGGAGGAGATGCCCGAGGCCGGTATGCTGACGACGGCGATCGCCGCCGCGATGGCGCTGAGGATCATGATGATGCTGCGCCGGTCATAGCGGTCGGAGAGAACGCCAGCCGGGTATTGCGACACGATGAGCGCCAGGGGCGGCAACGCCATCATCACCGAGACCAGCGACAGCGGCAGCCCCTGCATGAGCGCATAGACGGCACCCATGCTGAAGAAGGCGCTCTGGGCCAGACCGCTCGCCAATGTCGCGACGATGGCGAGCGGCGAGGAGCGGTAGATCTCGGCGAGCGTCACCGAGCGCGTGCCGGCGAGGCTCGGCGTCTCGCTTGGCATCAGGGTGAGCGGCAGCATCGCCATCGACAGCAGGGCCGAGACGATGATGAAGCGCGAGAAGCCCGATCCGTCGGCGACGTTGAGGAGGAATTGCCCGAGGCCCATCGCCGCATAGGTGATGATCATGTAGACCGACAGCAGCTGGCCGCGGTTCTTGTTCGTCGAGGCCGAGTTGAGCCAGCTCTCGCAGACGATGAACAGGCCCGAGGTGCACAGTCCCGCGACGAAGCGCATGAGGAACCACCAGACAGGCTCGACCCACAGGGGAATGAGCAGCACCGCCGTTGAGACGACGGACGCGAAAGCCGCGAAGACGCGGATATGGCCGACGCTCTGGACGATGCGCGGCGTGACGATGGAGCTGAGCAGCAGGCCGGCGAAATAGCCGGACATGATCAGCCCGGTGGTCGCGGCGTCGAAATTCTCGGCACTCGCCCGGACGCCGACCAGCGACCCATGCAGCCCGTGGCCGAGCGACAGGATGGCCACGCCGAGCAGGAGCACCCAGACCGACCGCAAACCGGCAAACATCGAAACCCCTCTATTGTCGGACTTCGCCTACTGCACGGAGATTGTGAAAGGATTGTGCTCGCTTCACGCTTTTGTCACGGAAATCAGAGCAAGCCGACCTGCTTCAGCTTGAATTCCAGCAGGTCGCGGTCGAAGGGCTTGAGCAGGAACTCCGCCGCTCCTTCGATGATGGCGCTGCCGATCTCGTCGGTATTGGCCTTTTCCGTATAGACCAGGACGACGGGCTTGCGACCGTTGGCGGCGCGGCGCACCCGCTTGACGAACTCGCCGGCGCTCATGCTGCCGATCCGGTCGGCCGTGACCACGACATCGGGGGAATTGGCGCGGCAATGCTTGAGGGCGGCATCGGCCGAGGCGGTCTCGGCCATGTCGAATCCATACTGACCTAGGAGTTCGCTCAGAGCCCGACGCTCCGCATGATCCTCATCGACAAGCAGACATCTTGTCATGTCGATTATTCCTTCCAGACGCATCCGCAACCATGCCGTTATTGCCTTTAGGGAGTCCTGCGACCGCGGTGGTTAATGCGTCGTTAACAGTGTTTCCACAGTGCAAGGGTTCCGGAAAAATGAAACCATTTCATAGCCTTGACCTGTCATGTGGCCGACTTATCCACAGTCTGGGATTGTGGCGGTTTGATGCCTTTCCGGGACTCGTTTAGCGACTCACCGTCAAATTCACACAGCCTCAGATTGCGGTCCGCCCCGGAGCCCCTGTCCGAAAGCAGAAGGAGCGGAGCGATTCCCATGGGCCTGGCGATAGTCTAGGAGTTTCTGACGAGCGAAAGGGAGCCGTTCATGCCAGGATTGTGGTTCGAGGACTTCGAGGTAGGCAAGATCTACCGCCACTCCATCACTCGCACGGTGACCGAGATGGACAACATGATGTTCTCCTGCCTCACCATGAATCCGCAGCCCCTCCATATCGACCGGCATTTCTCGGCCCAGACCGAATGGGGTCAGCCGCTGATGAACTCGCTCTTCACCTTGGGCCTCATGATCGGCATCTCGGTGAACGACCTGACGCTCGGCACCACCATCGCCAATCTCGGCATGACCGACGTGAAGTTCCCTGCCCCGCTCTTCCAGGGCGACACGGTGAACGTCACGACCGAGGTACTCGCCAAGCGCGAGAGCAAATCGAGATCCGAGGCCGGCATCATCGACTTCCACCACAAGGCCTTCAAGCAGGACGGCACGCTGGTGGCCGAATGCCGGCGCCAGGCCTTCATGCGCAAGCGTCCGGCCGTGGGCTGACGATGCGCTCGCTCCTCTTCGTCCCGGCTGACAGCGAGAAGAAGCTCCCCAAGGCGCTCGCCTCTGAAGCCGATGTCGTCATCCTCGATCTCGAGGATTCGGTGGCGCTCGCCGACAAGCCCAGGGCGCGCGGCTTGGCGCGCGATATCCTGTCGTCGCCGCGTGGCCGCGCCAGGCTGTTCGTGCGTGTCAATGCGCTGGCGAGCGGCCTGATCGCCGACGACCTCGCCGCCGTTGCCGCGGCCGGGCCCGACGGCCTCCTGCTGCCCAAGTCGGAATCCGGCGCCGACGTGAAGCGTCTCATTGCCATGGCGAGGCTTCCCGTCATCGCCATCGCCACCGAGACGGCGGCGGCGATGTTCAACCTCGGCACCTATGGCGATTGCGGACCTCGGCTTCTCGGCCTCACCTGGGGCATGGAGGATCTCGCCGCGGCTCTGGGCGCGCAGGCGAACCGCGACACGCAAGGCCGCCCGACCGCACCCTATGATCTCGCGCGTACTCTCTGCCTGATCGGAGCGCGCGCCGCGGGCGTCGAGCCGGTCGACGGCGTCTATGCCAACTTCCGCGACCTGGCGGGGCTCGAGACGCAATGCCGCGATGCGGTGCGCGACGGCTTCACCGCCAAGCTGTGCATCCATCCCGACCAGGTGGCGATCGTCAATCGCGTCTTCACCCCTTCGCCCGAGGCGATCGCCAGGGCTGAGCGCATCGTCACGGCGTTCGCCGCGGCGGGCGATGCCGGCGTCATCGGTCTCGATGGCGAGATGCTCGACGTCCCGCATCTCAAGGCGGCGAAGGCCTTGCTGGCGCGCCGTAAGAGCTAGCGCATGATCCGGAAAGGTGGCTATCGGTTTTCCGATAAGATCATGCGCAAACAAAAGGATAGAGCGTGATGGCGTTTCAGCGAAAAGCCATCGCGCTCTAATCCGGCCGGCGCATGCGCCAGGCCGTCTCGACCGTCGTATATTCGCTGTAGCCCATGCGGGCGATGGGCTTCATCGCCGCCGTGTCGACGCGGCCATCCGCGATGAAACGGTCGTCGATGTAGACGCCGACGACGCGCCCGATGATCGCCCAGTTCGTGGCATCGCCGTGATCGTCGGGCAAGGGCACGATCTGAAACAGCCGGCATTCGAGCGCCGCCGGGCTCTCCTTGACGCGCGGCGGCTTGACGAAGCGCGTCGGCGCCGGCGTGAGGCCCGCGAGCTTGAACTCGTCGACGTCGGGCGCCACGCGCGCCGATGACGCATTCATCTGCTCGCGCAAGTCATAGGTTGCGATATTGATGACGAATTCGGCCATCGCCTCGATATTGGCGAGCGAGTCCTTCATGCCGGACGATCCGATCACGATGTAGTGCGGCCTCTCGGAGACCGCGTTGAAGAAGCTGTAGGGTGCCAGATTGGGGACGCCCGTTCTCGACATGCTGGAAATCCACCCGATCGGACGCGGCGCCACGATCGCCTTGAACGGGTCGTTGGGCAGGCCATGCGTGTTGTCGATCGCATCATAATGCATCAGCCGATCCTCCTGAGCAGCGCCGGCAGCTCGGTGATGCTGGCGATCACGTGATCGGCGAGCGGCGCCAGATGGTCAGCTGCCGAATTGCCGGAGAGCACGCCCACGGCGAGCCCCGCCCCCGCATCATGCGCCGTCTCCATGTCATGCGGGTTGTCGCCGACCATCGCGACCTCATCCGCCCTGATGCCGACCGCATCGGCGAAAGCATGGATCATGTCGCCGAAAGGTTTGGGCCGCTTCACACTGTCGGCACCGAGAATGACGTCGAAGAGCTGGGCGGCATCGAGCGCTCCCATATGCGCCACCGCCGAAGCGGCTGTGTCATTGGTGGCGACGCCGAGCCTCAGCTCCATCCGACGCAGCTCTTCGAGAATGGGCCTGAGCGGCAGCAGCGGTTTCAGATGCTTCAGGCCGAGGCCGCGATAGTCGACATCGAGCAACCGCATCTTTTGGGCGAGGCCCGGGGCATCGAGCCCCGGCCACCACACCTCGACGATGTCGCGCGTCGTGCCTTGCGCCAGGATCGATCCCGCCTTGAAGGCGCCGGTCGCGGGGTCGTAGCCCGCGGCAACGAACTTCGCCTCGACCTCCGCCGGGCCGAGATCGGCGAAGACCTCGCGGAGGAGCTCCCGATAGGCCGGAACCCATGTGCCGGTCACATCGATCAACGTCCCGTCCTTGTCGAAGAGAACCCCTTTGATGGTCATGACGGGCGTCAGCCTCGCCAGCGGGTGATGAGGCTTTCGGGATCGGGCCGCGGCCGGTCCTCGAGTGCGGCTCCCGGCGTGCCGAGATAGACGATGCCGACGATCTTCTCGGTCGAGCCGAGGCCCATCGCCTTCATGATCTCCGGGTCATAGGCGATCCAATCGGTATTCCACTGGGCGCCCACGCCCAGCGCCGCGGCGGCGAGCAGCAGGTTCTGCGTCAGGGCGCCGGCGGAGAGAAGCTGCTCCCATTCCGGGATCTTCACATGCGGCCCGGCCTTGGAGACGATGACGAGCACGGTCGGGGCCCTGACGAACAGGCCCGCCTGGAAGGCAAGCGAATCCGCGCCGTGATCGGGATGGAGCGCCTGCCAGCGGGCCTTGATGATCTCTCCGAATGTCCGCCGCGCTTCGCCCTCGAACAGCACGAGCCGCCATGGCGTGAGCTTGCCGTGATCGGGCACGCGCACGGCGATTTCGAGGATGGTCTTGAGCTGCTCGGGCGTGGGACCAGGCTCGCCCATGGCTTTGACGGAGGCCGATTTGCGGGTCTGGAGGAGGCTCAGGGCTGAGGAGGTGTCGTTGAGGCGGGTCATGCGCCTTAACAAGAGAAGCCTCCCGACAAAGTCAAGTTCGGAAACAACAAGCCTCAATTGCAAGCGAAGGCGTTAACCAAAAATTAAGCATATCATTGAGCCGGCCCCACTTCTCGTGTTGGCTTGCCCTGCCGGCCGGACCGGTTGAGGGAAAACAGGGGAACGTCTCGCATGCACGTCGGCTTCATCCGTGCAGCTTTACTCGGCCGCCAGGCGCTTGGATGCGTCCTGGCGGCATTTCTTTCGGCCACGGCCCCTGCTCTTGCCGCCTCCTCGACCGCCGCCATAGACCGCGCCCCCGAGGTCCTGCGCTCGGGCGAGGATGTCGGCGCCGAGGTTCGCATCGAGCTCACCCGCCCCGGCGACGAGGGCCTCACCTTCAATGCCCGCCTCAGCGAGGCGGGCGGCGTCATCAACCGGCCGATCTCCTGGCAGGTGCGGGCCTTCGGCGGGGAAACCCTGTTTGCGCAAGACGCCGACGAGGCTTCGCTCGCGGCCGAGCCAGGCGACTATATGGTGGAAGCGAGCTATGGCGCGGTGAAGATCGAACGCAAGCTCACTTTGCTCGCGGGGCAGCGCCTTGCCGTGACCTTCGTGCTCAATGCCGGCGGCTTGCGCGTACTGCCGAAGCTCAAGCAGCTCGGCCTCCCCGCCGCCCGGCCCTTCACCAGCATCTACAGGTCGTCCGGCGTCGATGGCGGAACGCTCGTCGCCATCACCGACGAGCCGGGCGAGATCCTGAGGCTCGGCGCCGGGTCCTACCGCATCGAGAGCCGCTTCCAGCCGGGCAATGCCCAGGCCATGACCGAGGTCACGGTCAAGCCGGGCCTGCTTTCGGCGGTCGAGCTCGACATGACCGCCGGCATTGCCCGGCTCGATGCCTCGGGTGCCGGCGAGCGCGAGATTTACTGGATCATCACCGATGCCAAGGGCGAAAGACTGCCCGGCATCCCTGGCCCCACCGCCGATGTGGTGCTGAAGCCCGGCCGCTACGTGCTCCGTACACGGATTGACGGCGTCGAGAGGATTTCAGCCTTCACCATCGAGCCCGGCCGCGTCAGCGCCATCATTCAATCGAATTAGGTCCCCGCCGCCAAGGCCTCATCCAACGCTTGCGTTGCGCGGATGAATTGGTAGTCGCGGCCGAGCGCCGCCAGTCGCATGAGCTCGGCCTTCGCCGCCTCGCTGCGCTCGCCGCGCCCGACGCGGATCAGGATGCGCGCCCGCTCGATGAGGAAAACCGCCCATGGGAAAGGCTCCTCGGCGATGTAGTCCGCCAGCGCCTGGATGAAGCTCTCCGCCGCCGCCCAGTCCCGCCGTTTCAGCGACGCCGTCATCATGTGACCGTTGAAATAGAGATGGTTGTGGATCGGCGCGCCGGCCTTGAGGATGGCGCGGGCATGCGCGATATGTGCGTGACGCTCGCTTTCACCAGCGGCCAGCTCGGCCAGCATGCCGAGCACGATCGGTCCCATATAGTTGAGCCCGGTCTCCTCGCAGAGCTTGTACGCCCGATCGGCATAGTGCCGGGCCTCGTCCCGGCGCTCGGCGGTGAGCGCAAGCTCGGCAAAGAACATCTTGCTTTCCGCCTCGAAACGCTTGGCGCCGAGCGCGATCGCAATCTCGTCCGCTTTCACCGCATGCTCGCGCGCCGTCTCGATCTCGTCCGCCTCGAACCTGCGGAAATAACCGCAGTGATGCGCGATCATCAAGGCGCGCCGGGCGCCGGCGCGCTCGGCGAGTTCGATCGTCTCGCGCGTATAGGTGTCGGTCTCGCGCCATTCGCCCTTGGAAAGCGCGGTCAAGGCGCACATCGGCAGATTGGCTACCTCGATGCGGCCAAAACCCTCCTTGCGCGCCAGCATCACGCAGCGGCTGAAGGCGTCATGGGCGCTGAGCATGCGGCCATTGGCGTAATAGCCATCTCCCAGCCCGCCCAAGGCGCGGATCTCGGCTTCGATGGAGCCCGCCGCGCGTGCGAAGTCGAGAGCCTTCTGATGCTCGGCCAGGCACTCGGCCAGCCGCCCTTGCGGGAACAGGAGATTGCCGCGCAGATAATGCGATCGCGACAGGTCATAAAGCAGCCGATCGCTCTCGGCGATCGCATCGGCGCGGTCGAGCGCCGCGAAGGCTTCACTGAGCCGGTCGGATAATCTGAGAGTCTGGGCGAAACCGATATTGGCGCGGCAGGACAGCGCCCGATCACCCTCGGCGAGCCGCAGCGCCGCGGGCCAGACCTCGAGCGCCGGAGCGGTCTGCCCCGTCTCGAGCAGCATCTCGCCGCGGCGCGTGAGCAACTCCGCCTTGCGCGGGCCCTCCTCCGCCAGCTCCACCGCGCGCGCATTGAGCACGATCGCATTGTCATAATGGTAGATCGCCCATTCGCTTTCCGCCGCCTTGTCATAGGCGTCGGCGGCGCGCGGATCCTGCGCCTGGTCGAGATGACTGGCGGCAAGGAGCCTGTCGCGTCCCTCGAACCAGTCGGCCGCTTTCACATGCAGGGTCCGGCGGCGCGATTTCGGCAGGGTGCCATAGGTAGCATCGCGCACCAGAGCATGCACGAACTCGTATTGGTGCCCCGCACGCCTGAGCAGCACCGCGTCGATCAGCGCCTGCAGCCCCGCCCCTCTTTCCTCCAGGAGATGATCGATCTCGTCCTGAGTGAACCGATGGCCGAGGACCGAGGCGGTCTGCACGATGCGCCGGTCTCTTTCCGGCAGACGGTCGAGGCGCGCGACGATGAGGCTCTGGATCGATTGCGGC
This sequence comes from Parvibaculaceae bacterium, assembly GCA_050251035.1. Taxonomy (GTDB): domain Bacteria; phylum Pseudomonadota; class Alphaproteobacteria; order Rhizobiales; family Aestuariivirgaceae; genus Taklimakanibacter. The sequence goes on from JBFWNN010000030.1 coordinate 17,607, forward strand.
AGCGCTTCGCCGCCGGCCCCCGTCTTGTGATGCAGCAGTTGCACCAGGAACAGCGGATTGCCTGCGGCGCGCTGCAGGACCTCCCGCACGAGCGCGGTCTCACCGGCGAAGACCTGCGCAGCGAGGCTCGCCGCCTCCTTGTCGGTGAGGGCGGCAAGGTTAAGGACCTTGACCGAGGTCGGTGCCACCCGCGCAAGCCAGGCGTTGTCCAGCGGATCGCGTTCCGGACGCGTCGTGAAGATGAGGGTGATCGGACAGGATCGGGCCGCAAGTGCCAGCGCCGCGAGCATGTCCAGTCCGTCATCGTCGATCCAGTGCAGATCTTCCACCGTGAAGAAAAGCGGTCTCTGGCGGGCGGCGAAGCTTGCGATCCTGCCCAGGGTTTCGATCCGCGCCGCCAGTCGGCCTGCGGCATCGAAGGCATTGAAGACGCGGACGAGGCCGGCCGGCATCATCACGCCCGTGAGGTCGTGCAGGAAGGCCTCGTCACGCTCGCCAAGGCCATGCTGCGCGACGAAGCCGGCGATGCCCGCGACCAGGCCAGCCTCGTCTGCGCCGGGCTCGATGGCGAGAAGGGCTTGCGTGATGGTTCGCCGCAATTGCGTCTGACTGCCTCCCCCGAAGCTCATGACCGCGGCGCTGAGGCATGGCAGGCCACGGGCGCGTGCCGCGGCGGTGGCGGCTTCCAGCAAGCGGGACTTGCCGATCCCGGCCTCGCCGCGAAGATGGACGATGCGGCCGGCCCCTTCCCGGGCGGTGATGTCGAGGGCCGTCTCGATCTCCGCCATTTCCGCCCGGCGCCCGACAAAGGGCGGCCCCTCTTCATCGCGCGAGGCGCGCTCCTGCGCGGACAGCCTGAAGACGGGAAGCGGCTCGGCGAAACCGTCGAGTTCGCGGCGGCCGAGCGCATCCACCGCGTGGCGGTGGGCGACGGCGGTCGCGAGATCGTCCGAAAGCAGGATCTCGCCGCGCCGCGCCAGATCGCACAGGCGCGCGGCGAGATTGACCGACGAGCCGGTGATCGTATAGGGCCGGTGCACATCGCTGCCGGTGGTCGCCGCGAGCACCGTGCCCGCCGCCAGACCGCAATGCGCATCGAGGGGGCCGGCCTTGTAGCGCTGAGCGAGCGTCGCCATCCCCTCGCGGATTGCGATCGCCGCGGCGATCGCTCTCAGCGCATCATCGCCATGGGCGACGGGGGCGCCGAACACCGCCATGGTGCAGTCGCCGATATGCTTGTCCACCGTGCCGCCCAGGCGCACGATCGCGCCGTCCGCCAGCGCGAAGAAATCATTGAGCAGGTTCTGCACATCTTCCGGATCCCGGTTCTCCGAGAACGCGGTATAGCCCGACAGGTCGGCGAAGAGGACGGTGACCGGCCTGAGCTCGCCTTCGGCCGGACGAACGGCCGGCGCTGCGGCCTGGAGCGCCGCGCCGCAATGGCCGCAAAAGCGCGACGCGGGAGGATTTTCTCCACCGCAGCTGCGGCAGGTCGGAGCGATGGGCGCCCCGCAGCCGGTGCAGAAGCGCTGGCCGGGTTTCGTCTCGGTTCCGCAGGATCGGCAGGCCATCGTCACTCCAGCCGGGATGGAACCGTCATTATCGCGCGGCGGCCCACGCATTTCCACCGTCGTTACCAGCTCCGGCGAATGCCGGCTTCCTATTTTGCCAGATTGACGATGATCACGCCCAGCAGCGCCATGATACCGCCGATGACGGCGAACAGCGTCGGCACCTCGCCCAGCCACAGGAAACCGAGCACGGTCGAGATGGGCGGCACGCTATAGAGGAAGTTCGAGGCCCGGCTCGCCGGGAATTTCGACAGCATGACGGAATAGGTGGCATAGGCGATCATGCTGGGGCCGATGCCCAGATAGATCGTGGCGAAGAGCGCCTCGGTCGAGGCCTGCGGCACCTGCATCGCCGCCGCCGGGATGAAGGGCGAAAGGAGCACGGCACCGATGACGATGTTCCAGGCCGCGACCGTCACCGGACGGTGCGTCTTGAACAGCGGCTTCTGGGCGATGGTGGTGATGGTGTTGCACAAGGCCGCGCCGAAGACGAAGAGCGCGCCGATGTCGATCCGGAAGCCTTCGCCTTCACCGACCGCGATGAGGCCGATCCCGGCGAAGGAAATGGCGGTGCCGAGCCAGGCCCGTCCGCTGAAGGTCTCATTGAGCAGCAGCATGGCGAAGATGGCGGTGATGATCGGATTGACGTTGATGATGAAGGCGGCCGCCCCCGCCGACACGGTCTGCTCGCCGATATTGAGGAGCACGGTGTAGAGGGCGACGAAGAACACGCCGCCGATGAGAATGCGCCAGATCTCGCCGCCGCGCGGCCAGCCGGGCTGCGTGATGAGGAGATAGAGGGCAGCCGGTATGCCGGCGATGGCGAAGCGGGCGGCGCCGAGCTCCACCGGCCCGAAGGCCTGGAGGCCGGCGCGGATCGCCGGGAAGGCCGAGGCCCAGATGAGGATGGTGATGACGACGGCGGCGATGGCGGTGCCGTCGCGGGTCACGGCTGGGGGTTGGGCGGCGGCGTCGGCCATGGGTATCTCCAATGGTGAGATGCCGCGCACAGCCGAACCGGCTTGCAAGGAAACCATCTCAACTAATTGAAATGAAAGAGCTCGATGAGACAGGCTCAGGACTCATCAAATCCAGTCCGTCGTATTTCGGCCCGATCCAGCTCATTGACAAACGAAACAATCGAGTATGAGCTGTGAACATGGATCACAGCCCGATACCGCTTCCGCCGCTCGACACGATCCGCGCTTTCGACACGGCGGCACGCAGCGGCAGCTTCTCCGCCGCCGCCGAGACCTTGAACCTGACCCATGGCGCGGTGAGCCGGCAGATCGCCAAGCTCGAGCGTTGGTTCGGCCATCGGCTCTTCGAGCGTCAGGCCCGCGGCGTCGCCTTGACGCCCGAAGGCCAGCGCCTTTTCCTGCGCACCACCGAGGCTCTGTCGATCATTGCCGACGGATCGGACCGCTGGGTGGAGGCGCGCGGGACGGCCGTGGTCCGCCTCTCTTCGATCCCCTCGATCAGCGGCCTCTGGCTGATGCAGAGGCTGTCAGCCTTCGAAAGCGGCGAGCCGCCCTTGCGCATCGAGCTCAGCGTGGAGCATCGCCATGTCGATCTCGAGAGCGAGGGCGGTGATCTCGCTTTCCGCTGCGGCCGCGGGCGTGTTCCCAATCGCGTCTCGGTGCAGCTCTTCGAGGAGCTCTGCTATCCGATCGCCTCGCCTGCCTTCGCCCGTCGCATCGGACAGGGCGCCCCCGAAAGGCTGCTCGATTTCCCGCTCATCCATGATTCCGACGCCGCCGCCTGGCGCGCCTGGTTCGCCACCCAGAACATCGACTACCGGCCACGCCCGCAGGATCGCCGCTTCGAGGACTACAATCTCGTCCTCGATGCCGCCGCCCATGGGCTCGGCATAGCCCTGGCGCGCCCGCCCATGATCGAAGGCTCGCATCATGAGACCCGGGTCGTCGCGGTCGACGCCCACCGGGTCAAGAATCCTGTGTCCTACTGGCTCGATAGGCCAGTCCGCAAGCCGCGGCCCGCCGCCATCGTGCTGGCGCGCCGGATCATGGCGGAAGCCGGCGTCGAAACCCAGGCGGCGGAGAGCTTTGTGACGGCTGAAAGCTAACCTTTCGAGAAAAACAAGATTGCGGTCCCCTTGCACCCATGTCACCAATGATGCGGGACAGCAGCGATCCATGGCTATGTGTGATCGGCCGACCAAGCGGCGCCGATGCTACAGGAGGTGGATGTGACCTTATTCGCTTCCCATTTCAGGACGCATTGGCGTCCGATGATCGGCGCGGCAGTTTTCGCGGCGCTTTTGCCATCTGCCACACTTGCAGCTGATTTAATCATGGCGATGGAGGAGGACCCGGCGCTCCAGCAGATCGCAGCCGAGTACTACCGTGAGAGGCATGGCGTCGAACTGGATGAGGCGTATAGGCGGCTGGCGATCCAGGACCGGGCCTCAGGCATCGAAGACGAGCTCGAGCGGGTGCTGGGTGCCCAATATGCCGGAATCTGGTTCGATCCGAACGATCACGGCCGCCTCAAGATCGGCATGACCAAAGCCGCCATACCGGGCGAAAAGGATGTGCGCGCTGCACTCGATCGCTTGTCGCTTTCTCCCGACAGCGACCTGGTGGCGGTCCGCTTCACCGAGGCGGAGCTCGAGCGCCAGGTTGCCGCGATGAGCAAAGCGCTGTCACGCTTGCTGGACGGCGGACGCGTGACAACTGGTTACTCCACCCAGATGAACAGAGTGACGCTGACCGCGGTAAGCAACTTATCGGCCGAAGAAACCAGGCAAGTCGAGCAAGTCGGGCGGGAGCACGGCGCAATTGTCGACCGCGTGAATGTCCCGACCTTGCGCGGACAGCTGCAGTCCTGCGGCGTGCGAAAATGCAATAAGCCGTTTCGCGGCGGGCGCGAGATCATCGCATATAATCTGGGCGTCGCGCATCGCTGCACGGCGGCGTTCATCGCCCGTCACCGGGTCTCCACCAAATGGCTCGTCATGACGGCCGGCCACTGCCTGACCAGTGCAAATTTCGCGAGCTGGTGGTCGGAAGTGGAACATCCAATGCCCGGCGAGCCCACTTACAGCGGCCGGAAGCTAGGTCCCACGGATGGTTGGGTGTTTCCAGGAACGGACGCAGGCGTTATTGCGATCGCAGCGGGATTCGAGCAGTCATGGTTGGTGCCTCCCGCGCCGATGCCCTGGGTGGTCGTGAAGGGCTCCGGCCAGACGACCTACAACCCGGAATACCCGATCAAGAAGGACGGCAAAAGTTCGCTTGGGAGCATCAAATGCATTACCGGACGCGACACGGGCACGCATTGTGGTCAGGTCGTCCTGCTGGGCTTCAGCGGAAGCGTTGAAGGAATGGGGGGCAATTCCGCCACCGTCCATAATATGGGTGTGATCGCCGCCTGTGTCGGCAAAAAGGGGGACAGTGGCGGCCCGGTCTACAAAACCAACACGGCCTACGGTATTTACTTGGGCACCTTGCCGATCGGCGACGGCTGCTTCGAGGTCTATCAGGGTATCCGTGGTGCAGAGAATGCTCTCAATGTCGATGTGCAGTTCACGCCCTGATAATTAGAGAATCTGCTGTCCTGATCGTGTGTTACGGCCATTACCGCCTGGAATGATCGAACTAGATGGAAAATCCCTTCCATCTCATATGGTTGTGAGTGTTTTCTGTTGCATCAAGACACCAATCTTACCGAAACCTCTATGCCAGGTTTTCACGTTTCACATCAGGTGGCGTCGCTTCCTCGGTGAGCTGCTTGATCACCTCATCGAGGGTGAGCGACTGCTGCGCCTGCGAGCCGAGCCGGCGGACATTGAGCGTGCCCTCCTCCGTCTCGCGCTTGCCGGCGACCAGGATGACAGGGATCTTCGCCACCGAATGCTCGCGCACCTTGTAGTTGATCTTCTCGTTGCGCAGGTCAGTCTCGACCCTGAGGCCCGCCCGGGTGAGCGCCGCCGCGACCTTGCGCGCATAGTCGTCGGCATCGGAGACGATGGTGGTGACCACCACCTGCACTGGCGCCAGCCAGAGCGGGAAATGCCCGGCGAAATTTTCTATCAGCATGCCGAGGAACCGCTCCATCGACCCGCATATGGCCCGATGCACCATGACCGGCATCTTCTTCTGGCCGTCGGCATCGATGTAATAGGCACCGAAACGTTCCGGCAGGTTGAAGTCGACCTGGGTCGTTCCGCACTGCCATTCCCGGCCGATCGCATCGCGCAGCGTGTATTCGAATTTGGGCCCGTAGAATGTGCCCTCGCCCGGATTGACGCCGGTCTTGATGCGCCCGCCCGACTCACGCGAAATCTTGTCGAGCACGCGGGTCAGCACATCCTCGGCATGGTCCCACATCGCATCGGTGCCGACGCGCTTTTCCGGTCGTGTCGCCAGCTTTACGACGAATTCCGTGAAACCGAAATCGGCATAGACCGACAGGATGAGGTCGTTGATCTTGAGGCATTCCTCGGCGAGCTGGTCTTCGGTGCAGAAGACATGCGCATCGTCCTGGGTGAAGCCCCTGACCCGCATCAGCCCATGCAGCGCGCCGGACGGCTCATAGCGGTGAACCGCGCCGAATTCGGCAAGCCTGATAGGAAGATCGCGGTAGGACTTGAGGCCATGCTTGAATATCTGGATATGCCCGGGGCAGTTCATGGGCTTGAGGGCAAAGACCCGCTGGTCCTCGGCATCGTCGCCCGCGGTCTGCACCTTGAACATGTTTTCGCGGTACCAGCCCCAATGGCCCGAGGTCTCCCACAGGACCTTATCGAGGACCTGCGGCGCGTTGACCTCATTATAGTCGGCCCTGAGCCTGCGGCGCATATAGGCGATGAGGGCTTGGAACAGCGTCCAGCCCTTGGGATGCCAGAAGACCACGCCCGGCCCTTCTTCCTGGAAGTGGAACAGGTCCATCTCGCGGCCCAAACGGCGATGATCGCGCTTTTCCGCCTCTTCGAGCGCCGTCAGATAGGTCTGCAGGTCCTTGTCATTGGCCCAGGCGGTGCCATAGATGCGGGTGAGCATCGGATTTTTGGCATCGCCGCGCCAATAGGCGCCCGCCACCTTCATCAGCTTGAAAGCGGAGCCGATCTTGCCGGTCGAGGTCATATGTGGACCACGGCAGAGATCTATCCAGCCGCCTTGGTCGTAGAATTTGATCTCCTGGCCTTGCGGTATGGCGTCGACCAGCTCGACCTTGAACAACTCCCCTCTTGACTTGAAGAATTCCTTCGCCGCTTCACGTGAAACGATTCGTTTAGAAAATGGACGGTCGCGGGCGATGATTTCCCGCATTTTCTTCTCGATCGCCGGAAAATCCTCAGGGGTGAACGGCTCGTTGCGGAAAAAATCGTAATAGAAGCCGTTCTCGATCACCGGGCCGATCGTCACCTGGGTGCCGGGATGAAGCTCCTGGACGGCCTCGGCCAGCACATGGGCCGCGTCATGGCGGATGAGTTCCAGCGCCTCGGCGTCGTCGCGAGTGATGATTCGCACCTTCGCATCCCCGGTGATCGGGTCGGCGAGATCGGTCAGGACCCCGTCCCTCATCAGGGCGACGGCCTTTTTTTCGAGCGATTTGGAAATCGAAGCGGCGAGTTCGCTGCCGGTCAATCCCGCTTGCACCTGGCGCACAGCGCCATCGGGAAAGGTGAGGTTTATCATGATGTTACTCCTGCTCACTCCTGCATACGCGGCAGGTAAGCGTCATATGTTGCGGCGCCGCTTATGGCAGCGCTTGCGCCCCCGGTCAACCGTGGCGGATGATCGCCGGCGGGGCGAATATGGTTAATAACGCCTCGTTAACCTTAACAAGTCATGTTTCCCGACTGAACTGCAAGGCAACTCAGGGGTGACTTATGACTAAATTTCTTCTTCGCCTGACTCTCTGCACGGCTGCGCTCGCCGCCGTGACCACGACAGTGGCCAATGCCGCCGACTATGAGCCGCCGCCGCCTCCCGAGGAGAGCTGGACCGGGCCCTATATCGGCGCCATCATCATGGGGGTCGGCGTCGAAAGCGCCTATGACGCGGTCTGCGACATTCCCGAAGAATGCACCATCGATCCGGAAATGAGCGGCTTCACCTGGGGCGGTGGCGTTCTCGCCGGTTTCAATTTCGAGCTTGGTGACGGCTTCCTCCTCGGCGTCGAGGGCGACTGGAGCTGGGCCGGCAAGGTCGATAATGACGACCCGGGCGAAGCGACCGAAATGGAGATCAACGACATCGCCACGCTGCGCGCCCGTGCCGGTTACATCTTCGGTGACGACACGCTCTTCTACGCTACCGGCGGCGCGGCCTGGGTGAGGACGACCTTCGGCGGCGAAGTCGGCCCGGTGGGCCCGGGGCGTGACTTCATCGACGACAGCAAATGGACGACGGGCTGGACGATCGGCGGCGGCATCGAGCATGCCTTCAATGAAAGCCTGCATGCCCGCCTCGAATATCTCTACATCGACCTCGGCAAAGAGGATTATGACCTGGATGTCGGCACGGTCTTCCTCGACTTCGAAGGCCTGCATTTGATCCGGGCCGGCCTCACCTACAATTTCGGCAACCTCTTCTGAATGAAGACCCGGTCGGCCGACAGCCGACTTGAGTAATCCCTGGTAAGTTGCTTAATTGCCTGCAGCCTGAGGCGTCGGCGTCTATCGCCGGCGCCTTTTATTTTTGCCGCCAGGGGACATGCCGCCAGGCCCGCCAATCGGCATGGGGGAAGTTCCGCGGCACCGGGTCGAAGCCCTCCCCGCCCCAGGGATGACAGCGTGATACGCGGGCGAGGCCGAGCCAGAAACCGGCCCAGGCGCCATGACGTCCGATCGCTTCCGCGGCATAGTCCGAGCAGGTCGGCAGATAGCGGCAGCGCCGGCCGAGGACCAATGATACCGTCAGTTGATAGATGCGGATGAGGCCCAGCAAGATGAGTGCCGCCGGCCCCCTCGCCTGTCGCTTTTCCGTTTCATCATGACGTTCGCACATCTGGTTTGGTCTTCAAGCCGCGTAGAGTTGCGCTCTCAATCCTGGAGATAGGCATGCCCGAGGCCAAGCCCAATATCCTGTTCATCATGGCCGATCAGCTCGCGGCGCGCTACCTCGGGGCCTATGGCCACCGCCTGGTGAAGACGCCCCATCTCGACCGTCTGGCCGCCGAGGGCGTGGTGTTCGAGAACGCCTATACGACGAGCCCGCTCTGCGCGCCGGCCCGCGCGACGGTGATGAACGGGCTCCTGCCCTCGCGCACCGGCGTCTACGACAATGCCGCGGAATTCCCGTCCGCCATTCCGACCTGGGCCCATTATCTGCGGCTCGCGGGCTACCGCACCAGCTTGTCGGGCAAGATGCATTTCGTCGGTCCCGACCAGTTGCACGGGCTCGAAGAACGCCTGACCACCGACATCTATCCGGCGGATTTCGGCTGGACCCCCGATTGGCGCCTGCGCCAGGAGCGCATCGACTGGTGGTACCACAACATGACCTCGGTTCTGCAGCCGGGCGTTGCCGAGATCACCAATCAGCTCGAATATGACGACGAGGCGGCGTTCCTCGCCACCCGCAAGATCTATGATTATGCCCGCTACGAGGCCGGAACGCCCTTCTGCCTGATGGTCTCCTTCACCCATCCGCACGACCCTTATGCGGCGCGCGCGAAGTTCTGGTCGCTCTATCGCGACGAGGACATCGACCTGCCGTCGCTCGCGCCCTTTTCCAGGGACGAGCTCGATCCGCACAGCCGCCGTCTCTACGAGATGTCGGCCATGGATGATTATGTGGTGACGGAAGCGGATGTGCGCGCCGCCCGGCACGGCTACTACGCCAACATCTCCTATGTCGACGATCTCATCGGCCAGCTCACGGCGGCGCTCGCCGCGGCCGGACAATTGGACAACACCGTCATCGTCTTCACCTCGGATCATGGCGATTTCCTTGGCGAGCGCGGCCTCTGGTACAAGATGTCGTTCCTCGAGCCGTCTGCGCATGTGCCCCTGGTCATCTGGGCGCCGAAGCGCTTCGCGGCGCGCCGGGTCAAGGAGCCGGTGACGCTCGCCGACATCCTCCCGACCTTTGTCGATCTCGGCAGCGACGGCAAAGCCGGTCTCGCCCGCAAGGTCGACGGCCGGAGTCTCCATTCCTTGCTGGAAGGTGCGCGCGAGAAACCGGAGGCGACCGCCTGGGGCGAATACTTGGCCGAAGGTGCGGTGGCCCCGCTCTATATGCTGAGGCGCGGCACGTGGAAATTCATCCACACGCCGGTCGATCCGGATCAGCTCTTCGATCTCGCCGCCGATCCCGACGAGCGTGTCAACCTCGCCGGCGCCCCCGAGCACTGCGCCCTGGCCCGGTCGTTCCGCCGCGAGGTCGAGACGGCTTTCGACATCCCGCGCATCACACAGGCCGTGCTGGAAAGCCAGCAGGCCCGCCTCATGATGTTCGAGGCCTTGCGGCGCGGCGCGCATTTCCCCTGGGACTTCCAGCCGCTGCGCGATGCGTCCGAGCAATATACCCGCAACCACATGTCGGTGACCGATCGCGATCTCAAGAGTCGCTTTCCGCCCGCGCCCGACGTTACGGACCGGAAACGTTGATCCCCGAAGGCGGGTTATTCAGGCCGGGACCTTGGCCTTGGTCTTCGCTTCGATCTGGCCGACCGCGTCGACGACGGCGTCGAAAGTGAGCAGCGTCGAGGCGTGCCGGGCCTTGAAATCGCGCACCGGCAGCAGCGCCTCGAGCTCCTGCCACTTGCCGGCGGGCGGCGCAGCGCCGTCCTTGAGCATGGCATACATCTGGGCACGCAGTTGACGCAACTCTTCGGGCGTCGAGCCGAGGACATGGCGGGCCATGATCGACGACGACGCCTGGCCGAGCGCGCAGGCCTTGACCTCATGGCCGAAGTCGCTCACCGCCCCATCCGCCAATTTCACATCGACCGTCACCTTCGAGCCGCAGAGGCGGGATATGGCGGTTGCCGTTGCGTCGGGCGCATCGAGGCGTTGCAGCCGGGGAATATCGGCCGCGAATTCAAGGATCTTGCGATTGTAGATTTCGTTGATCATGCACACATTCTAGTCTGCGGGGGCCGTGCCGCAAGCCGGCTCCGGCAGGTTTGCCCCGGAAACCTGCCCATGATATGGGAACGGCCAAATTGGATGTCAAAGTGAGCCCTGAAATGGATGCTGTCGTCAAGAAACTCGCGCGGGAATCGGCCCTCAAGCGCCCCTCCCAGGAGGAGGCCGAGGAGGCCGTTCGCACGCTGATCGCCTGGGCCGGCGACGATCCGACCCGTCAGGGGCTGATCGATACGCCGCGGCGCGTGGTCAAGGCCTACAAGGAGTTCTTCCGGGGCTACAGCGAGGACCCGCTGCAGGCGCTGTCGCGCACGTTCGACGAGGTCGAGGGCTATGACGATCTGGTCATGCTGCGCGACATCGAGTTCAACTCGCATTGCGAGCATCATATCGTTCCCTTCATCGGCCGCGCCCATGTCGCCTATCTGCCCTCGCATGCGGTGGTCGGTATTTCCAAGCTGGCGCGCGTCGTCGAGATCTATGCCCGGAGGCTCCAGACCCAGGAGACCATGACGGCGCAGATCGCCAAGGCCATCGATAAGGCGCTCGAGCCCAAGGGCACGGCCGTCCTCATCGAGGCGGTGCATCAGTGCATGTCGCTGCGCGGCGTGAACAAGCGCAATGTCGCGACCATCACCACCCAGTTCACCGGCGAGTTCAAGTCGAACCCGGTGCTCCAGGCCCGCTTCATGGAGCTGGTGCGTTCGCCTTCGGGTGGCTTCTCCCTCTGATGGCGAAGGGCGACGAAGAGTCGACGGTCTTCGCGCCGCGCTACGACGACAAGGGACTGATCCCCGCCATCGTCACCGATGCCCGGGACGGATCCGTCGTCATGCTCGCATACATGAACGCGGAAGCGTTGCGATTGACGCTCGAAACCGGCGAGGCGCATTACTGGAGCCGGTCGCGCAACGAGCTCTGGCGCAAGGGCGCCACCTCCGGCGACACCCAGAAGGTCGTCGACGTGAAACTCGATTGCGATCAGGACACGCTGCTTCTGTCGGTGGCGATGGCGGGACGTGGCGTCGCCTGCCACACCGGCCGCCATTCCTGCTTCTATCGCAAGGTGAGCCGCGGCTCACAAGGTTACAAGATCGAAATAATCTGAGATTTCCCGATCTTCCGTGCACGATGTAAAGTCGTGCCATGAATGGGAAGGTGAGACAGGCCGTCGGGCTGGCGCTCGGCGCAGGAGCGGCGCGCGGCTGGGCGCATATCGGCGTCATCGAAAGACTCGAGGAGCATGGCATCTTCGCCTCGGCCATTGCCGGCTCCTCGATCGGCGCCCTGGCGGGCGGGCTTCACGCGGCGGGCAGGCTGTCGGCGCTGCGCGATTTCGCCTTGAGCCTGACGCGCCGGCGCGTCCTGTCGCTGCTCGACATCTCCTGGCGCGGCTCCGGCCTCATTGCCGGTGAGAGGCTGGGCGGCCTGCTCGATGATGTCGTCGGCGGCGTCAGCTTCTCCGACATGAGGATACCTTTCATCTGCATCGCCACCGAGCTCGGCACCGGCCACGAGCTGTGGTTGCGCTCGGGCCCCCTGGCGCCAGCGATCAGGGCCTCCTATGCGCTCCCCGGCGTGTTTCGTCCGGTGCGCGTCAACGGTCACTGGCTGATCGACGGCGGCGTGGTCAATCCCGTCCCGGTCGCCGCCTGCCGCGCTCTTGGCGCCAGGATGGTCATCGCCGTCAATCTCGGCGCCGAGACGGCCGCCGGCATCGCGATCCAGAATCCGCCGGACATCGCCCTGAGCGAGGGCGGCAAGATGGCGCCGAGCCTGACTTCGGTGATCGCCGCCGCCTTCAACATCACCCAGGACCGGCTGGCGCGCTCGCGTCTCGCCGGCGATCCGCCCGACATATCGATCATGCCGCGCACCAACGGCATGGGCCTGTTCGAGTTCGACAAGGCGGAAAAGGCGATCGCCGCCGGGCGCGAAGCCGTCGACCGCGCCATGCCCGACATCGAACGCGCGCTGGCGGTGCTTTAACCCGAAGACGCGATGTAGCTCTTCATCTCCTCGGCTTCGCGCTCGATCGCTTCGATGCGGTTCTTGACCACATCGCCGATCGAGATCATGCCGCCCAACTTGCCGTTCTCGACCACCGGCAGATGGCGGACACGATGCTCGGTCATCAGCGACATGAGCTCCGCTTCGGTATCGCGCGGCGCGCATGTCCTGACCGACGCCGTCATGAATTCCCGCACCGGCTTGTCGAGCGCCGCGCCGCCGCCGGTCGCCAGCGCCCGCACGATGTCGCGCTCGGAAACGATCCCGCCGATGCGGCCCTGCGCGTCGACGATGACGACGGCGCCGATTTTCTTGGCGGCGAGGGTTTGCGCCACGGCCAATACCGTGTCGCCGGGCTGTGCGGTGATCACAGCGCGGCCCTTGGCGTTGAGAATCTGCGCAACGGTCATGCACACCTCCATCTTCGCTGGGGTCTACACTAACACGAAGTCAGCGCCTCTGCACCCCTTCTCGGCTGATGACGAAAAAGCCGAGAAGGCCGGCGACGAAGCCGCCGAGATGCGCCTCCCATGCGATGCGGCCGCCATCGGCGAAGCCGGGCAGCCCCTGGACGCCGGTGAAGAGCGTCATGGCCAGGAAGACGAGCATGAAGATGATGGCGCGCCGGTTGCGGAGGAACTCACTTAGGGTGAGCGGCGCGCCGGGCCTGCCGAACATGATCGGGATGGCGGCGGCGAGGAGTCCGGACACGGCCGCCGACGCGCCGACCACGACGATGAACATCCCCCAATACACCGCGAGCATGGCGAGCGCGCCGCCGAGTGTCGCTATGAGCGCTATGGCCAGAAAGCGCAGCGCCCCGAACTGCCGGGCCACCGGCGTTCCGAAGATCAAGAGCCACAGCGAGTTGAGCAGCACATGCAGCCAGCCGTCATGCAGGAAACCATAGGTGATGAGGCTCCAATATTGCGAGCCCGCCATCATAGCGGTGCCGTCACTTCCATCGAAACGCGCCGGGATGAGCGCAAAGGCATAGAGCGACCAGATGGTCCAGTCCTGTCCGCCGAATTGAATGAGAGCATGGATGCCGATCAGGACGACAATGACCGCGAGCACCACCGGCGGGGCGTTAACCATGGGCGCGCTCCGCCGTGACCTTTCGTCAACCGGTCCGAATCCGCCTCTTTCCTCGATGTCTGGCACGGTTGCTGCACGCTCCCCTTTCGATTGTCCACTCTTGACACAACGGCTCACCAAGTGCGGTGCCTCTATGCAGACCAGTGATACCATCCAGGCCACGGCGGCCCCAGAGGAAATGCTCCATCCGGGCAGTCGCGCCCTGTTTCGCTACTGGGAGACGATTCGCGGCGAAATGTCGGCGCCGCCACGGGATTGGCTGGACCTCCAGAAGATCCGCAGCCTCGTCCCATTCCTGTTCATGATCGAGCGCAAACCCGGCACGGGTTATGTCTGGCGCCTCGCCGGCACACGGGTCTGCGAGTTGTGGGGCGTGGAGCTCACCGGTAAGCCGGCCCTGACGCAGGGCGAGCGCTTCGAGCGCGAGACCGTGGCGCGTCTCCTCGACGGCGTCACCGATGCCCATCAGCCTTTCGTGCTGCGCTTCCGCTTGAATTCGTCGCTGGGCATAAGCGTGGCGGCGGAGTTCGTGGGCTTGCCCTTGCGGGCCCGGAACGGCGTGGCGACCTATGTCTTCGGCGTCATCATGCCGTTTCGCGAGATCAGCCGCCCACGCCATGACCAGGTGACCGGTTTCGAGCTGTCCGCGGCGCGCACGATCTGGACCGAGCCGGTGCCGGGCGCGGTGGGCACGCCGATGAAAAACTCGCCTCAGGCCTTCCAGATCATTAACGGCGGGCGCGGCTAGCGCACATGAGTTGAGCTTTCCTTAACCACTTATTTTTAGACCTTCGCTAATGTGCCGATGCTACGCTCCGCCGGAGCAGGCATTCGAGAGAGCAAAGGGCGATACCGGCCGTGACGGCAAAAATCGCGACTGGCGAAGCAATTTCGTCGGCTGAGAAGTCGGCGGGACCGATGATCATGTTCGGTCGTTTCATGCTGCCCGATATGAGCGAGCACCCCTGCCAGGTGGGCGAGATCACGCCGGACGGGGCGATCTTCATCACCACCGCGGTGCCGGAAAAGGACGCCCAGATCGTCGCCTATCTCGACGAGATCGGCCGTGTCGAAGGCGTGAGCGGCGAGGCCGTTCCGGGCGGCTTCCGCATCGTTTTCTCCCATACCGGCCAGCGCAAGGAACGCTTTGCCTCCAGGCTTTCCGGCCGTTCGACCAAGAACACGACGGCCGGCACCGATCTGCGCCGTCACGCCCGCTTTGCCCCGACCGACAGCCAGTCCCATATCAGCTTGCCGGACGGGCGGATCTATCCCTGCGAGATCATCGACATTTCGCTCTCGGGTGCCGCGGTCAAGGTCGATGTCATGCCGAGCCTCGGCACTTATCTGATGCTGGGCAAGATGCGCGGCCGCATCGTGCGCTACGTGGACTCTGGCATCGCCATCGAGTTCCTGAAGCCGCTCAATACCACTCAGCTCTCCACCCAGGTCCGCTGACGGCGAGCCTCGCCGGGCTCCTGCCCCGCCTTCCTGTCGTGGCCTGATGGTTAATAGTCATCATCCGTAACCTTTCTATTTTATTATTATATTTCAGAGAGTTGCACTGATAAACTGAACGCGATCTCAAAGCCTTGCCGCTAGTCTGACGCCCAACGATAAGGGGAATGGACGTCAAACAATGACTATCTTGGCAAGACTCGGGGGAGTTGCGCTCGGATTGGTCTGCATGATCGGCGCAGCGCAAGCCGTCGAAGCAGACCTCGCCCGGGCAGAATCCGCGATCGAACAATTTGCGACCGTCTACGGCAAGGCATTGCCGCCGATCGGCTATGTGGAAATGTGCGCCCGCGAGCCGAAGGAGTGCCAGGCGCTCGGCGGCCGAAGGACGCGCCTGCCGCTGTCGCCGGAGCGCTGGAACCTGATCTATCAGGTCAATGCCTTCGTGAACGGCAAGATCGCGCCGGTGAGCGATGAGGAGCTTTATGGGAAGCCGGAATACTGGACCTTCCCGACCGATGCCGGCGACTGCGAAGACTATCTGCTGCTCAAGAAGCGCTATCTCGAGGGCCTGGGCTTTCCGACGACGGCGCTCCTGATCACCGTCGTGCTTGACGAGAAGATGCAGGGCCATGCCGTGCTGACGATCACCACCGACAAGGGCGATTTCGTCCTCGACAATCGCCGCAACGACGTCCTGCGCTGGAACGACACCGGCTACACCTACCTCAAGCGCCAGTCGGCGGAGGATCCGCGCCAGTGGGTGTCGCTCAGCAAGAAGGCGCCCACGCACAATGGCACGGTTTCGGCCGGCAGCGCGCGCCAGTGAACGGATGATATTGGGAGCTACGGCCCGGTCGGCGTCCCCCTCCCCATCCCCCACCAGACCGGGTCCGAGGAGCCGGCTCAGTCCCACCCTGAGCCGGCTCCGACTACTTGTGGCCGGGCTTGATCCGACATCCAGCGGACAAGCCGATGAGCAACAAAGTAGAGCGCCGGGAATATCCCACGGGAACGCGTCGTGCTCTGAAGTGGATCGCTATTCGTCCGACTGCTCGCGCATGCCGGCGGCGAAGCGGCGCCAGTTCTTCACATAGTTCCTGGCCGAGCGCGTCAGTTGCTCGGCCATTTCCGCCGACACCTCGCGCACGATCTTGCCGGGCGCGCCCATGACCAGCGAATTGTCGGGGATGATCTTGCCTTCCGGGATCAGCGCATGGGCGCCGATCAGGCAGTTGCGCCCGATCTTGGTGTGATTGAGGATCGTCGCGCCCATGCCGATGAGCGTGTTGTCGCCGATCGTGCAGCCATGCAGGATGGCCTGGTGGCCGATGGTGCAGTTGCGCCCGACGGTCAGCGGCGCGCCCATGTCGGTATGCAGCACGCAGCCGTCTTGGATGTTGCTGCCTTCGCCGATATGGATGAGCTCGTTGTCGCCGCGCAGCACGGCGCCGAACCAGACGCCGACGTCGCGATCGAGCTTGACTTTGCCGACCACCACCGCGTTGGGCGCGATCCAATAGTCATTCTCGGGCGGAAGCTCCGGCAATGTGCCGTCGAGCGAATAGACCGTCATGCGCCGACTCTCTTTCCTTCATCCGACGTGAGTGAACTATAGCTCATGATCCGCAAAAAGGATTCCGGTTTCTTGACGTGTCAAGGCCCAGTTGCCAACCCGCTTCACATGGCTCGGCGAACGGCGGCGACGGCGTCCTCGAGGCGCGCCAGGATCGTGACCGCGGGCGAGGAGACGCCGTGGTTCGCGAGCTCCTTGCGGACATCGAACGAGGCGCCGGTCACATAGACCTTGACGCCGTGACGCGCCGCCTTGCGCACGACGCCGGCGATGACATTGGCGCCGGTGGAATCGAGGAAAGGCACGGTCGAGAAATCGAGCACCAGGTTCTTGTGCTGGTCGGCGATGCGTTCGAGCGCCGCGCCGACCGTTGAGGCCGCGCCGAAGAAGAAGGCGCCGCTGATGCGATAGACGACGACGTCGGGATCGCTGGCAAGGCTCGCATCATAGGGTTTGCGGGTGCCGGCGAGATCGGGAAGGTCGTCGGCGGCGAGCGGCCCATGAAACTCGACGCGGGTCATATGCGCCATGCGGTTGATGAAGATGAAGGCGCCGATGGCCGAGCCGACGACGATGCCCTCGGTCAGGTCGCGGAAGATGGTGAGCAGGAAGGTGGCGGCAAGGATGGCGGCATCGCCCCATGAGGATCGCATCAGTGTCGCGAAAGCATGCTTTTCCGCCATGTTCCAGGCGACGACGGCCAGCACCGCCGCCAGCGCTGCAAGGGGGATGTAGCTCGCCAGCGGCGCCGCCAGCAGCATGAAGATCAGGAGAAAGGCCGAATGGAACATTCCCGCAAAGGGGCCGCGCGCGCCCGCCCGCACATTGGTCGCGGTGCG
This sequence comes from Parvibaculaceae bacterium, assembly GCA_050251035.1. Taxonomy (GTDB): domain Bacteria; phylum Pseudomonadota; class Alphaproteobacteria; order Rhizobiales; family Aestuariivirgaceae; genus Taklimakanibacter. The sequence continues at coordinate 35,220 of JBFWNN010000030.1, forward strand.
CGCGATCGTGCCCGTGGCGACGATGCCGCCGAACAGGCCGGAGGCGATATTGGCGAAACCTTGCGCCACCAATTCGCAGTTCGAGCGGTGGCGGCGGCCGGTCATGCCGTCGGCGACGACCGCCGAAAGCAGGGACTCGATCGCGCCCAGGAGCGCGAAGGCCATTGCATCCGGCAGCACCGCCTGCAGCTTGTCCAGAGACAGGGGCGGCAGCTGCGGCGCCGGAAGTGTCGAGGGAATGCCGCCGAAGCGCGTGCCGATGGTTTCGATCGGCAAGGCCAGGGCATAGGCCGCGATCGCCGCCAGGACGACGGCGATGAGGATGTTCGGCCAATGCGGGCGCACATGCTTGAGGCCGACCATCACCACGATGCCTCCCAGGGCGACGGCGAAAGCGGCGGGATTGATGGTGTCGAGCACGCCCCACAAGGCCTCGAGCTTGGGAACGAGGGCGCCGGGCTCATGCGCGAGCGTCAGGCCCAGGAGGTCGTGGATCTGGCTGGCGAAGATGATGACCGCGATGCCGGCGGTGAAGCCGACGGTGACCGGATAGGGAATGAACTTGATGTAGGTGCCGAGCCGCAGATAGCCGGCGGCGACGAGGAACAGTCCCGCCATGACGACGGCGAGCACCAGGCCGTCGACGCCGTGGCGCTCGGCCGTGGCCGCGACGAGCACGATGAAGGCACCCGCCGGACCGCCGATCTGGAAACGGCTGCCGCCCAGGAGCGAGATCACGAAGCCGCCGACGATGGCGGTGTAGAGGCCGCGATCCGGCGTGACGCCCGAACCGATGGCGATCGCCATGGACAGCGGCAAGGCGACGATGGCGACGGTGAGGCCCGCCATGACATCGGCGCGCAGATCGGCAAGGCCGTAGCGTTCGCGCAATACGGTGACGAGCTTGGGCGTGAACAGCTCTATGAAGCTCGGAGCCGGCATGGCCGGCGGTGTCTTTTCCGACCAATCCGTCATTCGCCGCCGCCGTGAACGTCCTTATTCCAGGTCGAAATCGAGGATGGCCATGTTGAAATTGTACGAGAGCTCGCCATCTTCATCGTCGCGGAAGATCACGCCGATGAACTCGTCCCCGATATAGACCTCCGCTGAATCGGCCTTTTGCGGACGCTTGCGGACCTCGATATTGGCGAGCTGGAACTTGCTCCGGAAAAACCGGGTGAGCTTCTTTATTTCATCGGGTTGCACGCAAGCGTTCCTTGTCTGGAGCATCGGAGAAGCGCGGAAGCTTCCGGCCGATTCTCTTCGAACGCCCGGCGCTCCGGGCGCTCTCCAAGGTCTACTCCGACCATGAAAGGCAAGACAAGCCTATTCTGAATCGCGCGGACTGTCGGTTTTGAGCTGGTGGTCCATGACCCGGGACGGCTCTTCGCAGCCGGCATAGCCCACGACCTTGGCCGGCACGCCGGCGACGGTACGGTTGGGCGGCACGTCATGCAGCACGACCGAGCCCGCAGCGACCCTCGAGCAATGGCCGATCTCGATATTGCCGAGAATCTTGGCGCCGGCGCCGATGAGGACGCCCTGCCGGATCTTCGGATGCCGGTCGCCGGTTTCCTTGCCGGTGCCGCCGAGTGTCACATCCTGCATCAGCGAGACATTGTCCTCGACCACCGCCGTCTCACCGATGACGATGCCATGCGCGTGATCGATGAAGATGCCGCGCCCAAGGCGCGCCGCCGGGTGGATGTCGACGCTGTAGACGACCGAGGCACGGCTCTGCAGGTAATAAGCGAAGTCGCGGCGATCCATCTTCCACAACTGATGCGCCATGCGATGCGTCTGCACCGCTTGGAAGCCCTTGAAGTAGAGCAAGGGCTCGAGATAGCGGTTGCAGGCGGGATCGCGGTCGTGCACCGCCACCACATCGGCGCGCATCGCATCGCCGATCGCGGGATCGGCATCGAGCGCGTCCTGGAAGGCCTGCTGGATCAGCTCGACGGTGAGCGCATTGGCCATCCTCTGCGCCAGGCGGTGCATCACCGCGTCCTCGAAGCGCGGCTGGTTGAGCACCGCGCCGAAGATGAAGCCGCCGAGGCTCGGATCCTTGCGCGCCGCTTCCTGTGCTTCATCGCGGATGCGGTCCCACACCGGATCGAGGCTGACGACGGATTGCGGATGTGTCGATTGACGCGCCATCGGGTCTTCTCCATTTTGCGGGCTTATCCTACGCCACTGGCTGGGAAATGGGGAGCATTCCTTGGAATGCAACAGCATTGCGTTAACGGCAGGGCTCTGATAGCCCGCCTTTTATGATCGAACTCGCTTCCCCTACCCCTCATGTGAAGGCCTGGCGCGACGGCAGAGTGGGCCATCTGCTGCTCGACCGGCCCGAGCGCCGCAACGCGCTCAACCGCGCCATGTGGGCGGCCCTGCCAGGACTGGTCGCGGCGCTTGATGATGACCCCGGGACGCGTGTCCTGGTGGTGAGCGGCGCGGGCCCGGACGCCTTCGCAGCCGGCGCCGATATCGGTGAATTCGCCGCAGGCCGCGCCAATCCGGACCAGGCGAAAGATTATGAGGCCCTCAACGGCCAAGCCTTCGCCGCCTTGCGGAACACCGCCAAGCCCGTCATCGCTATGATCCACGGCTTCTGCATCGGCGGCGGGTTTGCTCTGGCGCTCGCCGCGGATTTGCGGATCGCCGCCGCCAACGCGGTCTTCTCGCTGCCTCCCGCCCGGCTCGGCCTCGCCTATCCGATCGAAGGCCTGCGCGACCTCCTGCATTCGGTGTCGCCCGCTTTCGCCAAGGAGATGCTGTTCACGGCGCGGCGCTTCACGGCGGACGAGGCCCTGCGGGCCGGATTGGTCCATCGGGTCGTCGCCACCGACCTTCTGGCCGAGAAGGTGGCGGAGCTCTGCGCCGAGATCGGCGACAACGCGCCCCTCACCATAAAGGCCTCGAAGCGGGCCATCGACAGCCTGGCGGGCCGGCCGGTTCCCGACGATCCCGCCCGCCTGGCCAGCCTCTGCTTCGCCAGCGCCGATTATGCCGAGGGCCAGCGCGCTTTTCTGGAGAAGCGCAAGCCACGCTTCACCGGCAGCTGATTCCAGATCTCAGGACACTAACCTAAGCTATTGAACTGAAAAACCTTATCACCGCCTCCTTGTGTTGGCGGTCGCCCACGGCATTCATGTGGTTGCGCCGCGGCAGCACCACGCCCTGGGCGCCGGGAATGGCATCGACCAGGGGCTGGACGGCGCCGGCGATGTCGTCCGCCTCGCCCGCCACGACCAGCACGGGCACGTTGATGTCCTGGAGCTCGGCCGGCGAGATCTTCTGCCGTTCCGAGCGCATGCAGGCCGCCAACGCCTTGAGATCGCTCCCGGTCTGCTCGGCGAAGAGGCGGAAGACCCGGGCGCCGGGATCGCCGACATCGTCCACGGATGCCGCTTCGAGGGCGAGCGCGATCGGCTCCGATCCGCCGAACCCCTTGATCATGTTCTCGGCGAGCCCGGCGAAGACGGCGGCGCGGACGCGCCCCGGATGGGTGATGGTCAGGAAGGCGGCGATCCGGGCGCCCATGGAATAGCCCATGACCAGGGTTTGCGGGATGCCGAGATGATCGAGCAGCCGGCGTGCATCTTCCGCCATGACCGGGGCCGGATAGGCGGCCTCGTCATAAAGCTTGGTGCTGAGGCCATGGCCGCGATTATCGAAGGTGATCGCTTGGTAGCCCGCGTCATTGAGGGTCTTCACCCAGCCCGTGTCCCACCAATTGACGCGGGCATTGGAGGCGAAGCCATGGATGAGCAGGACGGGCGCCCCCTCCCCGGTGACCTCATAGGAAATATCGGCGATGTCGGAGCGGAAACTCGGCATATGCCCTCATGCTTTGCGGGGGCCGCAAGATATGCTATTCGCGCAGCCTAACAAGCGAAAACAAGGGATACGACATGGCGTCGGGCTCCACTCCGCATTTCCATAACAGCGCCGGCGTGCCGGCCATCGAGATCGGCACCAGGGAATTCATGTGCATCGGCGCCAAGCCGCCCTATGACCACCCGCATATCTTCATCGACATGGGCGACGACCAGGAAACCGTCTGTCCCTATTGTTCGACACTCTATAAGTACAATGCCAAGCTTGCCGCGGCGGAATCGAAGCCGGCCGACGCCTTGTGGACCGACAAGGCCGCCTGATCAGCGCGATGTGAGATTATCCGCGGCCGGCTCGGCCTGAGCTGCCGTCGTTTTCGCGACCATGCCCTGATCGAGCTTGCTCTGCCCCGGCAGGCAGGCGGCGCAACCCGACAGCGCCGTCAGGCAGACAAGGGCAATGAGGATGCGGGGAGACACCAGGCTGCCGCAAACTGACATCGGGATTTGCCATTGTCCAGCTTGATTTCGGAAAGCGCTCACGGCACGGTCCCGCCCCCATGGTCCAGATCAGAGAATATCGGGAATCCGACACGCCGGCGCTGATCGCGCTGATTCGCGAGCTGCAGGCGGGCGAGGTCGAGCTTTACGACCGCATGAAGCCCGCCGCCGACATGGGCCGGTGGTATATCGATCTCCTCCAGAAGAAATGCGCCGAGGATGCGGGCGTCATCCTCATCGCCGAGGAGAACGGCCAGGCGCTCGGCTATGCCGTCATCCTCACCCGCTCGGTCGAGGACGGCACCGGGGACGAGATCGCCTATGACTATGCCTATGTCGTCGACCTCGCGGTGGCGCCCGCGGCGCGCCGGCGCGGCATCGGCCGCATGCTGCTCGAGGATTGCGAAAGACGCGCGCGCGACGCCGGCCGCGACGATCTGCGCATCACCGTGCTGGCCCGCAATGCGGGCGCGCATGCGCTCTACCGCGCCTTCGGCTTCGACGACCTCCTGGTCGACATGCGCAAGGTCCTCAAATGACCAGGGGCGACACGCTTTCCAATCTGCAGGCGCGCCGTCTCGCCCTCGTCGCGCAAGGCTTTGCCGGGAACAGGCAGGACGGCACCGCCAACTGGACGCGCATCGAAGGCGCCATCGCCAAGATGAATCTCCTGCAGATCGACAGCGTCAATGTTCTGGTGCGCTCGCATTATCTCCCCGTCTTCGCGCGCGCCGGCCATTACAGTCACGACACGCTCGATCAGCGCACCTTCGGCCGGCGCAAGCGCCGCTTCTTCGAGTATTGGGCGCATGAGGCAAGCCTCCTGCCGCTCGAATTCTATCCGTTGCTGCGCTGGAAGATGGAGCGCGCGCTGAACGGCGCCGGCGAGCACAAATATCTGGAGCAGTTCGGCCGCGAGCAGAAGGCCTATGTCGACGAGGTCCGTGCGCATGTGAAGGCCAACGGCCCGACCGCGGTCAGCGATCTTCCCGACCCCGGCGGGCGCACCGGCAGCTGGTGGGGCTGGAACAAGGGCAAGATCGCCCTCGAATATCTCTTCCACACCGGCGAGGTGACGGCGGCGACGCGGCGCGTGTTCGAGCGTCTCTATGACCTGCCCGAGCGCGTGCTGCCGGCCGAGACGCTGAACGCGCCGGCGCCGCCCGAGGACGCGGCGGTGCGCCGCCTCATCGACCTTTCGGCCCGCGCGATGGGCGTCGCGAGCGAGGCGGATCTGCGCGATTATTTCCGCCTGCCGGTCGATGCCTTCAAGAAGGCCCTGCCCCAGGTCATCGAGGACGGGACGATCGTGCCGGTGAAAATCGACGGCTGGACGATCAAAGCCTACCGTCATCGCGACACCGGCGCGCCGCGCAAGGCCGGTGGCCATGCCTTGCTGTCGCCCTTCGATCCTCTGGTGTGGGAGCGCTCGCGCGCCGAGCGCCTGTTCGATTTCCGCTACCGGATCGAGATCTACACGCCGCAGGAGAAGCGCATCTACGGCTACTATGTGCTGCCCTTCCTCGAAGGCGACCGGCTGACGGCGCGCTTCTGTCTCAAGGCCGACCGCCAGGACGGCGTCCTGCGCATCAATGCCGCGCATGGCGAGGACGGCATCGATGCGGTTGCGACCGCGGAGGCCGCCGCTCCCGAGCTACGCCGCATGGCTCGTTGGCTGGGCCTGGACGACGTCGCGGCGGCGGCCAAGGGCTCGCTCGCCAAGCCCCTGCGCCAGGCGTTGAAGCGCGGATGACCCGGGACGACATCCCGACCAGGCGGCTGGAGCTGCGGCTCCTGTCGCCCGAGGCCCTCGCCGCCACCGAAGCGGGCCGCGTCGTCGAGGCCGCCCGCCTGCTCGGTCTCGATTTGCCGGCCGACTGGGGCGAGGTCGCATCCGTGGCGCGCCGGCGCCTCGAGCAGTTGCCCCATTGCCCGCATTATCTTCCGTGGTCCATCCGGGCGATCGTGTTGCGCCAAGCGAATGCGGTCGTGGGCTATGTCAATTTCCACGACCTGCCGCAATGGCATGAGCTGGCGCGGCGGCATGCCTGCGCCGAATTCGGTTATGAGATCTTCCCGCCGCATCGCCGGCAAGGCTATGCCGAGGAGACTGTGCGCGCTCTGATGGGCTGGGCGCGCAAGCGCGGCGCCCGCCACTTCATCTTCTCGATCGCGCCCGACAATGCGGCGTCGCAAGGCCTCGCCCGGAAGCTCGGCGCCCGCCGGATCGGCCTGCAGATCGACGAGGAGGACGGCCCCGAGGACGTGTTCTTGTTGAGCTGAATGAGACCAATCTACCCTCGCGATCTGTCATTCCCAGCAACGCCGCTCCTACTCGCCCCAGGGATTTATCACTTTGAAGCCGCACGCGTCGAAGTCACGGACGTTACGGGTAGCGAGCTGGGCTCCGCGAGAACGCGTAATGCCCGCGATTTGCGCATCGAATTGCAAGAACGGCCGACCGCCTGCCCGCCTCGTTGCGCCGATCTCGGCAAATTCATCAGCGGCGAGACTGTCGAAGGTGAGGACCTGTCCCGCCATGTCAATATCGAAGATCTTCATCGCCGCATCCCAAAGCCCGGCGCGGCGCTTGCCGTCCGGCAACACTCGGATGCCATAAAGAACCTCTCCTCGCGTGATGGTCGTCGTGAATACCGAGGCGCGCGGTTGATCGCTCAGCCACTCCACCACACGCGGCTCTGGATTGGGGCGCAGCATCTCTGACAGAACGTCCGTGTCGAGGACGATCATCTGTCGAGGTCCATTGGTCCACGCATGGCCTGACGGGGCGCGATTTCCAGTTCCACACCGCCGAAGGGTTCAACGCGCGCCCGGATTGCTTCGACGAGTCCCCCGTACGGGCCGGCTCGAGCGACAGCGCCGTGCGCAAGATATCGCGCGCCTCATCCTCCATCGAGCGACCATTTCGTGCGGCTTGGAGACGGAGCTTTGCTTTGAGTTTGTCGTCGATGTCACGAATTGTCATGCTTGCCATATTCACTCCGTACATCATTGATTGCATATTAATCAATGATGTACGGCTGCGTAAGGCCGCTCGACAACCGCCAATACTGGGACCCTCAGAACCCTTCGTCTGTCGTCAGATCACCCTGTCGCGCGCGAGTTCGTCCGTCACCTTGCGGATGGCGCCGGAGAGCGTGTCGACGATGAAATCGACCTCGTTCCTCGTGATGATCAGAGGCGGCGAGAGAACGTCGAGATGGCCGATCGGCCGCACCAGCAGCCCATGCGCCTCGCATTCGTTGGAAATGCGCTTGGAGATGTTGACGTCGTCGGGAAGCTTCTGCTTCGTTTCTTTGTCGGCGACATATTCGAGACACATCATCAAGCGGCGTCCGCGCACGTCACCGACGATCGGCAGAGGCGCCAGCTCCGCCAGCCGCTGCTCGAGATAATCGCCGACGCGCGCGGCGTTGCCCAGCAGGTCCTCGCGCTCGATGATCTCGATGTTCTTGAGCGCCACCGCGCAGGCGACCGGGTGTCCGGAATAGGTGTAGCCATGGGTGAACCAGGCATCCGCGTCGGGCGCGCTGATCACCTCATGGATCTGATCCGAATAGATCACCGCCGAGAGCGGGATATAGCCCGAGGTGAGGCCCTTCGCGGTCACGATGATGTCGGGCACGATCCCGAATTCGGCTTCTGATGCGAACATGTGGCCGAGCCTGCCGAAGGCCGTCACCACCTCGTCGGCGATGAACAATATGCCGTTGTCGCTGCACAGCCGGCGCATGCGCGGCAAATAGTTCGGCGGCGGCAAGGTGACCCCGCCCGACGCCTGCGCCGGCTCGGCGATGAAGGCGGCGATGTTGCGGGCGCCCAGCGTCTCGATCTTGCGGCGGAACTCGTCGACCAGGAAATCGCTGAACTCCGAAAGGCTCATGCCGTCCGGCCGGCGATAGGGATAAGGCGCCGAGAGGTGATGCACGAGATCGTTCACATAGCGGAAATGCGGCGACTGGTCGCCATCGCGCAGGCCGACCGTCATGCCGAGATAGGTCGAGCCGTGATAGGAGTTCTTGCGCGAGATGATGTATTTGCGCTCCGTCTCGCCGCGCCGCGACTGGTAATAATGAGCAAGCCTGACGGCGGTATCGATGCCGCAGGAGCCCGACGTGGCGAAGGCCACGTGATTGAGGCCCTTGGGCGCGAGTGACGCGAGCTTGGCGGCAAGCTCGGCCGCCGGGGCATTGGTGACATCGACGAAGGTCGTCGTGTAGCAGAGCTGGAGCGCCTGCTCGGCCATGGCTTGGGCGATTTCCTTGCGGCCATAACCGGCATTGACGCACCACATACCGCCGATGCCGTCGAAATAGCGCCGGCCTTCGGCATCCTTGACATAGCAGCCCTCGCCCTCAACCAGAACGAGCGATCCTTCCTCCTTGAAGCTGTCGAAATGGGTATAGGGGTGGAGGAAGTGATCGTGGTCCTTCTGCCAGAGATCGTCCGGATTGAAGCGGTTGCTAGCCTGGTGAAGCATGATTTCCCCTCATTTTGACTGAACGTTCATTCAATATAAGAACGCGACAAAGGGCGCATCCCTATGTCGGCGGACAGAGTAGCCCAAGGCCCGACGGGTCAACAAGCGGGTTCCTGTGCGACTGCGAGACCTTGGTTTTGACCTAACGGCACACTCCACCCTACCTTACATAATCCGTATACAAACAAATTTTCGAATGTCCGTTTTCGGGTGGATATCAAGACCGCCCACGACCAGATTGAGCGCAACATCGAGGAGCATTCGCCATGACGTTGAACATTGATCCTGTGAACACTCATATCCCCTCCTCCCGGCCTGAGGACATCGCCGCCGTCACCTTCGCTTTCGGCACGACATCGCTGGGCCAGGTGCTGGTCGCCGCCACCGCCAGGGGCGTGTGCGCCATCCTCATGGGCAGCAGCCGCGACAGGCTCGTTGCCGACCTCTGCCGACACTTCGCCGAAGCGCAGCCCGCGCCGGACGGCCAGCTCGCCGATACGGTGGGCAAGGTCACGGCGCTCATCGAGGATCCGGCAAGACCCGCCGATCTGACGCTCGACCTCCAGGGCTCCGATTTCGAGATCAGGGTCTGGCAGGGCCTGCGCACGATCCCGCCGGGCAGAACGCTGAGCTATTCCGAGCTCGCCCGGCATCTGGGTGTGACGGGCGGCGAGAAAGGCCCCGCCAAGGATGTCGCCGACGCCTGCGCCGCAAACAAGATCGCCGTTGCCGTGCCGTGCCACCGCATCCTGCGCAAGGACGGCACTATTTCCGGCTATCGCTGGGGCGTGCACCGCAAGCGCGCTTTGCTCGAGCGGGAGAGCGCGCAATGACCGACGCCCTCCCCGCCTCCATGGCGAAGCGCGTCGCGGCGCGCGACTGGTCGGCACTCGGCGAAGAGCTCGACAAGCACGGCTGCGCCATCATCGACAGCCTGCTCACCGCCGATGAATGCCACAGGCTCGCGGCGTCCTATCCCGAAGACGGGCTGTTCCGCAGCCGCGTCGTCATGAGCCGGCACGGCTTCGGTCGCGGCGAATACAAATATTTCGCCTATCCCTTGCCGACGCTGATCGTGGGCCTGCGCGAGGCGCTCTATGCGCCATTGGCCGGGATCGCCAATCGCTGGAACGAAGCGCTGGGCGAGGCGCCGCGCTATCCGCAAGAGCATGCGGCCTTCATCGCCCGCTGCCACGAGGCCGGCCAGCGCCGTCCCACGCCTCTGCTGCTGCAATATGGCGAGGGCGACTACAACTGCCTGCATCAGGACATCTATGGCGCGCTGGTCTTCCCGCTCCAGGTCGCCATCCTCCTGTCGGAGCCGGGCAAGGATTTTTCCGGCGGCGAGTTCGTCCTGACCGAGCAGCGGCCGCGGATGCAGTCGCGCGCCGAGGTGCCGCCATTGCGCCAGGGCGACGGCGTGGTCTTCCCGGTGCATCACCGTCCGGTCCAGGGCACGCGCGGCGTCTACCGGGTCAATCTGCGCCACGGCGTGAGCCGCCTGCGCTCCGGCCGGCGCCATACGCTCGGCATCATCTTCCACGATGCGGAATGATCACGCGGTAAGCTGGCGTCGCACGATATCCGCGACCCGGTGCTGCTCGGCCTCGGGCAGCGCCGGAAAGTCGCGGCTGAAGAAGCGCTCGAACCCGTTGGGCAGCTTTTCCGAGACGATCTCGCCTCTGATCATCTGGCTGTTGAGCGCATCGCCCGCCCGATGCGGGGCGAGATGCACATGCAGATGCGCCACACCGTCGCCGAAAATATAGACATAGACGATCTTGGCGCTGGTCGCAGCCTTGAGCGCCCGGCTCATTCTGGCGATCGTTGCGCCGAAGCTCTGCGCTTCCGGCCCATCGAGGTCGGCGATGGTGGCGATATGGCGAATGGGCTCGAGATAGGCGAAGCCTGGGACTTCCGCATCGAGCGACAGGGTCAGGCGCCACAGATCGTCGCGCCACACTTCGATGCGACCGAGCGCGGCATCGCCCTCTGCCCCGGCGCAGATGACGCAGCCTTGCGTCATCAGGGCTTGAGAAGATGTCGGCGCGCCGTGACGATGCGCTCGACCGCCGCGCAGAAGCCGTCACAGTGCTCATCGTTCACCACCAGCGACAGCGCCATGTAGCCGCGGCCGGCGACGTAGAAGCCCTCCTCCAGGAGATCGAGATAGATGAGCTGACGCAACCGCGGATCGGCATTGGCGGTCTCCTCGGGCGTGCGGATGTCGCCGGCCAGCGGATGGAGGTTGATGAGCGACCCGATGCCGGTCGCCTTGAGCTTCACCTGATAGCGCATGAAGAGATCGTTGAGCCGCGAGCGCAAGTCCTCGCCGCGGCGGTTGAGGTCGCGGCAGGCTTCCGCCGTGAAGATCTCGCTCATCGCCGCGAAGCCCGCCGACATGGTCAGCATGTTGTTGTTGAAGGTGCCGGCATGCGGCAGGAATTGCGGCCGCGTCGGGTCGAACTGCTCCATGATGTCGCGGCGCCCGCCGAAGGCGCCGAAGGACATGCCGCCGCCGATATATTTGCCGAGCGTCGTGAGGTCGGGCGTGATGCCCAGTTCCGCCGCGAGGCCATGGGGGCCGAGCCGCGAGGTCATCACCTCGTCGAAGACGAGGAGGATGCCATGGCGCCGGGTCTCCTCGCGCAGCATCGCGAGATAGTCGGGGTCGGCCGGAAGGCAGCCGCCGCCGCCCAGCATCGGCTCGATCAGGAGTGCGGCAAGATTGGGGGCGTGCTCGGCAATGAGCCGGCGCGTGCCGGCGCTGTCGTTGAAGGGCGCCAGCACAACGTCGAAGGGCGCGTTCACCGGCATGCCGCTGGGCGCGAAATAGAGCGTGCCGCCGTGATAGCCGCCTTTGATGCCCATGATCTTCGATCGCTTGGTGAAGGCGCGCGCCGCGCCGAGCGCCATCATGTTGGCCTCGGTGCCGGAATTGGTGAAGCGCACCAGGTCGAGGCCGAAGCGCCTGGTTACCGTTTCGGCGAACTTCACCTCCAGCGGGTGATGGGCGCCGAGATTGATGCCCGCCGCCAGCGCGTCGGTCACGGCCCTGGTGATGCGCGGATGCGAATGGCCATAGAGGCCGGCCGAATATTCGCCGAGAAGATCGACATAGGAATGCCCGTCGACATCGGTGATGACGGCCCCTTCCGCCTTGGCGATGCGGATCGGCATCGGCGCGGTGAACAGCACAGTGCGGGTGTTGCCGCCCGGCATGACGGCCTTCGCCTGCTCATGCAGCGCGAGCGTCTTCGGCCGCGCCGCCAGGAAGCGGTCGGACGCTCCGGCAAGAGCCGCATCGACATCGTCGGTCAAAGGCGCGTTCATTTCCCGTCTCCATCGGATCATGCGCGACGAATCATGCCCCAGCCGGAATTGTTACGCAATGTTTCAGCCATGCGCCGGATACAACCAAGCCACGGCGTCGCTTCTGTCAAAGCAGAGATGGCGGCGGCGACCGGAAACCGCTAGTTTGGTCGCGCTATGCACGGGGGCGAGGAGAGGATCACGACAATCGAAACGCTTCCGGATCGCGGCCCGGAGCGCGCGGCGCATGGCTGGGGGGCGAATCTCGTCGCGACACTGCAACTGGCCTGGCCCATGGTCCTGACCAACATGGCTCAGACGGCCATGATCGTCACCGACGTGCTGTTCATCGGCCGGCTCGGGCCGCAGTCGCTGGCGGCGAGCTCGCTCGCCGTGAACCTCTATCACACCTTGACCTTCTTCGCCTTCGGGCTGGTGAGCGCCGTGGCCCCCATGGTGGCGCGGGAAAAGGGTGCCCGCCGGCACGAGGTGCGCGAGATCAGGCGCATCGTGCGGCAGGGCCTGTGGAGCGTGGCCGCGGTCTCGGTCCCGGCGATCCTCCTGCTCTGGCATGGCGATGTGTTCCTGATCGCCATCGGCCAGGATCCGGCGCTGGCGCAGGAGGCCATCCGCTATCTGCGGGCCCTCGCCTGGGCGATGCCGTTCTTTCTCGGCTATGTGGTGCTGCGCTTCTTCATCTCGGCGCTCGAGCGCCCGCAATGGGCCTTCGTCGTCGCCATTGCCGGCATTCTGTTCAATGCGCTCGGCAACTGGCTGCTCATCTTCGGCAATTGGGGATTTCCCGCCCTGGGCATCGTCGGGTCGGGCCTTGCCAGCGCCGTCACCACTTTCCTGATGTTCGTCGGTCTCGGCGCCGTCGTCATGCTCGACCGGCAATTCCGCCGCTATCACGTTCTGGGGCGGTTCTGGCGGGCCGACTGGTCGCGTTTCAAGGCGATCTGGGTGCTGGGCCTGCCCATCGGCCTGATCATCGCCTTCGAGACCACCGCCTTCAACGCCGCCGCCTTCCTCATGGGCTGGCTCGGCGCGGCCGAGCTCGCCGCCCATGCGATCGCCATCCAGGTCGTGGCCATCGCCTTCATGACGCCGCTCGGCATCGCCCAGGCGGCGACGGTGCGCGTCGGCCTCGCTTTCGGCGCCGGCGACCGGCTGGGCGTGGCCCGGGCCGGATGGAGCGCCTTCATCCTCGGCACCGGCTTCATGATCGTCACCGCCGCGCTGATGCTCCTCATCCCCCGTGTCCTCATCGGCCTTTTCATCGACATCGGCCAGGAGAGCAACCAGGCGGTGCTGACGCTCGCCACCTCCTTCCTCGTCGTCGCCGCGATCTTCCAGCTCGTCGATGCCGCCCAGGTTCTGGCCGCCGGCATGCTGCGCGGGCTGCATGACACGCGCATCCCGATGCTCTATGCCGCCTTGGGCTATTGGGGCTTCGGCCTGCCGCTGAGCTATTATCTGTCGCAATTCACGGGCCTGGGCGGCGAAGGCGTGTGGATCGGCCTCGCCGCCGGTCTCGCCGCGGTCAGCGCCCTGATGGTGCCGCGCTGGCTCAGGCGCGAGACGTTGGGCCTCGTTCCCCGTGGCGCCCCATGAGATAAAGCGGTTTGCCCTTTCGAGAGGGCGCGCTAGAAGGACCCTTTCAGGGCCCCCTTGGCGGAATTGGTAGACGCACAGGACTTAAAATCCTGAGCCCACAAGGCGTCCCGGTTCGATCCCGGGAGGGGGCACCACCGGATCCGATGATGGGATACCGACCTTCGTAAACAGGAAGGATCTCCCTCGCGAGCGAGTCGGATCATTCAGGGAGCCAAGGATGACGGACGCGGCACGACTGCGACACCTCCGCTTTGAAAGTTATGTGGCGAAGCCTTGGAAGAATGGCCAAGGCATCACACGCGATCTGTTGCTCTGGCCCGCATCGGAGCATTTCGACATCCGCATCAGCCTTGCGGACATTCCGCCGACGAGTACCTTTTCGGCCTTCCCCGGGATCACACGTCACATCACGCGTCTTTCCGGCGACTCGGTCTCGCTTCGTTTCGCCGACGGCACGACGCAGCTGCTCGAGCTCTTGGTGCCCCTCACCTTCGACAGCGGCAAAGCTCCATATTGTGAGGCCCGGGGAAGCGCGGTTCGTGTCCTCAATGTCATGACGCGTGAAACATCATGGACCGCATCGGTAAAACCGATCATGGACGGCGCCCACCGGATCGAGCAGGCGCAGGGTCTGATCCTGATCTTCGCCGCCGGCGGCGCATGGACCGCAGTCTCGGGCGCATCAACCATCCATCTCAAGTCGAGCGAGTCGCTCCTGGCGGCCGCGCCGGTTGCCTTGAATCTGAGGGGGGCCCCCGGCGCCAAAGCGCTTTTCGCTACGCTCGAACCGATTGACGGATGCGATGGGCGCGCGGCGACCGCAGCTCTTGCGTCGGCAAGTTCACACAACTGACGCCGCCTGAAGGCCTTTCAGGCACGCCTGCAATTGCCCCTGGCGCGGGTCTCGTGTCTCGCGGCGCCAAGGGCGGCATGCAGGTTGCGTGGTCGGTGTTTCACTGGACGTGTTTAGGGCCTAGCCTCCAGGATCATATTGAAAGGAGTCTCGGTGGCTTTGCGGACGAGGCTGAAACCACCCTCGGAGATCGCCGCCGACAGTATTTTCAGGCCGGCTTGCGCGCCCAGCGCGGCGCCCACCGGCTGATCAAGCGAGGTCGGCACGCAGATCATCGTCGAGGCAGCATAGTACAGGCGGCTCACGGGATTGAGATTGTCCTCCAGTCTGTCACCGGCGGCGGGCTCCACGATCATCCAGCTCCCGTCCGGCTTCAGCGCCTGACGCACATACCGCGCCGTTCCAACCGGATCACCCATGTCGTGCAGGCAATCGAAGAAAGTTACAAGATCGAGGTTCTTGCCTGGGAACTCGCTTGCCAAAGCTACTTCGAAGCGCGTGTTCGCGGTGACGCCGTGCTGCTCGGCATGCAAACGGGCTTGTTCGACTGAGCCTGGGTGGAAATCGTAACCTATGAAGGTCGAGTTCGGGAACGCTTTTGCCATGATGACCGTCGAGAAACCATGCCCACATCCGACATCCGCAATCGTCGCGCCGCGCTTAAGCTTCGCGACGACGCCGTCCAACGCTGGTAGCCAGGCTTCAACGAGGCTGTTGTGATAGCCCGGACGGAAGAAGCGCCCCGCGGCGCAAAAGAGGCACTGCGACTGCTCGCCCCAGCCGACACCTTTTCCCGAGCGAAACGCCTGCTCGACCAGCGGCTGGTTGTCCATCATCGCCGCCGCGATATCGAAACCGCCCTGCAGATAGACGGGGCTGTCGGGCTCAACGAACACCATAGCCTGTTCGGGTGGTAAGGTGAACTTGCCCGTCTTGGAATCGTAGGTCAGATATCCCGACGCGGCCTGATGCGACAGCCATTCACGCGCATAACGCTCGGCGATCTTCACTTTCGTCGCCAGCTCCGCCGGCGTCATCGGGCCGCCAGCGTTGAGTGCCTTATAGAGACCCAGCCGGTCACCGATACGCACGAGCGGAACGCTCAGCGCTCCACCGAGATCACCCAACATCTGCCCAACGAACTGATTGAGCTTGGCTTCATCGATTATTTTCGTCATCATTCTCTCCTGAGATAGCGAAACCCTCAGTAAGGACAGGTCTACGCGCAGCAGTACGGCGATGGTTTGCCGCAAAGCCTGATTTCCTTGCAGAGAGACGACGGTCAGGCTCAAAGGAAAGGCAATGGATGCTTTATCCGAGGCGCTCCATTCGGTTCGTATGACCGGTGCGATCTTCTATCGCGCCGAATGCACGAGCCCCTGGGGCTTCGCGATACCCGCGCTGCACGAATACGCGCACCTGCTGGCCCCAGGAGCGGAGCGCGTAGTCAGCTATCACCTGATGACCGAGGGCGATGCCGTCGCCCGTTTCGGCGGTGGAGAGGTGGTGCCCATCACAGCAGGTGACGTGCTGATCGTTCCGCACGGCGATCCGCATGTGATTTCCAACGGCCGCGCGCCAAGGGTCACCCCCGCCGATGGAACTTTGGACCGTTACCTCATCGGCGACCTGTCGACATTGCAGATCGGCGGCGGTGGTGAAGTTACTCGTTTCGTATGCGGGTTCTTCGGCTGCGAGCGCCATGCGGACCGCCTGTTCCTTTCCGGCCTCCCGATGGTCATCAAGACCAATCTGCGCGACGACGTGGCGGGCCAATGGCTTGAACATTCGATGCGCCACTTGGTGACGGAAGCCGGCGGTGGTCGGCCTGGTCGATCGGCGCTTCTGTCGAAGATGGCCGAAGCTCTCTTCATCGAAGCATTGCGCCGCTACATGGAACAACTGCCTGCGGAGCAGACCGGCTGGCTCGCCGCCGCTCGCGACCGAATCGTGGGGGCGGCAATCGTCGCTATCCATCGCACACCTGACCGTCAATGGACATTGGAGAGTTTGGCCAAGGAGGCCGTGACTTCGCGTTCTGTGCTGACCGAACGGTTTGCGAGCTTCCTCGGCGTACCGCCGCTGGCATATCTGGCGATGTGGCGCATGCAACTCGCCGCGAGACGCCTTCGAACTTCACGAGACACCGTTCTGCAAGTAGCCTTGGGCGTTGGATATGAATCCGAGACCGCCTTTATACGTGCGTTCAAGCGAGAGTTCGGACTGCCGCCGGCAAAATATCGGAAGACCGATCCCGCCAACAATGAGAGCGCCGTTCCAGACCGGCGAGGCAACGTCTCGATCTAATGGCCGTCACGCTTCCCGGTAATTTCGTTGTTCTCAGATGCGCCGGTAATTGCCCCTGTCCCGGGTCTCCCGCCACCGCCGGAACGGCCAGGCGACCAGGCGGATGACCCACCAGCCGGCGACCAGGCCGACAAGCGCGCTGAACAGCCCCTCGATGGTCGTGGGCACCGCTGGCTTGTAGTCCTTGAGCGTTTGATCGAGCAGCGCTCCATCTGCATGGCCGAGAAAGTAGACGGCGCGGCTCGGAAAGTCTGCGCGCATGTCTTCGCGCTGCTGCCTCAGACGCGCGAGCCGCTCGATATTGAGCTCCATGTCGGCGCCCCGCCGGCGCACCAGGTCGTCGCCGCTCGTGCTGAGCTGCGCCAGGGCGTCTCCTCGGCTCATATTGTTCGCGGCGGCGTCCCGATCGAACCGGTCGACGATGGCCGAGACCTCATCGGCCGCACCGCCGAGCCGCTGCTGGTATTGCTGCATGACTTCCGGAAGCTGAGCGCCGACAATCGCCCCGAGAACGCCTATCGCCAACGAAACGGTCCGAATGAGCATGCTGGAAGGGCTCCGTTCTTCTCGACGTTAATGGTCCCGCATGCGGGGTACGGCGGCCCGCGGATCCCTCACACCTTGGCGCCGTCGCGGATCGGCGGCGTGAAGGCCAGCCCCATGTCCCAGGGCAGATAGATCCAGGTGTCCTGGCTCACCTCGGTGACGAAGGTGTCGACCAGTGGCCGCCCTTCGGGCTTGGCATAGACGGTGGCGAAATGCGCGTTGGGCAGCATGGCCCTGACCGCCCGCGCCGTGGCGCCGGTATCGACCAGGTCGTCGACGATCAGCACCTCTCTGCCGCCGTCGGGGCCGGCAATGGCCTCGCCGACCTTCTTCAGCACCTGGAGCTCGCCCTGCCTCTCATAGTCATAGGAGGCGATGCACACCGTCTCGATCACCCTGATCCCGAGCTCGCGCGCCACCACCGCAGCCGGCACGAGCCCGCCCCGCGTGATCGCCACCACGGCCGAGAACGGCCCCTCCCCGTGCAGCCGCCAGGCCAGTGCCCGCGCGTCGCGATGGAACTGGTCCCAGGAGACCGGAAAGCTCTTCTGCCACTTCTCGTCCATATGGTCCCTCCGAACCCAAGAGTCCGCTCTTATGCCGCGTCCCTCGAAGCGGCGCAATCCGAAGGCCGTTGCGGCAACTTTGCCGTTTCGCTGTCATGATACCTTCACGGGAGTCGGGCCTAAGGTCACCATAACCAGGCAGCCTGGCCGATGAACGCACTCACGAGACCCACGACCCGCTACCGCGCCATCTTCATCTCCGACATCCACATGGGGACGAGGAGGGCGCAGGTCCAATATCTCCTCGACTTCCTGCGCGTCACCGAATCGGACTGGCTCTATATCGTCGGCGACCTCGTCGACAACTGGGCTCTCGAGAAGGCCTGGTTCTGGGACCAGCTCCACAACGACCTGATCCAGAAGATCCTGCGCAAGGCACGCAAGGGCACGAAGGTCATCTACATCCCGGGCAATCACGACGACAAGTTCCGCGACTTCCGCAACCTGCGCATGGGCCGTGTCGCGGTGCTCGAAGACGCCATCCATCACGCCGCCAACGGCAAGCGCTACCTGGTGCTGCATGGCGACAAATATGACGGCATCGTGCGCTACGCGCCCTGGCTCGCCCGGCTCGGCGACCGCGCCTACGAGACCTCGATGATGATCAACGGCCTCGTCAATCGCGGCCGCCGCCTGTTCCGCCTGCCCTACTGGTCGCTCTCCGCCTATCTCAAATTCAAGGTCAAGAAGGCGGTCGAGTTCGTCTCGCATTTCGAGGACGCGGTGGTGCGCGAGGCCCGCCAGCGCGGCGCGCAAGGCGTCATTTGCGGCCACATCCACACCCCCGACAACCGCATGATCGACGACATCCACTATCTGAATGACGGCGACTGGGTCGAAAGCTGCACCGCCCTCATCGAGCATCATGACGGCCGCTTCGAGATCATCGAATGGGCCAAGCTGCGTGACACCCTCCTGGAGGTTGCAAGTGCGGATAGTCATCGTAACGGACGCCTGGTTCCCGCAAGTTAACGGTGTCGTCCGTACACTGAGCGCCGTCGCGGACGAGCTTGCGAAGGTGGGCCATGAGGTGAGGATCGTCTCGCCGGAAGGGCGCTGGACCTTGCCCATGCCGCTCTATCCGGAGATAAGGCTCGCTTTCACCACCTCGAGGCGGCTCGGCCGCGAGCTCGAGAGCCTGGCTCCCGATGCCTTCTATATCGCGACCGAAGGTCCGCTCGGCTGGGCGGCGCGCTCATGGTGCGCAAGGCGGAACATTCCCTTCACCAGCGGCTTCCACACGCGCTTCGCCGACTATCTCGAGCTGCGCCTGCCCTTGCCCGGCCTCGCCGCGGCCTCATGGTCGATGCTGCGCAAGTTCCACGGCATCAGCCGCGCGGTCCTCGTGCCGACGCGCAGCATCGCCCAAGATCTGGAAGCGCGCGGCTTCGTCAATGTGAAGACCTGGACGCGCGGCGTCGACCATGCGCTGTTCCGCCCCTATGAGCGCGCCGCTCTCGACCTGCCGCGCCCGATCTCGCTCTCCGTCGGCCGCCTGGCGCCGGAAAAGAACGTCGACGCCTTCCTGAGCCTCGACCTGCCCGGCACCAAGGTGGTGATCGGCGACGGACCGCAGCGGCCCGAGCTCGAGAAGCGCTTTCCCGATGCCGTGTTCCTCGGTTTCCGCTTCGGCGAGGAGCTTGCCCGCATGATGGCGTCGGCCGACGTCTTCGTCTTCTCGAGTCTTACCGACACCTTCGGCCTGGTGATGCTCGAAGCCATGGCCTGCGGCACGCCGGTTGCGGCCTATGAGGTGCCGAGCCCGATCGACGTGGTCCAGGACGGCGTCACCGGCGCGCTCGACAAGCATCTGAAGCTCGCGATCCTCCGCGCTTTGACGCTCGACCGCGACAAGGTGCATCAGGGCAGCCAGCGTTTCACCTGGGAGCACACGGCGCGGATCTTCGAGGAAACGCTCGTGCCGATCGGCGGCACGTCCGCCGCCCCCGTCGACGCCGTCACGACCAGCCTCGCACCTTCCCGCTCCGGGTGAGCTCTTCGGCCATGCGCCGCACGTCCTCGAGGGCGGCGGCCAGCGTGTCGTCGTTGCGCGAGCGCAGGACGAGATTGGTGGCGAAGCCGCGCGCGCTTTCGAACGGATAGGATCCGATGACGACCTCAGGGTAGCGCTCCTGGATCTCGCCCAGGGGCTTCGCCACGTCCCCTTCCCCGCCTTCCACCGTCACCGTCTCCGCGGCGATCGGCTTGCCGCGCTGGAGCCGCGGCGCCACGTCGTCCATCATCGCGTTCATGACCTTGGGAATGCCGGCCATGACGAACACATTGCCGATCTGGAAGCCCGGCGCCGTCGACACCGGATTGGCGATGAGGCTCGCCCCCTGGGGCGTGCGCGCCATGCGCAGCCGCGCCTCGTTCGGCTCGCGCCCGATCTGCTTGAAATAGTCGAGCAGGATCTCGAGCGCCTGCGGGTGATGACCGATCGGAACGCCGAAGGCTTTCGCCACCGCATCGGCGGTGATGTCGTCATGGGTAGGACCGATGCCGCCGGTGGTGAACAGGTAGGTGTAGCGCCGCCGCAGCGCATTGACGGCGCCGACGATCTCGTCCTCGATATCGGGCACGACGCGCGCTTCTTTGAGGTCGATGCCGAGCGCTGCCAGGTAATCGGCGATGAAGCCGAGATTCCGGTCCTTGGTGCGCCCGGAAAGGATTTCGTCTCCGATCAGGAGGACGGCGGCGGTGGGGGATTGATCTGCCATGACAGCCTAAGCTCTGCCATCACGCCGCCATGCTGTCAAAGCTCTCACGCCGCGAGCCAGCGCTCCAGATTTGCCGCGACGAAGGCATCATCGTTGAGCTCCGGATAAAGCCGGTAGACCCGGTCGATGGCGGAGGCTTGCCCCGGGCTCAGATCCTCTGTGGGATCGATGCACCAGCGCCCGGCCAGGAGGCCCTGGCGCCGCAGCACCTCGTGGCAGCCGGCGATGACGCCATGGAAATGATTCGCCGCGTCGAAGAAGGCGGCATTGCAGTCGGTGACCGCGCTGTCGAGGGCGAGCAGCTCCTTGGCCACCGCCGGCGCGCGCCGCGCCGCCTTGCATTTGGCGAGCAGCGCCACCGCCGATCTGGTCCACACGCACCAATGGCCGAGAAGGCCGCCGGAGAACCGCGCCTCGCCGGTCTCGGTCGCGAACGGCACGATGAGGTCGAGCACGATATGGTCGTCATTGCCGGTATAGAGGGCGATGCGCCGCAACGCCTGGGCGGCGGCCACGCCCTTGATCACGTCGAGCGTGGCATAGCGGTTGAAGGGCGCCACCTTGATGCCGATGACATTCTCGATCCCGGCGAAGCGCTCCCAGAAGCCCGCCGACAAGGGCATGCCGCCGACCGCCGTCTGCAGATAGAAGCCGATGACCGGCATTTTCTCGGCGACCGTCGCGCAATGCGCCACGAGTTCGTCCTCGCTGGCCCCCTTGAGCGCGGCGAGGCCGAGCAGCACGGCGTGATAACCGAGCGCGCGCGCGGTCTTCGCCTCGTCCAGCGCCTGCGCGGTGCGGCCGACGGCGCCGGCGATCATCATCACCGGGCGCTCGCTCCAGGCCTCGGCGGTTTGGGCGGCGCTTTCCAGGACCGGGCGATAGAGGCCGATCTCGCGGATCGCGAACTGGGTCGTATGCACCCCGACCGCCAGGCCGCCCGCGCCGGCATCGATGTAATAGCGCGTCAGCGCCTTCTGCCGGCGCTGATCGAGCCGGCGTTCTCGGTCGAGCGCCAGAGGATGGGCGGGAATGACCATCCCGTCGCGAAAACCGTCGAGAAGTGCTGATGGAATGTCTTGCCAGTGCATCTGTCTCTTCCTCAACCGAGTTCGGGACCGGCGATGGCGCGCATCCGGGCCGGGTCGCCGAACGCCTCGGCGCGCCCGAGCGCCATGCGGATGAAGCCGCGCTCGATGGTGAAGCCGTGGCGGACGAGCGTCTCGCGCAACGCCGTCTCCCGGTCGGGCACGTCGATCAGCAGCGGCCCGGCCAGGCTTATGATGGCATGCTCGAGAAGCCTCACCGCCTGCCCGGCGCTCGCCGCCACGATCGGGCCGATTTGTGTCGCGGTCCGGCCCATGCGCGTCAACAGGAAAGCCCCCTCCGCATCGGCATGGGCGAAGGCCAGCGGCCGCGCCAGGAGGTTCCTGAGGATCGCCGATCGGTCGGCCCCGAACGCCGCGCGGTCGCTGTCGATGTTGACGGCCTCCGCGGCCGGCGACGGGCCGGAGCCCGTGCCGGATCCGCGCCAGCGCGAGATCGGCTCGACGTCCTTGAAGCCGAGCGGCAGATAGATCGCCCGGCCGGGTGCTGTGGCGTCGAGCATGGGGATGAGGCGGCGCTCGTCGAGATAAGCAAGGAGATGTTTGAGCAATGCGGTGGCGAGGCCGCGATGGCGGTGCGTCCCTGTCACCAGCACCATGCTGAGCCAGCCGAAATGGGGCGGATGCGGCAGCGCCAGGCCGCTGGCGACCAGCCGCCCGCCGTCCCTGATGCCAAAGGCCTTGCCCTGCGCCAGCATCATCGCCCAGTCGGCGGCGACCTGGTTCCATCCGGCCTCGGTGCTGAGCGCGACCGCATCGGCGATGTCGTCCGCATCGAGGGCGATGATCCGGCGGACATTCGCCTCCTCAATAGGTCCCATCGCGGACCTCGAAGCCCGTGGGCTTGGTGAGGCTGGGCATGGCGCGGCCGACCCAGTCGGCCACCCAGTCGACCATCTGCAGCAGCGGCACCTTGGGATAGCCGAAGAGCCGAAAGGCTTCGGCGGCATTGTTGAGCCACGCCGTCGGCGCCTCTTCACCGACGATCTCCACCGTCTTGCCCAGGCGCTCGGCAAAGCACTGCGCCAGCCCGCGCACCGGGATGAGCTCAGGGCCGGTGACATTGAGCGGAGCTATCGGATGCAGCGCCTGGCCGAGCGCGCGCAGCGCCATGGCATTGGCATCGCCCTGCCAGATCACATTGACATAGCCCGTGGTGACGTCGACCGGCTTGCCGTCGCGGACCTTGACCGCGATGTCATGGAGCACGCCATAGCGCAGATCGATCGCATAGTTCAGGCGGAACAGCCGGCCGGCGATGTTGTTGCGCTCGCTGTGCCATTCGATCGCGCGCTCGCGCCCGACGCAGCTGTTGGCATATTCGCCGGGCGGCGTCAGCGGATCGTCTTCGGTTGCGCCGCCGCCGGTGGCCGGCACGAAGGGATAGACGCAGCCGGTCGAGAAGGCGACCAGCCGGCAGTCCTTGAGCGCGCTTGCGACTTGCGCAGCGAGCAGCGTGTTGGTCGCCCAGGTGCGGGCCGGCGCCTGCATGGCGCCGAATTTGAAGCCGGTCATCAGGATGACGTTCTTCGCCTTGGGCAGCCGTTTCACCGCCTCGGGATCGAGGAGATCGGCCTTGATGGTCTCGATGCCATGCGCCTTGAGAGAGG
Source organism: Parvibaculaceae bacterium (assembly GCA_050251035.1). Taxonomy (GTDB): domain Bacteria; phylum Pseudomonadota; class Alphaproteobacteria; order Rhizobiales; family Aestuariivirgaceae; genus Taklimakanibacter. The sequence goes on from JBFWNN010000030.1 coordinate 58,695, forward strand.
CTTCGACCGCCGGGTCGGAGAAGCGCGCGACGGCATGGACCGCCTTGTCGGGCGCGGCGCGCTGCGCCATGCGGGCGAGTGTCGGCCCCATCTTGCCGCTGGCGCCGAGGATGAGTATGTCGCCGTCGAGACGGCCGAGATCGGCGATGACGTCGTCGTCGGGTCGCGACAGCCTCTCCTCGAGCGCCTCCACATCCTTGATAGCGCCGGACGATGAGCTTTTCCGCGACGGCCTGTACTCGTTCATGCGCCCGTCTCCCGATCTCTTTTTCTTACATCAACCAGTTAGTTGATTTTGTGAGTGACGAGGAGAATTGTCAAGCAGCGGGTTGGAATCATCATCGGGCCCGGATGGCGTTCAGAACGAAATCGACGATATGGGCGCGACGCTCGGCGATGGCGGCTTCGGAGCCCAGCTTGCGGTTGAAGACGCGGCTCAGCGTATGGACATTGGCGAAATAGAAGAAGGCCATGCCGGCGATCGACAGATAGATGTGAAGGGGATCGAGGCCCTTGCGGAAGATGCCTTCCCGCATGCCCCGCTCGAGCGTCTCGCGCAGGAGGTCGATGATCGGCCGGTTCATCTCCTCGACCTGCGGAGCGCCTTTCAGATGGCGTCCGTCATGCGCGTTCTCGTCCGCGATGAGGGCAACGAATTCAGGATGTTGTGCCAGATAATCAAAGGAGAACTCGACCAGGCGGCGCATCGCCTCCTCGGCCGGGAAGCTGGCCAGATGCAGCTCCTGCTCGCGCTCGCGGATCTCGCGGTAGATCTGCTCGAGCACCGCGGTGTAGAGCCCGTCCTTGTTGCCGAAATAATGATAGACGAGCTGCTTGTTGATCCCGGCCCGGCGCGCGATGTCGTCGACCCGCGCGCCCTCCAGGCCCCGCGCCGCGAACGCCTCCTTGGCCGCCTTGAGCAGTGTCTCCCGCGACGTCGCGCCCAGGGCCTCCTTGCGGCGGCGCGGGGTGCTGCTGGCCTGAGCTTCGATCATTTTTCAACCAAACAGTTGGATGGCATTGACTCCCGTTTTAACCTACCCCATGCTGAGCGGGCAAGGCCGGCGCATGAAAAATCCCGCCGTCGGCTCAGACAAAACGGGGAGGAAGGATTTGGCCGCGCCGGCATTCGAGGCCGCAGCTCATGTCCCGCCAGGCGAGCGGCTGCGCGACCCTGCCCTCCTCGTCATCGACATGCAGAATGACTTCGTCCGCAAGGGTGCACCGCTCGAAGTGCCGGATGCCCGCGCCACCATCGCGCCGATCCGCCGCCTGATCGACGCGTTCCGCGCGCAGGGCCGGCCGGTGATCTTCACCCGCTTCCTCGCCAAGGAAGAGCCGAACCTCTTATGGCACTGGTCGCCGCAATGCTGGCCCGACATCAGGAGCTGCTGGAAAGGCCACGCGCGCACCTATCCCGACATTGAAGGACCGCGCGACTGCGTCGACGTAATCGACGAGCTTGTGCCCCAGGCGGACGAGATCGTCATCGACAAATACGGCTATGGCGCCTTTCACGACACCGATCTCCACCGGCGCCTGCGCGCCCGCGGCGTCGCATCGCTGCTGGTGACCGGGACCGTCACCCAAATCTGCGTCGAGGAGACGGCCCGCGAGGCCTTCCACCATGGCTATCGCACCACGATCGTCGCCGACGCCGTCTCATCCTATGCGCCCGACCTCCATGCCGCCACGCTCAAGAACTTCGCCATGAAATTCGGCTGGGTCGCCGACACCGAGACGGCGCTGTCATGGCTTTAGCTCTCAGGCAGGCAAGGCTGGATCTGGAAACGGCCGGCATCTGGCTGTTGCTGCTGGCGGCAAGCCTTGCCGCCGCCATGGCCATACCGGCCTTCCGCGACCCGGCCAATCTCGCCAATATCCTGCGCCAGTCGAGCGTGCTCGGCATCATCGCCATCGGCCAGACTTTCGTCATCGCCGCCGGCTTGATCGACCTGAGCGTCGGCATGATCGCAGGGCTGGTGGTCGTGCTGGCCTGTCTCATCCTGGGCGGCGACCCGTCGCTGACGCTTATCGTCGTGCCCCTGATGCTCCTTCTCGGCGCCGCCATCGGTCTCATCAACGGCGTGCTCGTCAACCGTCTCAAGCTGCATCCGCTGATCCTGACCTTCGGCATGCTGTCCATCCTGCAGGGCGTCATCTTCACCATCACCGACCGCAGCGTCGGCCAGGCCTCGCCTTTCCTGCAGTCGCTGGCCAATGGCGACGTGGCCGGCATCCCGCTCTCGGCCCTCCTGCTCGTCGTCCTCGCGGGCCTCGCCCAACTCGTCTTCGCGCATACGCGCTTCGGCTATCACTTGGTCGCGGCCGGCGGCAATGCCGAGAGCGCCAGGCGCGCCGGCGTCGATATCGGCGCCGTGCGCCTGGCCGCTTTTGTGATCTCGGGCGCTTTCGCCGGCCTCGCCGGCCTTCTTCTCGCCGGCCGCCTGGGCACGGGATATCCGCTCGCCGGCACCGGCCTCGAGCTCGATTCCATCGTCGCCGTCGTTCTCGGCGGCACCGCGCTCGCCGGCGGGCGCGGCAGCGTCCTGCGCTCGATCGGCGGCGTGCTGGCCCTCGCCATCATCTCCAACATTCTCAATCTGCTCGAGGTCTCGGCCTTCGTGCAGATGTTCATCAAGGGGATGATCGTCGTCATCGCCATCCTCCTCAATCAGCCGAGAGAGGCCCGGGCATGACGGCTCTTTCGGCAATCCGCAACGACGCCGCCCTCGCCTTCGCCGCGCGCTATGCGATCTTTGTCGTGCTGCTCCTGGTCTATGGTGCCGCCGTCCTGGTCTCGGAAGCCTTCCTGCAGCCCTCCTACCTCTTCAACGTCCTGCGCCAGGTGGCGCCCATTGGCATCGCCGCGATCGGTGTCACCTTCGTCATGGTCCTGGGCGGCGTCGATCTCTCGGTCGGCGCCGTGATCTCGCTCACCTCCGTCCTCTGCGCGGTGCAGATGAACGGCGATGCCGGCAATCTGGCCTGGGCGCTCGTCGTCGCCTGCCTCGCCGGAACGCTGATCGGCACGCTCAACGGCGTAGCCGCCGCCTATACCCGCGTCTCGCCCTTCATCCTGACGCTCGGCACCGGCATCGCCGTCCTCGGCCTCACCCAGATCTATTCGGGCGGCACGGCCCGCGGCATCGTGGCGCCCGGCTTCCGCGAATTCTTCAACCATCGCATCCTCGGCATGCTGCCGGTCCTGGCTCTGGTGTTTCTGGGCCTCGCCGCGCTCGGACTCGTCGTGCAGAAGACCACGCTCTTCGGCCGCCGGCTCTATCTCATCGGCAGCAACCGCGACGCCGCGCGCCTCGCTGGTCTCCCGGTCGCGCGCACCATCGTGCTCGCTTACGCTCTTTCGGGACTCTTCGGCGCGCTCGCGGGCATAGCGCTGCTCGCGCGCTCGGGCGTCTCCAGCACGCTGTCGGGACAGGGCCTCGAATTTCAGGTGCTGGCGGCCATTGTGCTCGGCGGCACCACCTTCGAAGGCGGCCGCGGCGGCATCGCCGGCACCGTTGCGGGCGTCCTGGTGCTGGTGATCGCTTTCAATCTCGTGAACATCAGCGGCCTGCCCTACCACATGCAGCTCGTGGTGATGGGCGTCATCATCATCCTCGCCTCGGCCATCCATGGCGGGCTCAATTCCAGAACCAGCTAGGAAAGACGCTAACAAGGGAGAGACGAACATGAAGATTGCACGACGACCATTCCTGGGCCTGACCGCATTGGCGGCGCTCGGCCTCGTGACCGCGCCGGTTTTCGCCGATCAGGCCACCGACAAGGCGCAGACGGAGAAGGCGGCGGAGGCCGTCGACACCGGCAAGTTCAAGAAGGACGGCCCATACAAGATCGGCGTCTCGGCCGGCTATCTGTCCAACTCCTGGGTGGTCTTCGCGCTCCAGCATGTGCGCTGGGAAGCCTCCAGGCATTCCGAGATCACCGACGTCATCGTCACCGACGCCGCCTTCAATCCCGCCAAGCAGGTCGCCGATATCGAGGACCTGCTGCGCCAGAACATCAGCCTCCTGATCTATTGGCCGGTCGACGACAATGCGATCTCCGACGTGCTCAAGCGCGCGGTCGCGGCCGGCATTCCGACGGTGCAGGCGGGTGGCGGCTTCACCGACAATCCCGGCACCGTGTCCAACGCCTATATCAGCCAGTGGCAGCTCGGCGAGAAGGTGGCGCGTCAGCTGATGGCCGATCTCGGCGGCAAAGGCAAGATCGTCGCCATGCTGCCGATCGCCGGCACGACGGCGGCGGTCGACCAGCTCGACGCGCTGCAGACGGTGCTCAAGGAATTCCCCGAGGTCGAACTGGTCAGCACCGAATATGGCGACTGGAACCGCGCCAAGGCCAAGCAGATCACCGAGAATCTGCTGCAGCGTTTCCCCAAGATCGACGGCGTCTTCTCGCCCGCGGGCCAGATGTCGATCGGCGTTGCCGAAGCCTTCGACGAGGCGGGGCGCCTCGGCGAGGTGATCATGTCGCCGGGCGATGAATATAATGGCTGGCTGAAATGGGTCGCCAAGCACAAACAGGGCGGCGCCGTCACCTTCCCGACGCGCGCCGGCCAGGAGGCGGTGAAGGTCGGCATCGACATCCTGAAAGGCAACAGTGTCACCCGCGGCACCGCCGTGCCTTCCGTCTACATAGCGCCGGCCGACATCGGGAAATATGTGGACGAGAAGGCGCCGGACGACTGGTGGGCGACCGAGCTGCCGGCGGAATTCCTGCCCAAGCAGTGATGGACGGAACCGGCGCGCCATTGCTGACGGTCAAGGGCGTCACCAAGCGCTTTCCCGGCGTCGTGGCTCTGTCCGGCATCGACCTCACCGCCGCGAGCGGCGAGGTTCACGCCCTTGTCGGCGCCAATGGCGCCGGCAAGTCCACGCTCATGTCGCTCATCTCCGGCGCGCAGGTGCCGAGCGAGGGCGAGATCGCGATCGACGGCAAGGTCGTGCGCCTGGCCGATCCCGCCGCGGCGCAGGCGCTCGGCATCGCCACCGTCTATCAGGAGTTCAGCCTCGTCCCGCAGCTTTCGGTCGCGCGCAACATCTTCCTCGGACGCGAGCCCAAGAGCGCCTTCGGTCTCATCGACCGGCGCCGCCTGGTGGCGGATACGCGCGCCCTTCTCGACCGTCTCAGCCTCGAGCTCGACGCCCAGGCCGAAGTCGGGTCGCTCAGCGTCGCCGAGCAGCAGCTGGTGGAGATCGCACGCGCTTTGTCTCTGTCGCCGCGCATCCTCATCCTGGACGAACCGACCGCGGTGCTTTCGCTCGCCGAGCAGGACAATCTCTTCGCCATCATCCGCAGTCTCAAGGCGCAGGGCATCCTGGTGCTCTATGTGTCGCATCATCTGCGCGAAGTGCTGGCCATCGCCGACCGGGTCAGCGTGCTGAGAGACGGCCGCAAGATCGCGACCCGCGAAGTGCAAGGCCTGGCGCTGCCCGAGCTCGTCGAATTGATGATCGGCCGCAGCGGCGCCTATAGTCGCATCGACGGCCATGCGGACAAGGCGGCGCATCACCCCTCCTTCCAGATCACCTATCGTGCCGATGGCGTGGAAAGCGGGCTCACTTTGCGGGCGGGCGAGATCCTGGGCCTTGCCGGGTTGGTCGGTGCCGGGCGCACCACTTTCGCGCGCGCCCTCGGCGGCACGCGCCGCGCCACGGCTTCGGTCACGGTCGAGCATGCAGGCCGCACGCTCGCCATCGCCTCGCCGGCCGAGGCCATAGGCCACGGCATCGTCTATCTGACCGAGGACCGCAAGCGCGACGGCATCTTTTCCGGCCTCGACATCATCGCCAATGCGACGGCGGCGGCCCTGCCCGCTTTGCGGCGGGGTCCGTTCCGCGCCGCCCGCCGGGAACGCCAGCTGGCGAGCGACATGCTCCAGCGCTTGCAACTCGTCGCCGCCAGCCTCGACAAACCCATCGTCAAGCTGAGCGGCGGCAACCAGCAGAAGGTGCTGATCGCCCGCGCTCTGCTCACCGCGCCGAAGCTCCTGGTCTGCGACGAGCCGACGCGCGGCGTCGATGTCGGCGCCAAGGCCGAAATCCACCAGATGCTGCGCCGTCTCGCCTCGACCGGCGTCGCCGTCCTCGTCATCTCGTCCGAGATCGAGGAGCTCCTCGCCGTCGCCGACCGGATCGTGGTCATGCATCAGCGCCGTTTCGTCGTCGACATGCCGGCGCAGAGCGCCGATGAGGCCAGGATCCTCCTGGCCGCATCGGGCGGGAGTGTCGGCTGATCTTACCCTTTGCTTCTGAGCTCGGCCACGACATCGGCAAGCTGATCGAAGCCGGAATTGATGCCTTCCTCCATGCCGACGCCGACATATTCGTCGCGCATCGCCTTGGATTCGAAAAGTGTGTGCATCACGAGCTTGGTCTTGCCGTCTTTTTCCTCGAAGGTGACGGTCATGATCATCTTGCGCGGATTGGGCTCTTCGAAACTGTTGTCGAAGACGATCTTCTTGTCGGGCACGATCTCCAGATATTCGCCGCCGAAGGGCGTGTTCTGCGTGCCGCTGGGTCCGGTCATGGCGAAGCGGTAGCGCCCGCCGACGCGGAAATCGACTTCGCACATGGTGAGCGGATAGCCCCTGGGTCCGAACCAGCGCTTGAGATGCTCGGGCCTGCTGTAGGCTTCGAACAGGAAGCGCGCCGGCACATCGAAGTCGCGGGTGACGACGAGCTCGCGGTCGGCGGTGGCTTCCTTCACATTCATGACGTTCATGACGCTCTCCTTGTGTTGCAGTTCTTTGGCATAGTCGCCCAGCTGGGTGAGGCTTTCTTCCCAGAAGCGACGATAGTCGCCGAACCATTGGGCGGCGCCGGCAAGCGGCGCTGGATTGAGGCGGACGGGGCGGAACTGGGCGCTGCGCCCGCGGGTCACGAGCCCCGCCCCTTCCAGCACTTTCAGATGTTTCGAAATGGTCGGCTGGCGCAGCGCGAACGGCGCCACGAGCTCGTTCACCGTGGCTTCGCCCTGGGCGAGGCGGGCCAGGATCGCCCGCCTTGTCGGGTCGGCCAGAGCCGCGAAAACGAGGTCGAGCTGAACCATAAATAGCTTTCCATCTATATTGCTATTTGTCTATATAAAGCCTGAAATGTGAAGGTCAAGACCCAAAACTTGCCGGACTCCGCATTCGCCATTATGTGAAACCGTCATGACCTATGTGAAAGCGCAAGACGGCACCGAGGGCCGTACCGGCCAGATCAAGCTGCATGGCCCTGAGGGCTTCGCGGCCATGCGTAAGGCCGGGCGGTTGACAGCGGAGGCCCTCGATCTCCTCGTTCCCCTCGTCCGTCCCGGCGTCACCACCGAGGCGCTCGACCGTGTCGTCGCCGAGTTCGCGCGCGACCACAATGCGGTGCCCGCCTCGCTCAACTATCGCGGCTTTCCCAAGTCGATCTGCACCTCGATCAACCATGTCGTCTGCCACGGCATTCCCAATGACAAGCCGCTGCGCGAGGGCGACATCGTCAATATCGACGTGACGCTGATCGTCGAGGGCTGGCACGGCGATGCCAGTCGCATGTATCGGGTCGGCGAGGTCAACCGCAAAGCCGAGCGGCTGATGGAAGTGACCTTCGAGAGCCTGATGCGCGGCATCGCCGCGGTGAAGCCCGGCAACAAGACCGGCGATATCGGCCATGCCATCCAGGCCTATGCCGAAGCCGAGCGCTGCTCGGTGGTGCGTGATTTCTGCGGCCATGGCCTGGGGCGCGAATTCCACGACCATCCCAACATCCTGCATTATGGCCGGCCCGGCGAAGGCGTCGCCCTGAAGCCCGGCATGTTCTTCACCATCGAGCCGATGATCAATCTCGGCCGGCCGCATGTGAAGATCCTGAGCGACGGCTGGACGGCGGTCACCCGCGACCGCTCGCTCTCGGCCCAGTTCGAGCACACGATCGGTGTCACTGAAACGGGCTGCGAGATCTTCACTCTGTCGCCCAAGGGCCTCGACTACCCGCCGGCCGCACAAGGCTGATCTCCGTCGTTCTTGCCGGACATCCACGTTCATGGTATGTTCCAAAGACCATGAACGCAAAAGCCTTCGACGCAACCAGCGCACTTGATGAAGCTGCGGTCGACATCGGGCGCAACGGCGCCGGTGCTGACATTGTCGAATTGCCCCTGAGCCTGCGGCCTCGCATATCCGGCAGCCGCTCCAATGAAGCCGTCGCCATCGAGACCGGGACGATCTGCAAGCCCCACCATCTGGGCCATCGCGATCGTCTGCGCCAGCGCTTCCGCGCGGGTGGCGCCGGCGCCCTGCCCGACTACGAGCTCCTCGAGCTCATCCTGTTCCGCGCCATCCCACGCCTTGACGTGAAGCCGCTCGCCAAGGCGCTCATCCAGCGCTTCGGCAGCTTCGCCGAGGTCATCAGCGCCACCCCCGAAAGGCTGAAGGAAGTGCCGGGCGTCGGCGAGGCGGTGGTGACCGAGCTCAAGCTCGTTCACGCGGCCGGCCTGCGTCTCGCCAAGGCCGAGATCCGTCCCCGCGCCCTCCTCGCTTCCTGGTCGGCGGTCCTCGATTATTGCCGCGCCGCCATGGCCTTCGCCGAGCGCGAGCAGTTCCGCATTTTGTTCCTCGACAAGAAGAACGGCCTCATCGCCGATGAAGTCCAGGGCGAAGGCACGGTCGACCACACGCCGGTCTATCCGCGCGAGGTGATCAAGCGCGCGCTCGAGCTGGCGGCCAGCGCCGTCATCCTCGTCCACAATCACCCCACTAACCTCAATTCGATCACTCTGGATCACGCTCAAGCACATTGAAACACTAAAAAAATAGCGATTTTTTGCCGTTGCGTAGTGGGGGCGGTTTTGGCAAATTG